>DASRJE010000221.1:0-212802 GCA_035649635.1 Vicinamibacterales bacterium | reverse complement strand
GGGAACCCACACGACGGCTCCGGCATCCGCCGGTCCCTTGGTCAAAGACAGCGTGAAATCTGGCGCGACACCCACAACCGTGAAGGGCACGCGGTTCAGATGGACGATGCGCCCGACTATGCGTGAGTCGGCAGTGAAACGCGCACGCCAGACCGTCTCGCTAAGCACCGTCACGGCCGCCTGCGTCGGCATCACACATTCACGTGCGGTGAGGTACCGGCCCAGAATCGGCGGCCCGGGCCTGACCGTGTCGAACAGATTGCAGGAGATCAGGCCTCCGCGGATGCTGCCGGAGTCAGCATCGCTCAGCGTGACCGTCACCAGCCGATACGCGGCCAGCGACTCCAGCGACGAGGCCAGGTCACGGTATCTCACGTAGTCGGGTTGAGACATCGACGCGTAGTCGGAGTGGCGAAGACGAAAGTCTCCGCTGAAGCGTGGGAGAACGCTGACGAAGGTCTCAGGCTCGCTGTGCACCCAGGCGCGCAGCAGCAACCCATTCAGCAAACTGAACACGCTGACATTTACCGCGATGCCGACCGTGAGCGTGGCGACCGTGGTCAGGCTGATCCATCGATGGCGCGCGATCTGCCGGCAGGCGAGGCGGACGTCCTGCCACAGTGTGTCGAGCCAGTACATCGGGTCGAGAGCGCGGAGCTGCTCTTTGGCGGCCTCCACGTTTCCGAATGTTCGCAGGGCGGCGTGGCGCGCTGTCACGGCGTCCATGCCGCGAGCGATGTTGTCTGCCGTCTCCTCGGCGAGATGGGATTCGATTTCCTCATCCAGACGCCGGCGCCGACGTCCGAACATGTCAGGTTTCCTCCTCTTGCGGATGCTGCAGCACGCGGCTGATCGCACGGACCATGCGCTCCCATTTCCCGGTTTCAGACGTGAGCTTCTTGCGACCTTTGCGCGTCAGCTCATAGAAGCGCGCCCGGCGATTCAGCTCCGAAGTTCCCCATGTCGACTTGATGAGGCCCTGGTCCTCCAGCCGCTGGAGCGCGGGGTATAACGAGCCGTGATCGACGAGAAGGTCATCGTCCGATGTGCGCTGGATCGACACCGCGATGCCGTGTCCGTGTCGTGGACCAAAAACCAGCATCTGAAGGATCAGCATGTCCAGGGTGCCCTGGAGCAACGGCATCGGGCGCGGGTCTGGCATGACTCTAGTGGACGTTCTACCAGAGCCTAGGATGGCTCGGGTAGATTGTCAACTAGAATGGCTGACGCCGTGGATCTCATTCTGAGGTGACCCATACCACTGCGATCAAAAAGAGGAGCATCAGAGGGGCGATGACCAGCGGCGAACCGAGGAGAAACAAATCGACGCACGCCGCGCCCACCATCGTGCACGCCAACAGGGCTGCACCGATCACCAGAGAGCGGCGGAAGAGCATCAAGGCGCCGCCAGCCACTTGGATGATGCCCGTCGCATAGCGAAACCATTGCCCAATCCCGATTTGTTCGAAAATCCGGTACCACTCTCCGTTTGGGTCGTCATTGAACTTCGTATAGCCGATGACGACGAAGAGCAGCGACAGGCCGACGCGGGGCAAGATTCGAGCGACGCGGCCTAGCGTCGATGCAGCGGACGGGCTTTCTTCCAGCTCAAACATGTGCTCATTCTTGTCTCAGGGTCGAAATTGGATTCACCCTCGAAGCGCGTACCGCAGGCAGAGAGCAGGCTGCTAGCGAGATCACTGACAGGAGCAGGAGGACGCTCCCATACGTCAGAGGATCGGTCGGTGTGATGCCGTAAAGTGCTCGGCTCAGACCGGCGCCGGTGAGGACGCTCAAGCCAAAGCCGATCGCAAGCCCGAACGCCGTCAGGCGGAATCCTTCCGTGAGCACGGCCGTCAGGATCTGGCGCGACGAGGCCCCAAGTGCGATGCGCACGCCAAATTCACGAACACGACGGCGCATGTCGAACGCAATGACGGCGTATTGACCGACGACCGCCACGATCAGCGACATCAGCGCAAACATTGTCAGCAGCGTCATCAACGCGCGGACGGGCCAGAAGTCTGCTTCGAGCTCCGCCTCGTATGTACGCAGTCTCACCAGCGGCACGCGAGGATCCTCGTTACGAATCGCCCGACTGATCGCGGGCGCTACGACGTCGAGCCGGCCCTGATATCGGAGGGACAACGTCCTCTCACCCGGATCGCGCAGCCCTTGTGACGAGGGAAGCAGCACGTAGACGTTCCCCGTTTGCGGGTTGCCGTTGAGCCGATTGCCGTTGAAGTACACATCGGGTGCGACACCGACGATCTCCGCTTCTCTCTGTCGTTGCGGGCCCACGAACAGGCGCCGACCGATTGCGGGCTGACCAGGCCACAGTCGTTGCGCGAGGCGTTGCGTGACGACGGCGGGCGTGATCGCATGCCCGTCCTCGAACCCGAGCTCGCGGCCGGCAAGCGGCATCACGCCGTACACGCGCAGATAATCGGGACCGATGTAGTTGACGTTGGTGACGAGGGAGTCGCCCACGGCCCCGGCTCCAAGTGCGTCGGCCCGAACGTTCGCGCGCTGACCACTCCATGAGTACGACACGCCTTCGATGCCGGGAACAGCCTGCAGTCGCACTCGGAGTCGTTCCAGTAACGTGGCGCTCGCTTGCGGGTCGGCAGCGCCGCCACCCGTGTTGACAGTGGCCAGAAGAATGGACCTGCTGTCGAAGCCGAGATCGGTCGTGGCAAACAGGACAATTGAGCGAGACGCGAGGCCTGCGCTCGTAATCAACAGGACGGCGAGTGCCAGCTGCAGGACGACGAGGCCGCTCGACAGGCGCGAACGTCCTGGTGCGACGCCCTGCTCGCCGGCCTTCAGCCATGGGAGCAATGGCTGCTTCCACGCACGCGCGGCAGGCGCGAGGGTGAAGAACACCATGCTGCCGAGCGCCAGCATCAGGGCGTAGCCCGCCACGGTCCAATCAGGCAGCGTGATCACCTGCGCCACCGCCGGTGGCACCATGGGCGTCACGAGGCCGGCGACGACGCTCGACATCCACCGCGCAAAGATGTACGCCGCGACGCAGGCCAGCACTGCAATCACGAGGCCCTCGGCCAGCAGCATCCGAACTATGCGGATCCGGGATGCGCCCAGCGATTGTCGCAAGGCCAACTCGCGTTGCCGCACGGTGGCGCGACCGAGCAAGAGGTTAGCCACGTTGGCGCACACGATCATCAATGTGAGCACTGTGATCACTGAGAAGATGGCCAGGAACGTCGTGCCCTGGGTGGAGAGCGGGCCATTGCCGCCAGCCGTAGCTGCGTACGGAAGAAGCAGCACCGAGCGATTTTGGGGTACGGTCCCGTACTGCGCCTGCAGCCGTTGCCACAGCGTCGTGAGCTCGGCGCGTGCCTGGGTCAGCGACGCATCTCTCCGCACTTGCGCCAGAACGCCGACAAAGCTGCCGACAAACGGCAACTCCGCCTCTGTGCCCCGGCCTGAGAGCGGGGCGCCATTTGTGGCTCGCGCAAACGGGACGATCGGGACCCACACATCCACTGACGGCGCCAGTTGGGTGCCGCGAAAATCCGGAGCGGTGACGCCGATGATCGTGCCCGGCATGCCATTCACGAGCACAGCCGCACCAATCACCGACGATGCCGCGGCGAAGTACTCTCGCCACGCGCGGTCGCTGATCACGACGACCAGTCCGGACGTCGCACTCTGATTCTCGTCCTCTGTGAAGCTGCGTCCGAGCGGGATCGGGACCCGGAGCGTCTGGAAGTAGTTGGTCGAGACCGCCGCCGCCCAGAGTCCATAACTGCCGTTTTCATGGCCGAGCGCAACCCGAAGGTACTGTTGCGCCAGCATCGGACCGAGCGACCGGCTGTGCGCCGCCAGATCGAGATAGTTCGCGTAGGTCGTTTCGGGTTCGACGAAGCCATCATCCCGGACCCAGGACAGTGTCGTCAGATTGTCCGCAGGAATGCCTGGCGCGGGCTTGCTCAGGATGGCGTGAGCAATGGAATAGACGGTGGTGTTGCCCCCGATCACGAGCGCCACCAGGGTCACTGCCGATAGCAGGAGGACGGGTGCGTTTGTTACGATGCGGACTCCCGATCGCAGATCCTGCCGCAGTCGCTCCATCGCGCCGGACACCCACACGCCGCGCGTGGCTTCCTTCGCGACGGTGACGTTTCCGAACGCCAGGCGGGCGCCGCGCGCCGCATCCGCGGGCGAGGCGCCGCGATCGATCCTGAGCCTGGTCTCCTCCGCCAGGTGAAACGCCAGTTCGTCGTCCAGATCGAGATCCTCCTGCGCCCGCCAGAGCAGGAGGCGACGCAGCGGAGTCCACGGACGGCGCCAGGTCATCGGCTGGTCCTTCAGGCGGGGTCGAGCACGCGCCCGATCGCTTCGGTCAGGCGTGCCCAACGGTCACGTTCGGCTTGCACCTGACGGCGGCCGGCCGCCGTCAAGCGGTAGTACTTCGCTCGCTGCTTGTTCTCCGTCGTTTTCCACTCCGCCTCCACCCACCCTTGTCGCTCCAGCCGATGGAGGGCGGGGTAGAGGGACCCGTGATCGATATGCAGCACATCGTGCGAGCTGGTTCGAATCGCGACGCTGATACCGTGGCCATGCTGCGGACCCCACTGCAGCGTCCGCAGAATGAGCAGGTCGAGCGTGCCCTGCAGCAACTCGAGTCGATGTGGACGTGTCCGCGCCATAGGTAGACGACAATCTACCACCATGGTAGTCGGGCGTCTACTACCACAAGTCGTTGTCTCTTAGCCCGGATCCAAAAAACGATCAGGACCCGGGCCTCGACCGTGCCGCCGTGCGTAGACTTTCTACACAATATTATGTAGAGTTCCTACTCAATGCCTCAGAAGCCACCGGCGCGCGTCGAGCTGCTGCGCGGAACGCTCGATCTCCTGATTCTGCGAACGCTGCTGCCAGGACCGAGTCACGGGCACGCGATCTCTAAACACATTCAACGGACATCGGAAGACCTGTTGCAGGTGGAAACAGGCTCGCTCTATCCCGCGCTCTATCGGCTCGAAGCGAATGGCTGGATCGACGCCTCCTGGGAACGGTCCGAGAAGGGCAAGCGCGCCCGCTATTACAGGATTACGGCACGGGGACGAAAACAACTGGTCAGCGAGCAATCGAAATGGAACGCCTTTGCCCGCGCGATGGGCTTGCTCCTGAATCCGAGTGAGGAGTGACGTGAATTCGGTCCTGCGAAAGTTGACCTGGTGGTTGCAGCGATGGCGAAAGGAAGAGGAGCTTCGCCAGGAGCTCCAGTTCCATCTCGAGGAGGAGGCCGACGAACGCCGTGCCGACGGGTTGACGGATGACCAGGCGACATGGGCTGCCCACCGTGATCTCGGCAACATGGCGTTGCTGCGAGAGGACACCCGTGCTCTCTGGACGTGGAGCCTTCTCGAACAGGTCGCGCAAGACGCGCGCTACGCGCTGCGAACGATGCTCAGGAGTCCGACATTTGCGGGCGCCGCCGTGCTGTCGATCGCACTGGGGATCGGCGCTAACGCGGCCATTTACAGCTTCATGGACGCAATCCTCCTGCGCGCGTTGCCGGTATTCGATCCCGTTTCGCTGGTCGAAGTGAACTGGCGCAGCCGGCCGATTGCGTTCGGTTCCCAGTCTGCGTCGCGGGGAACAGAGTTCGTGATGCACTCAATCGACGGCAGCGTCTTCCGGGATGCTTCGGGTGCGAGGGCAGGCATCTTCCCATTCCCGGCGTTCGAGCGATTGCAGCAGTCGTCCGCCGAGGTCCTGTCCAGCATCTTTGCGTATTACCGGGCCCGAGCCGTCACCGTGATGGTCGATGGCGAAGCCGAGCAGGCCGATGGCGAATATGTGTCCGGCGACTTCTTCCGCGGGCTCGCCGTGTCGCCCGCCGCCGGTCGCCTGATTCTTGCTGACGACGATCGCGCTGGCGCTACGCCGGTTGCGGTGCTCGGCATGGGATATAGCCAGCGGCGGTTTGGCAGCGTCGCGAGCGCGATCGGACAGCCGATTCTGATCAACAACATCGCTTTCACGGTCGTGGGTGTGACACCACCGGGGTTCTTCGGTGTCGATCCCGGCAGGAACCCCGACGTCTATCTCCCCATGCACGCCAATCTGCTCTTCGAGCCTGGCGCCGCGAACACGTATCTTGACGAAAACTACTACTGGGTCCAGATGATGGGGCGCCTGCGTCCTGGCGTCACGCTCGCCCAGGCTCAGATCGCGCTCGCCGGGCCGTTCGGGGAATGGGTCGCCACGACGGCGACCAACGACGCCGAGCGCGCCAATCTTCCGGTGCTGCGGCTCGAAGAGGGCGCGAGCGGACTCGACACGCTTCGCCGCCGCTACTCGCAGCCGCTCTACGTGCTCCTGGCGATGGTGGGTCTGATCCTGGCAATTGCGTGTGCGAATACGGCGAACCTGTTGCTCGCGCGCGCAACGGCACGCCGACGCGAGATCGCGCTGCGCCTGAGCATTGGGGCGGGACGACTTCGAGTGGCACGCCAGTTGTTGACCGAAAGCGTCCTTCTCGCCTCGCTGGGCGGCGCGTTCGGCGTCCTGATCGCGACGGTTGGCATCGATGTCCTCACGCAGTTGTTGGCCAACGGACGCGAAGGATTCACCCTGCACGCGGAACTCAACTGGCGTGTGCTGTTCGTCACATCCGGGCTGTCGCTGGTGTGCGGGATACTCTTTGGCCTCGCCCCGGCGATTCAATCGACGCGCCCGGCATTGATGCCCACGCTCAAGGACACGATCGGCATCGAGCCCCGCGCCCGTGTGCGTGACGGCCTTCTCCGAGTGAACCTGAGGCACGCGCTGGTAGTGGCGCAGATCGCCATTTCCTTGCTGTTGCTGGTCGGGGCCGGTCTGTTCGTGCGCACCTTGTCGAATCTCCATTCGGTCGAAGTCGGCTTCAATCGGGACAACGTGTTGTTGTTCGACGTGAATGCTCCCCAGGCGGGACGTTCGGAGGCGGAGGCGATCATCTTTTACGATGATCTGCGGCGCCAACTGACCGACATGCCGGGCGTCCGCGCGGCGACGCTGTCGCATGCCTCGCTCATTCGGGCCGGCAGGCAGCTTCCGATCTCAGTGAATGGCGCGCTCGCAGCGGCCACTCGCATCCTGGGTACGGGTCCCGGGTTCTTCACGACGATGCAGATCCCGATGTTGTTGGGCAGGGAGATCGATGAGCGCGATCGACGCGAGACCCTCCCGGTGGCCGTGGTCAGCGATCTTTTCGCTAAAACGTACTTCGGAAGTGACAATCCGATCGGCCGCCAGATCAGGCTGGACGGACGGGCTCCCCAAGATCTGGAAATCATTGGCGTCGCCGCAACAGCCCGATACGGCGGGCTCAAGGGAGAGACTCCGCCGGTGGTCTACATCCCTTATGCGCAGGTCACATTTCCGCGACTCCAGCAGCTGACATATGCGCTGCGAACGGACGGTGACCCGTTGCGGTACGTCAGCGCCGTCCGCGCGCTTGTGCATCAGGCCGACTCGCGTGTGCCGGTCACGAACGTCAAGACGCAGGCGGCTGAAATCGATCAGACCATCAATCAGGAAATCGTGTTCGCCAGGCTGTGTAGTGCGTTTGCCGTCCTGGCCCTGGTGATTGCCTGCGTCGGACTCTACGGGAGCATGGCGTATGCCGTTGTTCGCCGCACGAGCGAAATCGGAATCCGCGTGGCCCTCGGGGCTCGACGGAGAGCGGTGATTTGGCTTGTGCTGCGGGAAGTCTGTGTGCTGGCCGCTCTCGGGTTGGCGATCAGCCTACCGATCGCTCTTGGTACTTCACGGCTCCTGGAATCGTTTCTGTTCGATCTCAAACCCAACGACCCGGGCGCGCTGGCAGGGGCGGTTGGAATCCTTCTGAGCGCCGCCCTCTTGGCTGGCTATGGCCCGGCCCGGAAGGCTTCTCGGATTCCTCCGATGGTCGCGCTGCGCAACGATTGATCGGTTCATCTCCTTCCTCGGTGACGCGAAGGTGTCCCGATGCGGTCTGTCAACGCGCCCGCTGAAGCGTGGCTACGAAACAGCGTCCAATCAGTTCACGAGTGGTCGGTCGGCACTGTCGATCACGAGCACGTTCAGCGGTGCCTCTGCCGGCAGGAGCTGCAGACCGAGCTGGTCCTCGAGTGCCTCAAAGATCGAAGGGCCGGACGAGATGAAGGGAGATCCGGGGTCCGGTGCGGCCGCAAAGTCGAGAAGAAGATTGAACGGCGCAGTGAAGCCGGTCTTGTCGATGATGATGCGGTCGACATCGCCTGAGATGAGATCGATCAGCGCCGACATCTGGACGTTGCCCGCTTCGATGCGATCGACTCGTGGCCACCGTGGTCGGGGGCGGGTCTCAGGAGACTGACTCAACACCCGTCGTCTGGTAAAACCCTCGCAGGCGAAAAGGGGCGCTTCGAGATCAATCAAATCCCATCGTATGTCCCTGACCTTCGTGCACTCTCCCTCCTTCATGGCTGCGATCTTGAGACCGGCGTCAGTCGGCACCAGGTCGTAGACCGGAAATGTTCTGGTCTCCCGGCGGAGGGTGAGCTTGAATCGCTCGGCGAGCAACGACTGCAACGTGGCCCGCATCCGCTCGGGCGCGGCGTCATCAACCGCTGTGGCTTCGATCGCGTACGAATCGGCGTGTACCCAGGATGGACCGCCCTCGATCTGAGACCCGGTCACGTTGTACGCCAGCTGGATCAACGAGGCGAGAGGTCCCCATGCGCGTAAGACCCGGTCCTCTCGATCGCTGACGATCTTTGATTTCTGGATCCGCGTGTTCATCGCGATCTCACGCGCACCAATTCCAGGCAGCGCCTTGTGAGACTTGATTGAAGCGCCCTCGATTGCCACGGCAGGAGGAACGACGACCTGCGATTGAGCTGTCAGCGCGCCGCCGAAGACGGGGCCGCCAACAATCGCAAGAATAGCGCCGGCGAGCGCCAATTGCCGTCGTCGCGTCAGCGGCCGTCCTACCTCCTCCCGGATGATGGCCTCCACGCGCGCCCGCAGGTTTGAGCCGCTCACGCCAGCGACGCAGGTCAGCCGCCTGCCAACCGACTGACGACACACCTCGAGAATGCCTTCGGCGTAGTCTTGCGGCCGACTGCCGGCTCGAAGGACCGCCTCGTCACAGGCGCGCTCGCGTTCGTCGACGAGCCGCGTTTCGATCCACCAGACGGCGGGATGGAACCAGAAGATCGATTCGACCACCATGTGGATCGTGGCCGTGAGGTTGTCGTGACAGCGGACGTGGCACCGCTCATGCGCGATCAGTGCGCGCAGTTGCGCTGTCGTCAGGCGCTCGACGATGCCTTCTGGAAGCAGCAGTCGTGGGCGACGGACGCCAATCACACCCGGTTCGGGCATTAACGGCGATGACAGGACTGACAGACCATCGGCCTCGTGCTGCGGGTCGAGGGCTACCTTGCGCGCGCGGCGCAGTGCCGCTCGAATCGGCAGCCACTGGCGCCACCACGAGATGAGCACGATGGCGACTCCAGCGCCCCAAATCGTGACGAGTACCCAGGACAGGTCCGGCGCTGATTGCGGGATCGATGGCGGGGCTGGAGCGATGATGGGAGCAGGGGTCAGTACGTCTTGCAGTACGAAGGACACTGCCGGCTGCACGGCTGGCGGCGCGTGGCGCCACTGAAACCGTTGACCAAATTCGACCAGTACCGACAGCGGCAGCAGGAACTTCATCGAAGCTCCCACCCATAGCCAGCACCGCACCCGTGCGCCGTTGCTACGCAAGGTCAACGTCGCCAGCCAGACCAGGAGCACGAAGAGCGTCGACTGCCAGAGGTGATTGACCAGCGCGGACGGCAGCCATGGAATCATCGCGATCCACCCTTCTTCAGGAGTTTCTTCAGTGCGTCTTCCGCTTCCTTGATGTCGTCGAGCGTCAAGCGGCCCGATTCGACCAACCGGGCCATGACCGGTTTGGGACGGCCGCCAAAGAGATTGAGCAGCTCGTCGACGAGCGTGGTGTGAGCTTCGTCGCGCGAAAGCGTGGCCTCGAAGATGTTGGCCTTGCTAATCCGTTTCACGCAGCGGAGCGCGCGCTTCTTCTCGAGCCGGTAGACGACGGTTTGGACGGTCGTAAAGGCGGGCCTGCCCTTTGCCGGAAGCGCCTCATGGATCTCCCGGATCGAACAGGCGCCCTTCGTCCACAGCACTTCGAGGATGTGCAGCTCAGGCTTGGTCAGAGACGTTCGTCGCATACTTCAACTATGTTTGAGGTCTTGTAAACTACAAACATAGTTGAAGTCAAGAGCGGGCGGTGACGCCGACGCGTCGATCGCCCGTTACCACTGGCTTTGGAGCCGGTTCTGCCATTCATCCTGGAGCCAACTGCCCAGCGCAGTACCGAACTCCTGGCCCACCTCCGTTGCGCCCTCCAGGAACCCCTTCACCGAGTTCGTAATCAAGGCATTCAACTGACTGGTCTCGATGCCAGGCGGCGCCTGAACCGCCGGCGCGAGGTTGGGAACCTGGCCCACCATCCACTGCGGGGCGAGCATGGGTGGCAACGAGGGAAAGAAGACCATCTGCTGCAGCCCGCAGAACCCGCAGACGAACCAGGGAAGCATCGGCCCACAATACGGACACTGCGCCCCCATCGGTCCCTGTACTGCGAGCACTGGTCCGTGCAACAGCACTCCACTCGAGCAGTACAACGGACTGGGATTTCGACAGCCTCCGCACGCTACGTACAGCATGGTGTCTCCTTCTTCAGGGCCGCATGTCCCATGGGTCTTCGCCGATTCGCTTTGTTCCAGTGATCACGTGCGCCTGATTTTGGGGCTGCGATGGTGCAATTCGCGTACTCAGTCGCAGTGGGCCGTGTTCGGCCTGTCGACGAGAGACAGGCATGATGAAGGCACTATCTTTTCGGCGAGCAATCTATCCGTTCGGATAGGGCTCGCGGACGAAGCCCGGCTGTGAGGGGGATCAGGGCATCAACGCGAACGTCCAGACAGAACCGCCGGTCGGCACTTTGTCCTGCGCGTAGCGGTTGGCAAGCCCACCGCCCAGGCCGGACGCGATCGTGACGTACTGTCGTCCCTTGTGGGTGTAGGTGATCGCCGTGGAATTGATCGACGATCCGGTCTTGAACTGCCAGAGCGTCTTCCCGGTGTCCTCGTCAAGCGCGATGAACTCGCCTGACAGTTTTCCAGTGAACACGAGCCCTCCACCGGTGGCAAGCATGCCCGCCGAGCTCGGCAGGTCGGTGAGTGGAATCTCCCACTTCTTTTGCCCGGTGAGCGGATTAATCGCCACGAAATGCCCGTACGCCTCACCGGGCTTGATCTCGGGCAAGCGGGCAGTGACACCGGTGGTATTTCCCCCCAGCACCTGCGGCGGCGGTTGGGCCGCCAGCTTCTGAATGCGTGGCAGGTTCCACGTGCTCGCGTAGATCAGTCCCGTGTTCGGACTGAAGGCGATCGGCACCGCGTTGGTGCCTCGCGACGGCCAGATCTCGACCTCTTCGCCCGCGAGGAAGCGCTTGTACAGATCGGTGAGCACGGGCCGGCCCGTCGCCTGATCGATATGTGACGCCCAGTTGACCTTGACCAGTGCATGCGCGGCGACCAGCTTACAGTTGGTGCGATCGAGTACGTACAGAAAGCCGTTCTTGTTCGCCTGGATCATCACCTTGCGCGGCTGGCCATTGACTTGGATGTCGGCGAGCACTTGTTCGTCGTTGCCGTCCACGTCGTATACGTCGTTCGGCGTGTACTGGAAGTAGCACACGATCTCGCCCGTCTTCGGCCGGATGGCCAGCACGCTCGATGTATAGAGACTGTCCAGTGCGCCGCGTGGCCGCGGATCGTACGGCTCGGCATTGCCGACGCCCCAGTACACGAGATCGAGCGCGGGATCGTAGGCGCCAGAGCGCCACGTTGGTCCGCCACCAAACTTCCACGCGTCGGAGTCCTTCGGCCACGTCTCTGACCCAGGTTCGCCGGGCGCCGGAATGGTGTACCGGCGCCACAGCTTCTTGCCGGTATCAGGATCCCAGCCGTCGAGGAATCCACGCGTCGTCGACTCACCGCCCGCCATACCCGAGATCAACACGCCGTTGGCGACGATGGGCGCGCTGGTTGCGTAATAGCCTTCCTTCAAGTCGGCGAACTTCTGATTCCAGATCTGTTTGCCCGTCTTCATGTCGAGGGCGAGGACGTGATTGTCGATGGTGACGCGAAACAGCTTTCCGTTGTAGATCGTCGCCGCCCCTCGGGTAATGGCCGCGCGCTGCACGCCCGGTTCGAGCTCGACTGCTGTGCGCCAGATCTGACGTCCCGTTTCGATGTCGATTGCAAACGTCCACTTGCCGTTGATGACGTACATCACGCCGTTGTAGACGGTCGGCGCGGCAAGCTCGCCCATGTCGTTCATCAGGCTCGCGTTCCAGATCGGCACGAGGCGCTGGACGTTGGACTTGGTGATTTGTTTCAGCGGGCTGTAACTCTGACGGCTGTAGCCCATGCTTTGGGTGGTGACGTTCGCAGCGTTCTTGCCGTCGTTCACCAGTTCGTCAGTCGTTTGCGCCGATCCTGTCAGCGGCAACACGGCCAGTAGTAACACCAGCAGCCACAGCTTCTTCATGACAGCCTCCAGAGCGTCGATGTCGGAACGGCCGTAAGTATAGAAGGTCAAACGTGACTTTGACCTTTAAACTTTGAACTTCCGTCACGCGTATCGCTGCCGCGCGCGCTCCTGCGCCTTCTGCGCTTCGATCTCGCGATTTCGTGGAGGCGCGTTCGTAGTCAAGGCTCGAATGAGGCGCTGCGCCGCTTCCGTGACCTCGTCGACCGCCTGGTTGAACACCAACTCGTTGGCCTTGGATGGCCGGCTGGAGCCACTCAGTTTGCGCACGAACTGCAGCGCCGATGCACGGATTTCATCGTCGGTGGCCGGTGGCTCGAAGTTGGCTAGTGTCCTGATGTTTCGGCACATGGCCTCGATTGTACCCATGCAACGACGTCGGCCAGTGTCGCCGCGAAATGGTCCGGCTGGGCCGCGCGAAGTTCTGCGTCCTCGCCGTAGCCCCATCCCGCGGCAACGGCCAGAACGCCGTGGGCGCGAGCCGCCCGGATATCGTCGGCGCGGTCTCCGATCATCACCGCATCGCGCGCGTCAGCGTCAGCCAGGTCCAACGCGGCGCGAACGAGGTCGGCTTTATCGCGCGCACGCTGGGTCCGATCGGGCCCATGAACCGCATCGAAGTAGCGATCGATCCCCAGGTGGCGTACGACCAGCCGTGCGGATTCGATCGATCGTACGGTCACGACTTGCAACGAGTGGCCGGCGTCGCGGAGTGTCGATAGCGCCTCCAAGGCTCCCGGGAAGACGCGACTCTCGAGAATTCCGACCTCGTCGAACAATGGACGGTAGACGTCGCACGCGCGATCGATCAGCGCCTCATCGGTTGAATCGAGCAAGGTGCCGAAGATGGCGGCAAGCCGCGCACCAACGAATCGGCGCAACTGGGCGGCGGGCACTGTTTGCCGCCCGAGCGTCGTCAGCGTCTGATTGATCGAGCGGCTGATTCCCGGGAACGAGTCGGCAAGCGTCCCGTCGAGATCGAAGAGCAGATGCATTAAGCGGATGTCGAAAGCGGATCAACTCCCAACTCCCAACTTCCAACGCCCAACCAGGGAGGATTGGGAGTTGGGAATTGGAAATTTGGGAGTTGACACATTTGTTCAGTCGGTCAGTTCTCGATCCGAATCAACTCAATGTCGAACACGAGCATGCCGCGCGGGCCATCGCCCTTGCCACCGTAGGCGAGGCTCTCGGGCACCCAGAAGCGGGTGCGCTCGCCCTCGACCATCAACGGAACGCCCTCTGTCCACCCCCTGATCACATCGTCAAGACGGAAGGTCGTGGGCTTGCCCTTCGTGACGGAGCTGTCGAACATGCGTCCGTCGGTTGTCCATCCCGTGTAGTGCACAGTGACTCGCCCGAAGCGGCTCGGATTCCGCACGCCCTTGCCGGGTCGCAGGACCTTGTACGCGAGGCCGCTTGGCGTTCGCTTCGCGTCCTCGGGAGGACCTTTGACGTCGGGTGGTGGGACCAGCGGATTCGGTCTGGTATCCAGAAGCTCGATCTCGAACAGCACCGTGCCCTTGGGCCGGCCCGCCTGACCCTTGTACGCGAGATTTTCCGGGACCCAGCATCGGCGCTTTTCGCCAAGCGTCATCAACTGCACGCACTCGCGCCAGCCCGCCATGACCTTGTCGAGCGGAAATGTCGACACCGGGCCGCGAACGATTGAGCTGTCGAACAGCCGTCCGTCACCGGACCATCCCGTGTAGTGAACGGTGACGATATCCGTCGCGGCCGGCTTCTCGGAGCTGGTACCACGACGAACGAGCTTCGATACGAGGCCCGTCGAGCTCTTCTCGCCATCAGCAGGTACAGCGACTTCGTTAGCCGGCAGGATGTCGGGAGGCGGCGGCGTAGCCGGGGCCTGCGGCGAAGCAACCGCCGTGATCATCAGAAGGGGAAACGAAATAAGAACAAGAACACTGCGCATGGTGAGCCGATCATCCTTCCAACAAAAGGCGCCCGGGATCTTCGACGAAGTCCTTGATCTTGGCGAGGAACTGCACGGCCTCGCGGCCATCGACGATCCGGTGATCGTAAGACAGCGCCACATACATCATCGGGCGAATCACAACTTGACCATTGAGCGGCACCACGCGGTCCTCGATCTTGTGAAGGCCGAGAATTCCAACCTGCGGAGGATTGAGGATTGGTGTGCTCAGAAGCGATCCGAAGACGCCACCGTTGGTGATGGTGAACGTGCCGCCGCGCAGATCCTCGAGGGTCAGGCTTCCGTCGTTCGCGCGCGCTGCGAAGTCGCGGATCGCAAGTTCGATCTGCGCGAAGGACAGCCGGTCCGCATCGCGAATCACGGGAACGACCAGTCCGCCTTCGGCACCCACGGCGACACCGATGTCGAAGTAGTGCTTGTAGACGATCTCATCACCCTGGATCTCGGCGTTGAGCGGCGGAAAGGCTCGCAGAGCCGCGATGGCCGACTTCACGAAGAAGGACGCGATGCCGAGACCGACGCCGAACTCTTTCTTGAACGACTCTTTTCGACGCTCGCGGAGCGACATGACCGCTGACATGTCGACCTCGTTGAACGTCGTCAGCATCGCGGCAGTGTGTTGCGCCTCAACGAGCCTGCGCGCGATCGTCTGGCGGCGCTTGCTCATGCGGACACGTTCTTCGGTGCGCGGACTCGGTGCGATCCTGGATGGGCTTGTCGGTGCGATCTGAGACGGGCTGGTCGGTGCGACGGCACCACTTGTCGGTGCGATCGCGCTGCTCGTCAGTGCGATCACGGCACTTGTCGGTGCGGGGGCGGCTGGCCTCAGCGCCTGTTGCACGTCTTGCTTCGTGACTCGTCCGGCGGCGCCCGATCCTTGAACTGTGCCGAGGTCCACGTCGTTGTCTCTCGCCATCCGACGCGCAGTCGGTGTGGCCCGGCTTTCAGCGGCGGTTCCGTCCGAGCCATTTCCGCCTGATGCCGGCGCTGATGTCCGTGGCGCCGGGGCCGGGGCTGATGCCGATGATGCCTGCGCCCCGGCGGTGCCGCTCTCATCGACCACGGCGAGGAGTTCGCCGATCTTGACGTCCTCACCCTCCTGGCGAGCGATCCTGGCGAGGACTCCGCTCTTTTCGGCGCTGACCTCGAGATCGATCTTCTCCGTCTCGAGTTCGACGAGCGGTTCACCGACTTCGACGCGGTCGCCCGGTTTCTTCAGCCATCGCGCGACACGCGCTTCGACGACAGACTCACCAAGTTGTGGAACGACGATGTTCGACATAGATCAACGTTTTGAGGCGGTCAGGCTCCGGACTGCCTTGGAGAGGACCGTGGATTCTGTAACGCCACGGCTGTGGAGCGCGAAGGCCTCATCAACCAGCTTGCGCTGGTTGATCTGGTGCCAGGCCAATGATCCTTCGGACGGGCTGGCGCTGCGTACACGGCCGATATAGCGAAGCGCAAAGCGGTCGCGGATGACTTCCTCGAGTTGTCCTCGTACCCAATCCCAGGCGCCCATGTTCTCGGGCTCCTCCTGCAGCCAGACGACCTCTTCCAGCGAGGGATAACTGTCCAGCACTTCTCCGAGCGCGACCCGTGGAAACGGCGCGAGCTGTTCGACGCGGCAGATGGCGACGTAGCTCGCCGACTGACGGCGTTCGCTCGAGACGAGGTCGACGTAGACCTTACCGCTGCACAACACGAGTCGCCGGACATTCGGCGCGCGCTGACGCGCTTCTGTGTCGTCGATGACCGAACGGAATCGTCCCTCCGCCAGTTCCTTTGGCGTCGACGCGACGAGCGGATGCCGCAGCAGACTCTTCGGTGTCAGCACCACGAGTGGAAGCGGATCGCGGCGAAGCAGCGCGGCCTGTCGTCGCAGCAGGTGGAAGTACTGCGCCGCCGTCGTGCAGTTCATGACACGGATGTTGATGTCGGCAGCGGCCTGCAGAAAACGTTCGGGTCTCGCGCTCGAATGCTCCGGGCCCTGCCCTTCGTGTCCGTGCGGCAGCAGGAACACCAGCGACGGCTTGAGTCCCCACTTCGACCGGCCCGAGGTAACGAACTGATCGATGATCACCTGCGCGCCGTTGATGAAGTCACCATACTGCGCTTCCCAGATGACCAGACGATCCGGTTCCTGGATGTTGTACCCGAACTCGAATCCGACCACGCCGGCCTCGCTCAGCGGGCTGTTGTGGATCTCGAACGCTGCCGACGATTGAGGGAATGTCTGCAGCGGAACGAATCGTGTTCCCTTCTCAGCGTCGTGGAAGACGGCGTGGCGCTGGCTGAATGTTCCGCGCTCGACGTCCTCCCCGGTCAGCCGGATCGGAACACCGTCCGCGAGGATGCTGGCAAAGGCCAGTTCCTCGGCCGTCGACCAGTCGATCGTCCGTTCGTTTGGATTATTCAGTACCGACTTGCGGCGCTCCCTCCCGCGCTCCAGTTTCTTGTGGAAGACGAACCCGGCCGGCACCGTCTGCAGGCCTTCATTGATCTGCCGCAGCCGTTCGAGCGGGACGGCTGTCTCTGCCCTGGAAGCGGCGCCGGGCGGAGGCGGCTCGGGAACCGGAGGCTCGAGATCCTCTTCCGGTTTCAGTGAGGCGAACGCCAGCTCGAGCACCGTGTAGTGCGTCTTGACGATCCCTTCGACCGACTGCGGCGTCTGTGCGCCTTGTGCGATCAGTGTCCGGGCGAATTGCTCCCGTACTGTCGGGTGCGCCGCAATCTTCTTGTACATCAGCGGCTGCGTGAACGCGGGCTCGTCGCCTTCGTTGTGCCCGTGTCGTCGATAGCCGACGAGATCGATCAGGAAGTCTCGTTGGAATCGACCGCGGTACTCCCAGGCCAGCCGCGCCGCCTCGAGGCAGGCGGCCGGATCGTCGGCGTTGACGTGCACGATCGGGATCTTGAATCCGCGGGCGAGCCCGCTCGCGTAACTCGTGCTGTAGGACTCGTCTGGAGTCGCCGTGAACCCGAGCTGATTGTTCGCGATGATGTGAATCGTTCCGCCGGTGTCATAGCCGTCGAGGCGCGACAGGTTAAGCGTCTCGGCCACGATTCCCTGACCGGGAAACGCGGCATCGCCGTGGATCAGCACCGGCAGCGTGGTGGCGCTGCTGAAGCGACCGGCACCCGCCTCGTCGACATACGTGCCAGCCGCGCGCGCCATCCCGACGACGACCGGATTCACCGCCTCCAGGTGGCTCGGGTTGGGCGGCATCGTGACGAACGTGTGACCGCGCGGAGTCGACGTTCGGGCTCCGGCGTGATACTTCACGTCGCCCATCCATCCCAGGTCGACGCGCAGTCGCTCGGCGACCACGGGATCCTTGAACTCGGCGAGGATCTGCTCGTAGGGCTTCTCGAGAATGTGCGCGAGCACGTTCAAGCGGCCGCGATGCGCCATGCCGATGACGGCATTCCGCGCCCCCGTATCGGCTGCTCCTGAAATAATCTCGTCAAGGATGGGCACGAGCATGTCGAGCCCTTCGAGCGAGAAGCGGGTCTTGCCAGGAAAGGTTCGCTGCAGGAAACGCTCGAAGACTTCGACCTGCGTGACGCGAGCAAGCAGCGCATCGCTGCTCTCGGGATCGAGCGGTGGCAGGAATCGGCCCGACTCGGCGGCGTGCCGCAGCCAGTCGCGCTCCTCGGGCACGAAGATTTGCGCGTAGTCGAAACCGGTCGACGAGCAATAGACGCGACGGAGTTTCTCGATCGCCTCGTAGGCCGTCGACGATGTCTCGGCAACCGGGCCGCCGACGAGCGAGGCTGGCAACTGCTTCAGATCTCCATCAGTGACCCCGTACGTCTGGGGCGACAATGAGGGGTCGCCGATCGGCGGTGACCCGAGCGGATCGAGTTGCGCGGCGAGGTGTCCGTATCGACGGATTGAATCGGCAAGAATCGTTGCGGCGACGACGGCGTGGACGTTGGCCGAGTCGGCTATGCTGACGGGCTCGCCAGTTCCGGCCTCGAGCTCCGCGGGATTCCAATTCTCGAACGCCGCACGCGTCGCGGGGTCGACCGATTGGGGGTTTTGCCGGTAGCGCTCATACAGTTCCAGTACGTATCCGGTGTTTACGCCCGCGAACCGCCCGAGTGTCATAACCTATTACTCCACAGCTCGCTTGTGTTGAGGCTTTCGGCGTAGGCCAGAGTCAAGTATTCCGCCCTTTCGAGTGGGCACGCCGTGGGCGGCAGCACCAACACAAGCGAGTTCTACGTTAATCCTATCGCAGCTTCTTCAATGATCCGGTTGATTGGCATCGACGTCGACGGCACGTTGCTCGACACACATGGGCGCATGCCGGAGGCCAACTGCACGGCGATTCACGACGCGGTCGCGTCGGGTGCCCATGTCGCGCTCGTCACCGGCCGCAGTTACCCTTTCGCCAGGCCGGTCGCCGATCGGCTGCCGCAATCCATCTCGCTCATCGTCAGCAATGGCGCGGTTGAACGCGCGATGGATGGCGCGACGTTCGCTCGCCGTCTGCTCGATAAAGACACGGCCCGGCAGGTCCTCGCCAACACCCGTCGCCATCGTCATGCAGCCGCCCTCGTGTTCGATCGCGACTTCGACCGCCAGGTCGTCTACGAGACCATGGACTGGGAACATCCAGGACGAAAGCGGTACTGGTCGCGCAATCACTCGCACATCGCGCAGTCGGTACCGCTCGAAGACGCGCTGATCGAGGATCCGATTCAGGTGATGTACAACGGCGGCGTCGAGGACATGCGCGCGCTGTTCGACTGGCTGCGCGCGGAGGTCAACGGCTGCTCGATCCAGATGACGGAGTACATGCATCGCGATTTCTCGCTCGTCGACGTCACCTCACTCGAGGCCACGAAGGGGCGTGCGCTCGCGTGGCGCGCCGGGCAACTCGGGCTGACACGCGATCAAGTGATGGCCATCGGTGACAACTTCAACGATGCCGAGATGCTCGAATTTGCCGGTCAGCCGGTTGTGATGGGAAACGCCGTCGAAAGCCTCAAGTCGCGTGGCTGGCACGTCACCGGCCACCAGGATGAGGCTGGAGTGGCCGAGGCGATCGAACGGTTTGTGCTGAATCGTCGCTGAACCGACCCGCTTGGTAGAGCGGGGGCTTTCCTGTCCACCGTAGCCTTCGGCGAAGGCGGGAGCCCCCCGCGTGATCGCGAAGGCTACAGCCTTCGCTCTACGGTGCTGACGCGAAGCCGCGAGATTCGAGCAGATCGAAGAAGACCGATATCTGTTCATCCCACAGCGCCCAGGTGTGGCCCATGCCGGGCGCCTCGTGGTACTCGTGCGGCAGGTCGCGCTCCATCAACCAACCCACGAACTCACGGTTGATCGGAAGGAGCGAGTCCTGCGTGCCGCATGAGATGTAGAAGAAGGGTGCCGCCTCGGGCACCTTGTGCACGGCCTCTTCTGCGTCGGGGCGCAGGGCCGGGCTGAAGGCGCCCACCGCGCTGAAGCGCTCCGCGTGTGTCAGTGCGGTCATAGAAGCGATTCGACCTCCCATCGACAACCCGCCAATCGCGCGACGTTCCTTCGTCGGAATGGTGCGGTAGTGCGAGTCCACGTAGTCGACGAGCTCGCCGGCGACGTAATCGTGATAGCGACCCTGAGCCTCGGGTCCGAGCGCGCTGTAGCTGCGATCGGCGGCGGGCATGACGACGATGAACTCGTGCTTGCGAGCCATCGGCGTGAATGCCGTGCGAGCCATGAAGGCGGTGTGGTCCTGGCCGCCGCCGTGAAACAGGTAGACGACCGGATAGCGCTTCTGCGAGGTCTCGTAGGACTGAGGCAGGAGGATGGCAAAGATGCGGTCGCTGCCGGACGAGGTGGGCATGCGCACGGTGCGCGCTTGAGCCCCGGCGTCGATCGCAACCGCCATTAACGAGACCGTAACTGCGAGAAAGAAGCCGAGTCGTTTCGTCCTTGCCATCAGGGTAGAGCCTACACCGATCGACTAGGTAAAGGGCAATGACCTCACCTTGAATTCGACACATAGGGCCGATTCATAGACAGACACCAGTAGTCCTGGTCCCAGGTGTTTGTCGACCTCGATTGCGCAACCAATGATTCTGTCGGTGATAACAGTTTCTCCGTCCATGGTTAGACTCCGCGCCTCCGCGGTTCTTGATCAATGAAAGTTGACAAATCTCTCGAACGCGCGCTGGCGTACCGCGCTTGGGACCAACGGAAACGTCGACAACACATGCTCGAAGTGCGCCGGGCTCAATCGATAGAGATGCGCCGCGATTGCCTGGATTTCGGTGTACTCCTCCATTTCTTCCACCAGCGTAGTACCTCGACGAAGTGTCTCGGCGCACTGCGCGAGCCGTGTGAAGAGTGGGTGCCCTGGCAGCACAACGGGAACGGGCAGGCGCGAGACCAGTGACACGGTTACGTGCGTGTTCACCCGAAGACGAACGATGTAGTTCGCCACATAGCTGTTGAGGAGTGCGCACAAGACTCTCTGGGCCGGCAACGGGAGCGGTGTGCGGAGACAGAACAGCGTGTGAGTGGTGACGGCGCGGGCTGGAACAATCGCGGCGATGAGCGTGAGCCGGTTGGTCGCACTCGCGACATCGCGATAGGCAAGGCGCGCGCGACGCGGAACTCGCAGGTTGGCGGCCGCAGCGGGCCGGACCTCCAGACGACTGTCGCCAATCGCAACCCGGAAAGCATCGATCTGCTTTCCCTCGATCACCGGGCGGCCGATCGAGTGTTGGCCGATCGGCGCAAACGACTCGCGGTCGTCGCTGGCGTTGAGCTCGCGGCCGAATGCGACGTCCCATCCCTCTTTTGCGCCGAGGCGCGGCGCGTTGCTGCTGACGGCTTCGACGATGGCGAGGTCGGCGTCACTGGCGAGCTCAGGAATCCCGAGGTCGTCTTCGCCAGATAACCGGGCGAGCAGACGTCGCGACAGCATGAGCGGCGCGCGTGGCGGCGCTTCGAGTTCCTCGGGGCGACTAAGGCCGAATCGACACTGAATCGTCGTCGTTTGGCGTCCAGGCGTGCAGGTGAGGAGCACGAATCGGACGCTGCGGTGCACCGGGAAGATGGCCTGCCGGTTGTCGAGCCCGGTGATTTCGTCGACGTCGGCCCTCTCGAGCAGATACCTGCGCAGCGGCGCCGCGCCCGCATCGCTGACCAGACCTGACGGTGCGACGAGCCCGATGCGCCCGCCCGGGCGGACAAGCTGAAGCGCCCGCTCGACAAACAGTTGATACAGGTTGACGTGGGCGCGGGTCTCCACCTGATAGATCCGGGATTGACGGACAAAGTCGGTGATCCGTCGCGCGTCGAGCCGCCTCCCGGCCTTGGTGTCGTGGCCGCCGCTATCGCCGCGGACCATGTCCCACGGAGGGTTTCCGATCACGGCGTCGAACCCCGGAGGGCGATCGGATGCGGTCACGAAAACATCCGGGAAGGTGAGCGGCCAGTGAAGAAAGCGTTGCGTGGTCGCAATCGCTTTGGACCGCTCCAGAAGCTCCGTGGCTACGCGATCCGGGAGCGTCGACGGCCGATCCAGTAATCGACTGACGAGATCGAGGAACACCGCGCGGCCGGGTGCGTCCCCGTCATCCCAGAACCAGGTCGCGCACCACAGGTCGAGAGCCGCTCTCCACTTCGAGAGCGAGGAGTGTTCGACCAGGAGCGTATGGAGCGCGCGTTCCTTCGCGCGCACGATGTCTGCGGAATCGTCCGGCTCGTTCGAGACCTTCGACATGACGGCAGCAGCGTGTGCGAGCGTGGCGGGAAACTCGGTTTCGTCGAAGAGCGACAGGCGCTCAGGCCGCTTTCGGACTCGCCCGCCGCCCGGTTGGCGAGCCATGTCGTCAGGCGTCGCTCCGACGAGACTGTGCCCGGCAACGAGATGGTGATCGAGAAATGACAGCGGCTTGTCGGCCGCCAGCGTGGCCAGCCACAGCGAGAGCCGCGCCAGTTGCACGGCCATCGGGTTCAGGTCGACGCCGAAGAGACAACGGGATGCGATCTCACGACGGAGCGCAATTCGATCGGCGGGCGTCACGTCGTGAACGTGCCAGCGCCCCTCGTGAATGAAGGCATCTTCGGCAGCCGATGCGAGGTACCGGCACGCGGCGACCAGAAACGCGCCGCTTCCCATGGCCGGATCGAGGACGCGCAGCGCCAGGATGTCTTCAGCGGCGCGGCCTCGCACCAGTGGCCCCAGTGTGCGACGAACCAGAAACGTCGTAACCGCACGGGGTGTGTAAAAGGAGCCGCTCGACTTCCGGAGGTCACGCGTTCGCGCAAGCGGCGTCGGCCCTGTCGCGGTCGGTTCGTACTCGAGGACTCGCTCGTAGACCGCCCCGAGCTGTTCGACATCGAGATCGCGGTAGAGGATTTTAGTGCGGCCGCCCTGCGGGCTGGTGCGCGTGCTGCTGAGGGCGATCACCGTCCGCCCCATGACGGCGTCGCTCAATCGTGTGCTGTCGAAGGCCGCCGCCTGCGCCGGTGCGAACAAGCGCCCGTTGAAGGCCGTCACGCGCAGCTCGCCCACGATGCAGCCGGAGTGCGCCAGGCGTGAGATGGCGTGGACGGCGCGCCACAGCCCCTTGTAAGGACGGCCTTCGAGCAGGCAGGCGACGATGGCTTCGAGGCTGTAGCGGTCGCGGT
This sequence comes from Vicinamibacterales bacterium, assembly GCA_035649635.1. Taxonomy (GTDB): domain Bacteria; phylum Acidobacteriota; class Vicinamibacteria; order Vicinamibacterales; family UBA2999; genus Gp6-AA40. The sequence continues at coordinate 189,601 of DASRJE010000221.1, read as the reverse complement.
AGACCGGATGCCAGAGCGGTACCAGACCTCGTGCTTCGGCGAAGAGGAGGAAGAGGACTCGATACAACACGGTAAGCGACTGCTCCCAGAGCGCCGGCGTCGGGTGACGTCCACCGCGAGTGAGCGCGGTCAGCAGGACTTCGAGCGCGTCCAGCACGCCGGCCCCGAGCGATCGGCACACCTGCACACCGTGTTGCCGTGAAAGCGTTACCGCGGTGTCGAGGAGCGCCGGCTGCCCGAGGAACGCCCTCTCGTGAGCGATCGCCCACAGGATCCACTGCGCCTCGGCCTCATGGCCAAGCATCGTGAGATCGAACTCGAGGTATTCGCGCGACCAGGTTCGTCGCGCGTCGATCAGACGAAGCGCTTGCCCGTTGCAGCAGAGACACCATCGGGCATCAGCCGCGATGGCGCCCATGATGGAGGTGCGCCACACTCGTTCGAGCGGTTCCGCCCATCCTGCGGCTATCGCCGTCAGGCCATAGTGCCCGCCCGCCGTGAATGCAATGCACGATATGCCCTCCTCGTCCAGGCGTCGAACGACGGTGAGGCCGAGCAGATCCAAGACAGGCAGCAGCGCCACCTCGGTTATCGCGCGTACGCTCGATGCGGAACCAAGCGTCGACTCGATTCGCCTCGAGTAATCCGCGAGTTGGCGAGCCCACGTGGGTGGCGGTTTGCTGACACCACGCAGTGTCGGCAACACATCCCGAATGAACGATGCGGTAAGCAACCGCCCGTACACGCCCGGGATCATCGGCGGATGAGGACGAAGGCGAGGCGCGCGGGTTCCACAACGATGTGCGCAGCCGACGCGAGCTCATCGAGGCGAGTGCGGCATCGAGCGAGTGCCTGATCGAGGACGGCCCTCTGGGCAGCGTTAGCCCGCTCGGCACGCCGGTCGAAGAGGCCGCGTTGCAGCAACTGCGCCGACAGCCGTGCCCGCTCGTGCTCGAGGACGTCGGCGATCGCGCGTTCGCGGCGCAACGCCAGATTCAGGTGCGGTCTCAGCGATGACCGAAGCGAGGCAAGGGCGACCTGGCACTCGCGATCGAGTGTGGACGCGAGCAGCACGGCGACTCGGTCGATGGAGGAGACCAAAGCGCGCGAATCGTTGTGGCCACTCGCGATTGTTCCGAGAAGCGTGCGCCAGATCACGTGGCCCGTGGAGTCGGCGAAGGCGACGGAGAAAGCACACACGATGCCGCGAGCGGTGTTGCGTCTTCGGCACACCGTGACGGCAGGTCTCCGGTCTGGCGCCGAATTCCGCCGCGGATCGAGGAGCCTCCGAACGCCTTCGAGACGTGCCGTCTCCACCTTTGCCGTCGTGCGAAGCTGCTCGATCTCTGGGGACGGCTGACGAAGCCGCTCGAGGGCGCCGGCAGCCAGATCGGAGCGGAGCAGCAGGCGCGCCACGTAGGAATCCTCGCGAGTATCGGCTGCCACCAGATGGATCGCGTGCACACGCCGGGATTGCCCGATTCGTTCGACGCGGCCGATTCGCTGCTCGAGACGTAGAGGCGTCCACGGCAACTCGAGGTTGACCACGAGGCGGCAGCGCCGCTGCAAATTGAGTCCCTCACTGGCGGCATCGGTAGCGAGGAGCAGTCGCGCGCCGCCGCCCGTGAAGGCGCGAAGATGATTGCGACGTTCAGGCGTGTTGAGACCGCCATGCAGCGTCACCGGTGCGAAGACCTGCAGCGCCTGCGCGAGCCGCGCGAGCGTGTCGCGATATTCGGTGAACACGATCGCTGGCTCGTTTGCCCGGCGTAGGAGACGAGTCAGCGTGTGGACCTTTGATTCAGCGGTATGCGCGCGTTGCGCCAGGAGCAGGATTCGTTCAAGGCACCGGCGTTCCTCGTCGCGATCCGTGAGACCAGGAGCGGCAAGCTCCGCGGCGGGTTCTTCATCAGTAGAGAGTTCGAACAGCGGCAAGATCATTTGCGCCGCGGCGGATGAGTTGCTGCCGTCGAGTAGATCCAGTCTCCTTTCGACCGAGCGAGCCAGGGACGCCGCGCTGCTGCAGGCGCGCCGCGTCAGGACCATCATCGCCAGGTGAGCCGGATCGGCGTCGGGGGCGCGCTCGGTGCGGACCCTGCGCACGTACGCGGCGAGCGCTCGATGCATCTCTCGTTCAGCCAGCGTGGGACGCACGCGAAGGCACCTCGTCCGTCGCGACAGGGCGAGGCCGACGTCACGACGTGTGCGACGGAACGTGAGCAGCGGAAATGTGTGGTTTACTCCCGGAACTCGCTTGTGTCGGTGATTTCGCCAATGCTCGTCTTGGGTGGGACCGGCCGTTTTGTCATCTTGACCTTGGCCGGAGCTCCCCAACACAAGCGAGCTGCCGTGTAAATCGCCGATTCCGCAGAGCGACTCGAATGCCCGCTCGTCGCCCGAATGTGGCGTCGCTGTGAGCATCACGACCGTTCGGGCTCGTCGGGCCAGGCCGCTCGCCGCGGCCGCTCGATCCGACAGGCCGGTGAGTCCGTGCGCTTCGTCGAACACGACCGCATCCCAGAGCAGGGCCTCGAGGGACCGCATCACGTCTGGACGCTTGATGAAATCGATTGACGTGATCGTGACAGCGTGACCTGCCCAGGGATTGGAAGTGCCCCACGCCGCGCCGAGACGGGCAAGAGACGCCGAGTCGGCCAGCCAGCCGTCGATTCCGAAGCGGTCGTGAAGTTCGGCCTGCCACTGTTCGCGAAGTGAGGCGGGCGCCACTACGAGCACCCGGCCGTGTCGCGCTCTGTCCAGAATCTCGGCGATGATGAGCGCCGCTTGAATCGTCTTGCCGAGACCGACTTCGTCAGCGATCAGGATGCGGGCGGCCATTCCGTGCGTCACCGCCAGCGCGGGCTCGAGCTGGAACGAAAGCAACGTGATGTCCGCCCGCAGTGGGATCCGCAATGATGGCCAGGACGGTGTCGCGTCAGCGAGCAGCGCGCGGGTGTGCCGCCGCCACCGGCGCGGGCGCACGCGACGCGCGGACCGATCTGAGGTGAGCCTCTCGACGATTTCGAAGGGAAGGAGGAACGAGGCTGACGCGTCGCGGTTCGATCGATGCTGTCCCCGTACGTCGAGGACGGACGCGCTCATACCGGGCGTCTGGCGTGTGACGACCCACTGTTCATCACGGATGCGAACAGTCTCGCCAGGCCGGAGTGATGCGTGAGCCACTCGAGCCAGACGGTGCACGGGACGTGCCTTGGCTCAATTGGGCCGAAACGCGTGAGAAGCGTGCTCCGATGTTGGAAAAAGTGCGACCCGATTTCGATGGAGACAGGGCAAAACGGGCGTCATGAAGATCCCGATTGAAGACTCGATCGACCTCCACACTTTCGCGCCACGCGACGTGGTGTCCGTGGTGGAGGAGTACGTCACCGCCGCTCACGAAGCAGGTCTTCGCGAGGTCCGCTTGATTCACGGCCGCGGCAAGGGCATTCAGCGGGGGCTGGTGCAGCAAGCGCTCGAGCGCCATCCACTGGTCGTTGAATTCTGGGACGCTCCCGAGTCGCACCTCGGCGCGACGGTCGCGCGGCTGACGCCGACACGTAGAGACGAATCTTCAGACCGGCCCTGATCTATGCGGCAGTTGAACAGCGAGTCTGAAGACTCGCCGCCACCCTATTTTGCGTAAGTGGCCGTGACCGTCGTCTTGATGCCGCCGCGAACGGTGAAATCACCGACAACCGTCATGCGCCGTGGCTGGCACGCGCTGACGAGATCGTCGAGGATTTGATTGGTCACCGCCTCGTAGAAAATGCCGCGATCGCGGAAGCTGATCATGTAGTACTTCAACGACTTCAGCTCGATGCAGTGATCGGCCGGCACGTAGGTGATGCGAATTTCACCGAAGTCCGGAAGCCCGGTTTTCGGGCAGACCGATGTGAACTCAGGGCAGTTGATCGCGATCTCGAACTCCCGCTCGGGACGTGGATTCGGAAATGTCTCGATCGGTGTCGTGCTTGACATCGAGGAAAAATTCTAGCACTTTGGGCCGAAATCGCTTGATTGTGCGCGGGGCTTCGTTGACAGCATAGGAGTCGCGCGTTAGCATTACGGCGATTTCACAAGACTTTCCGCGGCAGTGTGACACGCGCGCGCATCTGCGATTGCGGCCTGGAAGTCGGCGCGCACAAGACTGGGGGGACGTGATGGCAGAGGCCCGCAGAATGGGCAAATCAGAATTGTTCTCGCACTTCGCTGAACGGTTCGAGGTCAAGCGGACTCAGGCGAGAGAATTTTTCGACGAATTGACCACCCTTTCAGAAAAGGAACTCAAGCGATCAGGTGAGTTCGTGCTGCCGGGCATGGTGAAGCTGGTCGTCCAGAAACGGAAGGCTCGTATGGGCCGCAACCCGGCGACCGGCGAAGCGATCAAGATCCCCGCCAAGACGGTCGTCAAGGCGCGTATCGCCAAGCAGCTCAAGGACGCCGTTTTGCCCAAGAAGTAAGCGCTCGTGGAGCGGGCCGAGCCCGCTTCGATTCCCCCCTGACCCGGCGCCGCTCGAACGCGCCGGGTTGATTCCTCAGCAAGCTCGGAGCGCGTTCAGTTGCCTCTGATCCGGCGGGCGAGCTGGCGGATCTCCAGTTTGTCCATCTTGAACTTGAGCGTGCTCAGTGGAATGCCGAGCGCTCGTGACGTCGCGGTGACGTTCCACGACGACTTCTCCAGGGCGCGGACGATGAAGTTGCGTTCGAAGGTCGAGAGCGCGCGCTCGAGCAGATTGTCCGTCGATGTCTGATCCTGCGTATCGAGTTTTGCCACGTGCAGCTCGTAGGGCAGATCCTCGTCGGTAATCCAGTCCTTGTCGGAGACGGCGACCAAACGTTCGATGAGGTTCTCGAGCTCTCTGATGTTGCCCGGCCACCAGTACGACGAGAGGATGTCCAGCGTCGAATCGGCGATGCCCTGGACGTTCTTGCGGAACTTGATGTTGTAGCGCCGTAGGAAGAAACGGGCGAGCTCCGGCAAATCCTCCAGTCGATCGCGAAGTGCCGGCATCCGAATCGGGATCACGTTGAGGCGGTAGTACAGGTCCTCCCGAAAGCGGCCATCCTTGACGGCTTTTTCGAGGTCGACGTTGGTCGCAGCAATGAGCCGAAGGTCGGTCTTGATCGGATGCGTGCCGCCCACGCGTTCGATCTCCTCCTCCTGAACCGCGCGCAACAGCTTGGCCTGAAGCTCGTACTTGAGATCGCCGATTTCGTCGAGGAACAGCGTCCCGCCGGCGGCGAGCTCGAACTTGCCGAGTTGCTGCCGGATGGCGCCGGTGAACGCCCCTTTTTCGTGACCGAAGAGCGCGCTCTCAACGAGCTCCTTGGGAATGGCCGCGAGGTTCACGGCAACGAACGGAGCCGTCGGCCGGCCCGACTCGCGATGGATCAGCCGGGCGAGCAACTCTTTTCCCGTGCCGCTCTCGCCGAGGACTAGTACGGTGGCAGAGATCTTCGCGACCTTCTGCACGAGCTCTACGACCGAACGCGTGCTGCGGCTCGGGCCGACGACGAACTCACGATCGTTCTGCTCGGCCACCTCCTCTTTGAGCCGGGTTACGTCCCTGCTCAGATCCTGACGTTCGGCAGCGTTGGCAAAAAGCGTGCGGATGCTCTCCGGGTCGAGGTCTTTTGCAATGTAGTGATACGCCCCATGCCGCATCGCTTCGATCGCGATGTCGAGCTCTTTCGTGCTCGAGATGACGATCACTTCAACGTAGGGATAGTTCTCCCTGGTGATCTTCAACACTTCGAATCCGCTGATTCCCGGCAGGTGTGCCTCCAGCAGCATCAGGTCCAGGTCTTCCTTCTGCATCATCTGCAGTGCGGCTTCGCCGGTCGCGGCTTTCAGCACGCGGTAGTCGCGCCGCAGGGCCGCGGTCACTGTTTCGCGTATCTCCTCGTCGCTGTCGACGACGAGCAGTGTCTTCCGTCGGTCTGGCATGGGAACGGCGAGTATATTATGGGGTCGGGAGTCATTTGTTGAGGACACTGCACGTGCGAATGATTGTCCTGATCAAATGACTCCCGACCCCTTTTCAAGGAGCTCGTTTGTCGAAATCGTTTGATGTCGTGGTGATCGGCGCGGGCACCGGCGGATACGTTGCGGCCATTCGCGCCGCGCAGCTCGGGAAGACAATCGCCGTCGTCGAGAAACAAAGTGCGCTCGGTGGCACTTGTCTGATCTGGGGATGCATTCCGACCAAGGCGCTCCTTGAACACGCCCATGCGCTCAAGGTGATTCAGCAGGCTGCCGAATGGGGGGTCACGATTCCACCGGGCGCGCCCGCCATCAACATGACGCAGGTGCACGCCCGCAAGGACAAGATCGTCGGCGGGCTCACCAAGGGCATCGAGTTCCTGTTCAAAAAGAACAAGATCACCTGGGTCAAAGGCACCGCTCGACTCGCCGGCCGAGGAAAAGTCGACGTCGTCGAAGGTGACACGCAAACCCTCGAGGGCAAAGAGATCATCGTCGCCACCGGGTCGGCGCCGCGGAGCGTTCCCGCAGTGACGATCGATCACACCCGCGTCATCACCAGCGACGAAGCCATCCACTTGAAGGAGGTTCCGAAGTCGCTCGTCATCCTCGGTAGCGGCGCGGTTGGAGTTGAATTCGCCTCTATTTACCGGCGTTTCGGCAGCGCCGTGACCATCATCGAGCTGCTCCCGCGTCTGGTGCCGGTCGAGGACGAGGCCGTGTCTTCCGAGCTCGAGAAGTCTTTCAAGAAGCAGGGCATCATGGTGATGACCGGCACCAAGGTTACCAAGGCAGCCTCCTCGTCGGGCGGTGTCACCATCGAGGCGCAAACGCCGGACGACAAGACGAACACGATCACGGCCGACGTGTTGCTCGTCGCAACGGGTCGCGGACCGGTGACCACCGGGTTGGGCGCCGAAGACGCGGGAATCGCGATGGAGCGTGGATACATCAAGGTCGACGAGCTCTATCGAACGTCGGTCCCCGGGATTTCCGCCATCGGCGATGTGATTACCCTGGGCAAGGGCGTGCATCCACAGTTGGCGCACGTATCGTCGATGGAGGGCATCATCACGGCGGAACGGATCGCCGGCAAGCCGGTTCAGCCGCTCAATTACGACCACGTGCCTGGCTGCACTTACTGCGATCCCGAGATCGGGAGTGTCGGCCTCACCGAAGCTCAGGCAAAGGAGCGCGGCTACGACGTGAGGACGGGCACATTCCCCTTTGGTGTGCTCGGTCGGGCGAAGATGGCGGGCGAGTCCGAAGGGTTCGTGAAGATCATCGCCGATAAGAAGTACGATGAAGTGTTGGGCGTGCACATGATTGGCCCCCGATCGACGGAGCTGGTGGCCGAGGCCGTCCTGGCACTACGGCTCGAGTGCACCGTGGAAGAGATGATCAAAACCATTCACGCGCACCCGACCTTCTCCGAAGCAGTGGGCGAAGCGGCGCATGCCGTCCACGGCGCGGCGATTCACATGTAAGGCTCTCGGCTTTTCTTTCGGCTCTCGACCTGCGAGAGCCCAGAGCCTAGAGCCCAGAGTCGAGAGAGTTCCCATGTCCACACCCGTCCTGATGCCCCAGATGGGGGAGTCGATCGCCGAAGGCACCATCGTCAGGTGGATCAAGAAAGTCGGTGAAGCGGTCGATCGGGATGAGCCGCTGTTCGAAATTTCCACGGACAAGGTTGACGCTGAAATACCTGCGCCGGCGGCGGGCGTGCTGACCGAGATCAAAGTCAAGGAAGGCGAAACCGTCGCGGTGAACAGCGTCGTTGCCACGATTGGCGCCGCCTCGGAAGTCTCGAAGCAAGAGCCGTCGCAAAGCGCATCCGCGCCGGCGCCTCCCTCGCTTGATTCGGTTGTTCCGCGTGACGCCGACGCGCCACCCGCGAAACCGGCCGCCACGTCACGCAAGACCAACGGACGCACGGCGAGCAAGCCGGCAGAGGACGATTCGCGCAAGCAGCGTTCGTCGCCGCTGGTCCGGCGCATCGCGCGCGATAATGACGTCGATATCTCGCAGATTCATGGATCTGGTCTCGGCGGCAGGGTGACGAAGAACGACATTCTGGGGTACATCGACTCGGGGGTCGGGACTCGGGATTCGGGATCCGGGACTCGGGACTCCTTGGGCGCCGAAGCGCCTGGCGCGAAGGCGGCGGGACTCGGGGCTCCGGACTCGGGGCTCGGGATTCGGGACTCGGGGGGTCCGGATCCTGGATCCCGCGTCGAGATCAAGCCGCTCTCCGTGATGCGGAAGAAGATTGCCGAGCATATGGTAATGAGCCGCCGCACCTCGGCTCATGTGCACTCGGTCTTCCACGTGAACTTCTCTACCGTCGAGCGAATCCGTCAGCAGAAGAAGGCCGAGTACGAGCAACTCGGAACGAAGCTCACCTACATGGCCTTCATCGCCAAGGCCGTCGTCTCTGCGCTGCGGCGCTTCCCGATTGTCAATGCCTCGCTCGACGGTGACAACGTCATTTACAAGAAAGACATCAACCTCGGGATCGCGGTTGCGCTCGAGAGCGGGCTCATCGTTCCCGTCATCAAGCACGCGGACGAGAAAAATCTCCTCGGGTTGAGCCGCGCCATCGCCGACATCGCGACACGGGCCCGATCGAAGCAACTCAAACCCGAGGAAGTTCACGACGGCACTTTCACCATCACGAATCCCGGTCAGTTCGGCTCGCAGTTCGGGATGCCGATCATCAACCAGCCGCAGGTCGCCATCCTCGGTGTCGGCACCATCGAGAAGCGTCCGATCGTCGTCGACGATGCGATTGCGATTCGAACGATGGCGTACCTGACATTGGGCTACGACCATCGACTGGTCGATGGCGCGACCGGCGATCAGTTCATGGCTGAAGTGAAGCAGCAACTCGAGAACTTCGATGCCGTGTAAAGACCCCGGGGGTCATTTCATGGGGATTGGGCCGAAATGACCCCCGGGGTCATTTCGGCGTTGCGCCAACTGGAAATCCGACGGTTGGGTCTCGTCGGTTACGACGAGGCGCTGGAACTCCAGCGCGAGCTGGTCGAGGCGCGACGCGCCAACCGAGTTCCGGATCTGCTGCTCCTGCTCGAACACGCGCCGGTCATCACGCTCGGGGTTCGAAGCGAGGTTGCGCGTGCGAACGTCATAACCACGGGTGAGCGGCTGGCCGAGCTCGGGATCGAGGTCCATGAGACTGGCCGTGGTGGCGACGTCACCTACCACGGTCCCGGGCAGATTGTCGGTTACCCGATCCTCGACCTGCGGCCGGACCGTTGTGACGTCCACAAATACGTGCGCGATCTCGAGGAAGTGATGATCCGGACGTGCGCTGACTTCGGCATTTCAGCGGGGCGCATCGCCGGCCTGACAGGTACATGGGTCGGGGCAGACAAGATCGGCGCGATCGGGATTCGCATCTCGCGTTGGATCACGAGTCACGGATTCGCCTTCAACGTCCGAACGGATCTCGATCATTTCAAGCTGATTGTGCCGTGCGGCATTTCCGATCGCGGTGTCACCTCGCTTGAACGAGTGACCGGACGAACGATCGCGCTCGATGAAGTGCAGGATGCGCTCGTGCGCCGATTCTCAGAGGTGTTCGAAAGGTGCGCCGCGTAGTGGCCCTGTCGCTGTCGCGAAATGCCGTTTGCGTGTGCGCGGCTCTCCTGACGTCCAGCGTGTTGTTGGCAGGCTGTGCGCTGCGGAAGGCCCGCGTCCAGGACTACGGCATCCCGCTGTGTGAGAACGGCACAGATGAGGATCTTCTCTCCTCCGCCGCTCTCCAGTGCTGGTTTTCGGCAACGCACGGACGATGGCGCACGCTTGGGCACCAGTCTCACCTGGAGGCGCTGGTGATCGATGTCGAGGCGCGGCAAATCAGCGATGCCCACGAGATAGCTCGCCGGTTTGTCGAGAACAAGGCGGCGGGCGCGTATTCCGAGATCCTCGTCTACGTCCGGGCAGATCGAAGCAGCGGGGGCACTAGCGTCCGTCGTGTTCGCTGGACGACGAACGGCACGTTCGAAACGCTCGACTTCGCCAGCGCGGACAGCGAATCACCGCTGAGAGTCCGCTCGCAGTTCTAGAGTCGGTTCAATGACCTGGATGCGGCGTCGTCTTGATCAGCGACAGCACGGCTTCACCGACGCCGCGTCCGGCTGTTGATCCAACTTCGATCCTGACATTGCGCCAGGTCACCACGTCGCCCGCTGATGCGGGTCGATTGAGGAGCAGCAGCACGAGACCACTGATCGTGGTCACTTTCTCGTGGTCGATCGACCGGCCGAGCGCTTCTCCCGCCTCATCGAGTCGCACTGTGCCGCGCACGCGCACGCGTCCATCCGCTTCGCGCACAATGGGGCCGCGCGCCCGGCCCTCGTCGATGTCACCGACCACTTCCTCGAAGAGGTCTTCGATCGTGACGAGTCCGGCCGTTCCGCCGTGCTGATCCATGACGACGGCCATCTGCGCGCGAAATCGCCGCATCGCGGCAATGACCTCGTCGAGGTACGCCGGTCCCGGAACGTACGGCAATGCCCTCGCATCCCGCGCTGCGACCGGCTGGTTCGAGACGAGATGCCTGAGGATCTCTTTGATGTGCAGGCTGCCGATGATGTTGTCGAGGTCGCCGCTGTAGACCGGGTAGCGTGTATGCGGTTGCGTTCGGACGATTGCTCTGAGCTCGTCAGGCTCGGCGCCGACTGGAATACCGGCCAAGAGCACGCGCGGCACCATGACCTCGCCGGCAGTTCGATCGCCGAACTCGAACAGGTCGCGCAGGATCTGCCCCGCCTCGCCGCGCAGCATGCCACCTTCCTGGCTTTCGCGGACGATGAACTCGAGCTCCTCGGCCGTGTGATAACGCTCTCGTTCGACTTCGCGCCGCTCGATTCCCGCGAGGCGCAGCAGACGGTTGCCCACTGAGTTGAGCATCACCACGAGCGGCAGAATGATGCGCTGCAGGACGGCGATGACGGGCGACACGTAGAGCACGGTCTTGCCCGCCCGTTGCAGCGCCAGCGCCTTGGGAACCATTTCGCCAACGACGATGTGCAGATACGTCAGCACGGCAACGGCGATCACGCTGGCAACTGTGTGCGCGGCAATCCAGCCGAACATCTCGAAACGCACGAACCACGGCTGCATCTGGTTGGCCAGCCAGTGTTCGCCGTACATCCCCAGTCCGAGGCTTGCGACAGAGATACCGATTTGCGTCGTCGCGATGTAACGATCCTGGCGCACGGGATCCTCGAGCACTGCCAGTACGCGCGCCGCCAGCCGGCTGCCCTGCGAGGCCTGGTGCTCGATGCTCGCGCGTGTTGCTCCAACGATCGCGAATTCCGCGGCGACAAATAGACCGTTGGCCAGGATGAGGAAGACGATGATTCCAATCGGGACCAGGATCTCCGTCATCGCCGGTCCTCAGACGAAACAGGCACCACGCGGCGGGCGACGACCAACTGCGGGATGCGATCCGTTACACGTTCGACCTCGAACTCGAAATCGCCGATCACGACTGTCTCTCCCTCAGCGGGGATGTGTCCCAACGCCTCTGTCACTAGGCCTCCCACCGTCGATGCGTCGGTTTCCCACGTCGTCTCGAGAACCATTGCCGCATCGTCGACGCCGACTTCTCCGGGAAGCCGGACTCGTCCGTCGGTAAGTGTTTCAGTGGCAAGCTGGCCAGATCTGAACTCGTCGCCGACGTGGCCGAGCAACTCGGTCAACACATCGGCCAGCGTGAGAAGTCCTGCCGTGCCACCGGATTCATCCACGACGAGCGCCTGATGCGATCGGCGTTCGCGAAGGTCTTTGAGGATTCGATCGGCCGTGACGCTCTCGTGCACGGATGGAATCGGGCGAATCAGTTCGGCGAGCGTTGCGCCTGGCCGTCCTTCGACGAACCAACGGACCAGGTCCTTCGTGCGCAGGATGCCGACGATGTTGTCGAGGCTTTCTCGATACACCGGCACCCTCGAGTAGGGACTTTGCGCGACCACGCTCACAACCTCGTTGAGCGGTGTATCGATTGAGATTGCCGAGATCCTCTTTCGAGGAACCATCAGTTGACGGCCCTGGCGCAGGTTGAGTCGCAGGGCACGTTGCAGTCGGCGATGCTCGTCCGGCTCGAGCAGACCGCCATCACGGCTTTCCGCGATCAGCAGTTCGATCTCGTCCGGTGAATGGATGTGGCGATGAGCCTGATGTCGCGCGCCGAGCAAACGAAGGATCAGGAGTCCCGATCCATTCAGCCATTTGATGAATGGGCGGTACACCCACTGCGAGGCGACCATCGGGATGAGCGTGTAGAGGGCCGTCTGGGTGGGGTATTGAAGCGCCAGCGACTTGGGCACGAGCTCCGCGAAAACCACTTGCGCGACCGTCAGAGCCAGCAACACGACGATGGTGGACGTCGACTGGGCGACGACCTCTTGAAGTCCACCCAGGGCCTCGAAGTACGGGGCCAGCCAGACGGCAAGCGTGGCCTGTGCGTAGGCGCCGAGAACGAGGCTCGAAATCGTGATGCCGATCTGGCAGGCGGCGATGTAGCGATCGAGCGCCGCCGGCGACTCGACGATCGGCAGCAGCCAGGCCGCGAACGGATTGCCGTTTTCCGCAAGCTGATGGAGCCGGCTGCGACGCACGCTGACGGCCGCAAATTCGGCCGCGACGTAAAGGGCGTTAACGAGCAGAAGCGCCGCGATGACGAGGATGGCCGCAAGGACCATTGAGCGCCCAAGTACTTAGCACCGTTTTTGTGTCCGGGCGTAACCGGTTGCTGAGCAATGACTTCGATGGTTGTCATCCGGGTTGGAATAAGACCGATTTGGTCGGTGTTCAGCAAGATAGAGGCGGAACCCCATGGACAGGACCCAGGATCGGTTGCTTATTGACGGGCTTCAAAGAGGAGATCAGGCGGCGGTCAGAAAATTGGCAGAGCTGTATGGGCCGCGAATTCACCAGTTGGCGCTGCGTCATTTGAAAAATCGCGAGGACGCTGAAGAAGTCACGCAGGACGTGCTAATGAAGGTGTATCGCAAGATTGGCGCGTTTCGTGGGGATTCCGCCCTCTCGTCGTGGATCTACCGGATTACGTTCAACACCGCGATGTCGCGCCTGCGCCAGCATCGAGGTGAGCGCGCGGCTGAGCAGGAGCGCGATCGGGCGCTTGCCGCGTTCGAAGCATCAGACGAGGGCACACCTCGCGCGACCGCGGCTCCGGCGGATTGGTCTCACATGCCGGACGAGGAACTGCTGCGCTTTGAATTGAGGCGCGCTGTCGAGGTTGCGGTGCAGGAGTTGCCCGAGATTTACCGCGAGCCGGTGATCCTGCGCGACTTCAAGGGGCTTACGACCGAGGAAGCCAGCACGCGCTTGAAGGTCAAGGACCAGACGCTGAAGTCGCGTCTGCATCGCGGTCGTTTGTTGCTCCGGGAACGGCTGCAGGCGTTCGCGTCAGGTCTCTCGCTGCATCGGCCGACTCCCGCGTACTCGTAGGCCGGGTCTTGATTTCCAGACCCGGCTCGCCCGGCGGGTCCAAAAAGCAGGACCCGCCCTACGGAGTCCAGTTACTGCGTAGAGACGAACTCCGGCCGTGACGCTCGATTGGCGAGCGCCGCGGCCAGTTCGAGCGCCAACCGGGCAACCTGGCTGGTTCCGATCGCATCGATCTTTTCCCAGTCGTCGCCGGGCCGGTGGTAGTCGCCGTGGAACCCGGTGAAGAAGTTGATCGCCGGAATGCGACGCGCGAGGAAGTTGTAGTCGTCACTGCGCCCGGCGCCGGGACCTTCGCGTTTAATCTTGAGCGGGGATGCGCTGGTTTTGACTGCCACCGTGAGGTCGGCCTCCATCGATGGCGCCGCATCGAGCCCACTCACGTCCACGGATCCGTTCGCGCGGCCAATCATGTCCAGATTCAGCATCGCGATCGTGCTCTCCACAGGCACGCGCGGTTCGCTGACGTACGCCGCCGAGCCGAGGAGCCCACGCTCTTCACCCGCGAAGGCGACGAAGATCAACGTGCGTGGAAAGCGGCTGCGATTAGCGACGGCGGCCCTGGCGATCTCGATAATCGACGCGGTGCCGGAGGCGTTGTCGTCGGCGCCATTGTGAATCTCTCCAGCTCTCTCCGGCGACACCGAGAGTCGGCCACCCAGCCCGACGTGATCGTAGTGGGCGCCGATTACGATGGCTTCCTTGGCGCGCGCTGGGTCGCTGCCCGGCAACACGCCGATCACGTTCCGTACCGTGCGGCGATTCTTCGCGATGTGCTCGACGTACTCGACTTTTCCCTCGGGCAGATCGCGCGACCTGGGCATGAGGTCACCATCGATCTGGCGCGCCGTTGCATCGAGCTGCCAGGCATCGAGCAGCGGCTGCATCTCCTCGCGCCGCACTCTCAAGACAGGAATGCCGAGGTCCTCAGCGTCCGGATCGCTTCCAAACAAGCTGTAGGGCGCGTCATCCACGCGGTGTGACGGGTCACCGACGACGAGCAGAATCTTCGCGCCCCGGTTGCGCGCGACCGAGGCCTTTGCTGAGAGCGTGGTCTGCGGCATCGCTCGTGTGCCGTTGAGCCGGCTGCTGGCGTCTCGTTCCTGAGGCTCGTGGCTGAAAATGAGGACGGCTTTGCCACTGACATCGATGCGGCCGTAGTCGTCGTAGACGCCCGGAACCGTGAGCCCGTAGCCCGCGAACACAACCGGCAAGGCGTGCAGGTCGGTTGAGGGCTTGGCGGGATCCTCGTTCGACGGCGCCGACAGCGGGTAATAGCTGACTCCAAGCGCGAGGTTCACGGTCCGGCCCTTTAGACTCACCGACAACGTATTTCCCGATCCGATCGTTAACCCGGCGATCAGTTGAAAGGGCTGGAACCACTCGTTGGTGGTGCCGCCGGGTTGCAGGCCGACGGTCTTGAACTGTTGCGCGATGTAGTTGCCGGCTGTTTCAAGTTCGGGCGAGCCGTTGCCACGACCTTTGAGCTCGTCGGAGGACAAGAACTTGATGTGCTGCAACACCGTATCGGGCGCAATCTCGGTTTCCGCAGCGATGACCGAGAGGCACGTCAGGACGAGACCGAGGACACCAACTATTACGTGCGAAGGTGCGCCGGTGCGCCGGTGCGACAGTGACGAGGTCCGATGGTCCGAAGGTGACAAGGTCCGATGGTGCGAAAGTGCAGGCGATCCCATTCAGATCGATCCTACCCCAGCGAGGCTGCGCCTCGGTCCGAGGCTGCGCCTCGGACCGACGAACACGTGGCTCCGCCTCGCTGGTGTCAGCGTGTCTTGCCCGCACTTCGTGCGGGCGAGCCGTCTTGACCGGGGAGAGCTGGAGTTCATTTGTCAGCGATCCAGCCGGTCAGCCGGCTATGGCGTTTTCGACCTGGACGCGTTCGCGCGTATTCAGCGCCGGCACCCGGGTGGCAACGATGCCCTGTTTGGACAGGATCGCAGGTAGCACGCCAACCCGGCCACGAGCGCCGAATTCGCCGCCGAGCACGGTGATCACGCTAAACGTCCGGCGCGCGGACAAGACCAGCGCCTCAGTGACTCGTGTTGCGGCCAGCCCGAGCGCGAAAGAACCGGGTGGCCAGAGACGCGCCAGGCGATTCTCGATACGTGAGACCTGGACTTGCGTCAGGACACGCTCCAACGCGTGGCCGCCAATCGACGCCTCGCTCCACGGGACCACGAAGCCGCGCGGAGGCGCACCGAGCACGGTCAGTCCGATTTCCGTGGGCGAGCACTGTGCCTCGATCGCCACCATCGACTTCACAGCGCCACATAAAGCCTCCGCCGCGGAACCGATCAGGCGTTCGCGCCGGATGTGCAGTTCGCGTGCGGCACTGGCGATAAGCGCCGCCTGAGATGGCCCCGCAAACACGATGGGAGATTCAGTGAGATACGGAGCCAGGCGGCTCATCATCACGAGCGCTTCGTCGCCTTGCCACTCGTTCGACGACCGGCCGCTCCGATCCGCGATGATGCAGACCGCCGCTCCGATGGCGCGAGAGAGGTCGGCGCTTCCTTCGAGATGCGTGTGAGAACCGTCGACGGCTCCTGCCTGTTGAATGTCCAGCGCCTTGCCCGCCGCCACCCCGGCCGCGTCATCGAGGAGGATGATGCGGCCCACGCGTTCACTGCGTGCGAGCGCGTGGGCGCACGCGCCCCCGAGTTCTCCGGCCCCGATGATGCAAACAGTCGACACGAATCTGTGGAGTATTCTAGTTCGGCCCCGCTCCAGGGGGCCCCTGACATGCGTATCGACATATGACTCTCACTGGTAAGGTCGCGTTCGTAACGGGTGGTTCGCGCGGGATCGGTCTGGCGTCAGCGAAAGCCCTGGTCGCAAGCGGAGCTGCGGTTGCCATCACGGGAACGGATCAAAGTCGCATCGACTCGGCGGTGAAGTCCCTGGGCGGGACCGTCCTGGGGCTTCGCGCTGACGTTCGGAAATATGCCGACGTCGAGGCTGCGCTCGCGCAGACGGTGTCGAAGTTCGGTGGTCTCGACATCCTCATCAACAACGCCGGCGTCGGCGTGTTTCGCTCGGTGTCGGAGATGGCGGTCGACGAGTG
Source organism: Vicinamibacterales bacterium (assembly GCA_035649635.1). Lineage (GTDB taxonomy): Bacteria > Acidobacteriota > Vicinamibacteria > Vicinamibacterales > UBA2999 > Gp6-AA40. The sequence continues at coordinate 173,036 of DASRJE010000221.1, read as the reverse complement.
GCACCGCATCATCGACACGAATCTGAGCGGCGTCTTCTACTGCTGTCATGCGGCTCTGCCGCATCTCAAGACGCGCGGCGGCGGCTGGATCATCAACATCAGCAGCCTGGCCTCCAAGAACGCGTTCGTGAACGGCGCCGCGTACTGCGCATCGAAATCGGCCTTGAACGCATTCAGTGAGGCGCTGATGCAGGAGGTCCGCTACGACGGCATTCGCGTCGCCTACGTGCTGCCTGGATCGGTGAACACCGGCTTCGGGGGGTTGTCGAACACGAAGTCGGAATGGGCCCTGATGCCGGACGACGTCGCAGAGGTGATCGTCGATCTGATTGCCCATCCCGCGCGCAGCCTGCCGAGCCGCGTGGAGATCAGGCCCGCTCAGCCGCCGCGGAAGGCGTAACCTACATCTTTGATTGCTGATCTTGGATTGTTGAAACGTTGTTGATTGACGATTGTTGATTGTTGATTTCGTTCGGTTTGTTCAGCGCGCGCCCGTTGTCCAATCGCCAACCACCAATCAAAAACGATTCAATGATCCAAGACCTTCAAATCATCAATGAGTGATTCAGCATTCAGCAAACACCACGAGACGCTCGAAAAACACGAGACCATGATGGGCCGCGATCGCGGCCGGCTGGCCGTGGCCATGGACCTCTTGACGGACGCGCTCGCGATGGTGGGACAGCACGGTGTGTACTGTCAGAGTGCCCGGCATCCTGGGCGTCCGACGATGGACATCACCATGGTGCTGGAGCAGATCAGCGACGCGAAGGAGTTGGTGCAGAGCGTCATCGAGGCCAGGCACACGTGACCACATCGCCGCCCTCCCCTCTGGGGGTCATCGCTCACTACAACCTGCTCGAGCGGCTGGAGCCATCCGGTCCGGGCGACCTCTATCGGGCGCGCGATACGAAACTCGGACGCACCGTCGCCGTGCGGCTGCTGCCAGCCGATTTCACCATCGATCGTCAGCGTCTGATTGCGGGAGCGCGCGGCCTGGCTGCGCTTTCCCATCCCAACGTCACGGCGCTCTTCGACGTGGGCGAACACGAGGACCGTATCTATCTGGCGTTCGAGTTTCAGAAAGGGCAGTCGCTTCGCGCGGAGACGGCAGGCCGCCAGATGAACGTCCGGCGTGCAGTCGAAATCGCCATTCAAATCGCCGACGCCGTTGCCGATGCCCACGCCCACGGCTTTGGACACGGTGGACTCAGCCCCGACTCCGTCGTCATCAGCGCTAAAGGGCGGGCGAAAATCCCGGCATTCGAGCTGGCGTCGCAGAGCGGTTTTGACAAGAACGACAGCACCGGCCGCCTGATCGATTACGACGCTCCCGAAGAAGCACGGGGCGCGGCGCCCGACGATCGCTCCGACGTGTATTCCATCGGCGCCATCCTCTACGAGACGCTGACCACGCGACGGCCGCTGCATCGCGGCGCGTCGGCGCCGAGCGCGTCGAACCCGAAGGTGCCGAAGGAGCTCGACGACATCGTGCTCAAGGCGCTGGCGCCAAATGCTGATTCCCGTTTTCAGAGCGCCGTTGCCCTCGCCGGCTCGTTGCGGGGATCGATCGCGGTGCTGGATGCGCTCGGCATCGCCGGCGAAGAGGAGGAACTCGGTCAGACGCAGGCGACCAGCTTTGGCCGCGTCGCGGCGATGGCCGGCGGGATGCTGCTCGTGGCGGCCGCGCTCGCGTGGTGGTTGTGGCGGTGAAGGCGCTGACTGTGCCTCACGCGCCCTGGGTTCCGGATCCCGGATCCCGAGTCCCGGATCCCGTCAGGATCTCACCCAATCTCTCCGAGAAGGCCGAGCGCGCCAGGACTTGATCGATACCGGCGGCGCGCGCGCGTTCGATGGTCTCGGAGTCGACATGCGCCACGTAACCCAAGGTGCGAATCGATTTCAGGGTCGGGTCGTTCTTCATTGCCACGATCGCCTCGATCGGCGCGAGCCTTCCGCTGTTGAGATCGAAGATCACGAGCGTGGGCTGCTTGTCCCTGATCGTCTGCAGCACGTTCTGTTTCACCCGCTCGAAGTACATGGGGATGCCGAGCTGCTTGGCTGCAGTCGAGATCTTGATTGAGAAGATCAGGTCGTCCACCACGCAGACGATCATGTTTACCCCAGACCGACGCCAAAGGCCTCAACACAAGCGAGCGGTAGAGTAATAGGATTGTAGCCGCATGATCCTCGAAGTTCGCGCAGTGCCTCCTTTTGACAAGAACGGCTTCGTCGTGGGATGCGAGAGGACGCGCGAGGCCGTCATCATCGACCCTGGGGACGAGGCCGATCAGCTGGTTGCCGCGGTGCGCGATCTGGACGTCGACGTCCGATTGGTCCTGCTCACGCATGCCCACGTGGACCACATCACGGGTGTCGCGAGAATGAAGGACGAGTACAGCGCGCCGGTCTACCTGCACCGCGACGACCTGTTTCTGTACGAGGGCGCCGTTCAACAGGGCGCGATGTTCGGCTTCTCAGTTCGCCAGCCGCCGCCGGTCGATACCTTTTATGACGGCACGCCCATCACCTTTGGCGACTACGTCGTGCACGTGCACCATACGCCGGGACATTGTCCAGGGGGCGTCTGCCTGCAGATTGGCCGCAGCGGTGAGGCGGGCAAGGATCTCTTCGTCGGCGACACGTTGTTTGCCGGTTCGATCGGCCGCACCGATCTGCCGGGCGGTGACCACAACGTGCTGATGCGATCGATCACGCAAGTGCTCTTTCCTCTGGGAGACGACGCGATTGTCCATCCGGGACATTTCGCAGACACGACGATCAAGCGTGAGCGGACGACGAATCCATTCGTGCTGGAGTACCTCGCGCGCAGGCCGTAGAGGCGGGTCCTTAGACCCGCCTGGTCACGGTTCAATCTGTCTGGTGAGTTGCAACAAGCTCGACGCGCCCCACTCTCAAGCGATCCCCGGATGAGAGACGGGCGGTCTCAACCCGCGCGTCGTTGACGTACGTGCCGTTCGTGCTGTCGAGATCTCGCACTTCGAGGTCGCCGTCGGGCAATGCCAACAAGCGGCAATGAATCCGTGAAACCAGTGGCGCGTCGACGATGAAGTCGGCGCCGGTCGAGCGGCCGATCGTGCGAACACCACCAGCGAGAATACGGAAAGTACGTTCGGGGAGATCCTCTGTGATCGTTTTCAGTATCCACATGCGTGCGTGAAGCATCTTACCGCGACGATGGCGCGCGCGTGCGCGCGCGCACCTAGTAGGCGACGAGCGATCGCGCCGCGCGCTCGATTTCCGCCTGCGAGGGAAGGAAGTACGCCTCGAGCGGCGGCGAGTACGGCACGGGGGTGTCGAGGGCGCCGATGATGCGTATGGGCGCGTCGAGCGACTCGAAGGCTTCTTCCTGGATGATCGCCGCCAGGCTCTCTCCGATACTGCCGGTACGCGTGTCCTCGAGGACGATGAGCACGCGGTTGCAATGACGCGCGACGGCGAGCACGCAGGACCGATCGAGTGGCGACAGCGTGCGCAGGTCGAGCACACTGGCCTCGATGCCCTCCGTCGCGAGCGTTGCCGCGGCTCTCAACGCGACGTGCACATAGGCGCCATACGAGATGATGGCGAGGCTGTCGCCGGCGCGGCGAAGCGCCGCCTTCCCGAGTGGCGGCGGCGCGGGAGGCGCGGCGGGTAACGCCTGTTTGATCGCAGGGTCGCGATAGAGCGCGATGTGCTCATAGAAGAGCACAGGATCTGGATCGGCGACCGCCGACGCCATCAACGCCCGGGCATCCTCCGGTGTCGACGGCACGACGATCTTGAGGCCCGGCGTGCGATAGAACCAGGCCTCGGTATTTTGCGAGTGATACGGCCCGGCGTGCCGCAGGCCGCCCCAGGGCATGCGCACGACCATCGGGACGGAGCCGCCCCACCGATAGCGAATCTTGGCGGCATTGTTCACCAGCTGATTGAAGCCGCTGGCGACGAAGTCATTGAACTGCATCTCGCCTATCGGCCGTTGACCGGCCAGGGCGGCGCCGACGCAGACACCGAGCACGCCACTCTCAGCAAGCGGCGAGTTGATGATGCGATCGCCAAATTCCTCGAGCAGTGGCCGGAGCAGCAGGAAGGAGTTGCCGTACTTGCCGCCGACGTCCTCTCCGTAGACGAAGACACGCGAATCAGCGCGCAGCGCGTCGGCGAGGCCAAGAGCAATCGCGTCGAGGAATGTCTGCCCCTTGCGAACGAATGGCAATCCAGGATCCTCGGGCGGAAGTGGGGGATGCAGGCCGATAGCCAGACGAGACTCAGGCTCGAGCAATTCGCGGCGTGCCGCTGTCGCGTCACCGGCGTACACGCGCGTGCCCGCTTCGGCTGGCTGCGGCCATGGCGCATCGATGATCGCGCGCGCTTCGTGCTCGACGATCTCCTGCGCCTCCTTCTTGTAGCGATCCACGCCAGAGGCGTCGATGACACCGGATAACTCGAGCCGCTTCGCATAAGCGGCAATCGGATCCCTTGCCGCCCAGAAAGTGTAGAAAGCCGGATCGGCGTATGCACCAGACGACAACTTGGGGTACTCCCACGTAATAGGAGGCTCTTTACCGAGAAACAACATGTCGTCGTGATGCGCGTGCCCTGACATCCTCATCGACGCGAGCTCGATGAGCGCAGGCCCAGCACCCGAGCGGGCGCGGTCGGCGGCCCAGGTGAACGCCGCCGCGACCTGGTCCGGATCGGTTCCGTCAATCGTGATACCTGGAATCCCATAGCCCCCTGCCTTGTCGGCAAAGACACGAGCGGCGGACTGTTCACCAACGGGTGTCGAGAGCGCGGTCTGGTTGTTCTCGATACAGAAGACAGCGGGCAGTCGACGCGCCGCGCACAGGTTGATCGCTTCGTGCCATTCACCCAGCGAGGATCCCCCTTCGCCGATGAACGAAAGTGCGACGCGCTGCTCCCCCCCACGAGAGAAGGCCATCGCGATCCCGGCGATCGAAAGCGTGCTGATCGACAGCGGCGCAGTGGCCGGAAGGATTCCCCACTCCCAGTCTCCGATGTGCAAATCGCGGCCATCCATGGGAGGCCCGCTCTTGGCCATCTGAGCGTTGAGCACCATCCGGACCGTCGAGGGATCGAGGCGCATCGCAAGCGCGACGCCGAGGTCGCGGATGATGGGGCCAACGACATCGCCCTGCCAACCACGGGCAGGGTCACGAAATGTGGGACCACGCTTCAGGCGAATTGCGGCCGCATAGATCGCTTCCTGCCCCAGCGACCGAAAGCCCTTCCCCTGGAACGGAACATCGTCGTAGCTGACCTCGCCGCTGAGGAAGAACTGCTTCAGGCGGTTGTCGATCGCGCGAACCAGGATCATCCCGCGCAGGATCTCTCGCCGCTCATCGTCAGTCAGCGACGCGGCGATGGCTTCGCGGATGAGAAGACCGTCACAGGCGTCCACCAGTTCGTCGCGTGCCGCCTGCAGTCTCGCCGCGGCCGTGACGCCGGGCGTAGTATCTGGCAGGTCGCTGGCTGAGATTTCTGCGAGGTTCCGGGTGAGCTCCCGGCAAAGAAGCGGTCGCAAATCATCGATCGCGCGTTGATTGGCGGCGCGCCCGGCGTGGTCACACGACATCAGCGCGCGTTGCACGGCCGGCAATGCAAACGGATATCGCTCGACGACGAACGATAACAGCCGGTCCGCCACGGTCGGCATGGAAAATGACCCCGGGGTAATTTTCTGCCTGATGCACGATGAAAATCACCCCCGGGGTCTTGAGAGGGGCCGGCAGTTGACAGAAACTCACTTCAAAGGCTGGGCAAAACCAGGGCCGGTTCCACCAGGCGCGCTGGCGGCACCTGAGGTTCCACCCGACGAGACGCTCGACGCCATCAGTGGGCATTTCCGAATCTTTCAACTGCGCGATGGGCACCGTTTTTCGACCGACGACGTGCTCACCGCGTGGTATGGGACGAGCTGGGCGCCAACAGCGTCACGTGTACTCGATCTTGGATCCGGCATCGGCTCAGTCGGGATGATCGCGGCCTGGCGCCTGCCCGGCGCACGCGTCGTGACGATCGAAGCGCAGGAAGACAGCGTTCGCCTGGCGCGGAAATCGGCGCGCTACAACGGGGTCGAGTCGCGTTACGAGATTCGACACGCTGACTTTCGTGACGCCGAGGCGCTGGACTCGAACGAGACGTTCGACCTTGTGCTCGGAAGTCCACCGTACTTCCCTCTCGGAACCGGCGTTGAAAGCGAGCATCCCCAGAAGATCGCCTGTCGATTTGAGCTGCGCGGCGACATCGTCGACTACTGCCGCATCGCCGCGAGGCATCTCGCCGCGGGTGGTGTTTTCGCCTGCGTGTTTCCCGAAGATCAGCGGGAACGGCTGGAAACGGCCGCCTGCGCCTCAGACACGATCATCGTCCGGCGGCGTCCCGTCGTCTTCAGCGCAGGCGAGGCGCCGCTCATCGGGTTGTTCCTGATGATGCGCGCGACCGACCTGCCGGTGCAGGCTCGTGGCCGAACCTGGCTCGAGCCGTCGCTGATCATTCGAGCCGCCGACGGCTCCGTGCACCCGGAGTACGCCGCGGTCAAATTGTCGATAGGATTTCCGCCATGATCCTCGCGCCGAAGGTCGAAGGGATCCTCCCGCTTCACTCGTCCCCGGCGGCGTTCATTCGTGCGATTCGCGACCGGGTTGCGTCGGGCCTGCTCGGGCCGAATGTTCCGCGCTCGCGTTATGCCATTTCGCATTCCACACCCGATAGGGTGCGAATCCATGCCGCTAATTGGCAGACCGCGATCAACGTCGGGCTCAACGACCTGGAACTCCGATTCGACCATGTTGGAAAGCTGGAGTACCGAGTTCGGTACTGGCGTTGGGCGACCTACGTTCTTGCAGTCGGCGGAATCCTGGGCGTAATCGGCCTCGTCGTGCTCGTCAGCTTCGATGCGCGCGGTTACATCGCCAGCCATCCGGCAACGCAGGTTCCGGGGTTTTCGATCGACCAGCATGTGATCATCGCGTGGATGATGGTGCTGTTTTGGGGATTTGTGTGGCCGTGGCTGCTCATTGCACTACACAAGCGCCCCGTGCAGCGTCTCGTGGAGCGCATCGTCTCCGATGTCGATGCAAGTGGCCGAACGATGTCTGCCATCGACTGACTTCGCCCGATTGACATTCGTCTTTCGTTCAGCGAGCATCGCGGCCGCGCCATCGATTACACTCGCCGAACGATGGCGCGTAGGAATCATCCAATGACGAACCACCGCGGTCTGGCTGCTCTTGTCCTGCTTCTGGGGGCCGCACCGGCGCTGGCCCAATCCTCGCAAGCGTGCGACGGATTGCGATCGCTCGCCCTGGCGACCACGGTAGTGACAACGGCGGCAATTGTCAGCGGCAGTTTCACGCCTCCTGGCGCGACCAACGCCAACGCAACGATTCGAAATCCACAGGTGGCCACGTACAAAGGAACCGGCAGCCTGGACGATGCCGCGAATTACACTTGCAAATGAGACGCGGTCAGCCGCGAATGACACATGCAAATGAGACGGGGTCAGACCCATTCCCACGATCACATGAGTGGCGTATGAAACGAAAGAATTTGTCGATCGTTGTCGCGGCTACCCTCGTCGTCGCGATCTTTTTGACGTCGCGAGGCCTGGGTCAGCGCGGACAACCGGCCCCCAGTGCCGCGCCTGCAGGCGATGTCGTTGTCGGCTCCGGCAACTACAGCCCGATCGTCAACGACCTCGACAAGGCGATCGACTTCTACGGCAACCTCCTCGGATTGACGGTGCCGCCTGCGCCGGCGCCCGGCCCGCGACCGTTCAGCACCGATCCCGCAATTCGTAACATGTTCGGGATCCCGTCAGCGCAGTTGCGTTGGGTCGTGGCCCGCGTCCCGGGGCCGAATCTCGGAGTCGAGATGGTCGAAGCAGAAGACATCGACCGAAAACCGATGAATCCACGTCCGCAGGATCCCGGCGGCATGACGCTCGTGCTGATCGTCCGCGACATCGACAAAGCATTCGCACCGCTCAAGAGTGCCGGCGTCGCGGTCGTGACGCCAGGCGGAGCGCCGCTGACCTTCGGTACTAACAAAGCGCGCGGCGTGATCGTCAGGGATCCGGACGGCCATTTCGTCGAGCTGCTGCAGCCGTCACCGCTGCCCGAAACAAGCGCGCCGCCCGAGAGCAACATCATCGACGGCCGCGTCCGGATCACAGTCGCCGATACGGACAAAACGATGCAGCTTTATCGCGATCAACTTCAGTTTCAACCTCAGGTCGGCTCGTTCGGCACCACTCCGCTGCTGGATTTGATGGGGCTGAAGGGCTCTGAGATTCGATTGACGACGGCTCAAGTGCCGGGATCGGCGCTGCGGATAGAGTTCGTCGAGATCAAGGGAGCGGACCGATCGCCGATTCGTCCGCGGATCCAGGACCCGGGCGCTACTCGCCTGCAAATTCGAGTGAAAGATCTCGACTCGACGATCGGCAAACTGAAAGCGTCCGGATCGACCGTCGTGTCAGCGGGCGGCGTGCCGGCAACGCTGCAAGGAGGTATTCGGGCTGCAATCATGCCGGATCCTGACGGCTTGTACTTCGTTCTCATCCAGGCGGCGCCGCCTCGTGCAGAGGCGGGCAAGTAAGGAGGCGTTATGAAGTCTTTGAAAGCCATGGCCATCATTTTCGCGATGGCCGTCGTCGTCCGCGCAGATGGCGTTCCTACGGTGGTTACCTACGTGCCGCACGACAAGGTCACGTCCACGATGGCCAAGGGTGGGCAAATCATCAACGATCACGGCCTGATCGTTCTGGCGCAACGTCGTGGCGCCGGCGAGGTCGAAGTTCACGAGAAGACCAACCACGTCTTCATCATCGTCGAAGGTGAAGCGACCTTCGTCACGGGTGGGACGCTCGTGGGGGCCAAGGACACGGCGCCCGGTCAGAAGCGCGCCCCGAATGTGCAGGGCGGCGAGGTTCACCACTTGACCAAGGGCGACGTCATCACGATTCCGGCGAAGACACCGCACTGGTTCAAAGAGGTTCCGAGTAAGTCGATCGCCTACTACGCGATCAATACCGAGCCCTAGGGCGTGGGTGTGCCCGGCGTTCACGATCTGGTGCCTGACACCAAGAATTTCCCGTTCACGGATCTGGCGTCTGACACCGGAAATTTCCCGGGGGAGCATCTATGACGACAACGCTCGCCTCGCGACGAGACTTCATCCGGACAAGCGCGGCAGCCATGATGGGCGCGGAGTACAGCGCACGGCACGCAATGGCTTTCGGTCAGACGCAAAGCAACAGTCGGCTCAAGCCCGAGCTGACGGGAGTGAGAGCGCTGGTGTTCGACACTTTCGGTACCGTCGTCGATTGGCGCACGTCGGTGACGCAGGAGGTCGAGCAGTTGGCGAAGAAGAAGGGCTTCAAGGTGGACCCGGCGAAGTTTGCCGACGCCTGGCGCGCTGGCTACGCGCCCAGCATGAACCGCGTGCGAACAGGCGAGTTGCCGTGGACCAGGCTCGACGGCCTGCATCGAATGATCCTCGACAAGATCCTCGTCGACTTCGGGATGACCGGGCTGTCGGAGAGCGAGATCGATACACTCAACCACGCGTGGCATCGCCTGCGACCGTGGCCCGATTCGGTGAGCGGGCTCACTCGCCTCAAGAAGCGCTTCATCATCGCACCGCTCTCGAACGGCAACATCGCGTTGATGACGAACCTGGCCAAGTACGCCGGCCTGCCGTGGGATTGCATTCTTGGGGCGGAGCTCGCGCGTCATTACAAGCCTGACCGCGAGGTCTACTTATCGGCAGCCGATTTCCTTGACCTGAAAGTCGATCAAGTCATGATGGTGGCCGCTCACTTGGGCGACCTGCGCGCAGCGAAGGGCCTGGGACTGCGGACGGCATTCGTGCCCCGACCTCACGAATACGGACCCGGAGGAAAGCCCGATCTGCAGCCGGACGCGGCGGTGGATTTGCCCGCGACTGATTTCAACGACCTGGCGCGTCAGATGGGTGCATAGGCGGTACCCGCCGCGGTCGCTTACGCCGGCTGCTTGCTGGCTGACATCGCGGCCGTGACGGCGCGCGTCATGTCTGCAGTTGTCGCGCGACCACCGAGGTCGGGCGTCTTCACCCGTTCATCGGCGAGCACGGATTCGATGGCGACGAGGATGCGTTCGTGCGCCGCGCGTTCGCCGAGGTGATCGAGCATCATCGCGCCCGCCCAGATCGCAGCGATCGGGTTGGCGATCCCCTTGCCCGCGATATCAGGCGCCGAGCCGTGAATCGGCTCGAACATTGACGGCGTGGTGCGATCGGGGTTGATGTTTCCGCCCGGCGCCACGCCGAGGCTCCCCGAGATTGCAGAGCCGATGTCTGTGATGATGTCGCCGAACAGGTTCGACGCGACGATCACGTCGAGCGTCTGCGGGTGCGTGACCATTCGCGCGCAGAGCGCATCCACGTGGTACTTCTTCAGCTCGACTTCGGGAAATTCTTTTGCAACGCCGGCCACCACTTCGTCCCACATCACCATCGCGTGCTGCAGCGCATTCGACTTGGTCGCGCTCGCCAGCATCTTGCGCGGACGTGAGGAAGCCAGCTTGAAGGCATAGCGCGCGATGCGCTCGATGCCGTGGCGCGTGAAAACACCAGTCTGCTCCGCCACTTCCTGCGGCGTGCCTTTGTGCAGCCGCCCGCCGATCCCGCAGTACTCCCCCTCGGAGTTCTCGCGCACGCAGATCATGTCGATGTCGGCGGCGCCGCGCCCGGCCAGTGGAGACGAGATGCCCGGCAGCAGACGCATTGGACGGAGGTTGACCCATTGTCCAAGTCGCTGACGTAAGGGCAGGATTAACTCGCGAGCCGAGATGTGATCGGCTACCCGCGGATCGCCAATCGCGCCAAGGTAGATCGCGTCGAACTTCATCAGGCGATCGACTCCGTCGTCGTCCATCATGCGACCGTGCTGCAGGTAGTAGTCGCACCCCCACGGGATCGGGGTGAACTCACAGCGGAAGCCGCTTTGTTCGGCGGCATGGTTCAGCACGTCGATGCCGGCCGGAACCACTTCCTTGCCGATACCGTCGCCCGCAATCACTGCAATTCGATGAGTTTTCATGTCGATCGTCTGGATATCATCACGCCAACAAACGCCACGCCTGCCGCGACGAGCCCGCACAGTGTCGGGTCCAACCACAGGTAACGTCCGGCAAACCCAAAGCGTACCACGAGCAGCGTGAGGACACCCGCCACGATGGCGGAGAGCGCCTCGGCCTGACCAGCGCGGCGCGAATACAGGCCGCCGAGTACCGGAACGAACAGGCTCACACCAAGCAGCGAGTAGAAGACCGTCATCGCCTGGACGATCGTGCTCAGGTAGATGGACAGCAGCACGCCGAGCACGCCCCCGCCGACGGCTGACATGCGAGCCACCCCGAGCAACTCGCGGTCGGACGCTGCCGGGCGCACGTAGCGCTGAAACAGATCCTTCGAGATCGAGGTCGAGATCATGAAGAGAATCGCGTCACAGGTGTCGACCTCGGTGGAAAAGACAGCGGCAAGAGCCAGGGCTCCGATCCAGGGCGGCAGAAGTTCCGTGAGCGCCGTCGGGAGCACCAGATCCGGTGCGCTCGCGGGCGGCAGCGCCACGCGCCCGGCCATCCCCAGCAGTACTGGCAGGAATGCGAAGAGCATCAGGCCCACGCCGTTCAGCGCGACTCCCAGACGCAGTGCCCGGGCGCTCTCGGCACCGTAGGATTTCTGAATGAGCCCGGGCGAAATGACGAAGGCCGGTCCGGTCAGTGCGAGCAACGTCCAGCCCGATCCTGGTCCCGACGAGTAGGTGATGTCGGCGAACGTCGCGGGCAGCGACGACGACGTGAGAGCGGTGAAGCCTCCCACTCCAGCAACAGCAAAGGGCACCGCCACCGTGAACCCAACGAGCATGACGATCAGTTGCAGTGTGTTGACCCACGCCGTGCCGAGCAGTCCACCGGCGGTGAAGTAGATCGTCATGATGCCGCCGCCGATGAGCGAGCCAACCCAGCGAGGCGCGCCGGTCAGGACGCTGATGATCGCGGCACCAGCAATGAGCTGGGCGGCCAGAATCCACAGGCTACCGAAGCAGACGAGGCTCGTGATGACGGCGCGCACCATGGCGCCGTAACGGAATTCGAGGAAGTCGCCAGTGGTGTAGAAGCCGTGTTCCTTCGCGAGTCGCCAGATTCGCGGACCCACCCAGAAGGCGAGCGCGAACGACGCGATACCGGCTGACCCACTCCACCACCACGCGTTCAGCCCCTCGCGATAGGCCAGCCCGGCGACGTTGACCGTTGCGCCTGCTCCGATGTTGGCGGCCAACATCGACGCCAGCACGAGCCCGGGACCCAGACTCCGCCCGGCGACGAAGAACGCACTGCTCGTCCGCACGAACCGTGCGGTCCACAGCCCAAGGCCGACGACGGCGCAGGAGTAGATGATGAGAAGAGCGAGGTGGAGGCTCACCGAAAGCGCTGGGGCACCGTGCCCAGATCCCGAGCGGCGGGAAGACCTCCTGAAGACGTCGCGTGAACCGCAGCACGCACGATCGCTTCCGACAGGACATCAGCGGCAAGCGCCCCAATCGTTGTGATGTCGGGCTGGCCTTGCCATGTTGCCGTCGCCAGCGAGAACACCGTGTCTCCATCGCCGATGGTGTGCGATGGCGACACGGCTCGAGACAGGCCATCGTCGGCCATCAGCGCCACGCGATTGACTTCGGCCTTCGTCAGACGGGCGTTGGTCGCGACGACCGCGAGCGTGGTGTTGCCTCCGGGACTGGGCCTCGCCGCCGACGGTAAAGGTGACCGCAGCAACGCGCGCGCATCGGCGAGCCGCTTGCCATCGTCGGTTCGTATGCCCGCGACAACCATGCCCGTCGCGGGATCGATGACATCGCCCACCGCGTTGACCGCGGCAATGGCGCCGACGACGAGACCGTTTGAGAGAGAGATCGAGGCCGAGCCGAGCCCTGCTTTCATGGCGCGCTCGTTCCCGCCCAGCAGCTTCCCGACAGTGGCGCCCGCGCCCGCGCCGACGTTGCCTTCGGCGACCGGTCCTGTACTTGCCTCAGTCGCGGCACGGTACCCGCAGTCAGCCGTTGGCCTGATCGTCGAGCTGCCGCCGAATGCCAGATCCATCAGGACGGCGGCCGGCACGATCGGCACCACGGTTCCGGCGATCGGGTAGCCGATCTTCCTTTCTTCGAGATAACGCACGACGCCTTGTGCCGCGTCGAGTCCGTACGCGCTGCCGCCAGTGAGCACGATGGCGTTGACGCGCTCGACCATGTTCAGCGGATCGAGCAGATCGGTCTCGCGGGTGCCCGGTGCAGCGCCGCGCTGTGAGACTCCGCCGACGGCGCCCGCCCCGTCGACGAGGATGACAGTGCATCCTGTCGGTCGCTCGCTCAGCGTGTGATGGCCAACCTTCAGCCCGGTGACTTGCGTAAGACCTTTATCGGGCGCCATCGGCTTCACCGTCGACTGAACCTGGCTTGAAACCGTCGCGGCGGTCGCCAGCGTCGCGACGATCACCGGCAGCTTCCACGTCATGCACTCCACCCTACGATTCTCCCGGAACACAACGCATGTTGTCGATGAGACGCGTCGTCCCCACCCATAGCGCACCGGCGGCGACGACGGGGCCGGTGATAGCTTCGACGGGCTGAAAATCGACGGGATCGACCAGCTCGAAGTACTCGAGTCTGAGGCTTGGATCAGGCGGAATCTGACTGGCGGCAAGTCGCTTCAGGTCGCTGACGCTGGTGACGCCAGCGGTGATGGCTGCCTTCACCAGCTGCAGCGCGTGAAAGAGCGCCGGAGCAAGTCGCCGCTCGCGTGAATCGAGCCGTTGGTTGCGCGAGCTCAGTGCCAGGCCGTCTGATTCGCGGACGGTGGGGACTCCCACGATGGTCGTCGGCACGTTGAAGTCCGAGACGAGTCGTCGAATCACCGCTAGCTGCTGCGCGTCTTTTTCGCCGAAGTACGCCCTGTCCTGCTGCACGATCTCAAACAGTTTCAGGACCACGGTCGCAACCCCACTGAAGTGACCTGGTCGAAAGCGTCCACACAAGTGATCGGACAGCCTCCCGACTTCGATTCGACATTCGGGCGAGACTGGATACATCTCAGCGACTGAAGGCGCAAACACGAGATCGACACCTAATGATGCGCACAAGCCAGCGTCGACATCGAGCGATCGCGGGTAGCGCTCCAGGTCTTCTGATCGATCGAACTGAATCGGGTTGACGAAAATACTGACCACCACGGTCGAACACTCCGCCCGAGCCTGTCGAATCAGGCCGGCGTGCCCTTCGTGGAGCGCGCCCATCGTGGGAACGAGACCGAGCAGACCGGTCGGACGCCTTGTCGCGACCCCGGAGCGCAGGTCGGCGATCGTCTCGACAATCTCCATCCGGACTTATCGGTCAGAGACGGAAAGCTTCAACAACGACTGCGGGTAGCGCCCTTCGCGTACGTCTTCCACGTAAGTTCGGGTCGCCGCCTGGACCGTCTCGGCCAGGTTGGCGTACTGCTTTACAAATGACGGGATGAAGCGGTCGAACAGTCCCAGCATGTCGTAGCTGACGAGGACCTGGCCATCACAGTGGGGACCGGCACCAATGCCAATAGTTGGAATCTCCAGAGAGGTACTGACGCCCTTGGCGACGTCCTCCGGGATCGACTCCAGGACGATGGCAAACGTGCCGGCGTCCTGCAGCGCGATCGCATCCGCGGCGAGGGCATCAGCGTCTTGCGGGCGAGTGGCCTGTTTGATGTAACCGCCGAGCCGATGAACCGATTGCGGCTGAAGCCCGAGATGTCCCATCACCGGAATACCGACGTCGACCATCCGGCGGACGGCCTCGAGCACCGGACGTCCACCTTCGATCTTGACGGCGGCCGCCCCCCCCTCCTGGAGCAAACGTCCGGCGTTGCGCACGGCCTCCTCGGCACTCACCTGGTACGACAGGAACGGCATGTCGGCGACGATCAATGCACGCGTCGCGCCGCGTGCGACCGCGCGCGTGTGATGGAGCATGTCGTCAAGCGTGACCGACAGCGTGTTCTCGTAACCGAGTACGACCATGGCGACCGAGTCGCCGACGAGCAACGCATCAACACCCGCCTGGTCCAGCAGACGCGCCATGGTGGCGTCGTAGGCCGTCAGCATGGCGATCTTCTCGCCACGCGACTTCTTCTCTTTGAGATCGGGGACGCGAATGCGGGAGGGGCTCATGACTACCTGGCCGCCGTTATCGAATTGACGCGAAGGTCTTGCTCAACCAGGTCGTCACGGCCATCGTGACGTCCTTGCTGACATTGCGATCGGTCAGCGTTCCGTATTCGCTGGCCTCTCCGGTCGTGGCCGGCACGAGCAAATGGTTCACACCGCGCACGACCACGACATCGACCGACTTCGACTTGCTCTCCTTGCGCGCCAGATCGGAAAGCTTCTCGACGTGTTCAACCGGGACCTGGCGATCAAGAGCGCCGTGGACGAACAACATCGGTTGCCGCACATCCTCGAGCACCTTCGCCGGATCGAACGTCAGCAGGCTCTGGAACCATGGGGTGTCGGCCTCTCGGCGAAGTTGCGGCGGCACCGTTTCCCAGCCTTTGCCGGTCAACACGGCGGAGTGAATTTGTTGCTGAAGCGCGATTCTTTTGTCGCGCTCCTCGACCGGGAGCTTCAGTTGATCGAGGGAATAGCGCTGCTGCTCCAATATCAACTCTGCCCCTCTGCTCGCCGGCCCGGCGATCGAGACAACAGCGGCGATGCGTCTTTCGCGTGATGCGGCGAGCAGGCCAATCCAGGCGCCTTCACTGTGACCAGCGACGGCGATCCGCTTGGGATCGATGTCGGGCCGTTTCTCCAGCCAACGCACGATCGCGCGTACGTCCTCGGCGAAATCGGTAACAGTGGCGGACTCCGAGCGACCGCCGCTCTGTCCGTTGCCGCGCTTGTCATAGCGCACGGCCATCATCCCGGAATCGGCGATGGCTCCCGCCAGTTGCGCCAGTGTCGGGACGCCGTGGACCACCCCGTCGCGGTCGCCGACACCAGACCCGGCGACAAGTACGACCGTGGCGAGCTTCGTGTTCGGTGCTGATTTTACGGGTCGCGTCAGCGTTGCGCCGATGTTGAAGCCCAGCGCCGGAATGATGACGGCTTCGTCTCCAGGGTTCGAGTGGATCTGTGTGCGCGACGTGGTCGAGGCGACGTCCTCGCGCACGATGTCCAGTGAATCAACTGGTACGTTGACGCGGACAAGTCCGCCATCGTCATTGGCCGTGAGATTGACGGCGACCTCACCTGACGGGTTTGCGTAGACCAGCTCGAAGCGGCGAACGTCGAGAACCGTCGTTCCTACTTGCATCCGCTCGCGGTGGATGGCTTTCACCTTCACCGCGATCTCGATCTGCGGGACGACATAGACGCGGAATTCGGCTCCCTCCTCGGAGTTCTCGACGAGACGACGCGCGAGCGCGACGTATGAACCAAAGACGCCGTTGACGTGGATCAGCGTCTTGGGAGCGACGTCGTGTGTGGCTGATATCGGCTGGCCGGGCGCGACTCCATCGGTCGCAGCCTTCCCGTTGGCAAACGTCGTCTTGAGCTGGAGCACACTGTCATTGACGGTTGCGTCCAGCGACAACGTCGTCGGTGTCCAGTCAGCGAGGTACTTGAACTCAGCGTTGCGCACCGTGATGTTGAGCGGGGCCAACATCCGGCCCTGGGTCGTGATCGTGATACCGCTCTGGTCGCGATTGAACGTGACGAGCTCGCGGCCAAGGGGGTTACCGCGCACAAAGACCAGGTAACCAGCGGTCTGACGAGGAGAAGCCGCCTGTGGCTGGGCTGCGGCAAGGTAGGGGAGACCCAGCAGAAGCAGGTAGATACAATGTACGAGATATCTGAAACGAAGCACTTCAGCGATCGTATCAGGTCTGCACGGCCGATGACTTCCGCGGACGGCTATCGGGTTATTCAGCAGCAGGCGGCTATCGGCGCGGTGGCTCCGCGCCTCCAGATTGCCGTCGCCGGGCAGGACCGCGCCGCCTACCTTCAGGGCTTGCTGACGAACGACATTCAAGGGCTGACACCGGGCACCGGCTGCTATTCCGCGTGGCTGTCGCCGCAAGGCCGCATGCTTACAGATTTACACGTCCTCGAGTCGGGCGGCATGATCCTCCTCGACGTGCCGGCGGAAAACCTGGACTCCACCATTCAGCGCCTCGAACAATTCGTCTTCACCGAGGATGTCCGCGTCGGCTCACTGGCCGAGAGCCTGAGCAGCGTCTGGATCCATGGTCCTCGGGCTGCCGCGGTGCTCGAGCAGGTCATCGACGGCGCACGTGGCCTGGGCGAGTGGCCGGAGTACCGCCACTCGCAGTTCGAGTTCGGTGATTCCCCGGTATCGGTAGCCCGCATCAGTCAACTCGGCGTGCCCGGGTTCTGCGTGTACATGGAGCGGGCCCGGGTGGGCTCGGTCGTCTCAGCGCTGACCAACGCCGGCGCCGTCGCTGTTTCGGCGGATGCCATCACTGCGGCGCGGATTGAGGTCGCCTATCCTGCGTTCGGGGTCGACATGACAGAGGAGACGATTCCGCTCGAGGCCGGTATCGAGTCCCGTGCGATCTCCTTCACGAAGGGGTGTTATGTCGGACAGGAGGTGATCATCCGCGTTCTGCATCGCGGTCACGGACGCGTCGCGAAGAAGCTGGTCTCGATGCGGATCGACGGTCAACGACCAGATCGTGGCGCGAAGATCTATGCGAGCGATCGCGAGATGGGATGGGTGACCAGTGCGGCCGAGTCACCTCGTTCGGGCATGATCGCGCTGGGATATGCGCAACGCGATTTTGTCGCGCCCGGAACTGTGCTCGAAGTCGAGACGCCCTCGGGACGAGCGTCTGCCGTTGTGACTGAAGTTCCCGTACCGTCAGCGGTCTGAATCAGTCAGCAGAATGCCGCCGCCTTCGAACGGCACGTCCGATTCCAATCGCCAGGAAGGCTGCTCCCAGTCCGATATAGGCGCCGGACGAATTGGAGATACCAAGCACCAGGAAGGCGACTCCGAGCGCGACCCAGACTGACCCGCTCCTGCTTACATCCGCGCAGCGCTCGAGGAATCCTTTACGACTGTTGACGTTGTCCGACAAAGCGGCCGGATCGTAGCACGACGAGGGGCATCCGCCTTCGCCTGGCTCCGGCGAGGCCGGATCAGCGGGGCTCGGATTCAGTCAATCGTCTGATCAGTTCTTCGTCCGCCGGCGGAAAGTCGAGCGCGCGCAACTCGGCTCGCCGGACCCACTTCATTTGCTGACCGAGCAGCGGCCGCGGTGCGCCACGCAGCAGGCAATGGTAGAAGTGCAGCGAGAGTGTTCGCTCGGCGTAGTCGAACTGAGTCTCGAATAGCAGCGCTCCCACTTCGACGTCCGCATCCAGTTCCTCGCGGATCTCACGGGCCAGCGCCTCGGCGTGGGTCTCGCCGGTTGCGATCTTCCCGCCAGGAAACTCCCAAAGCCCCTCGAGATGTGCGCCCTCGATTCGTCGGGTCACCAGGAAGGAGCCGTCCCGTTCGATCACGGCAGCGACGACTACGATCACGACTCGCGGCCTGACGACAATTTTGGGAACGAACGGCACATCCTCGTCATCGGGCAGCCGATGCATTTTGGCTTTCGTGCGACGCAGACGGTTGCACCGAAGTCCATCAGCCCCTGATTGAAATCGAAAACCTGTTTGTGCGGGACGAGCGTCTCGGACAGCGCCCACAGGTGCTTGCGCATCGCGTGTGATTTGGGATCACCGCGTCCGATGAACACGCGAAACAACACGCGTGCGACGTTGGTATCCAGGATCGCTGCGCGCTGTCCGAAGGCGAAGCTCCTGATGGCGCCTGCCGTGTACGCGCCTATGCCCTTGAACGAAAGCAATGTTGCCTGGTCGGAGGGTAACTCTCCGCCGTAGCGCTCCACCGACTCGCGCGCGATGGCGTGCAGCCGGCGCGGCCGGATGTTGTAGCCGAGCGGCCTCCAGGTGTTCGTGACGTCATGCTCGTCCGCGGACGCAAGCGCCGCCAGCGACGGATAGCGCTCGAGCCACTCGTGATACTTGGGAAGCACGCGGTCGACCTGCGTCTGCTGCAGCATCACTTCCGACACCAGGATGTGATACGGGTCGCTCGTGCGACGCCATGGCAAATCACGGCCATTGGCGCGATACCACGTGAGCAATCGACGACGAAAACGCTGACGGGTTGGCGGATTGGGTAACGAAGGCGCTGGCATCAAACCCATATAATTTCACGGGGGCGGAGTCGGGACGTGAAGATTTACACAAAGACCGGAGACACGGGCGAGACGTCGCTGTTCGACAACTCACGTGTGTCGAAGGCTGACGCCCGCGTCGAGGCGTACGGCGAGGTCGACGAATTGAACGCGACGCTCGGCGCCGCGCGCGCCGCGGGGCTGGACGCGGATCTCGCGGGTGCGCTCGAAACGATTCAGAAAGAGTTGTTCGCAGTGGGCGCGAGACTGGCCGATCCGTCGAAGCGCATCGCCGGCCGAGTCGAGAAGGCGGCAGTGCTGCAGGCCGACATCGAGCGGATGGAACAGGCGATTGATCGGCTCGAGACTGAGCTCGAACCGCTTCGCCGCTTCATCCTGCCGGGTGGTGCGCTGCCCGGTGCCTTGCTGCATGTCAGCCGAACGATTTGCCGCCGTGCCGAGCGGCGCGTCGTCGGCCTTGGTCCGGGCGCCGTTGAGCCAATCGTGGTCGTGTACCTCAACCGGCTCTCCGATCTGCTCTTCGTCATGGCGCGGGCGGCGAATCGTCGCGCGGGTGTTGTCGAGACGGAATGGTAGATCTCGATGCTGCCTACGCGGCGTGCGCTCGCGACTGTCGTGCGCACTACGAAAATTTTCCTGTGGCATCGTTGCTCTTGCCTCGTCGCATGCGTCCCCACATCGCGGCGGTCTACGCATTCGCGCGGGCCGCAGACGATTTCGCTGACGAAGGGGACCGCCCCGCGGAAGAGCGCTATCGGCTGCTCGATCTGTGGCGTTCCCGGCTGCGCGAAGTGGTCTCGGGAACGTCATGCACGACGCAGCGACCACCGGAAGCGGGCGAGCCGGTTCACACGCGCGAGATCTTCCTTGCCCTCGGGGTCAGCATACGAAGGCTGCAACTCCCTGCCGCTCTCTTCGAGGACCTGCTGAGCGCGTTTCGGCAGGACGTCACGGTCACGCGTTATCAGAGCTGGACTACCCTGTTCGACTATTGCCGGCGGTCCGCGAACCCGATTGGCCGCCTCGTCCTCCGCATTGGTGGCTATACGGCTTCCGATCTCGACGCGTGGTCGGATGCGATTTGCACGGCGCTGCAGTTGACCAACTTCTGGCAGGACGTGAGAAGCGACTATGCCCGGGGTCGCATCTATCTTCCGCTCGAGGAGATGCGCAACCACGGGGCGGATGAAGGCGCGCTCACGGAGGGGCGAATCACGCCGGAATGGAGGCACGCCGTCGCCGCCGCCGTCGTGCGAACCCGTGCGCTGTTCAACAATGGTTTGCCTCTCTGCGATCGACTCCGAGGACGACTGCGATACGAGATTCGTGTGACCTGGCTCGGTGGAACCCGCATCCTCGATCGCCTCGAAGCAATGGGCTTCGACGTGTTGAGCCATAGACCGACCATCGGCACGACCGACATTCCGTGGCTGGCGGGAACGGCACTCGGCTGGCCCAGGTCGATTCGCCAACGCGCGGCCAGCACATGAGCCGCGACACCAACTTCTATTACTCGTTTCTCGTCCTGCCGCCGCGCAAGCGCAGCGCCATCATCGCGACGTGGGATTTCTGCCGGGCGGTCGACGATGCCGTCGACGAGATCGTGCCTGAGCACGAATGGGCCGGCGGGCTGAGCAACGATGCGCGAGCGAAGGCCACGGTGAGGCTAGCGCACTGGCGCGCAGAGCTCGCTGCAATGTACGAGGGAGTACCACGCACCACAGAAGGCGCGGCGTTGCAGCCATACGTTCGCGAGTTCCACCTGCCGCGCGCGCGCTTCGAGGACTTGGTCGACGGCGTGGAGATGGATCTCAAGCAGGTCCGCTATGACAGCTTCGCGGCCCTGGTCGAATATTGCCGTCGCGTCGCGTCGGCCGTCGGTCTGATTTGTCTCGAGATTTTCGGGTACCGCAATCAGTCGGCCAGGCTGTATGCGGAGAACCTGGGGCTGGCGCTGCAATTGACGAACATCATTCGTGATGTCAGCGCGGACATCATTCGTGGACGCGTCTATCTGCCAACCGAGGACCTGCGGCGATTTGGCGTAACCGAGGACGATCTTCGAGCCGGCCGCATGACTGAGGCAGTCGTGCAACTGCTCCGATTCGAGTGCGACCGCGCCCACGACTACTATCGTCGCGCCGCACAGCACCTGCCCCCTGAGGATGCACGAAGTCTCGTCGCGGCCAAGATCATGGGCGCCATCTATTTCGAGATCCTGAGACGTATCGAGCGCAACGGCTACGATGTTTTCAGCGCGCGTATCCGCGTGCCGCGGCCTCAGCGAGCGGTGATTGCATTGCGCATGTGGATTACCGCGCTTCTTGGAGGGCCCCGGGGGTGATTTTCGACCCGGCCGCCCACCAAGAATCACCCCCGGGGTCTTCTTACGACGTCGTCGTCATCGGCGGCGGCTTTGCCGGGTTGAGTACGGCAACCGCTCTGGCCGAGAAGGGCATTCGCGTTCTCGTGCTCGAGGCGCGGCCGGCGCTGGGCGGCCGCGCGTCAGCCTTCGTCGATCCCGCGACCGGCGAGCGCGTGGACAACGGCCAGCATGTGCTGACCGGCGCGTATCGCGAGACGTTTCGCTTCCTGCGTCGCATCGGCACAGAGGCGCAGGTGTACCTGCAACCAGGACTTGCGGTCGACATCATCGACCGGGACGGGCGCGCGTCTCGTCTTACCTGTCCCGAAATTCCAGCGCCGCTGCACCTGCTCGTCGGTGCCTTACGGTGGGATGCCATTGGCTGGCGGGATCGGTTCGCGCTTGCTCGCATGAGGAATGGCGGCCGGCGCGGCGGCTATCCCGGCGCAACGGTCCGCGAGTGGCTCGCGGCGCACGGGCAGACGCCTCGCCTTGTCGATCTCCTGTGGGAGCCGCTGGCCGTGGCGGCGCTGAACCAATCGATCGACGAAGGCGCCGGCGAGATGTTCGGCGAGGTGCTCCGCCGCATGTTCACGTTCGAGCGACGGGATTCTTCGCTCGGGCTGGCGCTGTGCGCGCTCGATGACTTGTACGTGAATCCGTCCACAACGTACATCGAGCGATCCGGTGGAGCAGTCCGTGCGAATGCGGTTGCGCGGGTTCGCGCCGACTACGCCGCGGCGTCCGTCCGCGTGAAAGACGAACTCTTTCATCCACGCGCGGTGATTTGTGCGACCGCGTGGTACGCGTTGCCGACTCTGTTCGAGAACAGTCCACCGGCCGTTGCCAACATCATTCGCGCGGCGGAATCGACGCAAGCGTCGCCGATCGTGACGGTCAATCTCTGGTTCGATCGCCCGGTGACGTCGAGCACGTTCGTCGGGTTGCCCGGGCGCTCGATGCAATGGGTATTCGACAAGCGCGCGCTGTTCGGGGGATCCACGTCGCATTTATCGCTCGTCTCCAGCGGAGCCGAGGCGCTGGTGAACTCGAGCAACCAGGAACTGGTCGATCTTGCGCTCGATGAGTTGAGGGCGGCGATGCCGCCGGTCCGCTCGGCGACGCTGCGTCGCGCCGTCGTTGTGCGTGAGAAGCGAGCGACCTTCTCCGTCGCTCCTGGTCAGCCCACTCGACCACGGACGGCAACGCCGGTTCCGGGTCTCTTCCTGGCCGGTGATTGGATCGATACCGGCCTGCCCGCTACTATCGAGAGCGCGGTCGTAAGCGGCCACGCGGCCGCGGCCGCGGTCGTTGATTTCTTACGCGCGGGCTGAAGCCCGCGCTCTACGATCTCGTTGGGAGTGGGCAGTTGGGACATGATCCCGATCAGTCTATGAACTCGATCGTCGTCCATTACCAGGAACTCGCGCTGAAGGGGAAGAATCGTCCTTGGTTCCTGGCGCGCCTCGTGCGAAACCTGAGGGAGGCCCTGTCAGACCTCGACGTCCGTAGCGTGCGCGCGCTGATGGGCCGAATCGAGGTGGTCCTCGGGCCTGATGCGTCTCGCGAAGCCGTGGGCGAACGCATTCGCCGGACGTTTGGCGTCGCCAACTTCTCTTACGCAGGCCGGACGGCGCTCGACCTCGACGCGGTGTCGGCGGCGATTCTGAACGCTCTCGGAGATCGGACCTGCTCCAGCTTCCGCGTCTCGGCGCGTCGCGCCGACAAGCGCTTTCCAATGACGTCGCCGCAGATCGAGCGCGACGTCGGCGGCCGCATCAAGGAGGCCCGCGGCTGGAAGGTGAACCTGGACGAGCCCGACCTGACGATTCACGTCGAGCTGCTCACGGATCAGGCGTTCTACTTCTTTGGCAAGGAGCGCGGGCCGGGAGGGCTGCCGACGGGCACGGCCGGTCGCGTGGTGAGCCTGCTGTCAGGCGGGATTGATTCACCCGTCGCCGCGCATCGCATGATGAAGCGCGGGTGCGCGGTCACATTCGTGCATTTCCACAGCTACCCGATTCTCTCCCGTGCATCACAGGAAAAGGCACGTGAGCTGGTCCACCTGCTGACGAGGTGGCAACACCGCTCTCGCTTGTACCTCGTGGCGTTCGGCGAGATCCAGCAGCAGGTCGTGTTGTCAGTGCCCGGCCCGATGCGTGTGGTGATCTACCGCCGGCTGATGATGCGCATCGCCGAGGCGATTGCGACGGAGCGGCGCGCCCAGGCGCTCGTCACCGGTGAAGTCGTCGGTCAGGTCGCTTCGCAGACGCTGGAGAACCTGGCCGTCATCGGCAGCGTCGTGACACTCCCGGTCTTCCGGCCGCTGATTGGAATGGACAAGGACGAGATCACCGCCGAGGCAACCAGGATTGGCTCGTATCCCATCTCCATCATTCCCGACCAGGATTGCTGCACACTCTTCACGCCGCGCAACCCCCTCACACGCGCGCGCCTCGCCGATATCGAGGCGGCGGAGCAGGCGCTGCCGATTGACGAAATTGTCGCTCGCGCGGTCAAAGAGGCCGTCATGGAGTATGTCGAATTCCCGGCGCCCGCCAGGGCTGTGAGCGAGGTAGGATCAAAACAAGAGGTGTAACCGTGGCTTCAACCGCGAGCGTCGAACTGACCGTCCCGGGCATCAAAGGTATTGCATCCATTCTTGGAGACGACGTGCGGCTTCTCGAGCACCAGTGCAAGACGATCCCGAAGGACAGCCTTCTGCTGCCGGGGCCTGACTACGTGGATCGCGCGTACGGGCTATCGGACAGGTCGCCACGGGTTCTCGCCGCGCTGCAGTCGATACTGAACACCGGGCGGCTTGCGGGGACGGGGTACGTGTCGATCCTGCCTGTCGACCAGGGCGTCGAGCATTCGGCGGGCGCCTCGTTCGCCCCCAATCCCGCCTACTTCGATCCCGAGAACATCGTGAAGCTGGCGATTGAAGGCGGGTGCAACGCCGTTGCCTCGACGCTCGGTGTCCTCGGCGCGGCCAGCCGCAAGTACGCCCACAAGATTCCTTTCATCGTGAAGCTGAATCACAACGAGTTCATCTCGTACCCGAACTCGTTCGACCAGATTCGGTTCGCCAGCGTCAGGCAGGCCTTCGACATGGGCGCCATGGCTGTTGGCGCCACCATCTACTTCGGATCGGAAGAGTCGAAGCGGCAGATTCAGGAAGTGAGTGCGATGTTTCAGGAGGCGCACGCGCTCGGGATGTTCACCGTCCTGTGGTGCTACTTGCGCAACTCCGCCTTCAAGACCAAGGAAGCAGACTATCACGTGGCGGCCGATCTCACCGGCCAGGCCAACCACCTCGGTGTGACGATCGAAGCCGACATCATCAAGCAGAAGATGCCCGAGAACAATGGCGGATACAACGCCATCAACTTCGGGAAGACGCACAAGGCCGTCTACTCACAGTTGACGAGCGACAGCCCGATCGATCTCACGAGGTACCAGCTCGCCAATTGCTACATGGGACGAGCCGGTCTCATCAACTCTGGCGGAGCGTCCTCAGGCGAGGGAGATTTGAAGGAAGCCGTGAAGACGGCCGTGATCAACAAGCGCGCCGGCGGCATGGGCCTCATCTCCGGGCGGAAGGCATTCCAGCGGCCAATGAAAGAGGGCGCTGCCCTCCTCAACGCGATCCAGGACGTTTACCTGACAAAAGAAGTCACGATCGCCTAAGGAAGTATCTCTCGCGTGGAGCGGCGGGGCTGCGGGTCCCCGCCGCGCTTCAGTGTGCCTTGCCCGCGATTACTGAATGCTGACGATCCTGATAACGGGCTGCATGGTGTAGCTGCTCCCGTTCTGAATGATGGACGACTCGCCGTCGAAGTCGACCAGGACCGTGGTTGCCGCGCTGCTCGTTAAGCCGAACGATCCATTCAGTCTCACTTCACCCGACGGAATCGTGAGAGGCGACGAAGCACCAGCGGGCTCCCCGATAGACGGGGCGCACGGTGTCGACGACTGGGCCGAGTTGTCAAAGTAGATCTTCGCGCTCTGGACGACCAGCCTGATCATCGTGTACGTCCCGGGCTCGATGGCGCCTCCGCCGAGCAGGTCCTGAGCGGCGTTCTGCAGCTTCTTCAAGTCGCAGGTGCGAGTGGAGCCGCCGGGGAATGGAAGCCTCGTCCAGTCGCCGTTCCGATGGGTGGCCACCTCCGAGAACGTCACCAGCACAGCCTTCGCACTGCCGTAGGGACTGTCGGTGATGCGCACGTTGAAGGTACCCGCTCCTCCGGTGCCAGATCCGTCAGAAGGACTCGAGGGATTTGATCCTCCGCACGCGACGGAAACGAGCAAGGCGGTCGCAGCGAGAACGGACGTTAATCGCATGTTTTACTCCTGGATGCAGAGGGGGCAAGACATGAGCCACCCCGGCCGGTTGCACGCAAGATGTTCCGCTGAAAGAGGTTGTCTGTGGGTGCGCCGAGTGGGACGGGTCAGACTTGCACGAAAACCGTTACCGACTTTTCAATTTGGTCAGAACAGCGAGGCGGGTCCCACGACCCGCCTCTAAAGGACGTGCAAAACCGTCTCTAATTGACGCGGGTGATGCCGATCACCGGGCTCATCATGTACGTGCCGTTGCCCGTCTGGTGAATCGATCGATCCCCGTCGAAGTCGATGACCATCGTCGTTGCAGCTTCGGTTGTGAGCGTGAATCCGCGATTGAGCTTCACCTCGCCGGAGGGGATACGGAGATCCGCCATCCTGCCGGCGGGAGCAGCGATTGTCGCGGCGCACGCAGGTCCGTCCGCTGGATTATCGAAATAGAGTCGTGCGCTCTGTACGACGAGCCTCACCTGCGTGTAGTCACCCGGTGGCAGTGGACCGGTGCCGAGTACGTCTTCTGAATTCTGCAACTTCTTGAGATCGCAAGTTCGAGAGGTGGCGCCACCGGCGAAAGGCACCCTGGTCCACTCGCTATCACTTCGATGCGCGGTCACTTCAGAGAACGTGACCAGCACGGCGCGCGCATCGCTGAATGGGCTGTCGGTCAGTCTGAGATTGAACGTCGCTAACCGGCCGGAGGGGCTCGATGACGGCGAGTTGTCGCAAGCAGTTGCTCCCAGGACGAGAACGACGGCGAGCATCAGCGCTGAAGGGCTTTTCATTAGCAATCTCCCAAACCCATCGATAGCAAAACTACGTCCATTTGGTCACTTCTGGGCTAAACGTCGATGGAAAAGGAAGATCCGGCCGTACTCATTTTTGTATTCACTCGTGGTTGGGTCGAAACCGCCGAGGTCGATGTAAATTCGGCCAGTTACTGCTGCAGGTACTCACGAAGGGCGGCCTTTGTGCTCGAGAACGCCAGCTCGCCCCAGGGGATCTGATCCGGCGCAAACAGCCGGACCTCGAGGCACTCGTCGTCGCAGGTCAGCGTCCCTCCGGTCATCGTCGCGACGTACACGATGATCACCGGCGCGACACCAGGATACGAGTACACATTGAGCAGGCGGTCGATACGGATATCGACGCCTGCTTCCTCGCGTGCTTCGCGAATCGCGGCGGCAAGCACCTCCTCACCGCGATCGACGAATCCACCAGGGCAGACCCACTTGCCGTATCCCGGTTCGATGGCCCGCCTCACGAGCACGATGTGATCGTTGTCGCTGCGGATAATCGTTGCGACTGCGACCTTGGGATCCTGGTAGAAGATGAAGCCGCATTGTATGCAGACGAGCCGGTCAGGCTCGGTCGGCTTCAGCGTACGCAGCTCGAGGTCAGCGCCACACAACGGGCAGAAGCTGTAGGGGCGCTCATCGTGCGGATGCATCCGGCTCTCGAGCCATATAATTTACCCCTATGTCCATCCTCAAGGTCGCGCGCATGGGGCATCCTGTCTTGCGCGAGCGCGCGCGACCGGTCGCGAAGTCCGATTTACGCGATCCGCTGATGCAGAAGCTGATCGACGACATGATCGACACGATGCACGAGTATCACGGGGTCGGCCTGGCGGCGCCGCAAGTGCACGAAGGTCTGCGACTGTTCGTCGCACTGCTCGAAGATGACCCCGGTCCGAAAAGCGAGGCGACCGTCATCATCAATCCGGAAATCCTCCCGTCCGGCTCGACCAAGGAAGAGGGGTGGGAGGGTTGTCTGAGCATCCCGGACATCCGAGGTATGGTGCCCCGCTTTACCGAGATCACGGTATCGGCGCTGGATCGCAACGGCAAATCCATCGAGCTTCGAGTGAAGAATTTCCCGGCGCGCGTCGTCCAGCATGAAACCGATCACCTGGACGGGGTGCTCTTCTTCGATCGCATGACGTCAATGCAATCGCTCACCTATCTCGACGAATACTCTCGGTATCACGCCAAAGACGAGGATTGATCGATTCTTGATTGCTGATCGTTGATTGTTGAATCGTTGTTGATTCGTGATTGCTGATTGTCGATTGAATGGACTCGTTGCTTCGGCCAACCACTTACTCATCCTCAATCGAAAATCTGCAATCAACAACGAATCTCTAATCAAAGATCAACGATCACCAATGTTCTATAATTGCGCTTCCAGTGCTCTCCAGTGGTGCGCCCATCGTGACGCTGCGAACAGCGCCGCAGACGCCATACGATGGCGCGATCGCGGCGGCACGGACCTGTTATTCCCCGCGCGTGATCGGCGCGAACGAAGTCACCGAATCGCAGCGCGATTCGATTGGCGTGCTGACCTTCGACGCCGGTCATCACACGGTCTATCAGCACGCGCATTTCGAGTTCGGGCTCGAGAACATCTCACGGCAGTTCGTCTGGACGTTCCTGCATTCCTACCCGTTTTACAACTCCGAGCAATCCAGCCAGCGCTACGTGAAGCTCAAAGAGCCGCGCGCCTATGTGCCGCCGCTGGTCGGGCAGGCGCGCAGCGTGTATGAAGCCGCCGTCGTGCGCGCGTGGGATCGTTACGCGGAGCTGTCGGCGCTGCTCAAAGACGACGCGCTCGCGATCCTGAAAGAGCTGCGATACGTCCGTCCCAACACGAATGCCGAGCGGCTGAAGCAGATTGAGAAGGACGCCGAGAAGCGCGCGATCGAGACCGCGCGCTACGTCATCCCGATTGCCGCATTTACCTCGATGGTGCACACCGTTTCGGGCATCGTCTTGCACCGGCTGCACCGGATGATGAACACCGGTGACGCGCCGCACGAAACGCGGCTCGTGATCTCGGAGATGGTGCGCCTGGTCAAGGAGTGGGACCCGTACTTCTTCGACAAGGTTGGTCTCGCTCCGATCCCCGATGAGGACGTGCAGGAGGGCGCTTTCCCGCGACCTCGCAGCGGTGGAGACTGTTTCGCGGCCGAGTTCGACGCGCGGCTGAACGGACGATGGTCACGTCTGCGCACCTCGTCGCCCGACGCGGAATCGGTC
This sequence comes from Vicinamibacterales bacterium, assembly GCA_035649635.1. Taxonomy (GTDB): domain Bacteria; phylum Acidobacteriota; class Vicinamibacteria; order Vicinamibacterales; family UBA2999; genus Gp6-AA40. The sequence goes on along the minus strand of DASRJE010000221.1, from coordinate 143,964 downwards.
GTGGCCGAGTCCGTGCGATCGGTGTTTGGCCTCGCGGCCGGCGAGATGGAGGACGAGGAGGCGCTCGACCGCGTCCTGAATCCGGCACGGAATCGCTACCGGCTCGACGTGCTGAATGTTTCCTATCATTCGCCCCTCATGCGCGCGCTGCATCACGCGACCTACGTGTTCGAGAAGCGGCTCAGTCACACCGCTGATTCGCAGGACCAGCGCCATCGCATGGTGCCGGCTTCACGACCATTGATGACGTTCGCCGACACCGCGCGTCCCGACTACATCACGCCGCGACTGATAGCTGCCAATCCGCGCGCACGAGCCGTCTATGACGCCGCGATGCAGGAAGCATGGGAGGCCAAGAATCAGCTCCTCGCGCTCGAGGTGCCGCTGGAGCACGCGTTGTATCTGCTGCCCAATGCCAAGACGCTGCGCTTCGTCGAATCAGGATCGCTGCTCGCGCTGCTGCACAAGTGGACGCTGCGTACGTGCTTCAACGCGCAGGAGGAGATCTACCTTGCCTCGATGGACGAGATCGAGCAGGTGCGAGCGCTGCACCCGCGCATCGGCCGCTACATCGGCCCGCCCTGTGTCATTCGCAACGGCTTGATTTCGCCGCGCTGCACCGAGGGCTCTCACTTCTGTGGCGTCCCCGTCTGGCGCGATTTTCCAAACGCCGTTCGGCGGCTGTGATCGGAGCCTGGCTCGTCCACGCATACACGGCGAGCGGACTACTTCTCGCGCTGCTCGCCACGCGCTCCGTCATCGACTTCAACTACCGCGCCGCGTTCTTCTGTCTCTGGCTCCAGGTCGTCATCGATGCCACCGACGGCTTTCTCGCTCGCCGCGCACGTGTCGCCGAACGGATTCCGTGGTTCGACGGTGGCAAGCTGGATGATGTCGTCGATTACCTGACCTACGTGTTCGTTCCCGCGTTGTTCGTCTGGCGTGCTGTGCTCGTGCCTGGTGAGTGGACGATCTGCATTGCAGCAGCGATGCTCTTATCGAGTGGGTACGGGTTTAGTCGCCGCGACGCCAAAACAACTGACCACTTCTTTACCGGCTTCCCGTCCTACTGGAACATCGTCGTGTTCTATCTGCTGGTCGCCGGATTTCCCTCGTCCGTGAATGCGGCGGTGTTGGCCACCTTCGTCATCCTGGTGTTCATTCCGATTCGATACGTGTACCCATCCCGGACGCCGGTTCTGCGGCTCTTCACGAATGTGACGGGTGGGATCTGGTCCGCGTTGATGCTGCTGATGCTGTGGCAGTATCCGGCGGTATCGCGGGCGGTCATGTGGGTCTCGCTCGCGTTTCCTGCTTATTACTTCGCGCTGTCCATCTGGTTGAACCGAGTCGATCAAGGGGTCAGACCCCTTGATACACGATGACTCAGGGGGTCTGACCCCATGAAGCCGATTGCGGTTCACGCCTTCAATCCCGGCCCGATGACGGGTGGAGGTAACTGGACGTGGCTCATCCCGGGGCGTATCACGACGCTCATCGATGCCGGAACGGGTGAGCCTCAGCACCTTGCGGCGCTGGAGGAGGCGCTCGCCGGCGCGCGTCTCGTGCAGGTGCTGGTGACGCACGCACATGTCGATCACGCCTCCGGCGTGGTTGCGCTCGCGCAGCGTTACCGGGGCGCGCGATTCCTGAAGATGCCGTGGCCGGAGCGCGATGGCCGTTGGCCGGCGAGGTGGGAACCGATTGAAAACGGGCAGATCATCGAAGCGGGCGACAGTCGGCTGCGAGCGGTGCACACGCCGGGTCATGCGCCCGACCACTTGTGTTTCTGGCACGAGGAATCGCGGACACTGTTTTCCGGCGACCTCGCGGTGAAGGGAACAACTGTTTATATTCCGCCGAACCTGCAAGGCGACCTCGCCGACTATCTGGCGTCGCTCGAGCGGGTCCGTGCGCTCAAGCCGGCGCGTCTGCTTCCGGCGCACGGCCCCGTCATCGACGACCCCGACGAGGTCCTCCGCGGATACCTCGAACATCGGCGCGAGCGCGAAGAGCAGATCCTGGCGGCATTGCGAGAGGGAGAGGCGACACCGGATGCGCTGGTGCCGGTGATCTACCGCGGCCTCAAGGACAGCCTGCTCCAGGTCGCGCGTGAGACTGTACTCGCGCACCTCGTGAAGCTCGAACGCGATGGACGCGCGCGGCGGCGCGGAGACGCGTGGCATATCATTGAGCCATGAATCAGGTCGTCGATTTCATCAACGTCAACCGTGACAGGTACGTCGAGGAGCTCAAGCAGTACCTCGCGATTCCGAGCATCAGCGCGCTGCCCGCGCACATCGCCGATGTTCGGCGCGCCGCCGAGTGGACGGCGGATGCGCTGCGACAGGTCGGCATGGAGAACGTGCGGCTGATCGACACGCCCGGGAATCCCGTCGTCTACGGCGACTGGCTCAACGCCCCGGGCAAGCCGACCATCCTGTTCTACGGGCACTATGACGTGCAGCCGGTTGATCCGGTCGATCTCTGGACCAGTCCTCCGTTCGAGGCGACGGTGCGCGACGGCGAGATCTACGCGCGCGGCGCCGCTGACGACAAGGGCCAAGTGTTCATGCACATCAAGGCGGTCGAGGCACATCTGAAGAAGAACGGCAGCCTGCCGCTCAACATCAAGTTCTTCATCGAGGGCGAGGAGGAAGTCGGCAGCGTTCACCTGGACGACTTCGTGCGATCGCACAAACAGGAGCTCGCGGCCGATGTTGTCGTCATCTCCGATTCACCGATGTTCGATCGCGGCATCCCGTCGATCTGTTACGGGCTGCGCGGACTGACGTACTTCCAGATCGATCTGCGCGGCACGAAGAGCGATCTGCACTCCGGCTCGTTCGGTGGCGCGGTGGCGAACCCTGGCTTCGTGCTCGCGAACATCCTCTCGCAGATGAAGGACCGCAGCGGCCGGATCAAGATTCCCGGGTTCTACGACGATGTCCGTCAGTTGAGCGATGCGGAGCGGGCGGAATGGAAGAAGCTGCCGTTCAACGAGACCAAATACCGGAAGGAGCTCGGCGCCCCGAAGCTGTTTGGCGAGACCGGCTACTCGACGCTCGAGCGTGTCTGGGCGCGCCCTACGTTCGAGGTGAATGGACTGCTGTCAGGATTCACGGGCGAGGGCGCCAAGACCGTGCTGCCGGCGACCGCCATGGCCAAGGTCAGCATGCGGCTGGTGCCCGACCAGGACCCGAAGAAGATTGGCGATCTCTTCGAGGCGTACTTGCAGAAGGTCTGCCCGAAGACGGTCGAGCTGAAGATCACGCGCATGCACGGCGGCAAGCCGTGGATGACGGAATTCGACAACAAGTACGTGCGCGCTGCCGGCCGCGCGATCGAGCAGGGCTTCGGTCAGGCGCCGGTCTTCAACCGCGAAGGCGGCTCGATTCCCGTCGTCTCGACCTTTCAGCAGGAGCTGGGCCTGCCCAGCGTGTTATTCGGTGTGGGGCTGCCCGACGAGAATGCGCATGCGCCGGACGAGCGGCTCGACCTGGGCAACTTCCACAGCGGCATCATCGCGTCGGCGTATCTCTATCAGGAAATCTCGCAACTCACGTAGGTGCGATCTCTTCTTCGATCATCGGTGCGATCGCTCTGACGCTGGTCGATGCGATCTTTCTAATGCGTGTCGGTGCGATTGGTTATCTGCTTGGTCGGTGCGATCCCGCTACTTGTCAGTGCGATTTGTCCTGCGCTTGTCGGTGCGATGTCTCTAGTGCGGATTCCATTTCCGTGTAGCGTGTGACGAGAGAGGTGAGCCCATGACGAAGCTGTCGTTGTGCGTGGCGATGGCCGGGGTGAGTTTGTGGATCGTTCCACCGGCGAGCGCTCAAGTCAAAGACGTGGATGTCACCGGTGGCAAAGTCTCGGGCGTTGTCGCCAACGGCATCGTCTCATTCAAAGGGATTCCCTTCGCCGCTTCGCCGGTCGGGGCGTTGCGCTGGAAGGCGCCGCAACCCGTAAAGCCGTGGACCGGCGTGAAGCAGGCGTTTGAGTACAGTGCGAGCTGCATGCAGGATGCGAATTTCGCGAAGATCTTCGGTACGTCCGCGCCGATCAGCGAAGACTGCTTGTACCTCAACGTCTGGACCCCGGCGAAAACCCCGGGCGACAAGCTGCCGGTGATGGTCTGGATCTATGGAGGCGGTTTCGTCGGTGGGATGACAAGTGTTCCGGCCTACGACGGAACGCGGCTGGCCGAGCAAGGTATCGTCCTGGTCAGCGTTGCGTACCGGTTGGGTGTTTTCGGTTTCCTCGCACATCCTGAGCTCAGTAAAGAGAGCGGGAAGGGGTCTGGAAACTACGGTGTGCAGGACATGATCGCTGGTCTGCAGTGGGTGAAAGCCAACATCGCGAAGTTTGGCGGCGATTCGTCTCGCGTCACCATCTTCGGCGAGTCTGCCGGCGGCATCGCCGTCAGCATGCTGGCTGCCTCGCCCGCGGCGAAGGGTCTGTTCCAGCGCGCCATCTCGGAGAGCGGCGGCAACTTCGCCCCACCACGTTTCGCGAACGAAGGCGGTGTCAGCGGTCCGCCGCTCAAGTTTGCGGAAGCATCGGGTCAGGCCTTCCTCGCCAAGCTTGGCGCCAGCGACTTGAAGGCCGCGCGCGAGCTCCCGGCAGAGAAACTTCAAGCGGCTCTCGGCCCCGGATTGCAGGGCGGATTCTGGCCCGTCTTCGACGGTGACGTGCTGCCCGGCGATCAGTACGAGCTTTATCTGGTGAAGCGCTTCAACGACACGCCGATCCTGATCGGCACCAACTCCGACGAGGGCGCGCTGTTCGCTCCGCCGGGAGCGACCGCGGCGCTGTTCGAATCGTTTGTTCGCCCGAGTTACGGCAAGCACGCCGACGCGATTCTTGCGGTCTATCCTCACGCGACCACTGAAGAAGCCGCCAAAGCGAGCAGGGACATCTTCCGCGATTCGGTATTTGCGTGGTCCACGTGGGCGTGGGCGATGCTCCAGGCGCAGAAAGGCACAGGCAAAGCCTTCGTCTACTACTTCGATCATCGACCGCCGCAGTCATCAAATGGCGCGAACCACGGGTCCGAAATCGGATACGTCTTCAAGAATCTCGGGAGTGGCGGAGCGCTGGGTCTGCCCGGTCCTCCCCGGCCCGAGGACCTGGCGATGTCCGATCTCGTGAGCAGCTACTGGGTGAACTTCGCCAAGACGGGCGATCCGAACGGACCCGGCCTGCCCGCGTGGCCAGCCTTTTCCGTGACCAGCCAGAACGCGATGCATTTCGATACGAAGTCGAGCGCCCGGCCCGTGCCCAACATGACGCAGATCAAAGCGCTCGACGATTACTTTGCGTGGCGACGCGAGGAAGCGAAGTCTACGAAGTGATACGTGTCGGTGCGACTCAGATACTTGTCGGTGCGAGCTAATCGGAGGCGGCGCGGCAGTGACGCAAGAGGAAACAGGATTGAGATTCGTCGGCGCGTGGCGATTGCTGTCATGCGAAGCTCGCGACTCGACCGGACAAATCTTCTACCCGTTTGGTGAACGCGCGACTGGTCAACTGTTCTATGACGCGGCCGGCAATATGTCCGCGCAGTTGATGAGGACCGATCGCACGCGCTTTGGGTCGAGAGATCCCGCGCTTGGTACCGACGCCGAAGTGCGTGACGCGTTTGATGGGTACGTATCGTATTTCGGCACTTACTCCATTGATGACTCGCAGAGCAACGTGACGCACCATGTCACGGGCGCCTCGTTCCCGAATTGGATCGGCATAGACCTGGTCCGTCGCTACTCGTTCGAAAATGCAGGGCATCTCAGACTGTCCACGCCTCCCATTGAGGTCGGTGGCCGGACCCTCGAGTACGTGCTGTTGTGGGAGCGAATGGCTTGACCTGAAGTCGGGATAGAGTAGTGGCGGATTGGAGGCCGGCATGAGAAGACTCCTTCAAGTCGCGTGCATCCTGTCTGTCTCGTCCACGGCGTTCGCGCAGTGGGCGAATATCCCGCCTCCTGGCATTCCGCGGACGCCTGACGGCAAACCGAATTTGTCTGCCCCCGCGCCGCGACTGCCCGACGGCAAGCCGGATCTCTCCGGCATCTGGAACCCGCCGACGGGTTACTTGAGGAATCTTGCGAAGGACCTGAAGGACGAGGTCCCGTTCCAGCCCTGGGCCAAAGCGCTCTACGACGAGCGTGCAGCCGGAAAGTTCTGGAGAGAAGAACCGGACGCCAACTGCCTGCCGCAAGGTGTCCCGAAGGTGCTGCTCGCGCCGGCGCCCTGGCAGATCGTGCAGACGCCGAAAGTCGTGTTCTTCATCCATGAAGCCTTCAATCTCTGGTGGCAAGCCTTCATGGATGGGCGCCGGTTCGTGCCGCACCCGGACGTTGCGCCAACGTGGCATGGATACTCCACGGCCACATGGGAAGGCGACACGCTGGTCGTCGAGAGCGGCGGCTTCAACGGCAGGGTCTGGCTCGACCAGCTGGGCAAGCCGTCGACTGAGGCACTGCACGTTACAACGAAGTTTCACCGGAAAGATTTCGGGCACATGGACATCGGCATCACCATTGACGATGCGAAGGCATATACGAAGACGTGGGGTACGACGGTCGAAGTCACGCTGTTGCCGAATACGCAATTGATGGAATTCATCTGCCTCGAGAACGAGAAGAAGACAGGCGGGAAGTGATGGCGACTCCACAGTTGCTGCGCGGCGCGCCGTACTTTCCGGTTTCCGATGTCGAACAGGCGGTCGTGCACTATGAGCGCATCTTCGGCTTCGCGCGTGAGTACATCGCCGGCACACCTGCCGAATTTGCGATGGTCAGTCGCGACGGTCACTGCATCATGCTTCGACGCGTCTCGGGTGACATCAGCCCGAACGAGCGGCAGGGAGGCACGTGGGACGCGTTTTTCTGGGTGCGTGATGTGAATGCGCTACACGACGAACTGAAAAACCGGGGAGCGATTGTCGTTTACGGACCGATGCTGCAGCCGGCGTACAACATGCTGGAATTCGCCGTTCGCGATCGGGATGGCTACGTCCTCGGGTTCGGTCAGCCGGTTGAATAGAGACCGCTTGTCGACTCGCAACTCCCAACTCCCAACTTCCACCTTCCAACCGTCTCCGGTTCGTATTGGGAGTTGGTGATTGGGAGTTGGGCACTGATCTTCCTCCTCGGTGTGTTCGCCCTGGCCGTACTGAGCGGCAGCACCGCTGCAGTGGCCGGCTTCGGCATCGGCAGTCTGCTCACCCCATTGCTCGCGGCAAGCTTCGGAACGGCAACGGCAGTGGCCGCGGTCGCGATTCCGCATGCAGCGGCGACAGCGCTTCGCTGCTGGCGGCTGCGATCGAACATCGACTGGACCGTCGTACGAAGCTTCGGCCTCCTGAGCGCCGCGGGCGGCCTGATCGGCGCGCTGCTCTACACGCGGTTCTCCAACGCCGCGCTGACCTTGATCCTCGGTTTACTGCTCCTCTCGACGGCGGTCGCGACGATCGTGGATCTGCCGTCACGCCTGCGCGTCAGGGGCGCGGTGATCGGTGTGCTCGGGCTGCTGTCCGGTCTCTTCGGCGGACTCGCCGGCAACCAGGGCGGGCTGCGCGCGGCAGCGATGCTTTCGTTGTCGCTGTCGCCGGTGCGTTACGTGGCGACGGCAACGGCGACGGCGATGATGGTCGATCTCGTCCGGACGCCGATTTACGTCTGGCAGGCGGGCGGCGTGCTGCAGTCTTTGATTGAGCCCCTGAGCGTTGCCACTGTCGGTGTGCTGATCGGTACGGTGCTCGGCGAACGCATCCTCCTGGGCCTGTCGATCCGTCAGTTTCGCTACGCCATCTCCGTCCTGATCGGAATGCTGGGAGTCTGGCTGGTTGTTCAGGGCTCGAAATGAATGGACAATGCACTCGAGAGGCTTTATGAGCTGGCCGCGAATGCTGATGTGTTTCATGGTCGGGTCCGTCGTCGCAACACACCCGGCGCAGGCGCAGGATGTCAAGTCCGACCAGGAAGTCCTGATCGAGCTCGAACGGAAGTGGGACGCGGCGTTTCACAGCCAGGATGCGGCGTTCATCGAAACCGTGCTCGCCGACGAATTCATCGCCACCTACGGCGACGGGAGCCGCGGCGACAAAGCCAAGGAGCTCGCTCTCGCCCGCACATTCGATCAGCAGGTCGACTCTTCTCGCCTCGACGACTTCATCGTCAAGGTCTATCGCGATACCGCCGTCGTCTGGTTCACGCAGTACCTCGTCGGGCCGGTCCAGGGAAAGCCCACCGAAGTGCAGTATCAGTACATGGACGTCTGGGTCGTACGCGATGGGCGATGGCAGGCGGTCGCCAGTCAGAGCACGCGACTCGGCAACAAATGAACGCGTGATCAGCGGCACACGTTACGTTCACACCAACCTGATCGCGCGGGATTGGCGAGCGCTGGCCCGCTTCTATCAGGACGTTTTCGGCTGCGTCCCAGTGCCGCCCGAGCGCAAGCTCTCGGGCCGGGAGATGGAAGCCGGCACGGGGGTGCCGGGGGCTCGCCTGCGAGGCATGCATCTTCGACTGCCGGGGGTCGGACCAGACGGTCCGACGCTGGAGATCTTCGAGTACTCCGAGCCGGCGGCCGACGCGCCGCGTGTCGCTAACCGGCCCGGCTTCGCACACATCGCATTCGCCGTGGACTCGGTCGCCGACGCGCGCGAACACCTGTTGTCCCGAGGCGGAGCGCCGGTTGGTGACATTGTTACCGTCGCGGTCTCATCGACGGTCCATGTCACGTGGTGTTACGTGCGGGATCCCGAGGGAAACATCATCGAACTTCAGGCCACGAAGGACACAAGGAAACTCTAATCAGCCACGAAGGTCACAGCGCGGCGAAGCCGCAACCAAAGCCGCGCTGTGATCAAGATCCTGTGCCTTCTAGTGACACTCTCGCGCCAGCAGTATTTGCCAGAAAAACAAACTTCAGCGCGATAGTGTCACGAAGGGGTTGGTTAGTTCAGCGCCGCCACGCGACGTCGCAGTGTCTTGACGTGCTCCCAGATTTGCTGGTGCTCCGCCCGCGCTTCCTTGTCCGGCTCGCCCATGCTCGACAGCTTGAGATACGCCTGCAGATCGCGCAGCGCGCCGGTGACGTCGTTCAACTGATACGCGAGTAGGCCGCGATCGCGTAGTTCGCTGAGGGCCGATGGCGTGAGCGCGAGAAGCAGTTGCGTGATGTCACGCGCCTGGGGAAACGACCGCATGTGCACGTAGATGCGTTTCAGATTGAGCAGCATCCGGACGAGGATCTGGTTGCGCGTGGCCGGCGCGAGAAGCGACCGGCTGAACGCTACCTCACTCCCAACGTGTTTCTGAAGAAGCAGACGGCAATTCTGTTCCGACAGCAGCGCCCCTGAATGGAACGGGTCGATGACGAGCTGCCCTGCGTGCGCCTGCGGGCAACGCACGAGGAAGTGGCCGGGAAAGTTGATGCCGTCCACCTGCAGCCCGGCCCGGCGCGCGACCTCCATGTAGACGATCGAGAGTGTCAGCGGGATCCCGGTCCGTCGTTCGAGCACCTCGTTGAGGCAACTGTTACGCGGATCCTCGTACTTGTCGCGATTACCCGTGAATCCGAGCTCGTCAAAGAGATATTCGTTGAGCGCCTTGACGCCGCACTGCGCCGACATGTCGCCGCTCGAGGATGCGTGGCGCTCGACGACGCGCCGCGCGGCGTCGCCCATGGCATCGAGACGCGCAATGTACGGCTCGGGATCGAGGCGCGGGCATTCAACGCGCGCGATGACGAGCGCGCCCGGGGCGAGCGCCGTTCCGGGAGCATTCGATGCATCGACGAGCGCAGCAACCAGTTCCTTCTTCACAAACCTCGCCTAGCTTCGCAGTCCTGCGGATAACGGCGTTTCACGCGCACAGAGCTCGTCCAACGCGTGGAGAGTCAACGATCCCAGCCCGTTCACGACGAGCTCGGCACTCGAAAGCTCGTCAGCCGGGTAGCTGGTGGTCACTCCGACCAGCCTGAGGCCGGCGCCGCGTGCAGACTCCAGGCCCCAGTGCGAGTCCTCGATCGCCACGGAGCGTCGCGGATCCAGCGTACGGCCCGTGTGCTGCCGCAGTTGCTCGAACGCCAACCGATACGGTGCGGGCGACGGCTTGCTTTCCGGCGTGTCACCCGCGGCCACAATGGTCGAAAACAGATCTCGTACACCAGCTGCGCCGATGATCTCGTCAATCTCATGGCGGAGTGCGCCGGAGGAAATCGCGATCGGCACCGCGGCTGCGGCCTCGCGGATGAACTCGAGCGCGCCTGGAAAGAGCACAGAGCCCGAACGCAGGAGAGACTGCATGTGGTCGCCCTTCCGGGCGACGAGCTCCGCCACGCGTCCTGCAGCCATTGGTAAGCTACGATCGCGTCCCAGCGCCTCGAACATCCCCACATCGTCGTAGCCCAGATACCGCTCGTAATACTCGCTGGCGCTGAGCTCGACGCCATCCTCGGCGAGTGCCTGCTTGAACGCGAGCAGATGCAGCGGCTCGCTATTGGCGATCACGCCATCGAAGTCGAACACGATCGCTTGCAGCGGCCGGCTCATATTCCTGGTGCCTTTTCGCCCGCGCGGACCGCCAGCTTCAGACGGTTCGACGGCGGCGGGAACGGACACTCGTAGGTGTCGTTGTACGCACAGTAGGGGTTGTATGCGCGGTTGAAGTCGATTGCATAGATGCCGGTGGCGGTCGGATGCAAATCGAGGTACCGGCCCGCCGAGTATGTTTCCTTGCCTGTCGTCTGATCGGCGAACGGAACAAAGAGCGTTTCGATACGCCGAGTTCCCTCTTCGACGAAGGCGGCCAGCGTCATCGGCTGTCCGTTCAGGACAAACTCGAGCACGCCGACGCGTTCCATCCGTCGCAGCGTACCTGTGGATGTCGGCATCTCGAAGACCGGGCGATCTTCGGAGACCTTCAGCGCCGCCGGCACGTTGTAACTGGCGTCGATCTCGTAATAGCGGAGGGGCAGCAGCTTGGCGCGTCTGGCCTGCGGCACGGGCGAGCAGTCCTCCGTGGCCGTGGGCGCGCCGCATTCAGCAGCTTGAGAGAACACCTGATCACGGATCGAGCGCCAGGAGGCTACATCCGAGGCGGTTGTGCTGGGTGCGCCCGGTCCAGACGAACATGCGGCCGCGAGCGCGACCGCCACATAGATCACCGAAAGGGAACGATTCACTCGATTAGAAACCCAATACGTATTTTCCCTCAGCTACGGCCACGTCGGCCAGCGTGCGCCGTAGTGCAACCGTGTTCACTGGCGTGACCTTGAGAACCCGGCGAAGTGCCGCCAGCAGGGTTCGCAGCGTGTCGCCCTCGGCCACTGCTGACAGCGCCGATCGCGCCGCCGCCTCGATCCGCAGCCCCGCGTCGTGCACGAAGACGCGAGCGGCCGCAATGTGCAGGTCGCTTCGACGCGGGTCGGCAGTGGTCGCGCTCCTGGCCCGCAGCACAGCGCTCTCAGCTGCGTAGGTATCCATCAGGATATCCGCAGCGTACCCGAGCACTTCCTGCTGATCGGCGAGCTTCTCGCCGTATGTCTGCATCGCCGTTCCCACAACCATCAGGGCCACCTTCTTGAACGCGGCGATCGTCCGCGTTTCATCGCTGAGTACCTCATCGTCCGAGCCCCCGAGAGCGCCGAGGGAAGGCGACAACACCTCATCCTGCAGCCGCCGAGCGGCAGCGATCAGGGGAATGTCACCCTTGATTGCCCGGCGTACGAGCATCCCGGGTATGAGCAGCCGGTTGATCTCGTTGGTTCCCTCGAAAATCCGATTCACTCGGGCATCGCGAAAGTAACGCTCGGCCGAGTAATCCTTCACGAACCCATTGCCTCCATGAATCTGCACGTTCTCGTCGAGCACGAAATCGAGCGCCTCACTGCCCGCAACCTTGGCGATCGAAGCTTCGACGGCGTATTCCTCGAACGCCTGCGCGATCGCGGCGCCATCATGCGTGGAACTGGCGAGCGTCCCATCGATAAGCCCTGCCGTCCGGTACACGAGGCTCTCGACCGCGTAGGTGCGCGCGATCATCTCCCCGAGCTTGTGTTTGATCGCGCCAAACGACGCGATGGGCTGGCCGAACTGCCGTCGCGAGGCCGCGTACGATGCGGCGTCAGCGATGGCCCCCCGCGCCCCGCCGATGCACATCGCGCCCAGGCTGAAGCGCCCGTAGTTGAGCGTGTTGAGCGCGACCTTATGCCCCTTGCCGATCTCGCCGAGCACGTTGTCGGCCGGCACGCGCGCATCCTGAAGCAGAATTGGCGTCGTCGAAGAGCCGTGCAATCCCATCTTGTGCTCTTCGTTGCCCGAAGTCACGCCGCCAAATGCGCGCTCCACGATGAACGCCGTGAACTGCTCGCCATCGACCTTCGCAAAGACGATGAAGACGTCGGCGAAACCGCCGTTGCTGATCCACATCTTCTCGCCGTTCAACAGCCAACTGCCATCCGGTTGTTTCACAGCGCGGGTCTTCGCTGCGAGAGCATCGGAGCCAGATCCCGATTCGCTGAGGGCGTAAGCGCCAACAATCTCGCCGCTGACGAGGCGAGGCAGGTATTTCTCTTTCTGCGCCGGCGTGCCGAACAGTACGAGCGGCAGGATCGTGAGGTTCGCTTGACCGCCGAACGTCGTTGCAAACGACGCCGACGGACCGATCCGTTCGATAACGGCCAGGGAAGACGCCTTATCCAGATCGAGGCCGCCGTATTCTTCAGGCACAGTGATGCCAAGCAGGCCAAGTTCGCCACATCGCTTGAGGAGCGAGCGCGCCAGTTGCCAGTCTTTCTGCTCCAAGCGATCGAGCACCGGGAGCACTTCAGAATCGACGAACTCCGTCGTCGTCTGTGCCATGAGCCGATGTTCGTCACTGAGCTTCTCAGGCGTGAAGATGTCCGACGCCTGGGTCTCGTCGAGAAGCCACGAGCCGCCCCTGAAATGGGGTCGGGAGTCATTTGAAGAGGACACTTCATCACGCGCGGTCTTAGGACTGGCTGTACTCATCACCGCTCTCCTACCACCGTTCAAAGATACCAGCGGCACCCATTCCGCCTCCCACGCACATCGTGACGAGCCCGTAGCGCGCGTTGCGACGCCGCATCTCGTAGAGGAGCGTCGTCGTCAGCTTCGCTCCGGTGCAGCCAAGAGGATGACCAAGCGCGATTGCGCCGCCGTTGACGTTGAGGCGATCGGGATCGATTGGCAGATCGCGCAGGCAGGCAAGCACTTGAGCCGCGAAGGCCTCATTCAGCTCGATGAGGTCGATCTGATCGAGCGTGAGCCCAGCGCGCGCCAACGCCTTGCGCACGGCAGGAACAGGACCAATGCCGAAACGCTCTGGTTCTACTCCTGCAGTCGCAAACGAGACCAATCGAGCGAGTGGCTCGAGTCCGCGGTCGCGTGCGGCCTCAGCCGACGTCACGATCACGGCCGCCGCCCCGTCGCTCGTCTGGGACGAGTTGCCTGCCGTCACCGTGCCCGTCACATGGAAGGCAGGTCGGAGCTTGCCGAGCGCCGACTCAGACGTATCCCGACGCGGCCCCTCGTCCTGGGCGAATGTCATCGTGCGTGAGACCGGCGCTCCGTTCGAGCCGGGAGTCGCGACTTCGAACGTGAGCGGCGTGATCTCGTCTCTGAAGCGCCCGGAATCGATAGCGGCGATCGCACGCTGATGGCTGCGAAGCGCGAACTGATCCTGTTCATCGCGCAAAATCTCGTACTCCCGGGCATGGTTCTCTGCAACCAGCCCAGTGCTCAGGTAGACGTCCGGATACTTTTCAACGAGCGTCGGGTTCGGGCAGACTTTGTTGCCACCCATCGGCACCAGGCTCATCGACTCGGTTCCGCCTGCGATCACGATGTCAGCGAATCCACACATCACATGCTCGGCGGCCGAAGCGATCGCCTGCAGACCGGAGGCGCAGAAGCGGTTCATGGTCACCGCTGATGCGTCTACCGGGACGCCCGCGCGAAGACTGGCGATGCGAGCGACGTTGAGGCCTTGCTCGGCCTCCGGCATAGCGCAGCCCAGCATCACATCGTCTACATCCGCCGGCCGAAGTGACGGCACGCGACGCAGCGCCTCGCCAATGACCGCCGCCGCCATCTCATCGGGGCGTACAGTTTTGAGGGCGCCATTCGGTGCCTTGCCGACGGCGGTGCGTGTCGCCGAAACGATTACTGCTTCCCGCATGTGAAATCCGTCAACAGTTCCTCGAGTGCGTCGGCGACCTCGCTGGCCTGCCCGTCGAACAGGTGGTTCGCGCGGTCGATCTCGACGAACTCCTTGGGCTCCTGGAGCTGCGCGTAGAACTCGCGCACAGCCTTCAGGGGGATCAACTCATCGCTTTCGCCGTGCACGATGAACTTCGGCTTCACCGACAACTTCACCGATGCGAACTCATAACGATTAACCGGCGGCGCGATTCCAATCAGCGTGCATATCCGATCGTCGTCTACACCTGAGGTCATTGCAATGTACGAGCCGAAGGAGAAGCCTGCCGCCCACATCTCCAGATCAGGATACCTCCCCGAAAGGAAGCCCACTGCCGCCCGGTAATCGTCCATTTCACCCCGTCCGTTGTCCCATGATCCGGCGCTGCGACCGACGCCTCTGAAGTTGAACCTCAACACCACGCAGCCGATTCGGCTCAACGCCTTCGCCGACTGGAACACGACCTTCGTATGCATCGTCCCGCCCTTGATCGGTAGCGGGTGCGCGAAGACGACGGCCGCACGCGGTGTGCCCGCAGGCAAATCCAACAAGGCCTCGAGTGGACCGACTGGCCCTGGGATCTCTCGTACCGGCTCAGACAACGATGCGTCTCCTTTCGTCGCGTTGACGAGGGATGCTCCCGGCAAAGCTGGCGACGAGCTCAGCAAACTCGTCGGGCCTGGTGATCGAGCCCAGGTGGCCGCTTCGCGCAATGGACGCGAGACGGGCTTGCGGCCATATGCGGAGATAGTCGCGAGTCAACGAGACGGGTACAACGCGATCGAGCTCAACCTCGCCGGTGATGATGAGCGCGGGGGCGTGCAACTGAGCGATTTGGGCTTCCAGGTTGCTCGCCTCCAGCAGTCGTACGCGCCGAGCCATGAGGACGGGCGAGAACCTGTGCCTTACGACAGTGGCAAGGTGTCGAGCTGCGAACACAATGCCGCCTCTCATACCTTCTCTTGCGACTGCCATCTCCTTGAACAGCCTCAGCGAGTTGATACAGAAGAGCGGGGACGTGAGTCTCGGTGCCTTGATCAGAAACTTGACGCGGCTGTCGGGCGCCCAGGCGGGTGGGATTGCCGAGACGACAATCACGCCGCTCGTCCGGCTCGGATAGCGAGCGGCGAACGAAGCCGCGATCAGGCCGCCATAGGAGATGCCGCAGATGATTGCCGAGGGCGCGCCGATCGCATCGAGCGCGTCGTTGATCTGTCGCAGGTAGTTGTCGAAGCCGGCAGCTTCGTCAAAGGCGGCACCGCTTGTCGGCTCATCGGCGAGCGAGAACGTGATTACACGACATCGCCTGGCCAGCGCATCGACTGCGGGTTGCATCCATTCCCAGCGGCCCTGTATCCCAGGAACGAGTACCACAGGTATGCCGGATCCTCTGTCGACAATCGTCATGCGTTGCTCTCGCGCTCTCGCGCACGCTAAATCGTGCGCTCATCGCCCGTAGGCCGGGTCCTGTTCCCGCCTCCGCCAAGGCTACGGCGAGGCTCGCCGAAGCGCTATGCGCGAAGGCGGCTTTGGACCCAGCGGGCCTGAAAAGCAAGACCCGCCCTACGCTGTCAATTTCTCAATGTCTTACCTGTCTTCAGCGTGTGCTGAATGCGCTCGCGCGTTTTCGGTTCGGCCAGCAAGCCGAGGAACGCCTCGCGCTCGAGGTCGAGGAGGTGTTGTTCCGACACCTGCGACGCGTGCGGCAGATCTCCTCCAGCCATGATCGTTGCCAGTCTCCGGCCGATCAGCTTGTCATGATCGCTGATGCGACCGGCCTTCCACGCGAGATGGACTCCCAGCTTCAGCGTCGCGCTTACGCTGTCACCACCAACGGCGATTGCGATTCGTCGCGCCGGCGCGGTGTAGCCTTCGCGCACCCGCTCGAGCGCGCGTGCCTTCGCGTCGCTGATCAGCCTGTCGCGATTCATCGTCACCGCATCAACCGGGCGCAGATAGCCCAGTCGGATCGCGTCAGGCCCGCTCGCGGAGGTCTTGGCGAAGCCGATTGTCTCGAAGGCGCGTTGCACCGTCGGCAGGAAGTCCGTGCTTCCAGGAACCATCTGCTCGGCGGCGCGAGCGACCATCTCCTTGGTTCCGCCGCCTGCGGGGATCAGGCCAACGCCGACCTCGACCAGCCCGAGATATGTTTCACCCGCGATCTGGACGCGATCGGCATGCAACGCGATCTCGCATCCACCGCCAAGGGTGAGTCCGGCAGGAGCCACGATCACCGGGACTGCCGCGTAGCGCAGCCCCATCGTGGCCTGTTGGAACGTCCGCACCATCAGATCGAGCTCGTCCCAGTTCTCTTCCTGCGCCTCGAGGAGGACGAGCATCAGGTTCGCGCCAGCCGAGAAGTGCGCGGCCTCGTTGCCCACCACGAGCGCCGCAAAGTTGCGTTCCGCTTCTCGAACGCCGGCTTGCAGCATCTGAATCGTGTCGCCGCCGATGGCGTTCATCTTCGAGTGGAACTCGACGCCGAGCACGCCGTCGCCCAGATCCACGAGACTCGCGCCAGGGTTTTTCTTGACGATCTTCGAACGGTCCTTTGCCGCCCGCAGGATCAACAGATCGGGCGCTGCCGGCGATACTTCGTTGCTGCGAAGTCGCGTGCTGCCGCCGTCGAGTGTCGGCTGCCAGATTGCAGAAATGCCCTTTGGCAGCTGCTCCGGATCGACTTCGCGGGCCGATTCGATCACGCGATCGATCCCGATGGCATCCGCCGTTTCGAATGGTCCAAGCTCCCATCCGAATCCCCATCGCATTACGCGGTCGACGTCATCGGGTGAATAGGCGATCTCAGGAGTGACATCGGCTGCGTAGACAAGTGCGGGCGCCAGCGTCGAACGAAGGAACTGCCCGACTCGATCCTTGCCGTTGAACAGCGTCTTGATCCGTTCAGCTGTATCGGGGATCGCGTTCGCCGCATCGAGAGCGGGAAGCTTCACGGGCTTCCGGGGCCGGTACTCGAGCGTCTCGTGGTCGAGTGTGAGGATCTCGGATTCTCCATCTGCGCGTTTGACGCGCTTGTAGAATCCCTGGCCGGTCTTTTCCCCGAGAAGTCCCTTCGCCACCATCTGCTCGACGAAGGCGGGCAAGACGAAACGGGCGCGAGCTTTCTCGTCCGGCAATCGCTCGTGCAGGTTACGGATGACGTGCACGAGGATGTCGATGCCCGCCAGATCGAGCGTTCGGAACGTCGCGCTCTTCGGCCGGCCGATGGGCGGCCCCGTCATCGCGTCGATTTCTTCGATCGTGTAGGCGCCTGCGGCGACCCGCGAGAGCAGATGAACCACCCCCGCGAGAGCGAGATGGTTGCCGATGAAGTTCGGCGTGTCTTTCGCAATCACCACCCCCTTGCCGAGGTGATGATCGGCAAACGCGCTGATCTCGTCGACGACTGCGCGACTCGTGTCCGCGGTTGGGATGATCTCGAGCAGATGCAGATAGCGCGGCGGGTTGAAGAAATGTGTGCCGAGCCAGTGGCGCCGGAAGTCCTCGCTCCGCCCCTCGGCTAATGCGTGAATCGGAATACCTGACGTGTTCGAGCTGACGATGGAGCCTGCCCGCCGGGCTTGATCGACACGGGCGAGAAGTCCGCGCTTGACGTCGAGTTGTTCGACGATGGCTTCGATGATCCAATCGGTCTCGCCCAGCCTCGCGAGTCCCTGATCGAAACTGCCAGTGGTGACAAGCTTCCAGGTGTCGGGCGTGAAGAAGGGATCGGGCTTGAGCGCGCGGGCCCGCTTGAGTCCTTCCGCTGCAGCCTCGGCCGTCACGTCGAGCAGGAAAGCCGGCACTCCGGCGTTGGCGACGTGCGCCGCGATCTGAGCGCCCATCACGCCGGCGCCCAGCACGGTAACCGAGCGAATCATGGAATCAAGTCTACGTCACGCGAGGATGTTGACTTGCCACACAGCGAGGCACCGAGCAGCAGGAAATACCAAAATTCCAGCCAGTCCTCGTGATTCTCCGGTTCTCTTCCTCGTCATCGCGCATGCAGCCTTCGCAATCGCCGACCGAGACGCGCTCGGCGGTGACGCGACCAGAGGCGCCGTCCGAAGCGGTCACCTTCGGGCACGCTGACGTGGTCCACGCGCTGGTCGACGCGGGGGTGAACGTTCAGTTAACGGAGAGGTCGGGGATCAATTTGCTGCATTGGGCCGTCATCACCGATCGCGCGTCTGTGATCCTGTCCTCGTGAAGGCTGGCGTGCCCCTCAATGCGACAGACGACATCGTATTCACGCCGCTGATGTATGCGGCCACGGTAGACGTGGGGACGTAGATACGCTGAAGCGCTGCTCGCGGCCGGCGCCGACCGCCGCATTCGCAATGACGAACGCCGTACGCCGCTCGACCAGGCGCGTCATTGCGAACACGCGGAACTGGTCAAGGCGTTGAAATAGAGAGGACCAAGACCTAGAGCAGGGCTTTAGCCCCGCGTCGACGTGAACGCGCCGGCTGAAGCCTGCGCTCTACGTCAACAGACGCGCGAGGCCGGCGGCGGATCCAGCGACATCGATTGCACGACAGACGTCGTGATCCGGTTCGAACCATTCGACAGCTCGAGTCGCAACCCGATGCCGATGAAGCCAGGCTTGATCGCAGTGCCACCGGAGGTTGAACCCTCGATGCGGACGTCCGTGGACTCAGGAAACAATCGCCCGCCAGTTACGAGCGCGCGGTTGTCTGCCCCATCGACCACGACGAGGCGATAGTGCGAGTACCTCGTGTGTACGTTGAGCACCGCGCCCACATCAAGAGAACTGAAATCAATCCCCCCGGAACATCCGGACTCGTAAACGAACGCATCGAGCGGTTGAGGCGTAGATTCGACGAATTCCGAATTGTGTGCGGGCATGACCACGTCCCTTCTCTAGCCGTGTGAGAAGCAAACTGTTCGCCACGCCGATGACGCGCCTGGCCTTTGTGAATCGGCCGATTTGCTGACCTTACGAAGGAAATATTTTCCCGAGTCAGAAGGACTTACCCGGTAATTGCCTTCCAGCTCTTGGTGAGATACTCGGCCGTCCGCCAAGCCAATGCTTGAGCCGTGAGTGTCGGATTTCGGGCTCCGCTTGTCCCCATCACTGACGCTCCGAGTATCCCGAGATTCGGAACTTCATGCGAGAAGCCCCATTTGTTCACGACGTTCGTGTCCGGGTTGTCTCCCATCCGTGTACCGCCGTACGCATGTGTTGATGGTCCCATCGTGCCGACCGGCCCCTTCTCTGTCGCGATCGCACCCGCGGCTCGGTACCACTCAGACATCCTGTCTTGAACGAAAACCGTAATCGCCTTGTCGTTGTCCTTGAAGTCGGCGGTGATGCGGCACACCGGGTAACCCAGAGGATCGGTCACGGCGGGATCGAGATCGAGGTAGTTGTCCTCGTACGGCAAAGTCGTCTTTTGAAGGTACGCCGTATTGGCGCGATCGGCGTTCTCCTTGATGAACGCCTTCCAGGCCGAGCCCCACTGGGGCGCTCGGCCAAACGTGCTCATACCTGCCGCAGCAATCGGCCGCCGGTCCGAGTAGATCCACAGATTCCCACCGCCGATGAAGTTCAGTGCCGAGTGGTCGAAGTTGTCGTCCGCCCAGTTGTCGACCGCGACGCCTTGCGCCGGCAGTCCGTACCAACTGTTCAGCGAGCGCGGGAAAAGGGCCGTGACCGCGCCGCCGGTGTTGTGGCTGAAATAATGCCGGCCCACCTGGCGGTGGTTGTTCGAGAGTCCGTTCGGGAACCCCTTCGACTTCGACAGGAGCAGGAGCCGCACGTTTTCGTACGTGTAGCTGGCGAGCAAAACGACGTCGGCCGGTTGAAAGTACTCGGTTCCGCCCTTCAGGTATGAAACACCGCTGAGACGACCGCCGTCGTTGACGTCGATCCTGATCACGTGCGCTTCGGTGACGACGGAAAGACGCTTGGTGTTGACCGCCTTGGGAATCGTGGTGACGGCAGTCGAGCCTTTCGCGTTGACGTGGCAACCGCCGCGCGCGCAGAAGCCGTGATACACGCAACCGGTGCGATTGTCATAGCTCCGTGAGTTGATCGCGGCTGGTCCGGGAAACGGGTGCCACCCGAGCCCGCGGGCCGCATCCGCCATCATCTCGGTGAAGCCGGATCCGCGAAGCGGTGGCATCGGGTACTCGCGTGCGCGGACGCCTTCGAAGATGTTGCCGCCGCGATCGATGCGCCCCTTGATGTTGCCCGCCTTCCCGGAGACACCGAGTTCGCGCTCGACGCGATCGTAGTAGGGCTCGAGTTCCTCCAGCCCGAACGGCCAGTCTTCAACGGTGGACCCCTTGGGAATTCGAGACGCGCCGTAGCGCCGCCTGGTCTCGCTGACCACCTTGAAATCCCAGGGACTCAGCCGCCAACTCTGAGCCCAGTAGTGAAGCGACGTACCGCCGACGGCATTCATCATCGGATGAATCGCGAGACGCGGCGAGTAGGGGGCCGAGGCATTGGGCCGGTGAGTTGGAATCTCGAGGTTGGCCTTTTGTACCGACTGCGGCCAGCCGCGATAGTTGTTGCGTAGCTCGTCGGGGGCGAAATCCTCCGCCCGAAGCCAGTTGCCCGCTTCGAGTCCGACGACATTCAGTCCTGCTTGCGCCAGCGGCAATGCCGCCACTCCACCGACTGCGCCGAGCCCGATGATGACAACGTCCGTCTTTTTGAGCTCAGTCGCCATCACGGTCACCTCGTGACACGAACGCGCCAGTATCCGTTTCCTGGCGAACGACTGCAGGCGCGTGAGCGTCACCAGCATCGAGCGCTGCGCGCGCCGGCCGTCGTCCGGAGAACATCCGGTATTCGTAGGCCGACATGTGGGTGGGAGCGGGGCGAGCGTTCAGTTTCTGCTCGTCGCTGGTCACGGCCAGCCGGACACCTGGATAGCCAACGAGATCCCACCCCACGAAGTTCGCGTTGCCGCCGTAGTACGGATCGCAGAAGGTCCCCTGGATCGTGTGCGCAAGAACCAGATTGAAGAAGGCGGAAGACTGGGGGAATCCGTTTGCGGCGTTGCGTTCGACGTCGGTCAGGATGCCGTCCTGATCGGCCGCCGACAGGCGTGCGAAAGAACTGCCCCTGGCGCTCTGAGCGTAGCGATCCAACGCCGCGAGGCCGGCACGATAAGTGTCGCGAAATGACGCAAGTGCGCCGCCAAGCGCACGGTCGATGTACTCTGCGGCACGCGCCTCGGTCGCGCCAGGTCCATTGCTATCGGTGGGAATGAGGCGCGCGGTCACGGCGCCCAGCACCTCGGCCTCAGCGGCCGTCAGCGTTTCGAGCGTGCTCGCAGCGGATCCGCCCGGTGCCTGCGCCAGAGACGGAAGCGAATCTCCAGCGGGCGATACGAGCGGAAGGAAGATCCGGGGCGGCATCAAACCCGCCGCTCCAACTCGTTTCAGCCACTCGCGGCGGGATACCACCAATTTGTGATTCATGATCTTTGAGTGTCGATTCCTTATTGATTGGTGATTCTAGATTGTTGATTACTCAATCCCCAATCCGAATCCAGCAATAAATCACCAATCCACACTCAAAAATCAACAACGATTCAACAATCAACGATCAAGAATCCACAATGGATTTCCGGCCGATCGGCCGAGTCAGGCAGGTCGGTCCCCCCGCGCCCTTCACGCTGATTTCGGAGCCCTCGTATTCCAGGACTTCGCACCCGGATTTCTCGAGCGCCCGTCGCGTCCGCGGGTTGCCGGCCAGCATCAGGCCACGGCGCGGTCCGAGCGCAAGGACGTTCGTTCCCATCGTGTCGTATTCCTCGTTCGGCACCTCGACCAGTGTCATCCCGCGTTCGAGCAGCCACTCACGAAATGGTACCGGCAGTAGACGCGAATACACGACCGCAAGGTCGTGGTCGAGTGGACTGATGAGAGACATGAGATGCATCACGTCGCCTGGTCCATGCCAGTGGGGAAGTGGCACCTCAATTACGTCCACCTCCGCGCCGAGGAGTGCTCGCAATTGACGAATGCCTTCGAGGTTAGTGCGGTACCCGCGGCCGACGGCGAGCGTCTGGTCGTCAATCCAGATCAGGTCGCCGCCTTCGAGCCGTCCGGGAGGTGTAATCGTGCCGGCGACCGCGACGCTGCCACCCTGGAGTGCGCGTTGTTGCGCGGCAGGCTCCGTCGTGCGCTCAGCTTTCCCCATCGAGCACAGGATCAACCCTGTGTTCGAAACGAATGAAGCGTCCCGAACGTAAATCGAATCCAGCGTCGTCGCCCGATCGCGAGGAAGGAGCTGCACGTTCGCGCCGATCGACCGCAGGATGTCGATGAATCGATCGTGTTCATCGATAGCGCGAGCGAGATCCGGGGGCGCCGTGTAGTTCAGCGCTCTCCATTGAGACGCAATCGTTTCTTCGTCGACGAACGCGTCGCGAACGTGCTTGACAAAAACGTCGGCAAGCCGATCGTACTCAGTGAGGCTATAGGCCATGCGCAAAATCCAAGGCGGGTCAGGCTCCGCTTCTACTTCCAGCGAGTCAAAATCGTTTCGCGATCGAAGAGCGCGATGGCGAGCCACATCAGGCCTGCGTTGATGACCAGCAGGCCCAGAGCAATCATCGCGATCACCGGAACGCTCAGCGTCAGCGCGCCGAACAGTTGGCCCACGAGCAGGCCCGGAATTGGCAGAATCACCAGAACGCCGATCTGTTGAGCCGTCCGTGCGTCGTTGACTCGTGATGACACGCAGACAGCCATCTGCAATGCCGCCAGGGCGGCCAATGGTCCGAGCACGAAGACAGTGGCGATCGAACGCGCCCCCAGCAGGATTCCGGCGACGCCCGTTCTCGCGAAGATCACCGTCACGAGCACATAAACGATGTAGGAAACCGCCGTCAGCACGATCGACGGCATG
Source organism: Vicinamibacterales bacterium (assembly GCA_035649635.1). Classification (GTDB taxonomy): domain Bacteria; phylum Acidobacteriota; class Vicinamibacteria; order Vicinamibacterales; family UBA2999; genus Gp6-AA40. The sequence continues at coordinate 120,840 of DASRJE010000221.1, read as the reverse complement.
AAAGCGCCCAGCACTTTTGCGCCGAGTAACTCAAACGTCGTAATGGGCGTGACCAGGAGCGGCTCGAGGGTCCGTGCCTGCTTCTCGCCCACTACGCTGTAGGCGGCCAGCGACATTGACGATGTCACGGGAATCAGAACGAGCATCACGGCGAAGAACTGGAACAGGTATGCCTGGATCGCCGCCTCTGGATCGAGGGCGCGGGTGCCGGGTTGCGATCGGTACAGTTCGATCGCGATCTCGAAGTCGCTCGAGTCCGATAATCGTTCGCCCGTCGCGTACGGAACGATGATCGCAACGAAGACCGGCAGGAGGATGGCGACGACGGCCACAATGAGCGATGGGACGAAGAGGCTGAGATTCTGCCGCTCGTCCGCCAACTCCTTGTGAAGCAGCGCCAACATCCTCATTTGGCTCGCTCTCCCGCGTTCAACAGTTTGATGTAGACGTCCTCGAGAGATCGTTCCTCCTCGCCGATCGCCTCGAGTCCCGCGCCTGCCTCGACCAGTGTTCGGACGATCTCCGGAGTCGGACGCTTTCCCGCCGACAACGACAACGACGTGCCCTCGACACTCACGTCGCCGAGACCCGACGTTCTCAGGATCGCCGCGAACGGCTCGGCGGGCTGGCTCAACCGAATGCGAAGTCGAGGCACGAAGAGCCGCTCGCGAAGCTCGCCGGGCGAGCCGACAGCCACCAGTCGCGAGCGAAGCACCGCCACACGATCGGCGACTCGTTCGACTTCATCGAGATTGTGGGTGCAGAGCAGGACCGCTCGTCCTTGTTCGCGCATCCCGACGATCAGTTCACGCACGTCTCTGGCACTTTCCGGATCCAGTCCCGACGTCGGTTCGTCGAGGAGGACGATCGGCGGCTGATGAACGATGGCGCGCGCCAGGGCAACTCGTTGCTTGAGTCCTTTCGAGAGCCGCGCAGTTCGATCCTGGCTCCGGTCGGCGATCTCAAAGAGCGTGAGCGCGTTGGTGACGGCCTCGTCAGGATCGGCGAGCCCATAGAGGCGCGCATAAATAGACAAGTTCTCTCGAACGGTGAGGTTGTCCCAAAGACCTGGCGCTTCGGTGAGAAAGCCGATGCGTGCCCGCAATCTGGGCGCCGCATCGGGGGTCATTGTCTCGCCATCGATTTGCACCGAACCCGATGTCGGGGCGATGAGTCCTGCCAGCATCCGCAGCGTCGTCGTCTTTCCGGCGCCGTTAGGTCCCAGCAAACCGAAGATCTCGCCCGCTTTGAATTCGAACGAGAGACCGTCGACGGCCAGCCGGTTGCCGAAGCGACGGGTAAGGTGCTGTGCGCTCAGCGCGGGCATAGACGCCTTGCTCGGGGACAATGTGATTCGAGTTCAAGCATTCGAAGCGGTCAAGGCGTCTAGCGTCGACACGAGTCGGGTCAGCGGGGATCGAACTCGTAGCACCCCGGCGTCACGAGCAGCCGGCCATCCGGAGCGAAAGAGAGACTCGCGGGATTGATGAGGCCCGCCGCCTGGAACTGCACCGTGCGGACCTTGTCGCCGTCTTTGTCGTACACGTACGTGTAGGGCACGCTCAGGGAGATCCACAGCTCGCCGCGGGCGTTGACGGCTGCGGCGCTGATCGACGGTGTGACGAACGGCACGAGCTTGTCCTGCACCTGGCGACGAGGCCAGCGTTTGGGTTGCGCCGCGAGGTAGTCATCGAGCTCACGCCCTTCGATATGCCGCTCGAAGACCAGAGCGCCTTTCGCGTCGTACTTGCGGATCAGGGGAGTGCCCGTGATGAACACGTAGAAGAAGCCGCCGGTCGGATCGACCAGTGGCAGTCCTGCGTTCGTCGCCACGTGTAGCTGCGGGTCGTCTTCGAAGCCGGTCGTTCGCAGGCTGCCGATACTCCGTTGTGCGTAACCGCCGGGAGAATATTCCGTAAAGAGGGAGCCGCTCTCCGGGTGACTGATGAGGAGTGTGCTGCCCGTATGCTGAATCGAGCCGGCGCCGTTCAGCATCAGGTTTCCGATTGTGACCCGTGCCGCCGGCTGTCCAGGAAGGAAGAAGCCGGTCAGCCGCTTTCCTGATGCGTCAAAGGTCTGAACCCGCTGCTGCAGACGGGGAACGTCCGCAACGACGATGTTCCCATCGCGCGAGATGTCGAATCCCGTCGGCTGAATGATGCGGCCTTCCTCACCGCCGATCTCGACGATCTTCTGCGCCTTCGTCCGCGCGGCGTCGATGCTGTAGATAACCTGCGCCCGCCTGTCAAAGACGTAGTACGTGCCATTCGACGCCTGCTGAAAGCCGACCGGGTTCTCGAACGTGCCAACGATGTGAGGTGGAATGCCGCCAACCGAGCGAAGGACTTCAACACGAATGGCATCCGTCGGCGCGACGGCAAGGAAGGCGAGGGCCAGCGAGAGCGCAAAGATGCCGCGAGTCACGGGAAGAACAGTTGAACACAACGCCGGGTCCAACCGCCATCGCCAAGGCTACGGCGGTCCGCCGAAGCTTCATGCGCAGGGGAAGAACAGGACCCGGCCTACGGCCCGGAGCGCAGTCCTGCCTAGTATTCTGCCAGTGACTTGATCGCTCTCAGCACGTCGCTCGTTCCCGGCAGGATCTGTTCTTCGAGGACCGGCGCGTAAGCGACCGGGCAATCGAGTGCGGCGACTCGTTTGACTGGCGCGTCCAGGTACTCGAAGAGCTCGTCGGAAACCCGGGCGGCGATCTCGGCGCCAAAGCCGCACGTCAGCTGGTCTTCATGCGCGACGATGACGCGGCTGGTTTTCTTCGTGTACGCCGCGATCGTCTCCCAGTCGTACGGGATGATCGACCTGAGGTCGATCACGGCCACGCTGATACCCAGCCGCTCGGCTTGCTGCGCCGCGAGAAGCGACCGCTGAACGAGCGCGCCCCACGTAAAGACGACAACGTCGCTGCCCTCGCGCGTCACGGCTGCCTTGCCGAGCGGCACCATGTAGTCCGGGCCGGGATACGGCGCCTTGTTGTAGGTCTGGCGATAGAGGTGCTTGTGCTCGCAGAACAGCACCGGGTCGTCACATCTGATCGCCGTGCGGAGCAAGCCAGCGGCGTCCTGCGCATTCGATGGCAGCACGATTCGGATGCCCGGTGTATGAGCGAAGATCGAGACGCCCGACTGACTGTGGTACGGGGCACCGCCGCGGAGGTAGCCGCCGATCGGGACCCGGATCACGACCGGGCACGACCAGTGGTTACCGGAGCGATACCTCATCATGGCGAGCTCGTCGCGAATCTGCATGAAGGCCGGCCAGATGTAGTCGAAGAACTGGATCTCGACCACCGGCTTGAGCCCTCGCAGCGCCATGCCAACAGCGCGTCCGACGATATTGGCTTCTGCAAGCGGCGAATTGAACACGCGGTCGCTGCCATACGCGCGCTGAAGCCCGTGCGTGGCCTTGAAGACACCACCCTTGCCGGCGACGAGCGGCAGTGCCGACTCGTGACTGGCGTCGGCAACATCCTGCCCGAACACGACGATGCGCGGGTCGTGTGCCATCTCGTCTTTCAACGTCGCGTTGATGGCGGCGACCATCGTGTCGCCTTTTCCCTGCGGGCGGGACTCGGTCGAGAACCGGCTCGACGTGGGGTCGACCTCGGGTGAGAAGACGTACGACGACGCAGTCTCTGGTTCCGGATGAGGAGCACGTAACGCCTCTTCAGCCGCGTTCTTCACGTCCCGTTCGACTATGGCAAGAATCTCGGCCAGCTCCTCTTCGGTCGCGAGCTCCTCCGTCAACAAGAATTGCCGCATCCGAACCAACGGGTCGCGACGACTCTCGGACTCGCGCTCTCCCGGCGTCTTGTACAGCTTCTCGTCATCCGAGAAGGAGTGCGAATACGGGCGAATCACCGTGGCATGAACGAGGGCAGGCCCTTTCCGATCGCGCACGTGCTGAACAGCCTCGCGCATCGTCCGGTAACTGGTCAGGTAGTCGGTTCCATCGCAGCGGAATACACGGAGCCCGGGATAGCCGCTGAGCACGCGCGAGATGTCTCCCGTGGGAGTCTGCACCTCCACCGGGACCGAGATTGCATACCCGTTGTCTTCCACCAGATATAGAACGGGAAGTTGCTTGACGGAGGCGGTGCTCAGCGATTCCCAGAACTCACCTTCGCTCGTTCCCCCTTCACCGATCGAGATGTACGTGATCTCGTCCGGCGAGAACTTCGTTTCACGCGCGTCAATCTCCGCGACGCGGCTATAGAGGATACCCGCCTCGGCACAACCGACGGCGTGCAGGCAATGCGTTCCGACACAACTGCTTTGCGAGGGGATGTTGAATTGGCGATGCCCCCAGTGCGAAGGCATTTGCCTGCCGCCGTTGGCCGGGTCATCCTTGGCTCCGACCGAGGCGAGGAACATCTCGAACGGCGTGATGCCGAGCGTCAGGCAGAGCGCACGGTCACGGTAATACGGGAACAGCCAATCGGAACCGGGTCGCAGGTGCCTGCCGGCGGCAACCAGCACGGCCTCGTGGCCAGCGCCGCTTATCTGAAAGTAGCTTTTGCTCTGGTTCTTGATCTGGATCTCCCTGTCGTCGATCTTTCGCGACAGGAGCATCAGGCGGTAGGCGTCGACTAGCTCGTCCCGCGTCAGCCCTTCGTGATCTCGGCTGCGCACTGTGCGATCGGTTGCGCGGGCGTCCGCGCCAGTGGCCAGGCCCGACCCTTTCATCGGCACGGAAATTATCTCACGGCCGACCGGACTGAAGGTTCATGGTTCTGTTCCGGGTTCGTCGGCGGCGGAAATCCAATCCTGGCGGATGGGACTGAACACGTCCAGTTCGAACGTGTCCTCGAGCGCCTCCGCCTGATGGGGTGTCTGCGCCGGTACGTGCAGCACCTCGCCTTCGCGGACGATGACTTCTTCGCCGCCGACCAGAAAGCGGAGCGCTCCCTGCAACACATAAGTCATCTGCTCGCTGTCGTGGGAATGTATCGGCACGAGGGCGCCGCGCTTGAGATATGTCTGCGCAATCATTTCGCGCTCACCAGTGACAATCTTCTGGGAGAGCATCTCGGTGACTTTTGCAAGAGCGATCTCGTCCCAACGGTGAAGTCTGGCGACCATAATTCTGGATTGTGGGCTCCGGGCTCTCAGGCTTCGGCTAATGAACGCGGCGGTCGTAGTCGTCGCGACGTCCACCGGAGTAGACATCGAACTTCTTCCGCATGCGATTAATCCGCCACTTCAGGTAGCGATACTGAATCTCTGAAAGGATGTTAAGGCGCTTGCCCTTCAAATAGAGATATCCGGAGATGAGACCGCCCAGATGGGCCGTGTGAGCCACGCCAGATCCGCCGCCGAGCGAAAAGAGCAGTGAGAGTCCGCCCAGGATCATCACGAAATAGCGCGCCTGGACCGGGAAGATGAAGAACACGAGGAACATCCGCGTGGGGAAGTACAACGCGAACGCCATCAGCAATCCGTAGATAGCGCCGGATGCGCCGACGGTCGACGGATAGTAGAACTGACTTGCGAACGGCAGCGGCAGGATCCCAAGCAGCACCTGCGTCAGGCCAGCTCCGAGCCCCGATGCGAAGTAGTACTTCGTAAAGTACCTCGTGCCCCACATGTTCTCGAGCTCGACGCCCACGAAATAGAGCGTGAGCATGTTGAAGAAGATGTGGGAGACACTCGCATGCACGAACATGTAAGTGACGAGTTGCCAGATGGCAAACTGTCCGAACAGGTCGGCTGGACGAAGCCCGAGCTGAACGATCAGCGCGGGAGCGAAGTAAGTGACGACAAAGACGGCAACGTTGGCGATCATGATCGCCTTGACCGCCGGTGTCAGTCTGCCGGGCCCGAACGAATACATCACATCGGACGGCCCTGGATAGCGTCCTCGCATCACACACCAGTCTGTGCCAACTGGTGCCTAATCAGCAACATCAATGCCGATCCCTTCGGCCGTGGTCGCATCTGATGCGCGTGCCGCAACGTGCGTCTGTTTTCGCGACGGAAGCGAAACAGCCAGCAGGGCCGCGACGAGGGGCAACGCGGACATTACCGTCAGCGCGCGCTCGATACCGAAGCGATCCGCCATCATGCCGACCAGCGGCACGCTCAGCCCACCCGTTCCCCATGCGAAGCCCATCATCAGCGAAGAGACCGTTGCCGCGCTGATCGGTGCGATGAGCTGCGCAAACGTGACGTTGACGGGCAGCGTCGATTGCAAGAGGAACCCGCCGATGGCGAGCACGACGACAAACGGCCAGCCGTGAAGCATCGGCGCGACGATCAGAAATGGGACGGCGGAGACAAGGGAAAGGATGATGACCAGGCGTGCGCCAAAACGGTCGGCCGAAGGTCCGCCGATGAAGCCGCCGAGGCCGACGGCGATGAGATAGATCGACACCGCCGTTCCGGCCTGCGCGAGCGAAAGACCGCGTCTGGTCAGCAGAACAGGGACGAATGTCGAAAAGCTCATGGCAGTCAATGTGCGCAGCACGACGATCAAGTAGAGCAATGTCAGCGGCCGCGCGTACGGCCGAAGCGCGGCGATGCCTCCGGCTTCGTGATGCTCCTGCAGGCGATCGAACACCGGTATGCGTCGCAGCAGCACGAGCAATAGCACCGCGAGGGCCGGGATCATCAGCAGCGGCGTCGCGCGCAGGCCAAACTGCTGGACGAACGGCGCGAACGCCAGTGGCGCCATAGCCTGACCGACTGTGCCGCTCGTGATGTGAGTGGACATGGCCATTCCGCGCTGCGCGCCGGCGAATCGATGGACGAGTGCGGCAGCCGGCGGATGGAATGCGGCGCCGCCAAGGCCTCCCACCACGAGCACGATGGCCAACGTGATCGGATCGGGGGCAAGTCCAATCAGCGTGATGGTTGTCACGCACAGCAGCGGACCCGCCAGGAGAAGCAGACGCGGGCGCCACCGATCGGCGATATGACCAAATCCAAGTTGGGCAACTGAGTTCGCGAGCTGGAAACACATCTGCAACGTTCCAGCCGCCGCGAGCGACAAGTTCAAATTGAGGATCAACAACGGCAGCAGCGGCGCGAGGATGTTGCCGAACCCGTCCACGATGAAATGAGTAGCCGCCAGCACCACGATCGTGGGATGGAGCCCCAGCAAACGAGATTTCATCGCGAACGTCGTTTCAGTCGGCGTTTGACGAGCGCGAGAGACTCGGTGAACTCACGGATGCGTAGTAACCCGGACGCGGCGCCGAGTACGACGAGCGACAGACCGATGGTGATCGAGAGACGAACGACCTGCATCAACAATATCCCGCTCGGCCATCGTGTCTCGAGCATTCGATTGAGCAGTGCCGCCACCACGCCCATCGCCCCGGCTGCGGCGGCGATACGCATGAACGCGCTGATGATTCGTCCTTCGTGAATGCCCTGCAGCTCGCGTCTGAGCAGGATGAGCAGCATGGCGGCGTTGAACAGCGCAGCGATCGATGTGCCGAGCGCCAGTCCGCGGAAACCGAGCATTCGCACGAGCATCACGTTCAGCCCGGCATTCACCAGCACAGTCATGACACTTACGGTGACCGGCGTGCGGCTGCGTCCGAGCGCGTAGAAGACCGGCGACACGATGCGAACGAGCGAGTACGCGAGCAGACCGAGCGCATAGAACTGCAGGGCCGCTGCTGTCGCAGCGGTGTCGGCCGCTGTGAACCGGCCGCGCTCGAGGAGGACTCGCACGATCGGATGGGCCAGCACGATCAGGCCGACGCTTGCCGGCACATTCAGCATCAGCATCAGCGACACACCCCCGGCGACCGTGTCGCGGATGGCGCTGTCGTTGCGCTCTGCTGTCTGACGTGACACCACGGGCAGGACGGCCGTCGCAACCGAGACGCCGAACAAGCCAATCGGCAGGTACATCAACCGAAACGCATACTGCAGCCAGGAAACGGCGCCGGTTTCAGTCCCGGTCGCGAGCAGCGTGTTGACGAACACGTTGACCTGCGTTGCCGCCAGGCCGATGGTCCCCGGGCCCATCAACGTGAGCATGCGACGAAGGCCGGGATCCTGCCAGTCGATCTCGACGCGATACCGAAAGCCCTCCGAATGCAACGTCGGCAACTGCATCGCGAGTTGCGCGACGCCGCCGAGCAGTGTTCCGATCGCAATCGCGACGATCGGCTCCAGGCCGAATGCCGGCATGAACGGCACCAGCACAAAGGCACAGAGGATCGTGAGGACGTTGAACGATGCCGGCGACAGCGCCGGGATGAAATAGTGGTGCAGCGAGTTCAACATCCCCATGAACGCTGCCGCGAGCGCGATCAGCGTCAGCGCCGGCAGCATGATGCGCGCCATCTGCACAGTGAGCGCCAGTTGACGGGGATCGGATGTGTACCTTTCCGCCGCGAACGTCAAAACGAGTGGTTCAGCGAGGACGATGCCGAGCGCGACGAGTACGCCGGTGACAACGATGAGGGCGTTGAGGACGTGATTGCCGAGCCGCCACGCCGACTCCTTGCCCGACGTCGCGAGAGTCTTGGTGAAGGTCGGTACGAACGCGGCGCTCATCGCGCCTTCGGCGAACAGGTCACGCAGCAGGTTGGGGATGCGGAACGCGACGTTGTATGCGTCCATGGCCGCGCCGGCGCCGAAGAAGGCGGCGACCACCTGCTCGCGGACGACACCGAGGATGCGGCTGGTCAGGGTGGCGAGACCGGCCGACGCGGCCGATCGCGCCAGAGTCGTCGAGGAAGAAGTTGGCTCAGGAGCCAAGCGCGCGGCGGACAGCGTCGTTAACGGCCTTCCCGTCGGCATTCTTGCCGGCGAGCTTCGGCATGACGGCCTTCATGACTTTGCCGAGGTCTTTCGCCGACGTCGCACCGGTTTCGGCAATGGCCTCGGCGACCGCCGCATTGATCTCCTCCGGCGCCGCCGACGGCGGCAGGTAGGCCTGGAGCACCGCGAGTTCGCCGGTCTCCTTCTCCACGAGATCCGTGCGGCCGGCTTTTTCGAACTGCTCGATTGAATCGCGCCGCTGCTTCACCAGCGACGCCGCGACCTGGAGGACCTCGGCGTCTTCGAGATCGCGGCCCTTCTCGACGCCCTTGTTCATGATTGCCGCCTTGAGCATCCGCAAGGCGGACAGCCGTGACGCATCGCGCGCCTTCATCGCCGCGGCGATGTCGGCGCTCACTTGATCGTTCAGAGCCATCAGCGATCCTGTTCCGAGTCGCCGCTCGTGATGTGCCACCCCTCGGTGCTGTCGTAGAAGCCTCGTGGCACCTGCACGGCGTTGACCTTCACGCTTACTTCGAGCGTGGACTTGACGTTGAAGTAGCCGTTCCGTCGCAGCACGCGGCGAAACGCCCCGTTCATCACCGAGCACCGGACCTTGTCCGAGTCCTCGGCTCGTGCTTCGCGGTCGACCCATCGTAACAGCGTCTTCAGCCCCGAGACATCGTCGGGGTCGACCAGGAAGTCGACGAGCATGGTCACGCGGCCGAGCGGTTCATGGCGGTGGCGATACACCGCGTACCCGTGGACCTCGCCCTGGCGCTTGAGCGCGACGACAGCGTAACGGACGTGCGGCGGTTCGATATAGCGCCAGTTCAAATAAGAGGCGTCGCGGCGAACGGCGAGGTCGAACTTCGGAGCGAGCCGCTCCCATAGCGTCGTGAACGCGCTGTCGAATCGCCGAATCGGCTCGCACTCCGCGCGGAGCGGTCGCGACCGTGACACGACCTGCACGACGGGATAAATCGCCGCCGAGATCAGCCGATTGAAGGGGGTCGGCAGGTGTGGCACCCGCACCGCCCGTCGCGTGAGTGGCTTGACGAAGCTTGGGACCACGTGCGACAGAGGCCAGTGCAGCCGGTCGATGACGCCTCGCGGTTGTTCCGACGGGCCGAACGCGAGGACGGCGCCGCTGTTGCGATCCCACGCTCGAATGAGCGCCTCATCGAGTCCCTGTCGATCGCGCTCGGGCGCGATCATCGCGCCGGCTCCCCATGCGCCGTCGATCTCGAGACCCTTGAGAGACAGGCGGACGGGAAGCGTGGGGTATTGCCCGACGACGGTCGGTCCTTCGCGCGCGACCCAGATGCCGGGTTGTCCCGTCGGATTAGACGGGTTGCGGCGATGCTGCCAGTCCCAACGAAGACGAATCGCCTCGGCGGCATCGGCGCCGTACGTGCGTCGATAAAGCGTGTCGACGCCACGGCGATCGTCGGGACGAAAACGGTCGATATCAGACATCAGACGCAGGGAACCTGCGTCTGTCTATTGTACGAGAACGAACAGCCTGCTACTTGGGTGGTGGTGGCTCGGCGTTCGGATCTCGCCGCGGCACGGGGTTGATGGTGCCCGGCCGATTGGGTCCCGGCACGATGCCAAACGGATTTCCGGGCCCCTGTTGAGGAGGTTCAGTCTCTTGCGGCGGCGGAGCCTCGTTCTCTCGTGGGATCTGGACCGCCCCGTTGGGCAGATTCAGATTCGGTACTCGCCCGCGCGGAAAGTTCGCTGGTGGCGGTGGTGGCTGCGGATTCTCGTTTGCTTCCTCGATCTCGATCGGCTCTGGCTCCGGCCTTGGGAATTGCGCCGGCTGCGCCGCTGGTTGCGCCGCTGGTTGCGGCGCCGCTGCGGTCGTTGGTGCACGTGCGGTCGTTGGGAGCACGAGAATCTTGTCGAACGACGAGGCGCCCTGTGCGGTCGTCTCGCGCGCCAACACCATGTACCCGGCCGCCCCACGAAGCACTGTTTCGAGAGCCTGCCGCTCAGGAACGTCGAGTTGCAGGGTCACTGGCGCTCCCGGTACTCGTTCGCCGTTTACGATCCTGGTGCCGCCGACTCGCGTCCACTCAGCGAGGATCCGGCTGACAGGCACGTTTTCAGCGGTGAGCCGCACGCGCCCATCGTGAAACTCGAGTGACAGCGTCTGCGCCGAAGCGACGGCAACGCCGCACACAAAAACGAACAACGCCGCCACGATGGTTCTGCTCGGCATAGGCACATTGTAGCCCCAGGCCGGGGGACCCAGCCACCCTAGTGGCTACGCGTGTACTCGATGACACTCCGGATGATATCGTCGAGCTCGAGCCTCGGCTGAAAGCCGATCAGCGCCTTGATTTTCGAGATATCCGGGACCCGTCTGGGCATGTCCTCGAAGCCGGCCTCGTAGGCCTGGTCGTACGGGACGTATTGCACAACCGAGTCGCTGCTCGTCAAGGTCTTCACCCGCTCAGCCAATTCCCTGATCGTGACTTCGGCCGTATTGCCGATGTTGAAAACCTCGCCGACGGCCTTCGGTTCCTGGGCCAGACCGATGAGCGCCTCGACGACATCGCCAACGTAAGTGAAGCTGCGCGACTGCCGACCGTCACCGAACACGGTGATCGGCTGTCCGCCGAGTGCCTGCCCGACAAAGGTGGGCAACACCATGCCGTACTGTCCCGTCTGTCGCGGCCCGACCGTGTTGAACAGCCTCGCGATTACCACCGGCAGCTTTCGTTCCTTCCAATATGCCAGCGCGAGGAACTCGTCGAGCAGCTTGCTGCACGCGTACGCCCACCGATGTTTCACCGTCGCCCCGAGCACCAGCTCGGCCCCTTCACGGAACGGCACATCCGTGCTCTTGCCATACACCTCCGACGTGGAGGCGAGCACGACCAGCTTCTTCTTCTTGTTTGCGTGCTTCAGCACGACCTCGGTGCCGTGGACGTTCGTTTCGATGGTGTGCACCGGTCGTTCGACGATGAGTTTCACGCCGACCGCGGCCGCCAGGTGGAAGACGACGTCATTGCGGTCGATCCATTCGGCGAGCAGCGACTCGTTGTCGATCGTATCGATGACGTACGAGAAGCCCGACGTGCTCTTGAGATGTGAGATGTTGTCGATGGATCCGGTCGACAGGTTGTCGATGATCCCGACCTCGTGCCCGCATTGCAACAATCGTTCGGCGAGGTGGGATCCGATGAACCCGGCACCGCCAGTGATCAAGGCCTTCACGCCTGCAACGGTCCTTTCACAAATGCGCTCACGCTTTGCGCGACGCGCGCCACGTCGGCGTCAGTGAGTCGGGGATGGAGCGGCAGCGACAGCAGATCCGCGGAGGCCGCGGAAGCAATCGGGCACTCGGCCGGCTCGTATGCGGCAAAGGCCTGCTGTGCCGACAGCGGCACGGGGTAGTGAATCAGCGTGCCGATGCCCTCCTGCGAGAGATGAGCGGCCAACCCATCTCGATCTGACAGGCGCACCGGGAACAGATGGTACACGTGCCCGGGGTCTCGTTCGGCAATCGGTGAGACGCCGCCGGGCAACTGGCTGCGATATCGAGCGGCAAGCTGGCGTCGCCGTGCGGTCCACGCGGACAGCAGCGGCAGCCGTGTCCGCAGCACGGCAGCCTGAAGTTCGTCCAGCCGGCTGTTCACGCCGGCATCGACGTGACGGTAGCGGTCGCGTTGGCCGCCGTTTCTCAAACGTCGCACCCTGGTGGCGATCGCTTCGTCGCCCGTGATCACAGCGCCCCCGTCGCCCAGCGCTCCCAGGTTCTTGGTTGGATAGAAACTGAACGCGGCGGCTTCCGCGCGCGTCCCCACGGGAATCCCGTTGTCGGTGGCGAGATGGGCCTGACAGCAGTCCTCCACGAGAGCGAGCGCGTGGCGCTCGGCAACGCGGCGAATCGCAGTCATGTCCGCCGGTTGCCCGTAGAGGTGAACCGGGATGATGGCTTTCGTCCTCGCCGTCACTGCTGCTGCGCACGCCGCCGGATCGAGCGTGAGCGTGGCGTGTTCGACGTCGACAATTCGCGGAATCGCCCCGCAGGCGATGACGGCGAGCCCGGTGAAGGCCGCCGTGATCGCGGGCACGATCACTTCATCGCCGGGGCCGATGTCGAGCGCCCGTAATGCCAGCGTGATGGCGTCGGTGCCGTTGCCGACGCCGACGGCGAATCGCGCGCCGCACGCGGCGGCGAACTCGGTCTCGAAGGCGTCCACTTCGGGACCCAGCACGAACCATCCGGCATCGATGACGCGCGCGATCGCTGCTGCAACCTGGGCGGCGTCTTCACCGGGACGAAGATCAGTGAAAGGGAGGGCGGGCGACTGGTTCACAACGCGGCGACCCCGGGGCCCCCGCCGCGCGCGCTGTGCGCGGTGGGGTGGACCGGCGACCCGCTCGGCACGTAATGCGACATGTGTGCGCGGTAGAACTCCACCGTGCGCCGCAGGCCATCGCGCAGGGCCGTGGTCGGTTGCCACCCGAGCGTTCGCTTGATGAGAGACGAGTCGGCGTGGAAGTCGCCGATGTCGATCGCTTTCTTGTCCTGCGGCCACTCGATCAACCGATAACGGCCGGTGCCAGCGACCGAGAGCAGCAGGTCGACCAACTGACGCAGCGAAATCGCCTCGGCACCGCCCACGTTGAATACCTCGCCGTTGCTGCGATCGCTGGCGCCCGCTCGCAGGAAGGCGTCGGCGGCGTCATCCACGAACACGAAGTCGCGCAGCTGCTCGCCATCGCCGTAGATCTGAATCTCGCGGTCCTCGACCGTCTGTCGAATGAACCAGGCAATGAAGCCCTGACGATTGTGCTTGAGCAGTTGTCGCGGACCGTACACGTTCGTCAACCGGAGTGAGCAGGCGCGCACTCCGAAGACGTTGTTGTACACCATGTGGTAGTACTCGCCGGCCGCCTTGTTGATCCCGTTGACGTCCGTCGGTCGCACGAGATGCGATTCGGTGACGGGGAGAAAATCGGCGCGGCCGTATATCTGCCGCGTCCCCGCGAAGACGACTTTCACCGACGGGTTGTTATGACGGCACGCTTCGAGCAGCGACAATTGCGCGCGGCAGTTGATCTCGAGATCCGTGTACGGCTCCCGCATGCTGTCGATGTGGCTGACCTGCCCGGCCAGATTGAAGATCACGTCGTGGTCGCGCACCAGGTAGTTCATGGTGCTCTGCTGACGGATGTCCGCGATATTGACCTTGAGGCGGTCCTCGATGCCGTCGATGTTGAAGAGGTTTCCGCCGTAATCGCTGATCAATGAATCGATCAGCAGGACGCGGGCGCCGAGGTCGACCAACTGCCGGGCGAGGTTGCTTCCGATGAAGCCCAACCCGCCCGTGATCATGACCGACCGTCCGCGGTAGAACGCCTGGTACTCGGACTCGGATCCCGTCACGATCGAACCCCGCGCGTGGACTCGGACCTGCCGTGGCGCTGTGCCATAGGATTACGGAACAGGACGGGCGTGCTTTGCCGCCCGCGGCCGAGAACCACGAGCTCGATCCACAGCTTCAGCACATCAACGCCGGTGCGGAAGATGCGCCGGAAGTTGAAGAACTGCGAGCGGCCGTGCGTCCGATGGTAGTGATGAACGGGAACTTCCACGACGCGGAACCCTGCGTCCTGGACCTTCCGCATCAACTCCAGGCAGATCACGCCGCTATCGCGATCGAGCTTCACGCGATCGAATACTTCACGCCGCATCAGGCGAAAATCGCAGTCGACATCGCGGACGCGCAGCGCGAAGAGCATCTTCACCGTGTAGTGATACACACGGCCGATGATGATCCGATGCAGCGGATCGGAGCGGCTGATCTTGTAGCCGGTCACCATATCCGCATCGTCTCGAAGTCGCGCCCACAGCGCCGCGATCTCGGACGGATCGTATTGGGCGTCGCCGTCGGTGTACGCGATCAGTTCCTTGGTCGCCGCGGAGAATCCGGATCGCAGCGCGCCACCATAACCGCGATTGCCGATGTGGTGGATCACCCGCACATGGGAATAGGTTCGAGCGAGCTCTTCGGCGATCTGCCCGGTCTGATCGCGGCTGCCATCGTTGACGACGATGATCTCGAAGTCGGGCGTCAACTGGCGGATCGCTTCCTGCGCCTGGATGACCAGGCTGGCGATCGTGCCCGCGTCGTTGTACGCGGGAAAAAACATCGTGAGACCGGGGGCGCGCGACTCGGAGCGATCCGGCATGACTGGCTCCAAACCGTAGCACGGGCAAGGTTTCACTGACAAGGACGAGTCGGCTTGTCCAGCCTCTGCCATAGCACTTTCACGCTCACGTCGCAAAACGGAAGTTGATGATGTCCCCGTCCTGAACGATGTACTCCTTGCCCTCGAGGCGAACCTCTCCATGATCCCGGCACGCTGCCATCGACGCTCGCTTGGTGAGCGCGTCGTAGGCGACGACTTCGGCCCGGATGAAGCCTCGCTGAATGTCGGTGTGGATTTCGCCGGCAGCGGCCTGGGCCATAGTCCCGCGTGCAATCGACCAGGCGCGACACTCGTCTTCGCCGACCGTGAAGAAGGACAGGTAGCCGAGGAGGTCATAGCTTGTCCTGATCACGCGATCGAGACCGGATTCGCTCAACCCGAGATCAGACAAGAACGCCTTGGCATCGTCGCCCTCGAGTTGCGCAATCTCGAGCTCGATCTTTGCGCACAGCGCGACTGCTCTGGTCGCCGCATGCGCGAGAAACCCAGTCAATCCGCTTTTGTCGGCAGCCTTTTCCACGGCCGATCCGACATCGCTCAAGTCGGCTTCGTCGAGATTGATGACGAGCAACAACGGCTTCGCCGACAGAAACTGAAAGCCACGGAGCCGTTTCAGATCCTCTCCGGTGAGTTCGAGCGCGCGCAGCGGCTTTCCCTCCTCGAGCGCACGCTGGCATCGGTGTACGAGATCGCGTTCTTTTTCGAGCTCCGCTGAGCGTCCCTTCTTCAAATCTTTCTCGAGGCGTTCGAGGCGGCGCTCGGCGACGCCGAGGTCGGCGAGGATCAACTCGTCTTCCATCGCCTGCGCGTCGCGCGCGGGATCGATCGAGCCGGATGGATGCGGCACGCTCTGATCGCGAAACGCATGCACGACGTGCACGAGGGCGTCTGCGTTCTTGTAGCCGGCGACGTCGACCAGTGCCTGGGCCCCGGCGCGAGTGGGGGCAATGATGTCGGTGAATTCGACGGTCGCCGGGACGCGTTTGCGGGGGTTATACATGGCCGTCAGGACATCGAGACGGCTGTCAGGAACCTTGGAAATGCCGATGTTGACGTCGCCTTTGCCTTTGGGGGCGTCCCGGGTGCTGGTCATCAACTGGAACAAGGTTGTCTTGCCGCTGGAGGGGAAACCTATGAGTGCCGCTCGGAGCATGAATCGACCAGCCTAGCATGCAACGTCAGCCGTGCTCGCGCTTGGGCTTTTGCCCTGACTTGCCCGGTGTTGCACGGCCCCTCTCCCTCAGCGACGAAATTCTAGCGAAAGTTTGGCGTAACTTGCCGCAGATCAGGAGTTTGCCGATTGACATCCTCGGCAGTGCCACTTACTATCCAGGTGGAAAATTTTGGAGTTAAGTGGACCACAACGGGATGCGGGGGAGCGCCGCGGCCAGGATCGATGAAAAAGGCCGACTCAAAATACCCGGGATCTTCAGAGGGGACATCCAGGACAAGCAGGGTCCGGATGTCTTCGTCACGAGTCTCACGGGTGAGTCGGTCCGCATCTATCCAATGGCTGTGTGGCTCGAGGTTGAGCGCAGGCTGATGGAAATGCCCAGGAACCATCCGACGCGCCTGAAATTCCTCGACCGCGTGAACTACTACGGTCAGACGAGTGAACTCGACACCCAGGGTCGCATCGTCATTCCGCCGCACCTCCGTGAGAGCGCGTCGATCGTCGGTGATGTTCGCGTCTTTGGCCGCATCGAGTACTTGGAGGTCTGGAACGATCAACGGTTCCTCCAGAAGTTGCAGCGCGAGGCGTGGACCGACGAAGACGGATTGCGATTGTCGGAGCACGGCATTTGATCCCGGCCGCGGTGGTGGCTGACGCCACCGCGCTACGAATGTCGTAGAGCGTGGGCCTCACCCGCGCAGGGGAAATGGTAACGCATGAACCCGTCATGGTCGCTGAGGTGCTCGAGCATCTTGCGCCATCGCGGGGTGGAGTCTTCGTGGATTGCACTGTGGGGTTGGGCGGACACGCGCGCGCGCTCATCGAAGCAGGCGCCTCGCGGGTCATTGGGCTCGACCGCGATCAACACGCGCTCGAACACGCGCGCGAGACCTTGCGCGATGCCGGTGCGGCCGCGGACGTCGTGCACGCCGACTATCGCGGATTCGAGGAGGTGCTCGACGCACGCGGGATCGGGCTGGTGGACGGCATGCTGGCCGATCTCGGGGTTTCGTCATTGCAGCTCGATGCGCCGGATCGTGGGTTCAGCTTCAGGCGAGATGAGCCTCTCGACATGCGCATGGATACGTCGAGTGGAATGACGGCGGCCGAGATGCTGGCCTCAGTCGAGGAGAAAGCGCTGGCAGACCTGATTTACGAGTTGGGCGAAGAGCGTCACGCGCGCCGCGTGGCACGCGCGATCGTGGAAGCGCGAAAGACGCGGCGCATCGGGTCGACCGGGCAGTTGGCGGACATCGTGAGGCGGGCGATTCCGCATAAGGGGTTCACACGTATCGATCCAGCGACGCGAACCTTCCAGGCAGTCCGAATCTGGGTCAACCAGGAACTCGAGGGTCTGGATGGATTTCTCACGCGAGCGGCTGAACGGCTGGCACCGGCGGGGCGGCTGGCAATCCTGACGTTTCACTCGCTCGAGGATCGCGTGGTGAAGCACACGTTTCGATCGTTGCAGGCTGCGGGCATCGTCAGCATTCGGACGAAGCGCCCCGTGGTGCCGTCGGAGGCAGAGATCGATCGGAACCCGCGGGCCAGGAGCGCGAAGCTCAGGGCGGTCGAGCGGCCGGCCTGACTGGGGACGAGGCGGGGTATGAGCGGCGAAGCATTCGAGTACTCGATCAAGAAAGACATCCGCAACAACCCGATCGTCCGCGAGGTTGATCGCGAGCGTCATCGCGAAATGTGGAGATCGATGGGGATCGGTCTCTTTCTTGTCGCAGTGCTGCTCTTTTCGGCGTGGCAACACTTCGAGCTGCAACAGCACGGATACAAGTACGAACAGATGCTGCAGGAGCGCGCCGAGGAAGAGTTGGTGAATCGGCATTTGCGTCTCGAGGTCGAGACGCTCAAGGCGCCGGCGCGGATCGAGCGAGTCGCGACCGGACGCCTGAAGATGGTGGCGCCCACGCCGGCGGATTCGACCGTGATCGAGCGAGTGGCTCCGGCGCCGGCACCTCCTCCGTCGGTTGTGGCGCGTCGGTAGGTCGAAACGGAGATCCCGGTGGCCGAAAGAACCGCCAACGACTGGCGCGCGACGCTCAAGCAGAGGCTTACGGTCGCCTTCTGCGTGTTGCTCGCGTGGTCGGCCGTCATCGAGGGGCGGCTCATCCATCTGCAGGTGCTTCGCTACACCGATCTGACTTCTCGCGCTGACCGCCAGCAGTCGCGAACGATTCCTTCACCGGCAAAGCGAGGAGAGATCCTGGACCGCAACGGTCGAATCCTCGCGCGTAGTGTCGATGCGGACACGATCTACGCCGTTCCGACCGAACTCGGTGACCCGGATCAGGCGGCAGCGACCCTGTGTCGCGCGCTTCGAGACTGCGAAGCCGACGACCAGCGCGCGATCGCCGAGCGCATTCGCAAAGGCAAGCATTTCGCTTACGTCCGTCGCCAGGTGTCACCAGATCAGGCACGGCGGGTCGCCGATTTGCAGATGGAAGGGATCGGGTTCGTGCGCGAGAACCAGCGCCGGTACCCGAATCGTGAGCTAGCCTCTCACCTGCTTGGTTATGTCGGGGTCGACAACGTTGGCCTGGGCGGAATTGAAGGAACCTACGATTCACTCATTCGCGGCAAGGCCGGCACTATCCTCGTCCAGACCGACGCACGCCGGCATGCGTTCAGCCGCATTGAGCGGCCGCCGACGACGGGAGCATCGCTCGAACTGACAATCGATCAGTACCTCCAGTACGTCGCTGAGCGCGAGTTGCGCGCGGGCGTGGAATACAGCGGCGCCTCGGCCGGATCGGCCGTGATCATGGATCCGTCCACGGGCGAGATCTTGGCGCTCGCCAACTTCCCTGGGTTCAACCCGAACAACTACCGTGACGCGCGCCCGGAAACGCGGCGCAATCGAGCAGTGCAGGATTATTACGAGCCCGGATCGACGTTCAAGATCGTAACGGCGAGCGCGGCGTTCGAAGAACACGCCGTCACACCCGATACCATCATCGACGCCAGCGCCGGCAACATCAGGTTCGGCTCACGGGTCATCAACGACGATCACAACTACGGGGTGCTCTCGTTTGCCGACGTCATCGTGAGGTCGAGCAACGTCGGCGCGATCAAGGTCGCGCTGAAGCTCGGACCCCAGAAGATCGGCGACTACGTCAAGCGCTTTGGCTTTGGCAGGCCGAGCTCCCCGGACTTCCGCGGTGAGAGTCCAGGCATGGTGTGGGACCCTGAGTCGCTGAACGACAGCGCATTGGCATCGGTGGCGATGGGCTATCAGGTCGGCGTCACGCCGCTACAGATGGCGGCTGCCGTCAGCGCCGTCGCAAACGGCGGCCAGCTCGTTCAGCCGCGCGCGGTGCGCGCCGTGATTCGCGATGGCCGCCGCCTCCTCGTGCCGCACAAGGTTCTCGAGCGGGTTGTCAGCGCCGGCACCATGGCCACGTTGACCGAGATCATGGAGAGGGTCGTCGTGGATGGTACCGGCAAGCTCGCGAGGGTCGAGGGCTATACGGTTGCGGGAAAAACGGGAACAGCCAAGAAGCTGCTCAATGGCAGCTACCGCGGCCATTCCGACTACAACGTGTCCTTCGTCGGATTCGTTCCGTCGCGCAAGCCGGTCTTCACGATCGTCGTCGTCGTCGACTCGCCACACCGGGTCTCGCCATATGGCGGTGTCGTCGCTGCGCCAATCTTTCAGAAGATCGCCACAGCCGCGCTGAGGCAGTACTCCGTTCCGGCATCCATCGATGCACCGGAGCCAGTGTTGGCCAGCCGCGCGGAAGAGACCGATCAGGTCCCAACTTCTGGAACGGTGACACCCGCATCGTCGCTCGTGGAACTCACGGGTGCGGTTGCCGCATCGGCATCGCAGCTGCCGGATCTGACCGGCATGAGCGCGCGCGAAGCGCTTCGCGTGCTCGCGAGGTTGGGATGCACGGTGGAACTTCGTGGTGGTGGTCTCGTCGTGGACCAATTCCCGGCGCCCGGAACACCGCTCGATTCTGGGATGAGTGTGGTGCTCACACTCGGACGTCGTCCGGCCGATCGTGTCGCGAGCGTCGAGGCGCCATGACCGTCGACGAGTTGCTGCGCGCTGTGAAGCCGATCGTGACGTTCGACGAACGTCCGCTCGCGGCGGGACCAGGAGCCTTGCGGCAAACCTGCACGGGCGTGACTCACGACTCCCGGCGCGTGACACCGGGGACCGTATTCGTGGCGCTGCGCGGTTTGAAGATGGACGGGGCCGACTTTGCGCGACAGGCGATCGCCGCCGGCGCTGCCGCGATCGTTTCCGAGCGTCCGGCCGCAGACGTCATGGACGTGCCGTGGGTCACGGTCGTCGACGCCCGCCTCGCGTTGGCTCACCTCGCGGCGGAGTTCAACGAGCATCCGAGCCGGAAGATGCAGGTCGTGGGCATCACGGGGACCAACGGGAAGACGACGACGGCATATGTGGTGAGCGCAATCCTCGAGGCTGCTGGAATCAAGTGTGGGCTGATGGGGACCGTCCTCTATCGCCTCGGGGATCGCGATTTCGAGGCGACGCGTACGACACCGGAAGCGTCCGAGGTGCAGTCGTACATGCGCGAAATGGTCACGGCAGGATGCGGCGCCTGCGTGATGGAGGTGTCGTCGCACGCACTGGCGTTGAGACGCGTTGACGGGATCCGATTTGCCGCCGGCATCTTTACGAACCTGACGCGCGATCACCTCGACTTCCATGCGGACATGGAAGACTACTTCGCGGCGAAGCGCCGGCTCTTCGACATGTTGCCCGCTGACGCCCCTGCTGTCATCAACCTCGACGATCCGCGAGGCGCGTCGCTCGTGGATATCGTGCGGCGCCCGGTCACGTACGGGTTGACCAGGGCGGCGCAGCTATCACCCAGCGCCCTGTCGTACTCACTCGAGGGTTTGCAGTTCGACATTCGCTCACCGCGAGGTCCCATCCGCGTGCGGACGAAGCTGGTCGGCAGACCCAACGTCTACAACATCCTTGCCGCGGTTGCGGTCACGAGCGCGCTCGAGGTGCCAACGGCCGCAATCGAGCAGGGCCTCGAACGTCTTGCTGGCGTTCCCGGCCGCTTCGAGATCGCGTCCAGTCCTGCCGACGACGTCACGGTCGTCGTGGACTACGCCCACACCGACGATGCCCTGCGCAACTTGTTGGAGATGGCGCGGCCGGTGGCGACGCGACGGCTCATCACCGTGTTCGGCGCGGGTGGCGATCGCGACCGGACGAAGCGGCCGTTGATGGGCATGGTCGCGGCGCGTCTGAGTGACGTTGTCGTGATCACGTCGGACAACCCGCGCAGCGAAGATCCGAATCGAATCATCGAAGAGGTGAAGCGCGGAACGGATGCAGAAATAAAACAGAGCGGCGCTGAGGTACTCGTTCGCCCGGATCGCCGGGACGCCATCCTGCATGCCGTCGGGATGGCCGATGCCGGCGATGTTGTGCTGGTCGCGGGCAAGGGGCACGAGAAGTATCAGGAGATCGGCGGCCGTACGTTCGCCTTTGACGATGTCGAGGTGGCGAGGGAGGCATTGGCATCGCGACGGCTGAAATCGCGGGCAGGGTGAGGGAACTGACGCTGACGCTCGATTGGGTCGCCGCCGCGGTCGGCGCAACGCGCAGAAAGGGCAGTGCTGACGCGCCCGTCGGTAATGTCGTGACCGACAGTCGGACGCTTCAGCCCGGCGATCTCTTCGTAGCGCTGCGCGGGCCGCGGTTCGACGGACACGCGTTCGTTGGCGACGTGCTGGCGCGCGGAGCGGTGGGAGCGATCGTTGAACGAGAGCGAGTGCAGGAGGACAGCCGGACGATTGAAGTGCCCGACACGCTCGACGCACTGCAACGCCTGGCACAGAGGGTGCGGTCGGCGGTTTCGACACGGGTCATCGCGATCACCGGAAGCGCCGGCAAGACGACGACGAAGGAAGCGATCGCGGCGGTGCTGGCGACACGATTTCGCGTGGTGAAGAACAAGGGGAACTTGAACAACCACATCGGCCTTCCACTGTCATTGATGCAGTTGCGCACCGCGCCCGATGTGGCCGTGATGGAACTGGGAATGAATCACGCGGGCGAGATCAGCCGGCTGGTCGAGATTGCGACGCCTGACATGCGGGTGTGGACGAATGTCGGTGACGCCCACCTTGGATTCTTCGCATCGGCGGACGCCATCGCTGATGCCAAGGCCGAGATCCTCGAGGGTGCCGGCGCCGACACGGTTCTGGTCTGCAATGCGGACGACCGGCGCGTGATGGCGAGAGTGCGAACGTTTCCTGGCAGGGTGCTGACCTTTGGCGAGGCTGATGGCGCAACCATACGGGCGCGCAGCATTCGAGACCGCGGCATTCGCGGGATGAGCGCCGACATCGAAACGCCCGCCGGGGACCGCACGATCGAGACCGCGCTGCTCGGACGCGGCAACTTGCTGAACGTGCTCGCGGCGACTGCGGTGGCGGTTGACAGCGGCATCGGGCTCGATCAGATCGCCGTCGAGGTCAGTCGTCTGCAGCCGGCGGATCGCCGGGGAGCCGTGCGGCAGCTTCGCGATGGCATCACCCTGATCGACGACTCCTATAACTCGAGTCCGTCGGCACTGACGCGTGCGCTCGAAGTTGTCGCGCATGAGGCGCGCGACACGCACGCGATTGGCGTTCTTGGCGAGATGCTCGAACTGGGTGAGCACTCACTCGCCCTTCACGAGTCGTGCGGCCGCGCCGCCGCGGCGGCCAGCCTGAGTCGACTGTTCGCCATCGGCGGCGCTCCGGCGCGTGCGCTGGCCGCGGCCGCGATCGCGGCGGGAATGCCGGCGGCGTCGGTCTCTTACTTCGAAACCAGCGAGCAGGCAGCGCCGGCAGTCGTGACCGCCGTCACTGCCGGCGATCTCGTGCTCGTCAAAGGCTCGCGCGGCACGCGTACCGACGTGGTGGCCGACCGGCTCGTGGCGGAACTCGGCTGATGCTCTACTATCTGCTCCCGCCGCTCGAGAATCTCTCGCCACTGCTCGGCGCGTTGAACGTCACGCGCTACATCACGTTTCGTACAGCCGCGGCAAGCCTGACAGCGCTCGCCATCAGCATCCTGTTTGGTCCCTGGCTGATTCGCACGCTGCGCGATTTCCAGATCGGACAGATCATCCGTCAGGAAGGCCCGCAATCGCATCGCGCCAAGGCCGGCACGCCAACAATGGGCGGGCTGCTCATCGTGACAGCGGCGGTCGTGCCCACGTTGCTCTGGGCGGACTTGTCGAATCCCTACGTATGGATTGCCACGATGGCGACCGTTGGGTTCGGCGCCGTTGGTTTTACCGACGACTATCTCAAGATCACGCGCCGCTCTCACCACGGGTTGATTCCCCGTTACAAGATGGCGGGCCAGATCGTCGTAGGACTGGCGGTCGGCGTCGCCGTGCTGTACCTGTCGGAGCTGAATCCACCGCTCTACAACACGCGCCTGATCTTTCCGTTCTTCAAGAACCTGATTCCCGATCTTGGATTCTTGTACGTCTTGTTTGCCGTCTTTGTGCTGGTGTGCGCCAGCAACGGCGTCAATCTGACCGACGGCCTGGACGGGCTCGCGATCAGCACCTTCGGCGTCGCAGCCGCGGCGTTCACCGCGCTCGCGTACGTCACCGGCCATGCGGTCCTTGCCGACTATCTGTTGCTCGTGCGGTTCCCTCCCGCCGGCGAGTTGACGATCTTCTGCGGCGCGCTGGTCGGCGCCAGCCTCGGGTTCCTTTGGTACAACTCGTATCCCGCAGAGATCTTCATGGGCGACGTCGGGTCGTTGGCGCTCGGCGGCGCCATTGGCACCGTTGCGATTCTCATCAAGCAGGAACTACTGCTGCCAATCGTTGGTGGCGTGTTCGTGCTCGAGGGCCTGTCCGTCATCATCCAGGTCGCCTCGTTCAAGCTCACAGGGAAACGCGTCTTCAAGATGGCGCCACTGCACCATCACTTCGAGTTGCTCGGGTGGAGCGAGCCGAAGGTGATCACCAGATTTCTGATCGTGGCTGTGATCTTTGCGCTCTTCAGTCTCACGACCTTGAAACTGCGGTGATGGTGAGGGCATGCAGGCTGCGGTGATGAGGTGGGGCACGACGACTTTTCGGTTCGAGGGCGGCGCGTGGTGGTAGTGGGAGCAGCGCGAAGCGGTATTGCGGCGGCGGGACTGCTGCAACGACGAGGTGCGCGTGTGGTGCTGACCGAGCGGCGCGATCACGTCGAGCAGGTCGCCGCGCTGCGAAGCGCAGGTATCGACGTGGAACTTGCTGGTCACACGCAGGCGACGTTTGACGCGGCCGATCTGATCGTGACGAGCCCGGGTGTTCCGCCCGATGAGCCGAACCTCGTTGCGGCAAAAACGCGAGGGGTCGAGGTTATCGGCGAGCTGGAACTGGCGTCGAGATGGCTGCGCGGTCGCGTCATCGCGATCACTGGAACGAAGGGGAAGTCGACGACGACCACGCTGCTCGGACGAATGGTGGCGGCGGACGGACAGCCCGCGCTCGTGGGAGGCAACATCGGTGTGCCGCTTTCGTCGCAAGTGGACGACTCGACGCCAGAGACGATTCACGTGGTCGAGGTCAGCAGCTTCCAGCTCGAAACCACGACGACATTCCGTCCCTGGATTGCGCTGTGGCTCAACCTCGCGGCTGACCATCTCGATCGCCATCCGGACGTAACGTCCTACGCGGCGGCCAAGGCGCGCATCTTCATCAACCAGCGCGCCGAGGATTGGGCGGTCGTCAACCTCGATGACCCGATCGTGATGGCGCACAGCGAAAGGATTGCGAGCAGGCGCGTGGGGTTCTCGCCGTTTGGATCGACGAGCAATGGCTTCTCGGTCGATGGCGAGTGGATTGTCCGGCGCACACCCACGTCGACCGAACGCCTGGTCCCGGTGTCGGCGGTGGAGCTGACCGGCAGACACATGCTCGGGAACGTCGTTGCGGCGGTCGCGACGGCATCCGTCGCCGGCGTCAGCCCCAGCGCCATGATCGCGGCGCTCGAGGAATTCCACGGGCTCGAGCACGTGATGGAGCCGGCGGGTCGTATCGGCGAGGTCACGTTCGTCAACGACTCCAAGGCGACGAACATCGAGGCCGCCCGTCGATCGATCGAGAGCTTTCCCGGTCGAGTCGTGGCGCTCGTTGGTGGGCATTTCAAGGGGGGCGACTTCAGGGATCTCCGCGACGCCCTTTCTTCACGAGGTCGAGCCGTGGTCGCGATGGGAGAAGCCGCACCGCTCGTTCGCGAGGCGCTCGCAGATCTGCTCCCCGTGGTCGATGCCTCGTCGATGAGCGAGGCGGTTGAACGCGGCTATGAGGCCGCGCGTCCGGACGGCATCGTGCTGCTTGCGCCCGCGTGCGCGAGCTTCGACTGGTTTCGCGACTACGCGGAACGAGGACTGGTGTTCAAAGAGGAGGTCGAGAGGTTGCGCAAACGCGGCGGCTGAAGCCGCCGCTCTACGAGCGTTGGGAGACAGCGTAGAGCGCACGCTTTAGCGTGCGCGGAGGTGTGAGCAGTGAGCTGTCGTCAGTCGGCCGGCGCGGGTGGGAGCTTACCGCTGGGAACGCAGGCTACCCCGGTCTGCGAGGTGGGTGTCCCACCCCACGCGCCGACTGATGACTGCTGACTGCTTGCATCTTCGCGACGCAAGGGATCCGGATCTTAGCCGATCTGGATCAAGCCGGGTCTGAAAAGCAAGGCCCGGCCCACGGACATAGGTCGTCGGCGGGTCCTGATTGGGACCCGCCGGATTTTCGGTCGTTTCGCGGGAGTTCTGTAGCGGTAACAGGTCATGGCAAGGAAGCTCAAATCGGACCGGATTCTCTTCACCGCGGCGGTGCTGCTTGTCTTCGTCAGCGTGGTGATGGTCTACAGCGCGTCGGCCGCACTCGCCCTCGATCGCTATGGCCAGGCCTACATGTTTCTGACCCGGCAGGCCATGTGGACGCTCCTTGGGCTGGTGGCGCTGGCGGTGGCGATGCGAATCGACTACCGCACATACCGGAACGAACCGTTCATCTGGTCACTCACGGCCGTCGTCTGCGTGCTCCTCGTCCTCGTGCTGTTCAGCGCGCCCGTGAACGGAGCCCGGCG
Source organism: Vicinamibacterales bacterium (assembly GCA_035649635.1). Classification (GTDB taxonomy): domain Bacteria; phylum Acidobacteriota; class Vicinamibacteria; order Vicinamibacterales; family UBA2999; genus Gp6-AA40. The sequence goes on along the minus strand of DASRJE010000221.1, from coordinate 94,608 downwards.
ATGGTTCAATGTCGGCGGCCTCGGCATCCAGCCGTCCGAGTTCGCCAAGATTGCGGCCATTCTTTTCACGGCGCTCACGCTCGAGCGCCGCATGCACCGCATCGACGAGCTCTCCTATTCCCTGCTCCCTATCGCCATCGTCGTCGGAGCGATGAGCGGCCTGATTCTGCTCGAACCAGATCTGGGCACCGCTGCCTCATTGCTCATGGTCGTAGGCACGATGGTGTTCGCCGCCGGATTGAACTACCGGTATCTCGTTGGAACGGCGATCGCCGCGACGCCGGTGCTGTACCTGTTGATCACCAGTTCCCCATATCGACTGCGAAGACTGCTCGCGTTCCTGAATCCCGAAGCGGATCCGCTGGGTGATGGCTTCCAGGTGATGCAGTCGTTGATTGCCGTTGGTACCGGTGGAGTGTTCGGCCGCGGCCTGATGGGCGGAGTTCAGAAGCTGTTTTTCCTGCCCGAGCCGCACACCGACTTCATCTACGCCGTAATCGGCGAAGAGCTCGGCCTGCTCGGCGCCACGACGGTGCTTCTGTGCTTCTGCATCATTGCGTGGCGCGGCGTCCGCATCGCGATGCGCACGCCGGATGCATTCGGATCGTTCATTGCCCTGGGCGTGACCGCGATGATTGCCGTCCAGGCGCTGCTGAACATCAGCGTGGTTCTTGGGCTGTTACCCACCAAAGGCATCCCCCTTCCCTTGGTGAGTTCCGGCGGATCGTCGCTTTTGATCAGTCTCATGGGCATCGGTGTGCTGCTCAACATTTCGCAGCATGAGGAATGAGTGGCGCTGTCCGTGTTGATCGCGGGTGGCGGGACGGGAGGGCATTTGTATCCAGGCATTGCCGTGGCCAGGGCGCTTCTTACGCGCGTGCCGGATGCACAGGTGACCTTTGTCGGCACGGCCGCCGGCATCGAGTCGCGCGTCGTGCCGCGCGAGGGTTTCACGCTCGACGTGATTCGCAGTGCCGGCCTCAAGGGCAAGTCGCTGCCATCGCTGGCCCGCGGACTCGCGCTGCTGCCGGCCAGCGCGCTCGACGCCTGGCGCGTCCTGTCACGCCGCCGTCCAGCGGTCGTGATTGGCGTGGGTGGATACAGCTCGGGACCAGTCGTGGCGCTCGCCGCGCTGCGACGGATTCCCACCTTGTTGATGGAGCAGAACGCTGTGCCTGGGCTCACCAATCGACTGCTTGCGTCGCTGGTGACCGCAGCCGCCGTGACCTATGAGCAGAGCCTGGCGATCTTCGGGGGGAAAGCGTTCGTGGCGGGCAATCCGGTCCGACCGGAGTTTTTTCGTGGGGAGGCGTATGGAGAACAGAGTTCGCCGCCTGGGGCGGCTCGGGTCCTAGTCTTTGGCGGCTCTCAGGGCGCGCACGCGATCAACGTGGCCATGGTGGAGGCAGCGGCGCGGTTGGTTGCTGCACCTGCAGTGGTCATCACGCATCAGTCGGGAGAACGGGATTTGGAGATGGTCAGGGATGGCTACCGGCGCGCAGGGCTGGAAGCCAGGGTGGAACCGTTCCTGTTCGCGATGGATCGGGAGATGAAATCGGCCGACCTGGTGGTCTGTCGATCGGGGGCGACGACGTTGGCGGAGCTGACGGCCTCGGCTCGCCCTTCGATCCTGATCCCGTTTCCTGGCGCCACTGACGATCACCAGCGCAAGAACGCCGAGGCGCTGGCCAAGGTTGGGGCGGCGACGATGATCGACCAGCGCGATCTCACGGGGGAGCGACTCGCACGCGAGATTCTCTCGCTTGCGGGAAACGAAGCGGAACGGCGCCGGATGGGTGAGGCCGCCGCAGGCATGGCGCGGCCAGACGCGGCCCGGGTGATTGTCGACAAGGTACTTGAGCTCGCACGGTGAGATCAGCGTGGCAGTAATGCTCGGCCGAACCCGCCGCATACATTTCGTGGGAATCGGCGGCATCGGGATGAGCGGGATCGCAGAGTTGCTGGCGAACCTGGGTTACGTGGTCAGCGGATCGGACGCACGGCGTTCAGATGTCACGACGCGATTGGAGCAGTCATTCGGAGTGATGGTGTTCGAAGGGCACAAAGCGGGGCAGATCGGCGACGCCGATGTCGTCGTCTACTCCTCCGCCGTCCGGGCAAGCAACCCGGAGATCGTCGAGGCTCGCCAGCGCGGAACCCCGGTGATCCCGCGCGCCGAGATGTTGGCCGAGCTGATGCGACTGCGCTTCTCGATTGCTATCGCCGGATCGCACGGCAAGACGACCACGACGTCGATGATTGCGCTGGTGCTGGAACGCGCGGGACTGGATCCGACCGCGGTCATTGGCGGCCGGCTCAGCGCCTTTGGCAGCAACGCGCGCCTCGGACAAGGTGACTACCTGGTGGCCGAGGCCGATGAAAGCGACCGTTCTTTTCTGATGCTGTGGCCGTCGATTGCCGTCGTCACCAACATCGACTTCGAGCACATGGAGAGCTACGGAAGCCTCGCATCTCTGCAGGACGCGTTCGTGGAGTTTGTGAACAAGGTTCCGTTCTACGGCGCGACGGTCGCGTGCACAGATGATGCCAACCTGCGCGCGATCTTTCCGCAAGTCACGCGGCGCTTGGTGACGTACGGTCTGGAACACGCAGAGGCTCACGTCCTGGCCACTGACGTGGAGCTGGGCGCGTTCGGAGGACGCTGCCTCGTCCATCGCCGTGCGCCGAGTGGAATCGAAACGCTCGGCCGGCTCGAACTCGCGGTCCCTGGCAGGCACAACCTGCAGAACGCGCTTGCGGCGGTTGCTGTGGGAGAACGCATCGGCCTCGATTTCGATCGCGTTGCTGCCGCATTGGCGAGCTTTCACGGCGCCGAGCGGCGTTTCGAACGCCACGGTGAAGTCGACGGTGTGGTGGTGGTCGACGATTACGGCCATCACCCGACCGAGATCGCGGCAGTAGTGGCTGCTGTGCGAGCGACATTGAACGGGCGGCTGGTGATCGCGTTTCAGCCGCATCGCTACTCGCGAACGGCACACCTGATGGACGCGTTTGGCCCAGCCCTTCGTGAAGCCGACGAGATCGTGCTGTCGGACATTTACGCGGCCGGCGAAGAACCAATCGCCGATGTCACCGTCGAACGACTCGCCGAAGCGATTCGGACCGGATCAGGCCGCCCGGTTCATTTGGCGCGAACGCTCGATGACGTGCTTTCTACGTTGCTGCGCATCGCGCGACCGGGAGATGTGGTGGTCACGCTTGGCGCTGGTTCGATTGGCACGCTGCCGCAGCGGTTAGTGCGGGCGCTTGAGGCGCGAGGAGCAGTGTCATGACACCGGTCGCCGCTCCCGCGGACAAACGGTTCCGGCGATCGAAAGTCAGCCCGGGGCGCAAGCGATGGCGGCCGTCGTGGTGGATGGTGGCGCGCGTCGGAGCCGCGACCATCGTCGTTGGATTCGCGCTCTACGCGACTCTTGGTTTCGTGCTGGCCTCGGAGGCGCTCACCGTGACGCGCATCACGGTGCAGGGCAACCAGCGCATGTCGCGTGGGGAAGTGCTTGGACTGCTCGAGGGGCTGTCAGGGGCCAGCATCGTGACGATCGACCTCGAAAGCTGGAGGCAGAAGCTGCTGACCTCTCCGTGGGTGGCCGATGCGTCACTGCGGCGGATGTTTCCCGGAACGCTGGCCATCGTGATCGAGGAACGGCAACCGATCGGAATCGGCCGCATCAAGGGCCGGTTGTTCCTGATCGATGGCACCGGCGCCGTCGTCGACGAGTTCGGTCCGAACTATTCCGACCTGGATCTCCCAATCGTCGACGGACTCACGGAGGGAGAAGGGCAGAACGAATCGGTCAACGAAGCGCGCGCAGCGCTGGCCGGCCGTTTGATGAGCGAACTGGCGCAGCGGCCGACGCTCGCGGGACAGGTCTCGCAAATCGACGTCAGCGACGTTCGCGGCGCGGTGGTCATGCTCAAGGACGACACCGCGCTGCTGCGGGTTGGAGATGAGCGCTTTGCGGAGCGCTTGCAGTCCTATCTCGATTTGAGGCCGGCGCTCCGCGAGCGGATGCCTGACATCGACTACGTGGATCTGCGCTTTGACCCACGGGTGTACGTCAGGCCACAAGGGCGACTTCGGGTCTCTGGCGCAGCGGGGAAGGCCCCGCTTCGCCCCTCCGGCGCTTCGGCGGGGCAGGCAGGAAGTGGCGGCCGGCGACCGTCACCGGGTCGGCGGGGCGGTTAGGTGGTTACGCAGAAGGAGTTCACGTGGCTCGCAGGGAGCAGTACGTAGTCGGCCTCGACGTCGGCACCTCGACGGTCGTCTGCGTCGTCGGCGAAAGCCTCGAGGACGGCAGCCTGAACGTCGTCGGTATCGGGGTATCCGAGTCTCGCGGCATCAAGCGCGGCGTGGTCGTGAATCTCGAGGCGGCGGTGGAATCGATCAAGAAGGCGATCGAAGAGGCCGAGTTGATGGGCGGCGTTGAGATCGACGTCGTGCACCTCGCGCTCTCGGGTCCGCACATCAAGGGATTCAACAGCCGCGGCGTGGTTGCGGTTGCAGGCAAGAACCGCGAGGTGACGCGAGACGATGTGCGGCGAGCGATCGATGCAGCGAAGGCGGTTGCCCTTCCGACTGGCCGCGAGATCCTGCACGTGCTGCCGCAGGACTTCGTCGTGGACGAACAGGACGGCATCGGCGCACCGGAGGGGATGACGGGCGCACGGCTCGAGGTCAACGTGCACGTCGTGACTGGAGCGATGTCGTCGACGCAGAACATTGTTGCCTGCGTCAATCGCGCCGGCGTGCAGGTCGTCGATACCGTGATCGAGCAGCTCGCCGGCGCCGAGGCCGCGCTCACGCCAGATGAAAAGGAGCTGGGCGTCGCCCTCGTCGATATCGGAGGCGGCACCGTGGACCTCGCCATCTACGAACGTGGGCATCTCTGGCACACGGCTGTCGTCGCTGTCGGTGGAGATCACTTCACCAGCGACATCGCCGTGGGTTTGCGGACGCCGATTCCCGATGCCGAGAAGGTCAAACGGAAGTACGGATGCGCGCTGTCATCGATGGTCGACGAGGACGACACGATTGAAGTCGCGAGCGTCGGCGGCCGCAAGCCACGCCTCATGGCGCGTCGAATCCTGTCCGAGATTCTGCAGCCGCGGGCGGAAGAGATTTTTCATCTCGTGTGGGATGAGATTCGGCGCGCCGGTTACGAGAAGTCGCTCAACTCGGGCATCGTCCTCACCGGCGGCGGCGCCATTCTCGAAGGCATGCCGGAAATTGCGGAACAGATCTTCGACTTGCCAGTCAGGCGCGGGACGCCGATCGGCGTAGGCGGCCTGGCCGATCACATCAGCAGTCCCGTCTTCGCGACGCCGGTGGGCGTCGCGCTCTACGCGCATCGAAATCGAGTGCCGGAATCTCGTAGCGGTGGCGGTGCGTTCAGCCGCGTCGTGTCGCAGCTCCGGTCGATATTCAAGGAGTTTTTTTAGATGAACCAAAAAGTCGAACTTCAAGGGTCAGGAGGTCGGACATGAAAGAACTCGACGGGCGCAAAGGTCGCGAGTCCGAATCGCTCAGATTGACGCTGGCGCCAGAACATCGGAATGGCGCTCGGATCAAAGTGGTTGGCGTGGGTGGCGGAGGGAGCAATGCGGTCGATCGCATGGTGGAGGTCGGCCTCAGCGGTGTCGAGTTCATCGTGGCCAACACCGACGTGCAGGCCCTCGACCACAACAAGGCCGGTGTCAAGATTCAAATCGGCCGCAAGCTGACGAAGGGGCTTGGCGCTGGCGCCGACCCGAACATCGGCCGCCAGGCCGCGCTCGAGGACACCGACACGATCATCCAGCAGTTGTCTGGTGCCGACATGATCTTCGTCACCACCGGACTCGGCGGCGGCACCGGCACGGGCGCGGCGCCCGTCATTGCCAGCCTCGCCACCGAGCTCGGCGCGCTCACCATCGCCGTCGTCACCAAGCCGTTTCGTTTCGAGGGAAAGAAGCGCGCCGCGCAGGCCGAAGCCGGCCTCGAAGCGCTCCGCGAGTGCGTGGACACCGTCATCACGATTCCCAACGAACGGCTGCTCTCGATCATCGACCGCAAGACGCCGCTGACCGACGCGTTCACGCTGGCCGACGACGTGCTGCGACAGGCGATTCAGGGGATCTCCGATCTCATTCTCGTGCCCGGCCTGATCAACCTCGACTTTGCCGATGTGAAAACAATCATGTCGGGGATGGGCGTGGCCATGATGGGGACCGGAACGTCCGAGGGCGACGGTCGCGCGATGCAGGCGGCGCAGAGGGCGATCTCGAGTCCACTGCTCGAGGACAGCTCGGTTCACGGAGCACGCGGCGTGATCATCAACGTGACCGGCGGGCCCGACCTGTCGCTCGTCGAGGTCAACGAGGCGTCGTGCGTGATCCAGGAGGCGGCGCACGAAGACGCCAACATCATCTTCGGCGCGGTCGTCGATCCGCAGCTGACGGGAAAGGTCAAGATCACGGTGATCGCGACCGGCTTCGATCGCAAGGCTATCGCCCGCCCGGCGCCGGCAGCAGCGTCGGAGACGCCGACGGATTTGAACATCTACTCCGCGCACCTCAGCCGCGCGGCGGAAGTGCCGCAGCAGGTTGCAGTCGGCTACGCGACCAGGCGTCCGGCAAGTGTGGAAGACACCCCAGTCATGGCTCATGCGGCGGGGCTTCCCCTTCAACCGGGTGCGCCCCCGACAGTCGGCGTGAGCCGGCGGCCGGTCGTCGAGCTGTCGCTCTCGAGTCTTGGGACTTCGGAGCGAGGGGTCTCCGCAGGAGAGAACGTCTTCGAGGCAAGCACGCCGCTCGACGTGCCCGCCTTCCTGCGGCGACAGTCGTAAGGGCGGCCCGGGGCTGGCGGCGGCCGGTGGTACACTGAGTAGACCCACGGAAGGCGGGAGCGTCGGCGTACGAGCCGCAACTCTCGCGTCAGTGATCGCTCGTTTTCCGGCTCAGTTTCCCGACGCTCCATGCCGCAATCCTCTCCGCCCCACCGCGCGAACGACACGCGGCGGGGATCCCGGTGGTCTCCATCCCAGCGCGACGACGCGCGACGGGGAGGGCACTGGGCGCAGCGCGAGAGAGCCCGTGAGCTCCTGACAAAGGAGGTCGGCTACGTACGTAAGCCGCACGGCGGACGGCTTCGCGTCGCGCTCGCGTTCCCGAACACCTATTTCGTCGGGATGTCCAACCTCGGATTTCAGACGGTATATGCGCTTTTCAACGCGGAAGACGGGATCGTGTGCGAACGCACGTTCCTCCCGCCGAAGAGCGAATTGGAGGCCCTGCGCACCTCGGGATCGGGGCTGGTCACGCTCGAGTCGCAGACGCCCGTTGGTGAGTTCGACATCTTCGCCCTGTCGGTCTCGTTCGAATGGGACTACACCAACGTCCTGACACTGTTGCGCCTGGCGGGAATTCCATTGCGCGCCGCCGACCGCACGGCTCACGACCCGATCGTGATGATCGGCGGGGCCGTCACCTTCGTGAATCCCGAGCCGCTCGCACTCTTCGCCGACATCATCGCGGCCGGCGAAGGCGAAGCCCTCATCCCGCCTCTCGTGCAGGCCTTTCGAGAGGCCACCGATCGCAGCGACATGTTGCGTCGTCTCGTGAGCGAGCGCGGGTTCTACGTGCCCGCCTTCTACGACGTCAGATACGCGGATGACGGGACGATTGAAGCCTTCGTGACTCGGGAAGGGACGACAGCGCCACCGGTGGTGCGGAAAGCTGCGCTTCGCACCACTGACGCGGTGGATCCGCCCGCGACGAGGATCTTCACGCCGGAAACCGAGTTCGGTTCGAGATTCCTGGTCGAAGTCGTCCGCGGCTGCGCAAATCTCTGCCGATTCTGTTGGGCGGGTTACAACTACCTGCCGGTGCGGTCCTTCCCGAAGGATCGAATTCTCGATCTCGCGAAGCAGGCGCGCCCCTATTCCAATCGTGTCGGTCTGGTCTCCATCGCCCTGTGCGATCACCCGGAGATCGAGGAGATCCTGACGCGGTTGGTCGAGATGGGCTACAGCATCAGCCCGGCGTCGCTCCGGCTCGATGATCTGACGCCAACTATCCTGCGTCTGCTGCGCGAGAGCGGTGAGCGCACGATCACGATTGCTCCCGAGACCGGCTCCGACCGGCTTCGTCGCGTCATCAATAAGACGATGACGAATGACGAGATCCTTGCGGCTGCCGACCTGATCTTTGCGACCGGCTTCGAGAACCTCAAGCTGTATTTCATGCTCGGGATCCCGACGGAAATCGACGAGGATCTCGAGGCCATCCGCGATCTGACCCTGCAGCTTCGCGAGATCATGCTGACGCATGCCCGTCCCCGCGGCCAGATCGGGCGCATCGTCGGCAGCGTCAATCCGCTCGTGCCCAAGCCGGGAACCGCGTATCAGTGGCTGCCGATGGAAGACGATGCCTCGGTCGAGCGGAAGATCAGGCGGATGCGAAGCCTGACGGCCGACATCGACAACGTCTATTTCAATATCAAGTCCGAACGACATTCCTTTTACCAGGCGCTGCTCTCCCTCGGGGATCGACGCGTGGCTCCTGCAATCGAGGCGGCCGAGCGGAACGGTGGCAACTGGCGCGCCGCCGTGAAGGAAGCAGGGGTCGACGCCGACTTCTACGTCTTCCGCGACCGGTCGCGCGATCGGGTGCTCCCCTGGGACATCATCGACGGCGGCATGAAGGACAGCTTCTTCCGCTCCGAAGCCGACAAGGCTTTGCGAGCCGAGTGGACGCTTCCTGCCAAGCGACAGAAGGAGAACGCCCGGCTGCTCGCAGTGCTCAACGACGTGGGTTAAGCGCCGGTCCCTTGTTCGAACTCGGCGTACGCCTGGAGAACGATCTCGCGTATGCGATCCTGCTTGGTTGCATCGCCGTTCGCAGGCCTGAGAAGTGCGTACGTCCGGCGCTCGCCGTTGACTGAATACTGACGCGCCGGAAACGTGACGTTGCGGCCGCCACCGGTTCGCCGCTCCCAGACGGCAAAGCCGATCAGCTTCATTCCTTCGAGTACGCCTTCGGTGAAGTGGACCTCCGCGTCGGCGAGCTTGCCGGCCGGATTGTTCTTGCCATTCGGGGTGATTCGTACGACCACGGCGTTCCTCCAGAAATTTGCTTCATTCGTTTCCATCCGGCTTTCAGAGATGTCTGGGAACAGGGCAAACGACGGACCACGGAGCGGCCGCCGCTGTGTCGTGTCAATCCGTTGAGCAAAGAGAGGTTAGGACGAGGCGCGGAGCGCACCGCTCGAGACCGCCTGCGAATCCGCTCACCGCGGTTGTCACCCGGCTACTGAGCTCGGGGTCAGTCCTGAAGCAGCAAAACGTGAGCGATGGCCAGTTCCTTCGAGTGAGTCAGCGTCAGGAGAGATCCCGTAGCGCCGAGCGCGGCAAATCGCTTCGCGGCTCCGCCGTGAAACTGCAGCCGCGGCGGACCATGACGGCGGACGACTTCGATGCCGGTCCAAAACACGCCTTGCGAGTGCCCGGTCCCGAGCGCCTTCATGGCTGCCTCTTTCGCCGCAAAACGTGCGGCAAACGAGGAGGCGAAGTCGCGCTTGCTGCGACAGTACGCGATCTCTCCCTCGGTGAACACCCTCCGTACAAAGCGCTCGCCGTATCGGGCAATGGCGTCACCGACGCGCTCGATCTCCGTCGCATCGAGTCCAGTTCCTATAATGGTCATGGTGTCCAGCCCATCGTACACGAGCCTGCCCCCGACTTCCGACGCCTTCCAGTGGACAACGGAGTCGTGGGGCGCGGCGCTGCGCTGCCTACCGCTTGGCATACATGCGCGGCATCTGTTCACGACACGCCAACTGGAGTTGTCGTCGCCGCTGCACGTGCGCGCGCTCGCGGAAGCGGTCGACGCTCGTGCGGTGGCGATGGTCAACCAAGTACACGGGCGCGAGGTTGTCGTCGTTCGAAAAGGATCGCCGATACCTGACCGTCGGCCCGAGGCTGATGCGCTGATCTCGGATGCGCCCGAGGTTGCAATTGCCGTCCGGGCAGCCGACTGCGTTCCGCTTCTCATGGCCGATCGCGTTCGTGGAGTCGTGGCTGCAGTGCATGCCGGATGGCGCGGGACCGCCGCGCGCGTGTCAGTCGCTGCCGTTGATGCACTGGCGCGTGAATTCGGCACGCGTTCCAACGATCTTGTCGTGGCGATCGGTCCGAGCATCGGCGCCTGTTGTTACGAGGTCAAACCCGATCTCGTCGACGCGTTTGCAGCGGCCGGACACGAGCGATATCTCATCGATCGCTGGTTCCTCTCCCCGCCTCCGCCCCGAGGCTCCATGACGCGGGCCCCGCTGACGCTCGATGTTCCGCGCGCGAACCTCGATCAACTGATCCTCGCCGGTGTGCCGGAGGATCAGATCTACTCGTCCGGACTCTGTACCGCGATGCACCTGGAGGTGCTCACCTCGTATCGCAAGGAGAAAGAGAAAGCTGGACGGATCGCGGGAGCGATTCGCGCCAACGCGTAAAGATGTGTCGCAGCCTGCTTTCGTGGAAGTGGGAAATTGGAAGTTCGGAGTTGACCCATCGCCATCATCGGGCAGCTCGATGGTAGGATAATGGCATGCGGACTACCATTGACAAGGCAGGCCGCGTGGTCATCCCTGCGGGGATCCGCGATCGCGTAGGCCTGACCGCCGGATCGGAAATCGAGATTACCGTCGACGATCTGGGTATCCGCATTGAGCGAGTTGCCGCCGGACCGCGCCTCGTCCGCGTGGGGCGGCGGCTGGTGGCACGGCCCACCGTGTCACGTGACGACCGTCCGCCCGTCGACATCGCCGCGCTCGTCGAGGACGAACGCAACCGCTGGCCGTGAGTGTCTTCCTCGATACCAGCGTCATCCTCGCCGGTCTCGTCGACTTCGGGCCGCAAAGCGCTCCTGCTCAGCAATTGATGCACGCCGTTGCTGAAAAGCGCGTGGTGTCTCCAGCCACGGCCTGGCACTGTTGCCTCGAGTTCTTCTCGGTGGCGACGAGGCTGCCGCCTGAATTCAGAGTGGCGCCTGCCGACGCTGTCACGCTGCTCGAGGAGGAAGTCTTCGCGCGCATGGCGGTTCACGATCTGCCCGCGGGCGATCGTCTGGCGATGCTGCGCGGTGCAGCGCGCGACGCGATCGCGGGCGGTCGAATCTATGACTCCCACATCGCCGATGTCGCGCGCGCATCTGGTGCGCGCGTCGTCGTCACTGATAACCGACGGCACTTCGTCTCCGCGTTGCGCTACGACTTGCGCGTCGAAACACCGGCCGAGTTCCTGGATAGCGTGAAGAAGGGGAAATGAGGCGTTGACGGTGATCGGGCGGGGCTTGCGACACCACGACAGTAACGAGAAACCGCTAGCAGTCAGGTGACGGCTCGCAGCGCGAGGCAGGCCTTCGGATCGCTAGCAAAGAAGGCCTGTGTCACTGCAACTCGGCGATCCTCGCTTTCACGAGTTTCTTTACGAGCGTCGCCGGCAGGGGCGCCGCGAATCGGATTGTGCCTTTGGAGGTCTCGTACTTTTTCAGATCACGCGCATGTTCGCGAATCACTGCAGGGCTCATCGGGTACAGACTGCAGTGCTTCGCAGTCGCCGCGAAGCACACAAGAGGTCGCCCGTCAATCCTGAATGCCGGAAGACCGTAGCTGAACCCTTCTTCGGCGTCCGGCGCAGCCAGGCTGATGGCCTTCCGTAACTTCTGCAGCGTTGCGCGCTGGGTCGCGGGTAACGATGCGAGGTAGTCGTCGATGTTTGCCCACCGCGGTGGTTTCGACACGCGTTTCGTCCCAGCTCTCGTCATGATCGTAGGATATCCTCATGATCTTTCGAGTGAGGCCGTCATGAAGAGATTCATATTGGCAATCTTGATAATCGCGCCCGCCGCCGGTCTTATCGCCGACGAGGGCATGTGGACGTTCGACAATATCCCGAAGGCCGAGATCGCGAAGCGGTACGGAGTCCAGCTGAGCGATCAATGGCTCGCGCACCTGCAGAAATCGGTCGTCCGCCTCGAGACGGGCTGCACCGCATCGTTCGTGTCAGCCGAAGGACTCGTGCTGACGAACCACCACTGCGCGGCCGAATGCCTTGCCAACAATTCGAGCGCGCAGCGGGACCTCATCTCTAACGGCTTCATCGCCGCACGGCTCGAGGATGAATTGAGGTGTCAGGGAGCGCAAGCCTCGGTCCTGATGAGCACTGAAAACGTCACCGAGCGCGTGACCAGGGCCATTGGCGACGTCGAACCAGCGCAAGCGACCGCCGCTCGGAACAAAGTACTGACGACACTTGAAGCCAACTGCGAAGAAACGGCCAAGCAGGCGGGTTCGCCACTCGCCTGCGAATCCGTGACTTTGTACCAGGGCGGCGAGTACTGGCTCTACAAGTACAAACGCTATGACGATGTTCGTCTCGCGTTTGCGCCGGAGCAGGCCATCGGCGCATTCGGCGGCGACCCGGACAATTTCCAGTTCCCTCGCTGGTGTCTCGACATGTCGTTGCTGCGCGTGTACGAGAACGGCAAACCCGCATCAACGCCGGACCATCTCTCGTTCGAGTGGGCCGGCGCCAAGGACGGCGAACCGGTGTTCGTGGCTGGCCATCCCGGCACGACGCAGCGGCTGCTCACCATGGCTCAGTTGAAGACGCAGCGCGACGTGTACTTTCCCTTCTGGCTCGTGCGGTTCTCCGAGCTGCGCGGACGCATGATTCAGTACTCGAAGACGTCGGCCGAAGCCGAGCGCACCGCCAAGGACTATCTCAGTAGCGTTGAGAACTCGATCAAAGTCCGACGCATGCAGCTGTCATCGCTGCTGGACGACCGCATGATGGACGAACACGCTGCTCTGGAGCGCAAGCTTCGTGACGCCGTGGCAGCAGATCCCAGTGCAAAGACCGCGGCGGGCAGCGCGTGGGACGACATCGCCCGCGCCGAGGAGCGCTACCGCGAGATCCTGATTCCCTACACGTGGCTCGAAGGGGGCGCCGCGTTCAACAGTGAACTCTTCAATTACGCGCGTCAGCTCGTGCGTGCGGCCGATGAGCGCGCCAAGCCGAATACGGAACGGCTGCGCGAATATACGGATGCCGGTCTCGCTCGCCTGAAGCCCGCGCTCGAGGCTCCTACGCCGGTCTATCCGGCATTCGAAGAGCTGCGGCTGTCGTTTTCGCTCGAGCGAATGCGTGAGTATCTGGGTCCGGACCATCCGATCGTCAAAGCCGTCCTTGGCGTGAAGTCTCCTGATGAACGGGCGCATGAACTCGTGAGCGGATCGTCGCTTGCCGATCCGAAGGTACGGATGAAACTGTTCGAGAGCGGTGCCGCGGCGCTGCGTGGCTCGACAGATACGATGATTGCTCTCGCGCGTGAGGTCGACGCCGAGTCGCGCCGGCTGAGGAAGGTCTACGACGAAGTGGAGGGGATCGAAGCTGTGGCGCAGCAGAAAATCGCGGATGCGCGCTTCAAGATCTATGGCAAGCAGTTGTATCCCGACGCGACGTTCACCTTGCGACTCTCCTACGCGGCAGTTGGCGGATGGAACGAGGCCGGGATGCCTGTCGATCCGTTCACGCGGCTCGATCGCATGTACGCACGCGCGACCGGCGCCCCGCCGTTCGCGCTACCGAAGCCGTGGCTCGACGCGAAACAGCAACTGGACATGAACACGCGCGCCAATTTCACGACCACCAACGACATCGTCGGCGGCAATTCAGGCAGTCCCATGGTCAACGCCGCCGGGCGCATCGTCGGCCTGGCATTCGACGGCAACATCCATTCGATTGCCGGGAGCTTCTGGTTCGATCCGCAGACGAATCGGACGGTCGGAGTGCATCCCGAGTTCATGCGGACGGCGTTGGCGCATGTGTATCGCATCGGCCGGCTCACGAAGGAACTCGGTATCCAGTAGCGAGTTGCCGGGTCCACGAAGCAGGACCCGGCCTACGCTGTGGCCGACAGGACCCGGCCTACGCTGTGGCTGTCAGGACGAGGGGCGCTCCACGCGTGATGACCAGTGTGTGCTCATGGTGAGCCGATAGACTGCCGTCCTGCGTACGAAGCGTCCAACCGTCATCGTCTTGAACCACGTGCTCGGATCCGGCGCTGATCATCGGCTCGATCGTGAGTACGAGGCCCTCGGTCAGTACGTCCGCCTGAAACGGATCGTAGTAGTTCGGCACCGACGGCTCCTCGTGAATCGTTCGACCGACGCCGTGTCCCGACAGCCCCTTGATCACCGAGAAACCTCGGCGACGCACTTCGCATTCAACCGCGCGGCCGATCTCGTTCACGCGCACGCCCGCGCGCGCGACGGCCAATGCTGCGCGAAACGCTGCCTCGGCGCAGGTGGCCAGCGCGTATGCGGTCGCACTGGCGGGGCTGACGACGACGCTGCACGCCGCATCGGTGACATAGCCGCCTTTTTCCACCGTGACGTCGAGTTTGACGATGTCACCGCGGGCGATTTGGCGAGTCCCGGGAATGCCATGAACGATTTCGTCGTTGACGCTGATGAGGACCGTTCGCGGAAACCCGTAGGTGAAGGCGGGCGCTGAGCGCGCGCCGTGAGCAGCGAACAGCCGTGCCGCGGCATCATCCAGTTCGCCGGTGGTCACGCCAGGCTGCACCTGCCTGACCAACGTATCCAGAGTGAGCCGCGCGACACGCGCCGACTCTTTCAGTCCTTCCCAGTCCGCGTGAGATTCAATCGACATGGTGGATCTCAGGCTAGCATCGCGTCGTTCCAATCGCGAATCACGAACGCCTTCACGAGCCCTTCAAGAATAAACGGGTCTTGCTTGACGAAAGCTTCGGCCGCCTCACGGCTTCTGAAGATCGCCATGTTGCCGCGATCGCGATCAGCGAATGGGCCGATGCCGATGACATCACCTCTCGCCACAAACGCATCGACGATCGCCTTGTGCCGCGGATAGACGGCGATAATCTGCTCCATCGTTGCGCCAGAGGATTCACCGATCACCACCGCCTTCATGCCTGTCTCCTCGAGAAACGTCGGCTCGCCGGCGCGGCCGGTTAATTGAACACGTAGGACGTTGATGCAGCGGGTGGTGTTGGTGGCTGTTCGTAACCGGGATCGGCAGGCAAGTCCGATCCACCCGCCGCGGCGACCGCGAGCGCGTCACATCGTTCGTTGTCGACATGGCCGGCATGGCCACGGACCCATTCGAACGTGACGCGGTGATGCTCGCAGAGCTCGAGCAGTTGTCGCCATAATTCCCAGTTCGGGACTGCCTTCCCGGAACGACGCCAGCCCTTCGCTCGCCAGCCTCGCGCCCACCCCTTCGTAATCCCGTTCACGACATATTCTGAATCACTGACGAGTGTCACCTGACAGGGTTCCTTGAGGGCCTCGAGCGCCTTGATGACGGCCATCAGCTCCATTCGATTGTTCGTGGTTCGACGGAATCCACCAGACAGTTCGCGGCGATGCGCGCCGTACTCGAGGATCGCGCAGTACCCGCCGGGCCCGGGGTTGCCGGTGCAGGCACCGTCCGTATAGATGGTCACGAGCTTCTGACTCACCCCTTTGACTCCGCTCATCCCTCGGCACGCTCGGGATGACCAACGCTCTGGGTGACCTCGAGCATAGCGAAGTGAGCAGATCGAACGGTCACGGAGCGTGAACGACGGGAGGCTCGACGGGCGGAGGCGGCGGCACCCAATACAGCACGCGCTGGCAGCTCTCGCACTGGACGATGGAATCGTTGTGCCGGACCTGCTGAAAGACGGGCGGTCTCAGGCGGACGTGGCATACCGAGCAGAGTCCATCGCGCGTGGCGGTGCAGATGGCGACGCCCCTGCGGGCCTTGGCGACCTGCTCGAACAGCGCGACCAGACGGGGCTCGAGCGCCTTCACCAGTGTGGCGCGTGCCGCGGTCGACTCCTTGAGGGAAACTTCGGTCGACCCGAGTTCCTGGTTGAGCGTCTTCTTTTCCGCCTCGATCTCTTTCGATTGTGCCGCGAGCGTCGCCTCGGCTCGCTTGGATGCGGCATTGAGGTCGTCGGCTTCGAGCATCCGCTCGAGCACTTTCTCTTCGACCGAGCCAAGATCGCTCTGGGCCGTCGCGATCTCGTGCTGCATCGCCTGATACTCGCGGTTGGTCTTGACCGCCATCAACTGGTCTTTGAACTTGGTCAGGCGTCCCTGGTAGAGGGCGACGTCCTTCTCGAGCTCACGCCGCCGATCGTGGTTGAATTTCAGTTGTTCTTTGACGGATTCGACGGCTTGCTTTGCTTCATTCAATCGCGCATCGAGGCCCGCGAGCTTCTGCGGATGCTGCGCGATCGCCGCTTTGGCCTCGGCAATAGTCGTCTCCAGGTGTTGCAGCTGAATGAGGCGTTCTAGGTCGGGAAGCATCTGGTCATTTTCGCAAGGTCCACCTTCGCGCCTTCGGCGCTATGGTGGACATCCTTCGCCGGTGCTGTGGCTCGCCATTCCACCTGCGCGCTGCGCGCTACGGTGGACAAGCCTGAATGCCTGCACACAGTAGCTCGCGAAGCGAAGGTGTGGGCCCGCCAGGATTCGAACCTGGGACCAACCGATTATGAGCCGGCCGCTCTAACCGCTGAGCTACGGGCCCGCCTGCGCCGCTACGCGGCTACGGCGGGGCAAGCCCCGCCGATTCCTTAAGTGCGACCTTCGAGGAACGCCTTGAGTTTACGCGACCGCGAGGGGTGCCGCAGCTTGCGCAGCGCCTTTGCCTCTATCTGTCGAATGCGTTCGCGTGTAACCGCGAAGTTCTGGCCGACTTCCTCCAGCGTGTGTTCACTGCCGTCGCCCACGCCGAACCGCATCTTGATGACCTTCTCTTCGCGCGGTGTCAGCGTCTTGAGCACGGCCTCGGTCTGTTCCTTCAGGTTCAGATTGATGACGGCTTCGGCCGGCGACACGATGTTGCGGTCTTCGATGAAGTCGCCAAGATGTGAATCCTCTTCCTCGCCGATCGGTGTCTCGAGCGAGATCGGCTCCTGCGCGATCTTGAGGACCTTGCGGACCTTCGCGACCGGGATGTCCATCCGCTTGGCGATCTCTTCGGAGGTCGGCTCTCGTCCCAGCTCCTGCACCAGCGCGCGCGAGGTGCGAATGAGCTTGTTGATCGTCTCGATCATGTGGACCGGGATGCGGATCGTTCTTGCCTGGTCGGCAATTGCGCGGGTGATCGCCTGGCGGATCCACCAGGTCGCGTAAGTGGAGAACTTGTAACCGCGGCGGTACTCGAACTTGTCGACCGCCTTCATCAGGCCGATGTTGCCTTCCTGGATCAGATCGAGGAACTGCAAACCGCGATTGGTGTACTTCTTCGCGATTGAGACGACGAGTCGGAGGTTGGCCTCGACGAGTTCCTTCTTCGCCTGCTCGGCCTGCGCCTCGCCCCGCTGAATGACCTCGATCGTGCGTCGCAGGCGTTCGGGCGTCTCCTCGAGATCGTCCACCATCTGCTTGACCTGCAGGCGCAGGTCCTTGCTCTTCTTGAGGAGGTTCTTCTTCTCTTCTTCCTTGAGCTTGGGCCCCTTGATCTTCGCCTTGGGATTGAGCGTCCGGTCGATATGGTCCGCCTCGCGCTGAACCTTCACGACGGCGTCAACAGCGTCTTTGACCTCGTCCACCAGGCGGCGCTTGACCGTTTCAGTGAACTCGATGTCGCGGATGCGGCGTGAGACGTCCACCCACGCGCGTAGCGTCTTCAGGCGTGCGCGGCGATATTTCCTCTTGTCCTTCTTCGGTACGTCGACGAGCTTCTCGCCCATCTTCAAGTAGTTGGTGCGCGCCTTGCGGACCGCTTCGATCTGGCCCAGGACTTCGACGGCACGCTCCTGGATTACTTCGTCGGTGATTTCCTCATCGCTGAAGATCACCAGCTCGCGGATCGTGCGCTCGCCTGCGCGCAACTGATCGCCCATGATCAGGATGCGCTTGGCGATGGTTGGTGTGCGTGAGATTGACTTGATTACCGCCAGCTTGCCGCGCTCGATGCGCTTGGCGATCGCGACTTCGCCTTCGCGTGTGAGCAGGGGGACGGTGCCCATCTCCCGCAGGTACATGCGGACCGGGTCGTTGGTCTTGTCGAGCGCGCCGGGAGTGAGATCCAGCTCCGGCTCGTCGCCCGACCCTTCACGATCGAAGTCCTTGTCGCCGCGGTACGCTTTGTCCGAATCAACGACCTCAATGCCTGCGCTGCCGAAGGCGTTGAACAGGTCGTCGAGCTCTTCCGACGAGGTGATCTCCGAAGGCAAGAGCTCATTTACCTCATCGTAGAGCAGGTACCCTTTCTCTTTGCCGACGGTGATCAACTGGCGTACTTCGTCGTATTTCTCTTCAATCGACAAGATCAATCCTCCGATATCACAAGGGCCTGTATGAGCCGGCCCAAATCACCCTTGCGTACGAGCAATGCATCGAGCTCGCCACCGCTGGCGGCTCCGTTCGTCTGCAGCTGAGCAATCTCGCGCTGCACGGCTGCCCTCTCTCTCTCATAACGACCACGGCGGATCTCGCGTACGCAGGAACCGAGCGACAAGGCAGGCGGCTCCGGCTCGCTCGCGATTGCGGTTACGAGCTGGGCTTCTACCATGTTTAGACGCTCGAGCAGCACAGAAGGAGAGAAACCTCTATTGTCGTTCAGTATCCGCGCGAGATCCAGCACCGAACGGCTTGCCAAGCCGTCAAGGTCCGATGGACCGAGCTCAGCCAACGCCGCCAGGGCGGCCTCGGGCTCGTGGATGAGACTCCAGATCAGCGCCTTTTCTGCCTTGGTAACGTGCCCGAAGCTCGGAATCGTATTTGCCGCAATGCTGGTCTGTTTCTGGACAGCGGCCTCTCGAATCTTGGCTCGTACTACATCGTCAGTAACGTTGGCTTTGAAGGCCAGCCGGTCGGCGAAACGGTCGCGCATGGCCGCGTCTGGGATACGGGCGGCGGTGGGGAGCATGGCGGCCAAGAACTTCACCCTTCCTTCGTCGCTGTTCAGGTTGTAACCAGCAGCTGTGCGATCGAGCAGATACTCCAGATACGGCTTGGACCGCTTCAACCGTTCACCGTAGGCTGCGCCCCCCTGGGCCCGGATAAACACGTCGGGGTCCTGTCCCACAGGAAGCTGCGCCACGTTCACCTCGAAGCCATCTGCCACGAAGAGGTCACATGACTTGGCCGCTGCCCCCTGGCCGGCGGCGTCGGGATCGAAACTCAATACGACCTTCGAGGCAAACCTGTGCAGCTGCTGGACTTGTTGCGCCGTCAGCGCCGTTCCGCACGACGCGATGACGGGGAAACCGGCCTGGAACACCTGACCGAAGTCAAAGTAACCCTCGACCAGAATCCCAAATCCTTTTTGACGTATGGCCGCCTTGGTGAGATCCAGGCCATAAAGGGTCCGCCCCTTGGAGTAGATCGGGGTTTCGGGCGAGTTCAAGTACTTGGGCTGCTGGTCTGACTCGACAGCTCGTCCTCCAAAAGCTATGACGGAGCCGGTGTCTCTGCGGATTGGAATCATCAACCGGTTACGGAACCGGTCCACGCTCGGCCCCTCCTCCCTCTGAACGAGGAGGCCAGCACGAAGTAACAGACCCTCCGAAAAACCCTGTTTGGAGAGCGCCTCTTTCATCGCCGTCCGCGAGGGAGGAGCAAACCCGAGGCCCATGGCTTCCGCCGTTGCATCGGCGATGCCGCGTTCGGCGATTTGACGCCGAATTCGCGTCCCTGCCGGGGAAAGCAGTTGCTCACGGAACCATGCCAAGGCGACCTCGTGCACCTTGAGCAGTGCCTCCCTTTCGGCGGCACTCGCCTTCTGTTCGTCACTTTGTTCTTGCTCGGGGATCGTCATCCCGAAGCGCTGAGCGAGCTGCTTCACGGCATCCGGGAATCCGACTTTCTCGTGCAGTTCGAGAAACTTGATGACATCGCCGCCCACGCCGCAGCCGTAGCAGTAGAAGAAGGCTTTGTCCCGGTTCACGCTGAAGGACGGCGTCTTCTCGCCGTGAAATGGGCAAAGGCCCATATAGTTGGCGCCCGCCTTCTTGAGCGACACGTAGTCCTGGATCACGACGATGATGTCGGCGTGATGTTTCAGGTCGTCGATGAAGGACTGGGGATAGAGAGCCATCGCGTCGCTGTTGGGCGTTAGTCCTTTAGCTCCACAACCGTCACACCTCCGCCGCCCTGATTCGTCGGCGCGAGCTCGAACCGTGCCACCAAGGGGTGCTCTTTCAGGAATGCCGCCAGCCCGCGCCGCAACTGGCCGGTGCCGTGACCGTGAATGATGCGCACGACCTGTTGATCGCTGACCGTGGATTCATCGAGGAATTTTTCGACGCGCGTAATGGCCTCGTCGACAGTGCAGCCGATGACGTTGACCTCGGAGAGCGATCCCTCGCGAGGCTTCAGGTCGACATTCACCCTGACCGATGCCGGTGTTGACTCCGACTGTCCGGTACGGCCGAGCGCTCGCAGATCTCGAAGGGGTGCGCGCAGCCGTTTCCCTTTCATGTCGATTTCGGCGTGCTTGCCGTGCACTTCGATCACGACGCCTTCGAGCCCCAGGGCGCCGATTGCAACCTTGGTACCCGGCTCGATCGGTCCTTGCGATTCAGGCGGAGGCGGCTGCGAAGCCGACCGGCCAGTTTCTGTTCCTGTCTTGAGCCTGCCGACGACACGTTCGAGCGCAACCCTGGCATCCGCGCGGGCCGATCCTGCCTCGCCGGTGTTGAGCGTCACCGCTGTCCGGCGTGCCGCCTGCTCGGTCAGTTCCGCTGTCCTGGCCTTGAGTCCCTGGATGATCGTGTCGATTTCGCGGCGGCCTTCCCGCAGCTGTTCGTCGAGCTTGGCGTCCAGGCGACGACGATACGTGTTTTCGCGTTCGCGGACCGACTCCTCGCGTGACCTCAGCGCCCGCTCAGTGTCGACAAGCGCGGCCCGCTCTTTCGCGACCGATTTTCGTTCCGCTTCAAGCCGTCTCAAATCATCGTCCACCCGCGCCAGGTGCTCGGCCAGTTGTTTCTCGCGGTCGCTGAGATTCTCGCGCGCGAAGGCGATGACGCTCGGTGGCATGCCCAGCCGGGCCGCGATTTCGATGGCGAGGCTGCGTCCGGGCGATCCATATAAAAGGCGATATGTGGGCGCGAACGTCTCCGGCCTGAACCCAAATGCGGCGCTGGCGACGCCGTCGGTGGTCGAGGCGTACGACTTCAGCGAATCGTAGTGGGTCGTGGCGATCAGGTGGGCGCCACGCTTGCGGAAGTGATCGATGACGGCAATGCCGAGCGCGCCGCCTTCGACTGGATCGGTCCCGGCGCCGATCTCGTCGACCAGCACGAGGGCGGGAAGTGTCAGCGAGCGATCCATCGACACGATGTTCGTAATGTGGGCGGAGAACGTGCTGAGGCTCGCCGAGATCGACTGTTCGTCGCCGATGTCAGCAAAGAGCGATTTGAACACCGGAATGCGCGATCCCACGTCGACCGGAATGTGCAATCCGGACTGCGCCATGGCAGAGAGAAGGCCCGCTGTCTTCAGCGCCACTGTCTTGCCGCCCGTGTTCGGCCCGGTGATCACGAGGATTCGAGTGGGCGGGGTTAAGAGGATATCTACCGCAACGGGATCCGGGACTCGGGACTCGGGATCCGGGACTCGGGACTCGAGACTCGAGATCCGGGATTCCGAGTCGTGATCCTCGAGGCGGCCGATCACAGCGCGCATCAGAAGCGGATGCCGAGCACCCTTCAGTTCGAAGGTTCCATCGGCAGCGATGATCGGTTCGACCGAACCCGTCATGATCGAGAACCGGGCACGTGACTGGATCACGTCCAGTGCGGTGGCGACTTCGATCGTGCGTTCCAGTTCCTCGGGACGTGAGCGGAAGGCGTCGGTAAGCCCAAGCAGAATGCGTTGTACCTCCGCGGCCTCCTGCTCCTCGAGCGCGACGATGTCGTTGTTGATTTCAACGGTCTCCAGCGGCTCGACGAACAAGCTGGCCCCGCTGGTCGAGCCGCCATGGACGATGCCGGGAATCGCCGATCGATGTTCGGCGCGAACCATCAGCACGTGCCGGCCATTGCGGTCGGTGACGACCTGTTCCTGGAGATACTTCGCCGTCTCGCGGCCGCGCAGAAACGAATCGAGCGTGGATCGCAGCCGCTGTTTCTGCCGGCGGAGCCGATCGCGAATCTGCGCCAGTGCCGGGCTCGCGTTGTCGGCGACGTCTCCCGAGGGTTCGATCTTCCGGCGGACATCGGCGATCTCGGCTGCGAACGACGCGACCGCGTCGACCTGCTGGCTGAGAATCGGAAAGGCCGACCCCACCTTCCGGATCGCCTGGCGCGACTGCTCAATCGACTCGAGATAATCGCCGAGTTTCAGCAGCCGCAGAGACTCGAGCGCCCGTCCCTCGACGGCGAGCGCATCGAGGATCTCTTCGAGATCCGATGGCGCCCGCAGCGGAAAGCCGGGGTGATCGTTCAGGAAGCGCGTGCCCTCGGTAGTCGCGCGTTGCAATGCGATGACGCGCGGCGCGTCGGCAACCGGGTGCAGCTCTGCCAATCTGGCCTGCCCAGTGGGTGTGACGGCAAGGCTAGATACGACTGCAACAATGCGATCGAACTCGAGTGCCCTCAGGGCGCCCGCATGCATGGAGATTCTCGGAGGGCGGTGCTGAACTTCTCAGTGTACTACTCAAGGACCCCGGGTGTGATTTTCAGTTGCCACTCGCGAAAATCACACCCGGGATCTTTATAGATGATTAATCCGGCTCGCGACGCACGCCGCGCCAAACCCGTTGTCGATGTTGACGACGCACACGCCGCTTGCGCAGCTGTTGAGCATTCCGAGCAGCGCGGCGATGCCGTTGAAACTGGCGCCGTAACCGACGCTCGTTGGCACGGCGATCACCGGTACACGCACCAGACCTCCAATCACACTGGGCAACGCGCCTTCCATTCCCGCCACCACGATCAACGCGCGTGCGCGATGCAGGCGTTCCTGCTCGCTTAGCAGTCGGTGTAATCCTGCGACACCGACGTCGTAGAGCCGATCGACAGCGTTTCCCATGAGCTCGGCCGTCACGACGGCTTCTTCGGCGACCGGCAGATCGGATGTGCCTGCGCAGGCCACGAGCACGGTGCCGTGTCCGCGCGGGATCTCGCCCTGGCTGAGAGTGATCGCGCGCGCTTCGCCATGGAAGCTTGCATGAGGCACGACGTCTCGAACGGCATCGAAAGCCTCGAGCGTAGTTCGCGTGACGAGCAGCGAGTGTCCGGCTGAGACAATCCGTTCGGCAATACCTGCAATTTGTGCGGGTGTTTTCCCTAATCCGAGTACGACTTCTGGAAACCCCTGCCGCAAGTGCCGATGGTGATCCACTCGAGCGAAGCCGAGGTCGTCGAACGGCGCCGCGCGAAGCGCATCAAGGACTCGAGATGCGGCTGTGCCAACCTCGATCGTTCCGGCCGAGACCGCTTCGAGCAACTGCTGGAGTTCGGATTCGGTCATAGTGTGTGCGAAAGAAAAAACGCAGGAACCCCCGCGGTTTCATTGAACTCCGCGGAACGCGCCAATATAATCAGAGTGCTCATGCCCCGTCGGCATTGTGCTGTCGAATGACTGCTTCCGAAACGCTGATTCTCGGCACGTACTTTTTCGTTCTTGTCATTCTTGCTGTCTATGGTTGGCACAGGTACTACCTTGTGTACCTGTACATGAAGAACAAAGGGAAGCAACCTGTCCCTGCCGGCCCGCTCGACGCGCTTCCGCCGGTCACGATTCAGTTGCCGATCTACAACGAGATGTACGTCGCGGACCGGCTGATCGACGCGGTCTGCCGCCTGGACTACCCGCGCGAATTGCTGGAGATCCAGGTGCTCGATGATTCCACCGACGAAACGCGCAGCGTCGCCGAACAGGCGGTCCGGCGCAACGCCGCCAGGGGCATCGACATCACCTATCTGCATCGGACCGATCGAACCGGTTACAAGGCGGGCGCGCTCGAAGCCGGCATGAAGGTCGCGAAGGGCGACTTCATCGCCATCTTCGACGCCGATTTCATCCCGACACCAGACTTCCTCGCGCGCACGGTACCCTTCTTCGTCGATCCGACCATCGCGATGGTCCAGGCACGCTGGGGTCACATCAACCAGGATTATTCGCTGCTTACGAAGATCCAGTCGATTCTGCTCGATGGTCACTTCGTGCTCGAGCACGGCGGACGCAACCGTGCGGGCTACTTCTTCAACTTCAACGGCACGGCGGGGATCTGGCGTCGCGAGGCAATAGTCGATGCCGGCGGCTGGCAGCACGACACGCTGACCGAGGACCTAGATCTCAGCTACCGCGCGCAACTCCGCGGCTGGAAGTTCGTGTTCCTGCCTGACCTGATTGCGCCTGCAGAAGTGCCGGTGGAGATGAACTCGTTCAAGTCGCAGCAGCATCGCTGGGCCAAGGGCTCGGTGCAGACCTGCCGAAAGCTGCTGCCAAAGATCCTGCGCTCGTCGATGCCTCTCGGTGTGAAGGCCGAGGCGTTCTTCCACCTGACCGCGAACTTCAATTACCCGCTTATGTGCGTGTTGTCGGTACTCATGGCGCCGGCCATGGTCATTCGCTACAACATGGGCTGGTACGAGATGATCCTCATCGATGTGCCGCTGTTTTTCGCCGCGACCGCGTCGGTGGCCAACTTCTACCTCGTGTGCCAGCGCGAGCTGCACGCCGACTGGATCACGCGCGTCAAGTACCTGCCATTCCTGATGTCCATCGGCATCGGGCTCGCTGTCAACAACACACGCGCGGTGTTCGAAGCGCTCCTCAATCGTCAGAGCGAATTCGCGCGTACACCGAAGTACCGCATCGAAGCGGCGGCCGACGAGTGGATCAACAAGAAGTACCGCCAGAGCTTTGTCGTGCAGCCCATGATCGAACTGGCGCTCGGCCTCTATTTCACGGCCACGGTGTTCTACGCGCTCGCCAACGGTATCTTCGGCACCATTCCGTTCCTCGTACTCTTCCAGGTCGGCTTCCTCTACACGGGCCTGCTTTCGATCATTCAGCAGTACGCCGGCGAGATGGTCTTCAAGCCGGTAGCCGAAGAAGAGACGTGAGTCCCGTCGCGGCGCGTCTTTAGACGTGCCGAACCATCACAGGCCCAGAGTCTCTCGCAGCTGGCGCGACTGTCGCCGCGAGACGGCAACCTCGCTCTTGTTCTTCAAATGAATGATGTAGGTGTCATCGGGTGTGGTTTCGACCGATTCGATGAAACGCAGGTTCACGATGTGCTGACGGCTCGCACGGAAGAACATCGATGGATCCAGCCTGGCTTCGAGCGCGTTGAGTGAAACGCGAATAAGGGGGCGGTTGCTCCCGAAATAGGCGCGCGCGTAGTTGCCCTCCACCTCGAACAGCGCGATCTCCGCCCACTGCACGATCCAGCAGCGCTCACCATCGCGAAGGAAGACGCGGTCGGCCGCCGCGCGTGGCCGCTCCGGCTGCCTCTCGCATGCGCTTGTCAACGCGGCGCGCGCTTTCTCCAGCACGGCTGCCAGTCGTGCTGGGCGCACCGGCTTGAGCAGGTAATCGAACGCGTTGACCTCGAACGCGCGAACAGCGTACTCGTCGAAAGCGGTCGTGAACACCACGAGCGGTACCCGATCGAGGCGCTCCAGGACGTCGAACCCCGAGCCGCCGGGCATCTGAATATCCAGGAACACGAGCTCGATCGTTGATTTCGACAGTTGCGCCACGGCTTCGTCCGCGTTGGCTGCTTCGCCCACGACCGACACATCGCCATGCGCGGCGAGCAATCGACGCAGTTCCTGGCGCGCAAGCCGCTCATCGTCAACCAGCAGCGCGTTCATGAGCGGATTCGAGTGGAAGTGTGACGGTGGCGACAGTCTGGCCGCTGGCGTCGGTCAGCGAAAACGACGCGTGATCTTCGTATAGAAGCCGGAGCCGGGCCATCGTGTTGCGAAGGCCATGGCCACCCTCGTCGTACGCGTGCCGCATGGTGCCGGAGTTGGAAACTGAAATCGTCATGTTGCCACGATCGATTGCCGCGCGCAGTCGGACGACGCCGCCTTGTGGCAGCGTGGCCACCCCATGCTTAACGGCGTTTTCGACCAGGGTCTGAACGAGCATCGGTGGGACGCGGGCGTCGAGCGCTCCCGGATCGAGTGCGCGCTCGAAGCGCAGGCGATCCTCGAAGCGTACGCGCTCGAGCGACAAATATTCATCGACGATCGCCAGTTCCTCGGCGAGGCTGACCGTGTGCCTGCGCTCTGATTGCAGCGAATAGCGAAGCAGATCAGAAAGACTGGTCACCATCGACGCGGCGCGCTCCGGATTCTCGCCGATCAGCGCCCGAAGCGAATTCAGGCAGTTGAAGAGGAAATGCGGATTCACCTGCGCGCGCAGCATGTCGAGTTGGGCATTGCGCGCGTCGAGTGTTAGTTCGAGCTCACGCGCGTCGCGTTGCCGGCGGGCGTGGAGCGCGAAGTAGATCATGAGCCACCCGTTGAACGCCCACAGGAACGTGACGAACATCCAGAAGGCGCCGACGCTATCGAATCCTTCGTTGCCGGGAATGAGACGCGCGACGACGAGCACCAACGCCGCTACGCCGATTGCCAGGAGGAACGCGGCGGCGATCGCGCGTGGAAGACGCGTCCGCACCGGTAACGTCATCCAGCCTCGCCGGTGCATCCAGCTGCGAAGCGCGTGCGTCAGTGCGGGGCATAGGACGCCGTCGATGACGACGATGCTGAGGATGACCTCCCATCGCACCGTCGCGAATGCAACGTAGAAGCCCAGCGCGTAGAGCACGAGGCTGCCCCAGCCCGCCGCCTGACAGATCCAGTAGAGACGGCTCGGCGGCGGTGGCGCTTCGCCGGGCGGATTCTTCATCTGAATCGTGACGCTCATGGCGTGTCTCACCAGGAGGTCCGGCTGAAGCCGGACACTACCTTGCTCCTCCCTGTCTCACCGAAGCCTCCGGCGTAGGCGGGAAGCCGCGGTCGCGCGTCGCCGCGACCGGATCCGCAAGGAATGTGTCGATCTCACGGAAGAACCACGCCGGATCGTCCCACATGATGAAGTGCCTGGCGGTGTCATGCAACGCGAAGTGAAGACGAGGAAGCCTGGCAAACTGTTCTGCGAAGGAGCCCATGAATGCCTCCTTCGGCACGGCGATTTTGTTCGCCGCCAGTTGATCGTGCCAGCCGCGCCACGTGCCGAGTGCCAGGACCGGCGACGTGATTTTCGCGATGTCCTCTCTCAGGTCAACGCTGTACGCCTCTACGAGCGCGCGGGTGAGCGTGCGGCGATCGGTGGCCGCGCTCCACGTGATCAGTGTCTCGGCGTCGGTCGCGCTCGTCACCATGTAACGCGTGCTGGCGCCAGACGTAGCGTATGCGTCCCAGTGCTGCTGTGTCATCGACGACATGTACGCCTCGATCTTCGCGACGGTCGCGCGGGCCTCGGCGAGGTTCTTCACCTGCAGGTTCGGGCCGGCCAGGAAGGGCATGGCATCGACGATGACGAGCGGCCCAACGAGGTCTGGATGATCAGCGGCCAGTGCCATCGCGATCATGCCCCCGAGGCTGTGACCGATCAGGATGGGTCGATCGAGATGTTGCTCGCGGATGTATTCAGTCAACTCGCGACGAACAGTTGGGAAAAGCGGTCCATCGATCGGTGGCGTGCCCGCGAATCCGGCAAGTGTCAGCACATGACACGTGAATCGCCCGCTCAGGTGATCCACGGTCGTCGTCCAGGTGTCGCCGGAGGAGGCGAGTCCAGGGATGAGCAGGATAGGGCGGCCGGTGCCGGTCACCTGGACTCGAAACGACGGGGCGTTCTGAGCGGCGGCTGATGTCGTGAGTGCGAGTAGAAGGCCAAGAGTTGCGAGCGTCGATCGATGTGACGAAAGCATACGAACCTCCTTCACCGAGGATGCGGTGCTGGGCCGTCCGTCGGGATTGAATTGTGAGGAGCGGCCGTATCGGCTGGCGAACGGCTAGTCGACAGGGCGTGGTATATAGGTGCCCTTAACGAGGGACTTATGGGGCGTTTGGCCTTTTCGTCTGTTGCACTACTTGCTTTCACGTTGATCACGACGCCGGTCGCGGCGCAAAGCTTCTTGAGCGGAGACTGGGTCGGTACCTTTCACGAAGATCAGCCGGAGCGGGGACCGGGACCGGAGCTCGGCGACTATCTTGGAATCCCCGTCAACGCCGCGGGTCGACAGTACGCCGACAGCTGGGATGCGTCGCGCCTGACGCTTCCTGAACATCAATGTCGTGCGCATGTCTCCCCGTACATCTATCGAGGACCGATTCGAGTCCGGATCACGGAGGAGATCGATCCCGGTACCCAGACGGTCGTTGCGATCAGGCACTTTCTCAGCACCTACGCACAGGAGCGAACGATCTGGTTGGACGGGCGACCCCATCCGCCGGAGGAAGCGCCGCACACCTGGATGGGATTTTCAACCGGTGAGTGGCAGGGCAGAGTGCTCAAGGTTCGAACGACACACATCAAGCAGGGATGGCATCGGCGGAACGGCATTCCGATGAGTGCGAAAGCCGTCATGACGGAATACTTCATCCGTCATGACAACGTGCTGACGCAGGTCTCAATCACCGAGGACCCGATATTCCTCGAGGAACCGCTGGTCAAGACAACGAACCTGCTGCTCGATGCGGCGACGACACCGAACCAGTATCAGGCATGGCTGTTTTGCCAGGCCGACGATGAGGTTCCCGGACGCGATCCGGCGTACGTGCCGCACTATCTACCGGGGAAGAATCCCTATCTCGCTGAGTTCGCGGCACTGCACGGACTGCCCGTCCAGCCGACGCGCGGCGGTGCCGAGACGATGTATCCGCAGTACATGGACAAGGTCAAGTCGATGCCCATACCGGCGCCGCCGGCACGCCGGTGAGGTCACAATGATCAAAAAGCTATTCATCGTCGTCGCTGCCGTCATGATCGGCGCGCTGTCCGCGCACGTCGACGGCCGGGCGCAGGGTAGTGCGCCGCCACCGCCTCGGCGTGAAGGTGGCTTGTATTCGATGCCCGTTCAGGGGAACATCCACGTCATCATTGGCGCAGGGTCGAACGTCGCGGTGCAGGTCGGCAGTCTTGGACCGATCGTCGTCGATACCGGTACTGTGCAGAATGCCGATGCGGTCCTGGCGTCTCTGCGTCAACTGACCAACCGGCCGGTTCGTCACATCATCAACACGCACTCGCACGCTGATCACGTTGGCGGAAACGAAAAAGTTGGCGCGTCGGGCGCGCCGATATCGGGTCGCGGCGTTGCGGTAGTGGGTGCCGGTACAGGCGCCCGTGCGGAGATCATCGCGCACGAGGAGACGCTGAACCGCATGAGTGCGCCCGCTGGTTCTCAGGCGCCCACACCAGTGACGGCGTGGCCGACATCGACGTTCTCCGGGAAACACAAGGAGTTCTATTACAACGGCGAGGGCGTGCAGATCGTTCACTTCCCGTCTGCGCATACCGACGGCGACAGCGTCGTCTTTTTCCGCCGGTCGGATGTCATCGCGACCGGCGATGTGTACTCGACCGTCAGTTATCCGATCATCGATGCACAGCTCGGAGGCAGCATCCAGGGCGTCCTCGATGGCCTCAATCAGTTACTGGATCTCGTCATCTCGGGAGAAAAGACGGAGGGTGGCACGATGCTCATCCCGGGCCACGGCCGGATCTCGGACGAAGCAGATCTGGTCGAGTACCGCGACATGACGACCATCATCCGCGATCGCGTGCAGGACATGGTCAACCGCGGGATGACGCTCGCCCAGGTGCAGGCCGCGCGCCCGACGATGGAGTACGACGGCTTGTACGGTGCGGCGCCGGGGTGGTCCACGGCGCAGTTCGTCGAGGCGGTGTATCGCGGTCTGAAGCCTGAACGCGCCTCGGCGCAGTGATGTAGCGCGACTCTGCCACTTCGCGAATGGTTGCCTCGCTCCGATGAGTGGCGCCTCCCCCGAAGCCCGTTCCGGGGCCCGGACCCGCGCTCCGATGGCGCTGTCGACCGCGTGACGCTCGGGCGCGCCCTGAGGCGGTCGCCGCGGCGACCGCGCTTTGTGTGCCTCCGATCACCGGCCGGAGCCGCATTTTTTCCGCGCCGTCGAGCGGGTTCGAGGAGCAGCGTGTCTTCGCCCTGCAGGTGATGACGCCGAGGGCTGATCCATGGCGTTAACGGATAAGAACACGTAGCGGGAATCAGAAGTCCAAGCGGCGCATTACGAATCGGGGCAGCAGCCGAATAATGAACATGACGAGCGCCCACATAGGAGGGGCGTACACGACTGATTTGCCGCGATCGATCGCCGCAAGGACGCGTTTCGCGACGGCGTCAGGATGGCCGGCGAACGGCGGCCGCGGTAACCCTTCCGTCATCGACGTGGTCACGAACCCTGGTTTGACGCACACGGTGACAAGTCCCTCGGCGCGATAGCGATGATCGAGGCCCTCGAGATATCCGCTCAGCCCCGCTTTTGCTGCGCCGTACAACACGACTCGCTTCCGCCCGCGCTCCCCGGCGACAGAACTGAAGACGCAGAGCGTTCCGCCACCGCGCGCGAGCAAGCGCCGGCGGGCACGCTCGCAGAACGTCACCGTGTTCGCGAAGTTCACGGTCAAGAGTCGATGAGCGAGCTCGGGATCCTGTTCCAGGCGATCCTGAGTCGCGAACTGACCGGCAGTAACGACGACGACGTCCAGAGACCCGAGGGCGGCTTCCGCCTGATCCAGCGCCGCGTCGAACGTCTCGAGTCGTTCCAGATCGCAGACCGCCACGCCGACGTCGTGATGAACCGTGCTGCGCGACTGCAGATCGCTGGCGCTGCGCCGCAGTTCGTCGAGTTCTCGTCCAAGCAGAAACAGGCGATCGCCGCGCTCCGCCATTCGGCGCGCAAGGGCGCGTCCCATTCCCTTCGTCGCGCCGAGAACGACGACGTTCGCGGGACGTTTCACCATCCAAAGAGCCGCACCGATTGCGCGCTTCGAATTCGTCGCTCGGGATCCCACTTGCGCCGGACAGCGAGAAAGGCGTCAAGGCGTGGTTCCATCGCTCGAAAGTGCTCGGGGCGGGTCAGGGCGTCCTTCGCCAGGTAGACGCGCCCACCCTCCGCGATGACGACCTCGTTCAACGCGTCGACGAGCGACTGGGTGTTGTGGCGACGCATGGGCAAGTCGACGGCAATCGAGATTCCCGGGCGGGGGAACGAGAGCAGCCCGATGCCCTCGGCACCGCAATCCTTGATCACGGTCAGAAACGACGCACCACCACGCCGCGTGAGGACGGTCAGGAAGCGCGCGACCGCTTCGCGTCCCGACGAGTCCGGCAGCACACACTGATACTGCGTGAATCCGCGAGATCCGTATAGCCGTGTCCAATGGGCGACGGCATCGAGAGGGTACAGGAACGTATACGGATGAACGATCGCTGACGGGTGACGCGCTCGATATCGCCAATAGATCAGGGCGTTGAACACTCGGACGGCCGGTTCCGTCAGCACCCAGCCAGGGATGTCGAAGGGCACCGTCAGGTTCCGCGGCTGCGACCGAGGCGACGGCGGCACCTCATGCGGCTCGGCCCATCGGCCGCGAAAGACGACGCCGCGCCCCAGGTGGCGTCCGCTTGCCAGGCAATCGATCCATCCCGCCGTCATTGGCCACCGAGCGCTTGCCGACTTCAGGGCATCGAGCGACTGGTCGATATCGTGAACGCGCTCGCACTCTTCGAGTATCGACGTGGACGGCACGCGAACCAGGCGCAGCGTGACGTCGAGGATGGCGCCGGTCAGCCCCATGCCGCCGATCGTTGCTCTGAAGAGATCGTCGTGTTCCTTGGCCGAGCACCGCACGACGTCGCCGGTGCCAGTGCGGATTGTCAAGGAAAGGACATGACTTCCGAGCGTCCCTTCGCGATGGTGATTCTTGCCGTGGACATCACACGCCACCATGCCGCCCAGGGTCACGAAGCGCGTGCCCGGCGAGACCGGCGTGAAGAAGCCGCGAGGAAGAAACACGCGGCACAGTTCATCGAGTGAAAGCCCGGCCTCCGCCGTCAGGACCGCCGTCTCGGGATCGAAGGAGAGGATGCGATCGG
Source organism: Vicinamibacterales bacterium (assembly GCA_035649635.1). GTDB lineage: Bacteria > Acidobacteriota > Vicinamibacteria > Vicinamibacterales > UBA2999 > Gp6-AA40. The sequence continues at coordinate 62,458 of DASRJE010000221.1, read as the reverse complement.
CGAGCGTCGTGCCGGCCACCAGCCGGTCGCTAGGCGCCGGCAATGCCGCGTCGCCATAGGCACGCCCGAGCCCGCGCGTCAGCGGCAGGTCCTCCGTCAGGCGTGCGAGATCCTCGGAGCGTAACTCGGCCCCCTGCACGACCGGCACTCTTCCCCAGCCGGACAACACGCTCTCGAATTCCTGTCGCTGTGCCGTGCTCACACAGCGGCCGCCACGATGATGACGCAAATCGCCAGCAGCACGTATGTCACCGGATCGAGCGCCACCAGCAGCACTGGATCATCGTGGGCCCGCCGGCGATGCGCGCGCAGCCACGTTCGCGTGGACCAGTACAACAAGAGAGGACACACGAGCAACAGCCTGTCCGAGTGGGTGTAGAGAAGGGTTACGGCCGCGTTGTTGACGTAAATGGCCAGGATCACGACTGACAGGTATGCGGCTGCAAGCCCGGCAGAGTGAAGCCACTGCGCGTCATCAGCGCGGTAGCCTCTTCTCGAAGAAGCGGGGCCCACAGCTGTCGGTTGCGCGTGCACCTCGATAAACCGTTTCATCAAGGCCAGGCTGAGACACATAAAGAGCGTGAACGCGAGCAGCCACGTCGAAACGGGAATTGCAGTGGCTGCGCCGCCCGCAATGATGCGCAAGACATACAGCCCAGCAAGAACCACGACGTCGAGTGAGGGTTCCCGCTTCAACCAAATCGAATACGCCACCGTCCCGGCAATGTAGATGGCCAATGTCCAGACGAATGCGACCGGCAGAGTCGTCGCGCTGATGAGGAACCCAATTCCCCAGGTCGCAATGACGAGAGCGATCGCGCTTCTTATCGGGAGCCGGCCCGAGGCAAGTGGACGAAAACGCTTTCGCGGATGCGCTCGATCGGCATCCACGTCGAGCAGATCGTTCACGATGTAACCGCCTGATGCGCAGAGCGAGAGACTGACGAACGCCAGCATCGCGCTTCGCCCGGTGGTCCAATCGATCCGATGAGCCGCTACGGCAGGGATAAAAACCAGCAGATTCTTGAGCCACTGGTGTGGCCGCAGTATTGCGATCAGCGGAGGAAGGGCATCAGTCGGCCGGGATGGTGATTGGTGGCGCTGCTGGACGGTGCTCATTCTTTCGCGGGGACGTCGATAGTCTATCGTCCGAAACGATCGAAAGGATATTTACTCAAGCGATGACGACTGACCCAACTTTGGCATGATGAGATCGCACCGGGCCCCGGTGGCAGTGATCGTAGCCGTGTTTGCCGCATCGCGCATCGCCGCTTATGCCGCGGGTATTCACCTCGACCCCGATCCTCTGACATGGTATTGGCAATACATCGAGCCGGCCCTCCTGAAAGAGCGGCTGCTCGAAAGCCTCTTCTACCAGCACTCTCAGCCGCCGCTGTTCAACTTATTTCTCGGCCTGATACTCAAGGCCTTTCCGGTCAGTTACGGCATGGCGCTGCAAGTCGCGTTCATCGCGATGGGAATGCTATCGACAATCGGCCTGTATGTGCTGCTGACCCAGCTCGGGCTGCCGCGAGTGGCGCGAACCGTCATCACCGCGTTGGCGTGTGTGTCCCCGGCGATGCTGCTGTATGAGAACTGGCTCTTCTACGAATATCCGACGCTCACTGTCCTGATCTTCGCGTCGGTCGCGTTGCATCGGTTTCTCGACCGCAACTCCGTGGCGGCAGGCACCGCGTTCTTCAGCCTCGCCGCCGCTCTCATCTATCTCCGCTCCGTCTTCCAGTTCGTGTGGCTGCTTGCCATTGTCGTGGCTTTGCTTGCCATCAAACCACGACGCGTCGTTCTCACGTGCAGTGCGATCCCTCTTGCCCTGGTTGCGTTGCTCTACGCGAAGAACTTTGCGGTGTTCGGCACAACGACCACCAGCTCGTGGCTCGGGATGAACATCGCCAGGGTCACCATTTCCCAACTCGAGCCGTACGATCGAGCCGAGCTCGTGAGTGCCGGGTCGCTGCACAAGGTCTCCCTGGTCCGCCCTTTTTCTGAAGCGGCCGCGTACTCGAACGCGGTCGAACCTCCCGCTCGGCGCGGCATCGCCGTGCTCGACCGACCGATGAAAGAGAGTGGGGCCGAAAACTTCAACGCGACGGTCTATCTGGAGGTCTCGCGCGATTACCGGGCGGATGCGCTCTGGGTCATGCGCAACCGGCCCGACGCCTATCGCGCGGCCGTCGACCAGGCTGTCGCTCTCTTTTTCTCGTCATCGACGGACCTCGACTTTGTCGCCGCCAATCGGCAGAAGATTGAGCCGTACGACCGGATCGTCGGCGACTACGTTTACGGTTACACCCCACATTGGCGGAAGATCGGTATCGGAGTCATCGCGGCCTATCTGTTCGCGCTGGGATATAGCGTAGTAATGGTGGCGAACTTCGTGTCACAGCGACGCGCCCCGAGGGCGGGAGAATCGACCATCCTGTTCCTGGTATTCACCTGCGCGTATGTCGCCGTGGTAACGTCATTGACCGACCTGGGCGAGAACCAGCGTATGAGGTTCATCCTGGATTGGCCGATCGCAGTCACGGTGACGTCGGCCGTTTATCAGCTCTTCAACCTTCCACTTGTCCACCGGCGTTCCGTTCGGGATATTCGCGATCTCGGTGGCATTTCGTAAGATCAGCTAAATGGCTACAGCTGAGAAACCGAAGGGCGGACTCGAGGACGTCGTCGCGACGTCGTCGGCAATCTGTTATCTGGATGGCGAACGAGGGGTGCTGGCCTACTGCGGGTACGACATCCATGATCTCGCAAAAGGCGCCACGTTCGAAGAGGTCTGCTTCCTCCTGTGGCATCGCCGGCTGCCGTCGCGCGCCGAGCTCGGCGATCTGCAGTCGCAGTTGGCGGCGGGACGAGCGCTGCCGGAGCCGATCGTTCGACTGATGCGCAGCCTTCCTCCCGTCGATGGGATGGATGCCCTCCGTACGATCACCTCCGCGTTGGCGCACTACGATGCCGACCTCGCGGATGCATCGCCGCAGGCTCAGTACAAGAAGGCAGTACGGTTAACGGCGCAAGTCGGGACGATTGTCGCGACGTGGGGTCGCCTTCAGAAAGGCGGCGGGCCACTGGCGCCCGACCCGGCGATGAACCACGCGGCGAATTTTCTGTATCTGCTGACCGGTGAGCGTCCGAACTCCACCGCCATCCACGCGCTGGATGTCGCCCTCATTCTCCACGCCGATCACGAGCTGAACGCGTCGACCTTTGCCGGACGCGTCGCCGCAGCCACACTCACCGATATCTATTCCGCCGTTGTCGCCGCCATCGGCACGCTGAAGGGGCCGCTGCACGGCGGAGCGAACGCCGAAGTGATGAAGATGCTCCTGGAGCTCGGCCAGACGGTGAGCGGGGAGCGCGTGGATGAGGTCATTCGCGGCAAGCTCGCACGCAAGGAGAAAGTTCCGGGCTTTGGCCACAGGGTCTACAAGACTGAGGATCCCCGCGCGACGCATCTGCGCCGAATGTCACAGGATCTCGGCAAGCGATCCGGCAACACGGCGTGGTTCGACATGTCGCAGCGGATAGAGGGGCTTGTCAAAGGCGAGAAAAAGCTGAATCCAAACGTCGACTTCTACTCCGCGTCGACCTATTACGCCCTTGGCATTCCAATCGATCTCTACACGCCGGTCTTTGCCGTCAGTCGGATGTCTGGCTGGACGGCGCACATCCTGGAGCAGTACGCCAACAATCGGTTGATTCGTCCGCGTGCCGAATACACCGGCCCGGCCTACCCCCAGCGTTTTGTCGCGCTGGATCAGCGCTGACTAACTCCCAACTCCCAACTTCCAACTCCCAGTTCCCAATCCGAAAGGTCAGCGTTGGGAGTTGGGTTTTGGGATTTGGGAGTTTTCGAGGACCGGCCGCAGCTCGTATGCCGGACCGATAGCCCCCCAAAGAGGTACTTGCCGTCGAGACAGCCGACTCGCGATAATGTCGGGCCGTCGCGCCCCATGACGCTGCGCGAAAAATTCCCTCACCGCCCCGCAGTTTCCCGCCACGGGTCCCTGCTCTTGGACCGCTGTGCGGCTCGTTGCGCGAATTCTGTTCTGGTTGTTGTCCTGACGTTGTTCGTGTGGGTCGGCACCGCTGACGTGCTGGGCGCGGGCGATGAATCCGTTGCTTCAAATTACACGATGGCGATCTGGGCCTCTGAAAAGGGGGTGCCCGGGGACGTCTTCACCATCGCGCAAGACCTCGAAGGATACCTCTGGCTCGGTGGGCCGACCGGCCTTCTTCGCTTCGATGGCAACCATTTCACTCCGTGGCAGCCGGCGGATCCCGTTTCCGCGCTTCCGAGCGGACCTGTCCACGCGATCGTCGGGTCCCCTGACGGCAGTATCTGGGTAGGCCTCGGTGGCGGCGGTGGAGTCGTTCGCATCCACCGCGCCCAGATCGTCCGCTATTCTCCGTCCGACGGCGCGCCGCCTGGTGTGTCGGCGATGATCCAGGATCGCCAGGGGACAATCTGGGTTGCGGCCCGTCGCGGCGTCTTCAGATTCCTGAACGGGCGCTGGACTCTGCTTGGGAAAGCAGAAGGATACAGCGGCGCCGAGGCGTTCAGCCTGTATGAAGATCGTGCCGGTCGACTATGGGCCGGCACTGCCTCGGGCGTCTATCAATGGAAGAAAGACGCGTTCGAGCTGGTCGACGCGACCTCGACCGATGTCCAAAGCCTTGTCGAAGATGCCTCCGGTGCGATTTGGGTCACTGACTCGCGCGAGGTGATCAAGCGGCTGTCAACCCATTCCGCCCCGCAACACGACCGCAAGATCCGACTTCCGACGGGCGCCTGGCGGCTGATGCGGGACAGTCATGGTCAGATTTGGGCCGCTGCGTTTGGCGGCGGGCTGATGCGTGTGCGCAATCCGCTCGACCAGTCGGCCATCATCGAACGCTATGAATACGAGCATCGACTCGCAGGATCGCCGCGATCGTTGTACGAGGATCGCGAAGGCAACATCTGGGTCGGCATGCGTGGCGGGTTGTTGCGCTTGTCTGAGAGCGCCTTTACGAGCGTGTCGCAGCTCGAGGGGCTGACCAACGAAGGCGTGCGGACGGCGACCGTCGGGAGCGATGGCAGTGTCTGGGTTGCCACGGGTCACGGCCTCAACAAGTTTTCGAGCACGGGCCAAACCACCTACGCGCTGTCGCAGACGATGGCGCTGCACAACGATCGCCATGGAACGTTGTGGGTCTCCGCCGCTCAGCAGGTCAGTCGATTCGTCAATGGACGGTTTGTTCCGGTCGAGGTTCCCGATATTGTCCGCAGCAGTCGGGTCATGGCATTCACCACGGACTTCGACGACACGCTATGGCTCTGCACCGCGCTCAAAGGCGTGATGACGTGGGACGGCAAGAAGCTGACGCGGTTCGATGGACAAGCGGAGCTCGCCGATCGCGCGTGTCAGTCGATCTACACGGACAAGCAAGGACGCGTCTGGATAGGGCTGTTGAGCGGAGGTGTCGCGGTTTTCGAAAAAGGAATCTTCCGCAGCTTCGGCGAGAGAGAAGGGCTCCCGCGTGGCACGGTGCTGGCGATCCTCGAGGATGCGAAGGGCTCCTTGTGGTTCAGCACTTCCGCTGGTGTAGGCCGCATTCAGAATGGTCGCGTCACATCGATCACGCATGTAAATGCGCCGCTCAAGGACCTGGTGCCGGTGCTGGTCGAGGACCTCGGTGGTCACATCTGGGTCGGCGTGAACTCCGGCGCGGCAGTCATCCGCTTTCATCCTGACGAAGTCGACAAGGTCGCGGGAAATCCGTCGTATCAACTCGAATACTCGCTTTACGACGAATCGGACGGGATGCAGCTCGGTTCACAGACGTGGCAGGCAGGCGTCGGCGGCGTTCGGGGCGGTGACGGACGACTGTGGGTTGCCACCGGCCTTGGCATGACCGTCATCGATCCCAGCAGTCTTCCGCCCTCGCGGCGTCCGCCGCCTCCGCAAATCGAGGCCGTCGTTGCGGACGGGCGACGCATTTCCGCGGAACGCGGACTCTCGCTACCCGCGCGGACTTCGACCTTGCGAATCGAGTTCAGCAGCATCAGCCTCTCGTCATCGTCGAAGCTGCGTTTCAGGTACATGCTCGAGGGGCTCGACGACGAGTGGGTTTATGCCGGGAACGTGCGTGAGGCGACCTATTCCAACGTGCCTTCCGGCGACTACCGCTTCCGGGTGAGCACCACCGCCAACGGAGAGTGGACCGAAGCGGCGCGATGGGAGTTTGCGGTAGCGCCGCCGTTCTACCGCACGCGCGAGTTTGCGGCGTTTTCTGTGCTCGGTGTCATGCTCGTCTTCGCCGGGGCATGGGGGTTCAGGCTTCGCGCGGTCCGCAACCAGTACGCGCTGGTGTTCGCGGAGCGCGCGCGCGTGAGCCGCGAGATTCACGACACGCTGCTTCAGAGCCTCGCGGCCATTGGCGTCGAGCTGGAAACGATCGCTACTCAGCTCGAGCCGTCGCAGGATCCCGCTCGCGAGGGACTTCGCCGGCTTCGAAGGCAGGTTGGACACTGTCTTCGGGAAGCACGCGAATCGATTCTCGAGTTGCGCAACAACTCGATGAAGCCTCGAGCCCTCGTGGACGTCTTGCGCGAGTTGGCCGAGCACACGACCAAATCAAAAGGCATTCGCACTGAGTTCTCGGTCACCGGCCGAACGCGCGCGTGTTCGGGCGATGCGGACGTGCAGTTGCTGCGGATTGCGCAGGAGGCGGTTGCCAACGCCGTCAAACATGGACGCGCGACGCAGATTCACATCACCCTGCACTTCGAGAAGGACGGCGTGAGGCTCACGATTGCGGACAACGGCTGCGGGTTCGTTCCGGAAGAGCGCGATCCGGCGCCGGCGTCAGGCGAGCACCTCGGCCTCCTGACCATGCGCGAACGTGCAGCCCGTCTCCGGGGTCGGCTGGCACTGGTCAGCAACCCCGGAGCCGGCACCACCATCGAGGCCGCTGTACCACTGGCCGCGGAGTAACCTGCAATGGCGACCCCCATCCGAGTCCTGTGTGTTGACGACCACCGCCTGATGCGCGAGGGCATCGCGCGTATCGTCGGTGTTCAGCCCGATATGACCGTTGTCGCCGAAGCCGCTGACGGAGAAGAGGCGGTCGAGCAGTTCCTCCGGTTCCGGCCCGACGTGACCTTGATGGACCTCGAGATGCCGACGATGAACGGCGTGCAGGCCATCCAGGCCATTCGCAATCGCCAGCCTGATGCCCGCATCGTGGTTTTGACCATGTATCACGGCGATGAGGACATCTACCGGGCGGTTGCGGCGGGGGCAATGGGGTATCTGTTGAAGGACACCCTGCCTGACGACCTGATCCGCGTCATCCGCGACGTGCATGCCGGTCAGCGCTCCATTCCGCCGGAGATTGCCGCCGTGCTCGAGCAGCGGGCCAATCAGCCGTCGCTGACCTTCCGTGAATCACAAGTGCTCGAGCTGCTCGCGACCGGAAAGAGAAACAAGGAAATCGCGGCGGCCCTTGGGATCAGCGGCGACACCGCCAGCGCCCATATCAAGAGCATCTTCCTCAAATTCAACGTGCACGACCGCACGGCAGCCCTGGCAGAGGCCCTGAGACGAGGAATTATTCATATCCCCTGAATCGGGACTCGGGACTCGGGACTCGGGACTCGGGATCCGGGACTCGGGATCCGAAAGTGTCCAGGCTCCCGATTTTGAACCGAGCCCCGAGCCCCGCGTCCCGAGTGATCCCCCCCAAACTGGGGATATCGGGCAGAGTCCCGACAGTAGATGATGGGGGCCCTCGAAACCAGAGTTCCTGGGGCCGCCCCTTCCAGGTTGAACGCTGGCACTGCAAACAATGATTGCTCGCTACACACGAGTCGCGTCGACCGTGGGCGTCCTCGTTCTGGCGCTGGCCTGGTGTGTCGACATCGCGTCCGGACAGGGGGGGACAGGGAAGCCGGCAGCGAGCTTCGCCGGTCTGACCGCGGCGGATTACATAGAAATCCGGCAACTCGTGGCACGGTACGCATACGCCGTTGATACCGGCGCGGACAACGGTAACGTCTACGCGTCGCTCTTCGCACCAGATGGTGCATTCGCCGATCGGATGGGACGGGAGACCAGGGGCCACGAGGCGCTGGCGGCGCTCGCGCGCCGCAACACTCGCGGTCCGCAGTCCGCGTTTCATTTCATCGTGAACCACGTGATCGAGCCGGCGAGCGATGGGGCTATTGGCAAGGAGTATCTTCTTCAGCTCCGGATGGGCGAAGGCGAGCGGCCGAACGAGGTCTTCGGGGGCGGACACTACGAGGACATCTATGTGAAGACGCCCGACGGGTGGCGGTTCAAGCGTCGCCAGTTCATCCCGTCGGAAGGTGGTCCCCGTCCGCGCCCTCGCCCCGAGGCGGAGGCACGCTGACATGCCGGGCCGACGATTTCCCGCTGCCGCGCTCCTCGGCGCGATCCTTCTGGGCCTCAGTGGAGCATCTGCCCAGCAACCGACGTCTCCGACGCCCGTGCTGACCGCGCTCGACTACCTCGAGATCGAGCAGTTGGTCTACCGGTACGGGTATGCGCTCGATACGGCAGCCGACAACGGCTTCGCGTACGCCGACCTCTACGCGCCCGAGGCAACGTTCATTGGAACCAATCAAGGTCCGAGTGGGAGAACGTATCAGGGGCGCGATCGGCTCGCGGCTCTCGCCCGCGGGGGACGACGAGGACCGAACTTCGTGAGCCACTACGTCACCAATGTCGTGATCGAACCCGCACCGGGCGGGGCAGTCGGCCGGACATATGTCGGCATCCTCGATATCGGCAACGGCGGCAACGGCTCCAAGAGCCGAGTCGATCACGGTGGGCTCTACAACGACGTTTACGTGAAGACACCGCAGGGCTGGCGCTTCAAGTCGCGAAGCTACTTCGAGTCGTCGTCTGGCGCACCCGTTCAACCGCCACCGGCGACAATGGGAGTCCCGCGGACGCTGAGCGTGGCTCCGACAGCAAGCGCGCCGCCCGGTTCGAGGCCGGGGCTGACCGCCGAGGACTACATTGAGATTCAGCAGCTGGTCTCGCGTTATCCATACGCGCTCGATCAGAACCCGGATGAAGGGCTGTCGTACGCGAATCTCTTCACGCCGGACGCGGTCTTTCGACAGCCTCGCACCGAGGGTCGACAGAACCTTGCGACGATGGCCAGCAGGGCGCCGCATGGACCGAAGTACACGCGCCACTTCCTTGCCAACCATGTGATCGAGGCAACGGCCGACGGAGCAATCGGCAAGCAGTACCTCGTGGCAGTCGATATCGGTGAGATGGGTCCGCCCAACTCGATCTTCCTCGGCGGGCACTACGAGGATGTTTACGTGAAGACGCCGGAAGGCTGGCGTTTCAAGACGAGGACTTTCATCGCTTCTGCTACGGGGACGGAGACGAAATAAGAGAGTCGTAGCGTCTGGCTTGAGCCGGACCGGGAAAGATAGCCATGAAGAACCGTGTGTTGATGATTCTCGGTGCGCTGCTTCTGCTGGCTGGCCCGGCCAGTGCGCAGGAACCGTTGACGGCGCAGGATCGCGCAGACATTCAAGAACTGACGGTCAAGTACGCCAAGGCGCTGGGAAGCTGCGCGGCCGAGGACTACGCCGACGTGTTCGTGCCGGAAACCGGGTACTTCGCGAGCAACATCCGCGGCGAAGTCGTTGGTCGCGAGAAGCTGATGGCTCTCGTCCGCAGCGAACGCCACTGCATCGGGGCGAATGCGCCGCCAGCGGCTGGCGGCCGTGGCGCGGCCACTCCGCGGCCTGCTCCCATGGTGGCGATCGAGTCGACCGCGAAGGGCGTGACTGGTCGCGCGGATCTCGGCGCCGCCGGTTACTACGACGACGAATACGTGAAGACGCCGAAGGGTTGGCGGATCAAAGCGAGGACCGTCATCACCGCGCAGGAGAAGACGGCGACCATCACGGTTCACGACACCATTGCCATTCGGCGGCTGGCCGGAACCGACCTCGGCTTGTTCGATGACATATACGTCGCGGGACCTGATGGCGTGAAGCGCTTCAGAACAGCCGGTGTGGCACTTGGCCTCTCGGCCGAAGGAGTGACCGGCCGCGCACTTCTCAAGAACGATGGTGGTTACTACGACGACGTATACGTCCGGACACAGCAAGGAGGCTGGCGCTTCAAGTCGCGTACGTACGTCGCGGCGGACGCGGCCGCTGCCGCCAACACACCACGCGCGCAGCCGTAGCATGCGCATAAGAACCGGGCTCGCGCTCCGGGGCAGGACGAACGTGAACGCGCGATCGAATCGGTACTGACGGTTGGGGAGGATGCTGCAGATGTTGCGATTCACACGTGTGATGTTGTTCGTCTTCGGGTTGATGGCCCTGGTGCCGACGCTGGCGCATGCGCAGGCGTCGATCACCGGTGTGGTCAGGGACCCTTCCGGCGCCGTCTTGCCGGGCGTGACCGTGGAGGCCTCGAGCCCCGCGTTGATCGAAAAGGTTCGCTCGGTTGTCACCGACGGAAGCGGTCAGTACCGCATCGTCGATCTGCGGCCGGGCACGTACGTCGTGACATTCACGTTGAGCGGATTCTCGATCGTGCGGCGCGAAGGGATCGAATTGACCGGCACATTTGTCGCGACGGTCGATGCTGATTTGCGCGTCGGTGCCCTCGAGGAGACGATCACCGTTACCGGCGACAGCCCGATCGTTGACATCCAGCGGACCACGCAGCAGCGCGTGTTCGATCAGCAGGTGATCGAACAGATTCCGGTGGGACGGAGCCACATCAACATGGTGGTCCTCATCCCGGGCCTGGCGGCGGCCCAACCCGGACGCGGCGCGCTGGCCGACGTCGGCGGTACGAACAATCTGCAGAACACCACGTTTCAGATTCATGGCGGCCGTACCAGCGACACGCGCCTGCAACTCGATGGAGTGAGGCTCGGCAATGTCCTCTCGGGTGGGGAGTTCTCCAACTTCGTACCCGACACCGGATCGACGCAGGAAGTGACGGTCGACTACGCGGCGGTTTCTGCCGAACAGCCGTTCGGCGGGTTGCGCATCGATATCATCCCGCGCGAGGGTGGCAACTCGGTGAGAGGGGTGGTGTTCGCAACGGCGGTCAACTCCGCCTGGCAGACCAGCAACCTCACGGACGAACTGCGCAATCGCGGCCTGCCCGAGCCGAACGAGATGAAGCAGGCGTGGGACATCAACCCGTCGGTTGGCGGTCCGCTGATGCGAGACAGGCTGTGGTTCTACACGTCGGCGCGGTGGCAGACGAACCAGAACTACATCGCCGGCCTCTATTACAACAAGAACGAGGGCGACCCGACGAAGTGGCTGTACGAGGCAGACACCAGCCGCCGCGGCTTCTTCTCGCTGGAGCAGAACGGCATCAACGTGCGACTCACATCGCAGCTGGCGCAGAAGCACAAGGTGTCGTTCTATTACGACAACCAATCGCGCATCTGGGACGACACGCGCGCGGGTGTCTCGCCTGAGTCAGCGGTGGCGTATCGCTTCCCGGTCCTCAACCTGGCGCAGGCCGCATGGACTGCGCCGATGACCAACAAGCTGTTGCTCGAGGCGCGATACGCGCGTCGCGGCGAGGCTTTTGGCAACCAGTTGCCCGAAGTCGGCGACGTGTATCGGGACATGATCCCCGTGCTCGAGCAGTCCAACAACTTCTTCTATCGTGGCAAGGGTGGCGACGGCGGTATCAGCGGGACCTTCGGCTACTCGAGCCAGACGATCAACACGGCAGTGGCCTCGATGTCGTATGTGACCGGCGCGCACGCGCTCAAAGTCGGCTTCAGCGATACGTGGGCGAACACCGTGAGCACGACCGACTCGAACTCGTCGTACATGATGTTCCGCTTCAACAACGGCGTCCCGAACCTCGTCACGCTGTACGGCGTGCCGACACGCGGCGAGTCGCTGGTGAAGGGCGAGCTTGGCGTCTACGTGCAGGATCGCTGGACCATCGATCGCTGGACCCTCAATGCCGGCGTTCGCTACGACGGTTTCCGTGGAGGGTATCCGGAGCAGTATCGAGGCCCCGCGCCACTCCAGCCGACGCGCGACTATACCTTCCCGGCCGTCACCAGCATGAGCATGCACGACATCACGCCGCGGCTCGGCGCGTCCTACGATCTGTTCGGCAACGGGAAGACGGCGCTCAAAGCCAGTGTCGGCAAGTACATGCTCACGCTGTTCACGATCGGCAATCCCGCCGGCGTGAGCACAACGACGACGCGGAACTGGAACGACCTGATGTATCCCGTCGGCGATCCGCGGCGCGGCAACTTCAATCCAGACTGTGACCAGCTCAACCCGGCCGCCAACGGTGAATGCTCGGCGTACCTCAGCCAATTCGGAACGCTGACATCGATTGCGCAGTTCAACGAGGACACGCGATTCGGATGGGGCAACCGGCCGTACAACTGGGAGTTCTCGACGAGCGTGCAGCATGAACTGATGCCGCGTCTCGGCATCGACGTCGGCTATTTCCGTCGCTGGTTCGGCAACTTCCAGGTCACCCAGCAGCTGGGACTCACGGCGGCCGACTTCGACCCGTACAGCGTGACGGCGCCGAGCGACCCTGGCCTGCCCAATGGCGGCGGCTACCGAATCGAAGGGCTCTACAACATCAACCCATCGAAGGTGGGTCAGGGAACTGCCTACACGACGTTTGCTCGCGATTATGGCGAGCAGACCGAGCAGTGGAACGGCATGGACTTCAGCGCCAACGCGCGCCTGCAGAATGGACTGTTGCTGCAGGGCGGTTTGAGCACCGGACGGACGGTGACTGACAACTGCGACGTGATCGGGAACTCGCAGGGCGTCGTGTTCAGCGCGACGGCGGGTCCGAGCCAGCGCGCGTGCCACGTCGAAGCGGCGTTCCTCACGCAGTTCAAGTTCCTGACGACCTACACGCTTCCGCGGGTCGACGTGAACCTTGCGACCACGATCCAGAGCACGCCCGGCCCGGTGGTACAAGCCAACCGCATCTACACCAATGCGGAGATCCAGCCCTCACTTGGCCGGCCGCTGTCGGGTAGCGCGGCGAACACCACGATCAACATGCTCGTGCCCGGTGATATCTATGGTGATCGGGTGAACCAGGTCGATGTCCGCATTGGCAAGATCTTCCGGTTTGGCGGGAGACGCGCCCAGGCGAATCTCGACATCTACAACCTGTTCAATTCCAACCCGGTGATGCAGGAGAATGGCTCCTACGCCGTGTGGCGACAGCCACAGCGCATCATGGACGCGCGCATGTTCAAGATCAGCGGGCAGTTTGATTTCTGATCCGCGTCGGGCGTTTACTACGTGAACACGACACACTGAGGCACAGAGAGGCACCGAGAACAAAAGATCGATCTTCTCGGTGTCCTCACCGCCACGGCGTGTCGGAACTCAGTGGACGTTGTTCCAGCCGGGACTCGAGGGGGCATGATGTCGCACTGTAGATTTTGCATTGCGCTTGCGTTGAGCGTCGCCCTGTATCTGCCCTCGGCCATTCAGGCGCAGGCTCCTGGCACATCGGCGCAGCTCACAGCACTCGACTACTTCGAGATTCAGCAACTCGTCGCGAAGTACGCTCGCGCGATCGACACCTGTTCGAACAACGGCTACGACTACGCCGATCTCTTCACTGCTGACGGCTACTTCGCGCCGGAGCAGAATGGCAAAGTCGGGAACAAGTTTCAGGGGCGTGAGCGGCTCGCCGAGGCGTCAGGCGGGGGATCGCGCGGCTGCAAGAACGTCGGTTGGATCGTCCAGGGCGTCAAGCACCTCTACGTCAACCACATCGTCACGCCGACGGCCGAAGGCGCGACCGGCACGGTCGACATGCTGATGATCGGGTTGGGTGGCGATCCGTACAAGATTCACCACGAGGGGTACTACGAGGACACCTACGTGAAGACGCCGCAGGGATGGCGTTTCAAGTCGCGGATTCATCACGTGCCGGAAGGTGGCACGACAGGCCAGGGGCAACGAGGGCGCGGAGGCCAGCAGGGTGCTGCGACCGACGCACCGCCGACACAGGAGCGATAGCCGCGGGGGACGCGGAGAAAAGCGTTAGCGCAGAGAACGTAGAGGAGCGGAGTGGCCCCCCTCCGCGATTCTCTGCTTCTCCGCGCTCTCCGCGTTGAAGCTTTTCTCCGCGTCCTCGGCTCCCCCTGCGACCGATGCAGTCACTCCGTGGGCTTGGGCACGTGCAGGCCGTAATCCTCTTGTACGTGATCTCGAACTTGCTCCGCCTCGTGGCGAATCTGTTCGCGCCGCCCGGCGCTGTATGTGAAGTCGCGTCGCGCCGCCTGCAGTGTTGCGTGTGATCGCGCCTCAGAACCAACGCCAAAGGACGAGAGCAGCCGTTCGATGTCACCCGAGTGGCAAGCGGGACACGCGGGCTGCTCCGCGTTGCGGACCAGCGTCTCGAAGCTGTGACAGCAGGCTCGGCATTGATACTCGAAGAGGGGCATGGGAGGCGACGATACAGATATCACTGTGGGGCGAAATTCGCTGGAAATTCAAGCAAAATCGCATTCTGTCACCTGATTCGGGCATTGATCCCCGCCCAAGACTGTCATACAACCGAAAGATGGTGTTCGTGCGAGCCGGGGTGGAATGAGGGGACGTGGGTCTCTAATAGCAGTCGCGCTGATGGTATCGGCCAGCTGGGCGATCCTGCACGCGAGTGGTGCGCAGAACGCACCCGCGCGCACTGCCAACGAGCCCGCGGCAAACGCTGGCGCTGTCGTGGACAAGTACTGTGTGACGTGTCACAACCAGCGGCTCAAGACCTCGGATCTTGCGCTCGACGGCCTTGATATCTCGAGCCCAGCCGCCCACGGCGAAATCTGGGAGGGCGTTGCGCGACGATTGCGCACGCGCTCGATGCCGCCGCAGGGCATGCCGCGTCCAGACGAAGCGACTTACGACAGTCTCGCCACCTATCTCGAATCCGAATTGGATCGTGCCGCGGCTGGCAAGCCGAATCCTGGCCGTCCGCTCATTCGACGCCTGAACCGCAGCGAGTACGCGAACTCGGTTCGTGATCTGCTCGACGTCGAGGTCGATGTCTCGTCGTTGCTTCCACCGGACGACTCGGCGTTCGGGTTCGACAACATCTCCGATCTGCTCGGAACGTCGCCGGCGCTCCTCGAGCGCTATCTCGTCGCCGCCGATCGCGTGAGCACGCTGGCCGTGGGCGCACCCACCGCACCAGGGTCGGATACATATCGCATCCGCCAGGACCGCTCACAGGACCAGCACATCGAAGGCCTCCCTCTGGGAACGGTCGGTGGCCTGGTCGTCAACCACACTTTCCCGGTCGATGCTGAGTACCGCTTCTCGCTGGAGCTCTATCGCACCAACCTCGAGGCGATTCGCGGCCTTGAGCATCCACATCAAATCGAGGTCACCGTCGACGGGGAACGCGTGTTCCTGGCGACGATAGGTGGAGACAACGAGCAGGTCCCGCAAGGCACGAGCATCACGGAGCGCAGCAATGCCGTCGACGCACGCCTCCAGGCGGTGGTGCCGGTCAAGGCGGGGGCGCACCAGGTGGGCGCGAGCTTCGTGCGCAAGATCGGCGAGGGCACGCAGCGTCTGCGGCCGTTTCTCCGCAGCTCCGCCGGAACCTACGACTCGACGGGGCGCCCGCACATCGAGACGCTCACCATCAAGGGTCCCTTCAATCCAGTAGGACCCGGAAAAACGCCGAGCCGCGAGCGTGTCTTCTCCTGTCGTCCTCAGCAGGCGAGCCAGGAAGAGGCATGCGCTTCCAAAATCCTTTCAACGCTGGCTCGCCGCGCCTATCGGCGCCCGGTCACGAGTGCGGATACGTCCCGTTTGATGACCTTCTATCGCGCGGGCCGCGCCAAGGGCACGTTCGAGACCGGGATCCAGATGGCGTTGCGGCGGTTGCTCGCGAGCCCGACCTTCGTGTTTCGCGTAGAGGAAGATGGTCCCGCCAAGCCCGGGACGATCCAGAACGTGAGCGACATCGAGCTCGCGTCGCGGCTGTCGTTCTTCCTGTGGAGCAGCATTCCCGACGAGGCGCTGCTCGACGTCGCCAGTCGAGGTCAATTACGGAGCCCGGCGGTGCTCGAGCGTGAAGTCCGTCGGATGATTGGCGATCCGAAGGCGGACCGCTTCATCCGCAATTTCACGGGTCAGTGGTTGCATACGCGAAATCTTCGGACCGTCGCGCCCAACCATGACGAGTTTCCCGATTTCGACGACACGCTGCGCGATGCCTTCCAGACCGAAGCAGAGCTCTTTTTCGACAGCATCGTCCGTGGCGATCACAATGTCCTTGATCTGCTGACGGCCGACTACACGTTCGTCAACGAACGCCTGGCAAAGCACTACGGTATCCCGTACGTCTACGGCAGTCACTTCCGTCGCGTCACGCTCACCAACGATGCGAGGCGCGGCCTGCTGGGTAAAGGCGGCCTGCTGATGGTGACGTCGCGCGCGGACCGGACGGCGCCGGTACTGCGTGGCAAATGGATCCTCGAGAACGTGTTTGGCACGCCGCCGCCGCCACCGCTTCCCAACGTCCCGCCGCTCGAAGGCAGTTCTGAAGAGGCGCCGCGCACTCTGCGCGAGCGGATGGAAAAGCATCGCGCCAGCCCGACCTGCGCGGGATGCCACAAGCTCATGGATCCGCTCGGTTTCGCGCTGGAGAACTTCGACGCAACCGGGGCATGGCGCACGCGCGAGGCCGGAGTTCCGCTCGACGCGTCGGGGCAGCTCGCCGACGGCACCAAGGTCGATGGCGTCGTCGCCCTCAGAAGTGCCTTGCTGGCGCGGTCGGACGTCTTCGTTCGCACCGTGACCGAGAAGCTGATGACCTACGCCCTCGGCCGCGGACTGCAGTATTACGACGCGCCGGTTGTGAGGGATATCGTCCGAAAAGCAGGGCGTCAGGAATACCGGTTTTCAGGCATCATCATGGGGATCGTCACGAGTCCGCCGTTTCAGATGCGGGTCGTGAGCGACAGCGACCGGTAAAACGGGGCGGGAGTCCAGGAGCGGATTGATGTTTGTCACAAAGAAGGCGTTGCCCAGGCGGACCTTCCTTCTTGGTATGGGGACCACGTTGGCCCTGCCCCTGCTGGAATCGATGGTTCCCGCGTTCACCGCCCTGGCTCAGACGCCAGCCAGGGGGCCGCTGCGTTTCGGCGCGGTGTATTTCCCGAACGGCGCGACGAACAAGCATTGGTTCCCCGATGCCACGAGCCCGGGTTACGAGTACAAGACGATCCTGAAGCCACTCGAACCGTTCCGCGATCAGGTCACGTCGTTCGGCAACTTGTCGAGAGCGGGCGGCAAAACCGTGACCGATCACGCGGTCAGCTCCGCTGGCTGGTTGAGCGGCGCGGTCGCCAAGCAGACCGAGGCCGAGGATATTCGCGTCGGGATCAGCATCGATCAGGTCATCGCGAAACAGATCGGTCAGGACACGCAGCTTCCATCGATGGAAGTGGCGACGGAAGACTTCAGCGGCTACGTGGGTGGTTGCGTCCCCGGCTACAGCTGCGCCTACATGAACAGCATCTCCTGGGCATCGGAGACGCAGTCCAATCCCATGGAGACCAACCCGCGCGCCGCGTTCGAGCGGATGTTCGGGCGCTCGAGCACGACGGCCGAGCGACTCCAGCGCATCCAGGAAGACCGCAGCATCCTCGACTCGGTGACGGAAGAAGCACGTGACCTGCAGCGGAAGGTTGGCGCGCGGGATCGTGCGCGCATCGGCGATTATCTCGATAACGTGCGCGAGATCGAACGGCGCATCCAGCGCGCCGAGGCGCAGAACGCCAAGAAAGTGATCGCCCTCGATGCGCCGCTCGGTGTGCCAGATACATTCGTTGAGCACGCCACGGTCCTGTTCGACCTGCTCGCCGTCGCGTATCAATCGGATCTCACACGCGTGTTCTCGTTCATGATGTCGCGCGAAGCGAGCCAGCGGACGTACCCGGAGCTCAACATTCCGGGAACGCACCACGACGTCTCGCACCACGGCGGCCGGCCCGAGAATATGGAGAATCACGCGAAGATCAACCTCCATTACGCGCAGTTATTCGCCAGCTTCGTGGAAAAGCTGAAGAAGATGCCCGAGGGCGACGGCACCGTTCTCGACAACTCGCTGATCTTCTATGGCGCCGGCATGAGCGACGGCCAGGCGCATGCCCCGTATCCGCTCCCCCTCGTCGCGGTGGGCAGCGCCGGCGGTAAGGTGAAAGGCGATCGTCACGTGGTCGCGGCGGAATGGACGCCGGTTGCCAACCTGTGGCTGCGAATCTCCGATCTCTATGGAGCTCATCTCGACTCGTTCGCCGAAAGTACCGGTCGAGTGGAGATCTAGGCACCTGCTCGCTTGTGTTGTAGATGTGGGGCAAGGCGAGCCCCTCGGGAACGCTCAAATTCATCATCGAAGTCGGACCCTGAAGCACCAAACACAAGCGAGGAAGTAGAGTAGCGAGACGATGTCGAAACCATTCGGGTGGCGGAGGGCGGCGAATGCGGGCGCCCTCCTTGTGTTCAGTTCGCTGTCTCTCGCCTACGGCGCTGACCGCGCACCAAGTCTGATCGAAGCTGTCAAAGCCGGGAAGCGCGACGTCGTGCGCACCCTGCTCAAGCAGCCAGGTGAGCTCAAGATCGTCGAGCGCGACGGCACAACCGCGCTTCACTATGCGGTCAGGGCCGATGATCTTGAAATGACGCGCATGCTGCTGCGTGCCGGCGCCGATGTGAATGCGGCCACGCGCGAAGGCATCACGCCGCTGGCGCTCGCGGCCGTCAACGGAAGCCTGGAGGCGACCGAGATCCTGCTCGAAGCCGGGGCGAACGCGAAAGCGGTGTTGCCCGAGGGTGAGACCGTGCTGATGACAGCGGCACGAACCGGCCGGCCTGAAGTGGTGAAGGCGCTGCTGGCGCACGGCGCCGATCTGAAGGCGCGTGAAAACTGGTACGGCGAGACGGCGTTGATGTGGGCCGCCGCCGAGAACCATGTCGACGCCATCAAGGTGCTCGTCGAGCACGGCGCAGACGTCAACGAGCGCTCCCGGCTCCTCGACGTTCCTCGTCGTCGCAACGGGCAATCGATTCTGCCACGCGGAAACTGGACGCCGTTGATGTACGCGGCGCGACAGGGCGCGCTCGAAGCGGCCGCGACGCTCGCCGGACTCGGCGCCGACCTGAACCTCACAGATCCCGACGGGGCCACCGCCCTCGTCCTCGCCATCATCAATGCAAACTACGACGTGGCCGCCGCCCTGGTCGAGAAGGGCGCCGATCCCAACGTCGCCGACAACGAAGCCAAGATGGCGGCGCTGTACGCAGCCGTCGACATGGATCGCCTGGCGATCGGCCACGGGCGGCCCAACACGAAGCCGTCCGGGGAGCTCAGCGCGGTGGATTTGATCAAAGTGTTGCTCGCCCACGGCGCCGATCCCAACGCGCGGCTCGCGGCGCCGCTCTTTCAACGCCACCACACGGCAGGCGATCGCGCACTGGGAGAGGGGTCCACGCCCTTCATGCGCGCAGCGAAGTCCGGCGATATCGCCGTGATGAAGTTGCTGCTCGCCGCCGGCGCTGACCCGAAACTCACGCAGCCGAATCAGGCGAACGCGTTGATGCTCGCTGCGGGAATGGGATGGCGGGACGGAAGTCCGGCGGCGCCGTCGTACGATCAGGGTTCCGAAAAGGATGCGATCGAGGCGATCAAGCTGTGCATGGAGTCGGGCCTCGACATCAACGCGACCACCAACACCGGCGAGACCGCGCTGCACGCCGCCATCTCCGGCCGCGGCGTGGAATCGATCGTGCGTTTTCTGGTCGAGCACGGCGCCGATCTCAAGGCGAAGAACAAACAGGGCCGTACCCCGCTCGAAGTCGCTGTCGCCAGTCGAAAAGAGCTCAACGACATCGTGGCCTATCTAAAGGAAAAAACACCGAACTAACCCTGCACCGGACTCCGAACACGAACCCGGCCTGCCTTCGCGTAAGCGCTACGGCGCCGGAGCCTTCGGCCGTAGGCGGAAACATGGAACGCGGAACCTGCATCGGCGTCCTGTTAGCTTTTCTGCTAGTGCCGACAACAGCTGCGCCGCAAGCGCCGGCTGAATGTCCCACGTCCGAATGTGCCGGAGCCGCGCGCGCCGCCGGTGCGGCTGACAGCCGCATCTGGCGCGAGGCCGCGTCCATTCACACGCTGAAGCTGGACTTCGTCGAGGCGCTTCAGCGGTTCACTCGCGCCCAGGCCGGCACGTTCGGCGATGAGGGTGCGGATCTTCTGGCCAGCGTCGCAGCGATGCGCGCGACACTCGATCGATGGGATCGTGCGGTCGCGCAGTTCCAGGCCGACGCCAATCGCGCCGCTTCCGCAGGCCTCGCTCGCGTGGCGGTAGCCACGGTGCTCCTCGATCGCCATCGCATCGAGGACGCGCTGCGCGAGCTCAGAGCGGCGGAGCGCGACGATGACGGCCGAGTCGAGGTCTATACGCTGCAGGCGCTCGCGTACGGCGTGCTCGAGAAGCCGGCTGACGCCGCACGCGCGCTTCGGCGAGCGCTCGCGATCAATCCCGACAATCCCGCGGCATTGTACGCGCTCGCCCAACAGCTCGCGCGACTGGAGCAGCCTGCTGAAGCAACTCGGGCGCTGAGAGACGTTCAGCGTGCGCTGGGGAAACGCGAAGGTGCGTCAAAAGGCGCACAAGCGGTGGCGCCTTTCGAGCGAGTCGATCTGTTGAGACAAGTCGCTGGTGTCGCACCAATCTTTCCGCAGGCGCGTTATGCGGACGGATACGCCGCGTTACGAACCGGCGACTACGCGATGGCTGTGACCAGGTTCACGGAAGCCGCTGCCGTCGATCCGCTCGCCAGCGGCGAGCCGGCTCAGCGCGAGCCCATGGTTCGGGCCGGGGGACTGCTTCGGGCGGGGCAACTGGAGACGGCGCTCGAGCAGGTGCAAAGTGTCGTTGCGGGCGCGCCCGATCGCGCAGAGGCGCATCGCCTGCTTGGGCTCACCTACTGGCTCGACGACCAGGCAGGCAAGAGCATCGAGCATCTGCGAACGGCGATTCGCCTGGCTCCTGGTGATGAGCGGGCGCGCGTGACGCTGGCCGACGTGCTCGCCGACGATCGGCGCCTGGCCGAGGCCGAGCGTGAGCTCACGCAGGCGGTCGAGGCCGGCATGCAGTCTGGACGGATCCACTATCAACTCGCGCACGTGTACGAACGGCAATCGCTGCTGCCGCAGGCGGCCGCGAGCTTCCGTGCCAGCGAGGCTTTCGGTCCGTTCGTCGGTCGCGACGAGTTTGACCGGGCCCTCGGCAGCCTGCTGGTGAACCAGGCTGATTTCGACGGCGCCGTCGCCGCGTACTCACGACGGATCGACGCGAATCCCAACAGCGGCGAGGCGCATCGCCAGCTTGGCGAAATCTACTTTCTTCAGGGGCGCGACGAAGAAGCGTTGACCGAGTTTCTGGTTGCGACGTGGCTCGATCCACGGGATGCGAAGGCTCTTGCTGCCGCCGGACAGGTCCAGGTCAGGATGCTCAAGTACGGCGACGCGCGCGTCACGCTGGAGCGCGCGTTGGCGATCGATCCGAGTGTGAAGGAAGCGAGGTACGCGCTCGGCACCTCGCTGATGCGCCTCGGGAAGACTGAAGACGCAAAGCGGGAACTCGCTCTCTTCCAGCGCCAGCAGGGCGAATTCGAATCGCTTGGCCAGCAGGCGTTTCAGCTCGATTCGTTGCGCAGAGAGGCGTCCCGCAACCTGATCGCGGGCTCATTCGATCAGGCGGTTGCCTCGTATGAAGAAGCATTGAAGCTCGATCCGAGCGGACGCTCGCAGCGCGATCTTGGCCTGGCGCTGCTGCGGGCGAAGCGTCCACAAGAAGCCCTCGAACGCCTCGAAGCCGCGCAGCGCCTCGATCAGACCGTCGACGGCTTTGCGTATCTCGCCGAGGCGTACCTCGCGGCGGGCAACCGCGATGAAAGCGCGCGGCAACGTGCGCTCGCGCAGCAACTGGCGCGAGCAGCCAAGCTCGATCGAATTCGAGTGCTCGCACGATAGAAGGTGCGATCAACACGTCTGACCGGACTTCGTACCTGACTCTTCACTCGGGCGCCCCTTTTAAGCGGCGTTTTTCAGACCGCCGCCTATCGCGGCGCTCGCAGGCGGTTCAGCCGCGAACGCTACCCGGGAGTGAGCCGCACCGACACGCGCAAGCGAGATCGCACCGACCCGAGTCACGGGGATCGCACCGACAACGTGACCCCTGATCCTTCACGAGCAACATAGAAGCGATCCGCCGTGAGTCCCGAGGCGGTATCGACGACTCCGCTGGGCCATCGGATTTCGATCCGGTTCACGCGGGTCGCGTCAGCGAGCCCGAAATGCGCGCGCGTGTCGCTGTGCGACAGGTAGCTGCCGTCGCCGCGAACGAACGCCGTCTGCTTCCGGGCGCCGGCTTCGACGCTGATCTTGGCGCCGATGCCATCACGATTGCTCTTCGTGCCGACGAGCCGGACGGTGATCCAGTGATTGCCTGGCGCCGTATCGTTGCGCAGCAGCGTCGGCCGATCGTTCATGTTGATCACGAGCGCATCGATGTCGCCATCGTTGTCGTAGTCGCCAAAAGCGGCGCCGCGACTCGATTTCTCGACTGCAAGACCTCCGCCGATCTCGCCGCTCGCGTGCCGGAAGCGAGTGCCCTCGTTCACGAAGAGCTGCTTGCGCTGCAGGTAGCGCGTGCCGAGCCCATGTTTGTCGACTTCTGGATACACGTGCCCGTTGGCGACGAAGATGTCGAGACGGCCGTCGTTGTCGATATCCACGAACTTGACTCCCCACCCCAAGTAGGGACCGGCGGTTGACGCCACGCCTGTCGCGTAACTGCGATCCGTGAACACGCCCGCCGGCCCGTTCTCATAGAGCGTGTTGTAATCGTGAGAGAAGTTCGTGACGATCAAGTCGGGGAGTCCATCGCCGTTATAGTCAGCAGCATCCACGCCCATGCCGGCTTGCGAACGTCCGTCGCTGCTCAAGGCGGCGCCGGAGATCACGCCTTCTTCCACAAACGTCCCGTTGCCGCGATTGCGATACAGGAGGTTCGGCACCGAATCGTTCGCCACGTAAATGTCGGGCCACCCATCGTCAGTAAGATCGGTGAAGACGACGCCGAAGCCGTAGTAGCCGGGGTCTTTCACTCCGGTTCGCGCGGTGGCGTCGGAAAACGTGCCGTCGCCGTTGTTGTGATACAGGACGTCGAGATCGCCGGTCAGCCGCTTGGGCCCGCAGAAGACGTCGGTCGCCATGAACCGGCAGTTGGCGGTGGTGCCGCGCGCCGGGATCGTGCGTTCATCGAATGTCACGTAGTTGGCGACATAGAGATCGAGATAACCGTCGTGGTCGTAGTCGGCAAACGAGCAACCCGTTCCCCACCTGGATTCATCGAAGCCCGCGCTGCGGGTGACGTCGACGAACGTGCCCCTGCCGGTGTTGCGCCACAGCGCGTCGGGGCCGAACGCGGTGATGTACACGTCGCGCGCGCCGTCGTTGTCGTAATCGCCAACACAGACGCCCGACCCCCATCCACGACGAGTGAAGCCGCTCGCCGAGGTCACGTCGCGGAAGTGGCCACGACCGTCGTTCTGATAGAGGGCAACCATCGGATCGCCGCCCTGCGCGACGCGTTCTCGGGTCGAGCCGTTGACGATCAGCACGTCGAGGTCGTCATCGTTGTCGTAATCGAAGAACGCCGCGCCGTTGCCATTGGCGTCGACGATGTAGTCCTTCGCGGGTCCGCCGGAGACGTTGACGAGGTCGATTCCCGCCTCGGCTGCGGCGTCGATCAGCTTGATGGCGATGCGCTGAGCCCCGGGCGCCGCTGCCAGTAGCAACAGCAGCAGCGATGTGGTGACCAGCCGGGCCGGGGATGTCATCGCGGCACATTCTTGCAGATTCGTGTCGGCCTCTTCCCGCGCCCCCCTGATTGGGGTACTGAACGGCTTCCCACCGATCACGTATCCTAACTAGTCACGAGCTTCGCCCTTGATGCTTGGGCGAAGCCAGAGACTGATTAGGCTGTGTTTCTTTGGCGCGCTCCGCGCGCCTGGCCCGTTATGCGGTTGCGGCAACGAGTGCGAATTTCGCGTTTGGCCCGCATAACGGGCTAACACAACAAGATGCGGGCGAGCAGACTCCAAGTGAGCGTGCTGATGGTCGTCGTGTGGACGGCGTCTGTGGCCACGTCCGTCCCGCGAGCACAGCAGCCCGATTCGACGACGCAGGCATCGAGCCGTTCGGCCAGTGAGTTGCCTGGCACCGCAGCCTCCAGCCCTGATCTGCAGAAGGTGGTCAATCAGTACTGCGTGGGCTGCCACAACTCACGCGCGACCACGTCCGCGACGGCTTCCGGCGTTGTCTTGGATCGCGCCGAACTGACGCGCGTCGCCGCTGACGGCGCGATGTGGGAGAAGGTGATCAGGAAGCTGCGCGCCGGCGCGATGCCTCCCTCGGGCATGCCGCGTCCCGATGCCGCGACGCAGCACGCGCTCGTGTCGTTCCTCGAGACGACGCTCGATCGCAAGGCGGCAGAGCACCCCAATCCCGGCCGTCATCTGCCGCATCGACTGAACCGCGCCGAGTACGAGAATGCGATTCGCGATCTGCTCGCGCTCGACGTCGACGCCTCGACGTTGTTGCCCCCCGACGATTCGGTGGACGGCTTCGACAACAACGCTGATTCACTGGGCGTGTCGCCGTCGTTGCTCGAACGCTACCTTTCTGCGGCGGCGAAGATCAGTGCTCTCGCCGTGGGCGATCCAACGATCGGACCAAGCTCGGAGACCTATCGCATCCGCGGTGATGCGTCACAGACGGGGCAGAACGAAGCGCTGCCGCCAGGAACCCGCGGCGGCCTGATGGCGCTCCACACGTTTCCCCTCGACGGCGAATACGTCATCAAAGTCAAGCTGCTGGAGATCAACCTCGGGTCGATTCGTGGCCTCGAGTATCAGCATCAACTCGAAGTGACCGTCGATGGCGAACGCGTGCTGCTCGCGCCGGTCGGCGGCCCCGAGGACTACACGCAGTCATCCCTGAACGCAACCAACGTGGTCAATTCGCTGGCCGAGCGACTGCAGGTACGTGTCAAGGTGAAGGCGGGGCAGCGGCACGTCGGCTCTGCGTTTCTTCAGAAGCCGGCGTCGCAGGGCGGGCAACGTCTCCAGCCATTTCTGCGGAGCACGCTCATTGCGACCGACCACACCGGGCTGCCTCACGTCGAGAACGTGACGGTGACCGGACCGTTCAATCCAACCGGCGCAAGCGAAACTGCGAGTCGCCAGCGCCTGTTTACATGTACTCCGTCCAAGCCGCGGCGCGCACGCGCGGACGAGAAGGCGTGCGCCGAAAAGATCGTGTCGACGCTGGCGCGACGGGCCTATCGCCGCCCGCTGACCGAGGCCGATCTCTCGAGCCTCATGAAGTTCTACGATGCGGGCCGGAGCGAGGGAAGTTTCGATCGCGGCATTGAAATGGCCGTGCGCGCGGTACTGGTCAGCCCGAAGTTCATCTTCCGGGTTGAACAGGATCCAGTTGGTGTCGCACCGGGGACGCCCTATCGCATCAGTGACCTGGAACTGGCGTCGCGCCTCTCATTCTTCCTGTGGAGCAGCATTCCGGACGATGAATTGCTCGAGGCCGCCAGCCGTGGACGGTTGCGAAAAGGCGATGAGCTCGAGCGGCAGGTGCGGCGTATGCTCGCCGATCGGCGAGCGGACGCTCTCGTCGCGAATTTCGCAGGGCAATGGCTGCATATCCGCAACCTTCGCAATACGACGCCCGACAAAAACGACTTTCCCGATTTCGACGACAACCTCAGGCAGGCATTCGAGCGTGAACTGAACCTGTTCGTCGGGAGCATCATCAGCGAGGATCGAAGCGTCCTCGATTTGATAACGGCCGACTATACGTTCGTGAACGAGCGACTGGCAAAGCACTACCGGATCCCGAACGTGTACGGCCCGCATTTCCGCCGCGTCACCGTGACCGAGGACGCGCGCAAGGGCCTGCTGGGAAAGGGCGGGATCCTGCTCGTGACCTCTCATGCCGATCGCACATCGCCCGTCGTGCGCGGGAAATGGATTCTCGACAATCTGCTTGGCACGCCACCACCTCCGGCTCCTGCCAACGTGCCGCCATTCCCCGAGGAGACACCTGGTGTTCCGAAGACCGTGCGGGCGCGCATGGAACAGCACCGCGCCAGCCCGCAGTGCGCGAGCTGCCATCGCATCATGGATCCGATCGGGCTCGCGCTCGAGAACTTCGATGCGGTGGGTGTGTGGCGAACCCAGGAGGCCGGCGCGACAATCGATGCCTCAGGTGAGCTCGCCGATGGAAGCCGGATCAACGGTGCCGTGGAGCTGCGCGCATCGCTGCTCAAGCGGCCTGAGGTACTGGTCGGCACGATGACCGAGAAGTTGGTCACCTACGCGCTGGGGCGCGGCGTCGAGGCAGATGACATGCCGGCGGTGCGAGCGATTGTCCGAGGTTCCGCACAGGACGGTTATCGGTTTTCTTCGATCGTGCGCGGAATCGTGACGAGTGTTCCGTTTCAGATGAGGCGAGCCGAGAACGCCGCGGAGACCAACTAGCCAGGGGCTTCGTACCAGAGATCCCGGCGAATCCCTCGGCTAGTTGACCGCGTCTCTTTGGCGCGCTGCGCGCGCCGCGCCCGTTGTGCGGGCGCGGCAACGAGTACAAAATTCGCGGTAGGGACCGCACAACGGGCTACGAATGTTCATCTCGAAGGTATCGATCCCTCGACGACGCGTGCTGCGAGGCCTGGGCGCTGCGGTTGCGCTGCCGTTCCTCGACTCGATGGTCCCCGCCCTGGGCATATCGGTGCGGGCCGCCGCGCCTCAGCGTCGCGTTGGATTCGTGTATATCCCGCACGGCGTGATCATGGGCCAGTGGACGCCGGCGGTCGAAGGCGCCAATTTCGAGTTCACGCCTATCCTCAAGCCGCTGGAGGCATATCGCGATTCACTGGTCGTGGTCAGCAACCTGACGCGAGCCGAAGCCAACAGCAACCACGCCGTCTCGTCCGCCTGCTGGTTGACGGGCGTGTCACCGAAGCGCACCGACGGCCCGGACTTCCAGGTAGGTGTCTCGGTAGACCAGCTGATCGCGCAGCGCATCGGACAGGACACCACGTTCCCCTCGCTTGAAGTGGCGACGGAAGATTTCAGCGGCCTCGTCGGCGCTTGCGACCCGGGTTACAGCTGCGCCTACATGAACACGCTGAATTGGCAGACGCCGACGACGCCGTTGCCGATGGAGATCAATCCGCGGGTCGTGTACGAACGATTGTTCGGCGGCGGTGGGACGTTGGCGCAGCGGCTGGCGCGAATGCGAACAGATCGCAGCCTGCTCGACTTCGTGGCCGCCGATCTGAAGCACCTCGAGGGCGGGCTTCCCTCTCGCGATCGCGCGCGGCTCGACGAGTACCTGAACTACATCAGGGAGATCGAGCGCCGCATCGAACGGGCGGAGCAGCAGGCGCACGCGCAACCCGACGTGCCGAATGCGCCGGTTGGAGTACCGGAGGCCTACGTCGAGCACGTCGGGCTGATGTTCGATTTGCTCGCGCTCGCCTTCCAGGCGGATCTGACACGTGTCTTCACCTTCATGATGGCGCGCGAGGTCAGCCAGCGCACGTATCCGGAGATTGGCGTCACCGAGCCGCACCACTCGATTTCGCACCATGCGAATCGGCCGGCCGCGATCGAAGGGCACGCCAAGCTGAACGCGTACCACGTCAGTATGTTCGCGAAGTTCGTGGAGCGGTTGCGTTCGATGCCTGATGGCGACGGCTCGCTGCTCGATCACTCCCTCCTCGTCTATGGCAGTGGCATGAGCGATGGTAACGGCCACACCGGCGCGCCACTGCCGCAGGTCGTCGTTGGCGGCGGCGCCGGTCAGATCAAAGGAAATCGGCACATCATGACGCCTCAGGGCACGCCCATGGCGAATCTGCTGCTGGCGGTAGCTCAGAAGTGCGGGGTTGAGCAGGATCGATTTGGGGTCAGCCGGGGCGCGGTCGATCTGTAGGTTGCTCGTCGGATCGCGGAGGAGGCAGAGGGTCGCTGCGTTAAAACACTGCGTGCTCAGCTTCCTCGGCGCTCCTGATACCGCCACGAACCGGGTAAGCTAGTGAGTCAGGGTTGAGGGGCATGTTCATCTCGAAGACAGCGATTCCTCGTCGGCGCGTACTCCGGGGCATGGGTGCCGCGCTTGCGCTCCCGCTGCTCGACGCGATGGTGCCGGCGCTGACACCGACCGTGAAAACAGCTGCCGCCGCGCGTAAGCGCCTCGGGTGCATCTACATCCCGCACGGCTGCATCATGGACCGGTGGACCCCAGCCTCGGAGGGTGCTGGTTTCGAGTTCACGCCGATACTCAAGCCGCTCGAACCGTTCCGCGACTCGCTCGTCGTCGTCACCAACATGACGCGACCGGAGCAGGGGGTCGACACCAATCACGCCGGCGCGCCAGCATCGTGGCTCGCGGGCGTACCGCCCAAGAGGACAGCCGGTCCCGATTATTCGCTCGGCATCACGCTCGATCAGTTGGTCGCGAGGCACATCGGCCAGGAGACGACGTTTCCGTCGCTGGAGCTCGCGACCGAAGATTTCAGCGGCCTGGTAGGCGACTGCGCCCCGGGATTCAGTTGCGCCTACATGAACACCTTGAGCTGGCAGTCGGAGACCGCTCCGCTGCCGATGGAGATCAATCCACGTTCGGTCTTCGAGCAGTTGTTCGGCGGCGGCGCGAATCGCGATGAACGCCTCGCGCGCATGCGGGCCGATCGCAGCCTGCTTGATTTCGTGGCCGACGATCTCAAACAGGTGGAGTCCGGCATTGGCTCACGCGATCGGGCGCGGCTCAACCAATACCTCGATCACGTCCGCGAGATCGAACGACGTATCCAGCGGGCGGAACGGCAGGCAGCAACGATCCCGGACGTGCCAGACGCTCCCGTCGGTGTGCCGGAGTCCTTCGAAGAACATGTGAAGCTCCTGTTCGACCTGTTGTTCGTCGCCTATCAGGCCGACCTCACCCGCGTCTTCACGTTCATGCTCGGCCGCGAGCTCAGTCAGCGGACCTATCCTCACATCGGTGTCACCGAGCCTCACCATTCGATCTCGCATCACGGAAATCGCCCCGCGGCCATCGAGATGCATGCGAAGGTGAACACCTATCACGTCTCGCTCTTCTCCCAGTTCATCGAGCGCTTGAAGGTCACTGAGGACGGGGACGGGTCGCTGCTCGATCATTCACTCATCCTCTATGGCAGCGGGATGGGGAATGGCAACGTGCATTCGGCCGATCTGCTGCCCACGCTCCTTGTCGGGTCCGGCGGCGGCACGGTCAAAGGCAATCGCCACGTCGTGGCTGGAACCCTCACGCCCAACGCTGATCTCCTCATCAGCATTGCCGAAACGTACGGCATCGAGCTCGAGAAGTTCGGTGGCAACAAAGGGCGAATCTCTCTCTAGCCGGGTGAACACGTGAGATCGAGTGACGCGGTTGGATCGCTTCTCATCGTCGTGTGCGTCGCAATCGGGTTGAGCGCCGCGGCAGTCGATACGCGCGTCATCGATGCCGTCAAGAGTGGCAACGCGCCCGCGGTGGCGAGCCTGCTGCGGCAGCGTGTGCCGGTCAACGCGGCCGAGCCGGACGGTTCGACGGCGCTGCATTGGGCGGCGCGGCTCGGTCGAGTGGACATCGTGCAGGCGCTTCTTCGCGCGAAGGCCGACGTCAACGTCGCCAACCGGTACGCGATTACGCCACTGACGCTGGCAGCGATCAACGGCAGCGCCGAGGTCGTCGATCTGCTCCTGAAGGCAGGGGCCGATCCCAACACGACCGGAGCCGACGGCGAGACGGTGCTGATGCTGGCAGCACGTACCGGCCGCCCCGAGGCGGTTCAGTTGCTCATCGCGAAAGGCGCGAACGTCAACGCAAGCGAAGCCTGGCACGGCGAGACGGCGTTGATGTGGGCTGCGGCCGAGGATCACGCTGAGGTCGTTGCGCTGCTGGCCAAGGGTGGCGCCGATCTGAATGCGCGATCGACGATCCCCGAGTTCCCCAAGGTCAAAGTCGATGCCGCGACGATGGTGGTGACGGCGCTCCCCAAAGGAGGATTCACCGCGCTCCTGCTGGCGGCAAGACAGGGTGCGGGCAATGGTGTGCGAGCGCTGGCCGAGGCGGGCGCGGATCTCAATGCGAGCGATCCCGATGGCACGACCGCGCTCAACATGGCGATCATCAACGCCCACTATGACGTCGCCGCGCTGCTGATTGAGAAGGGTGCCAATCCCAACGTTGGAGACTCGGCGGGCATGACCCCGCTTTACGCGGCAATCGACATGCGGCACCAGGAGCCGCTGATCAATCGTCCGCTGCCGAGACCGTCGGGACGCTTGCTGCCGCTCGACGTTGCGAAGTTGCTCCTCGAGCACGGAGCCGAGCCGAACGCCAGGCTCAAAACGCCTCTGCTCATGCGTCAGCACAATGGCGGGGATCCGTCACTGGGTGAAGGCGCAACGGTGCTGATGCGTGCGGCGAAGGTAAGCGATGTCATCACGATGGGGTTGTTGTTGGATAAAGGGGCGGACCCGAACCTCCGATTGCGAAACCAGGGCACTGCGCTCATGGTTGCTGCCTCCCGCCAGGGGCGGAACGCCGGCCCGGAAGAATCGACGATCGCCGCGATGAAGCTGCTCATCGACAAGGGCGCCGATCCAAATCTCGTCAACGACAACGGCGAGACGGCGCTGCACATTGCCGTGAGCCGCGGTGACGCTCTCGTCAAATTTCTTGCTGAGAACGGTGCCAGGCTCGACATCAAGGACAAGTTCGGTCGAACGGCGCTCGACGTCGCGATGGGCGTGCCGGGTGGTGGCGGAGGAGGCCGCGGTCGCGGAGGACGCGCCGCCGCGCCTGCCGGTGCCGGCACCGTTCGCGAGAGCACGGCGGCGTTGCTCAAGGAGTTGATGAAGGTTCCGTAAATGGGCCGTTGCCTGTTCGTACTCCTGGTTTCCCTGTTCGTATCCTCCTGCGGCAGTTCCTCTCCATCAGGACCCTCGGCAGCGCCACGTGTATCGGGCGCATGGATCGGTCATTCCACGCTGACCTCGGTTTCGGGTGGCGAATGCGTAGGAGCGACGCTGGCAACCGCGATCGGCAGCCGCGATATTTTCTCGGCCAGGATTCAGCAGAACGAAAGCACACTGGCGGCATCCCTGACCTTCCAGGGCAATCGCACGAGCTGCGTCTATCGAGGGAGTACCAGCAACGAAGCGATCAGTCTCGAATTCGACTCCTGCACCGCCGGCCGTGTCGAGAGCTTCGTGTGCTCGAACGGACTCGTCCGGAAACTCGAGGTCACCAACTCGCGTGTGACGGCGCAAAACGCTGGAAGAACGGGTACCGGAACCGAGACGATGACGCTGAACGTGTTCGCGGGAACGTCACCGGTGGGCGTTCTCACGGTGTCCTCACAGTTCCTCTGGAACATGCTCGGCATCCCGCACGACGATTTTCACATCTTCGACGGCTCGATCTTGCCGGGGTATGTCGACGGCACGGTGATCATTCCTGAAGAGCCCAATCCCTTCTGCACCAAGTGCGGGTGGTTTTGAGCCACGAAGGCCACGAAGACAACCAAAGGACACAAGGCCACGACGAACCCAGCGCGGCTGCGTCGCAACCAAAGAGCGCATCCACGCTGGGTCGAACCAGTATCTCTTGGTGACACTACCGCGCCGCAATTGTTTGCCAAAAGAACAAACTTTCGCGCGGTAGTGTCACGAAGATGACGAGGCCACCAAGAACTAGCTTGCGCGCAGGAACCAGCGATCGAGGACAACGTGACGCGTGAACGCGCGCGAGCCGAGCAGGACGCGGCCGAGCGCAGCGAGGACGGAACGCACCGGCACAGAATTCTCGCGGACAGCCGGGTGCATACGCTGTAGCGCGTCCGCATATGGCTGGAGATCCTCGATACCGGACCGCCCGCCGGCCGCGATGAGCGTTTCCGCGGCT
Source organism: Vicinamibacterales bacterium (assembly GCA_035649635.1). Lineage (GTDB taxonomy): Bacteria > Acidobacteriota > Vicinamibacteria > Vicinamibacterales > UBA2999 > Gp6-AA40. The sequence continues at coordinate 30,311 of DASRJE010000221.1, read as the reverse complement.
AGTCGTCCGGATTCGATCGCCGGACGGATCCCTTCACCGCTCTCGGGGTAGGCAAGTCCGGCAGCGTCGCCGACGAGCAGACTGCCCGGGCCGATCACCGGACGCATCCCCACTCCGGAACCGAAGTACGCGTGCCCATGCCAGCGTGCGTTGGAATCGTCAGTGATGATGTGCTGCCGCTTGAGAAACGCGACGAAACGTTCGACGTGCTCGCCAAAGCCGACATTCCCTCGGCGGCCGATACCAACGTTCAGATAGTCGCCCTTCCGAACGCACCATGCGTAGCCCTGAAGGTCGCGGCAGAAATAGAGCTCAGGAGTGGTGCCCGAGACCTGAGTTGCGCCATCGCCGAGCGGAAACTCAGCTTCCTTCGCAACGATCGGATCCCGATCTTCAACACCACTACGCAGGTGACGGGCCACCGGGCAGAAGTGTCCGCCCGCGCCGACGACGAGCGACGCCTCGATCGCCTCGTTGACGATCCAGTTACCTCGGTCGCGGCGTAGCGTTCGAACGAACGTGTCCTCGAGTACCCTCACGCCGGAACGTTGCAGCAGGAAGGTGTCGAACTCGCACCGCCGGATGGCGTAGCTGACGACGCGCGGGTAGCGCGTTTCGACTGAGCGTGTACCCATCACGCTCGTTCGGAACGCCGTGATCTCCTGGAAAGTGAGCCCGGTGCTTTGGTACTCCGCTGGAGTAAGGTCGAGCAGTGGAAAGACATCAGGAGTCAGCCAGCCCGCGCACACCTTGTCGCGCGGAAAGCGCGCGCGGTCGGCAACGACGACGTCCCAGCCCGCCAGACGAAGCAGGCGAGCCGCTGTCGAGCCGCCTGGACCTCCCCCGACGACGAGGGCATCGCAGCTGATCATTCAGATTCCCGAATACCAGCGTAACCGTAAGTGACACCGACGACGCCGGTGCCGTGCTCGACGTTATCGAGCCTGTCAGTGACGGTCATGGTCTTGAGAAACTTGAGGCCAGTACAAGCGCGGGTGCGTCATGGTGATGACATAGCCGCTCACTACGAGCGCAACGAAAGCGACACTCGTCACCCAATGCGTGATCCGCACCACGCGACTGTGTCCGCTGTGCGAGGAATGGTGGGGCACAGTCAACTCCGAACTCCTAGCCTGAGGAGTTGTATCAAACGGCGTTGTTCAGGAGCAATCGCGTAGAATTGCGTCCCCATGGCCCTAGCTCCTGGCGCGCGCCGCGGCCCATACGAAATCACGGGCAAACTCGGCGCAGGCGGAATGGGCGAGGTGTACCGCGCCCGCGACACGAAGCTGGATCGTGATGTTGCCCTGAAGATTCTGCCGGAGGCGTTCGCAAGCGACCCCGAACGGCTCGCGCGGTTCGAGCGCGAAGCCAAAACACTCGCCGCCCTCAATCATCCCCACATCGCGCATATTCACGGCCTCGAAGAGTCCGACGGCGTACGCGCGCTCGTGTTGGAGTTCGTGGACGGACCCACGCTCGCGGATCGGATCGCGCGGGGACCCATCCCAATTCATGAAGCGTTGATCATCGCGCGCCAGATTGCTGAAGCACTGGAGGCCGCTCATGAACAGGGCATCATCCATCGTGATTTGAAGCCTGCGAACATAAAGGTACGGACTGACGGCGCCGTGAAGGTGCTCGACTTCGGGCTCGCCAAGGCGCTCGACCCAACATCCGTCGTAACCGCAGACGTGACCGCATCGCCGACTATCACCACGCCTGCGCTGATGACCGGCGCCGGCATGATCGTTGGGACGGCGGCCTACATGAGTCCCGAGCAAGCACGCGGCAAGGCGGTCGACCGTCGCACTGACCTCTGGGCGTTCGGCTGCGTGCTGTTTGAGATGATCACCGGTCGCAGGGTGTTCCCCGGTGCGACGGTGTCAGACACGATCGCAGCGGTTCTGGAGCGGTCGCCCGACTGGACGGCGCTGCCGCCTGCAACGCCGCCGCGCGTGCGGCACGTGCTCGCGCGTTGTCTCGACAAAGATCCGAAGCGCCGCTGGCGAGACATCGGTGACGTGCGCATCGAGCTCGACGACGCGGAGGCGGGGCGGCCGCAGACGGACAGCGCATCGCCGACGACCTCGCGCGCCGGTGAACGAGCGGCGTGGGCGCTGTTGGTCGCGTTGGCGGCCGCGGTGGCGGCAGTGGCGACGCCAATGTTTCGCAAGGCGCCTGCTCCAGCCGAAATCCGATTCAACCTCCTGTTTCCACGCGGCGTTGCCGCTGACTCCGCGCAGCTTGCGATCTCGCCAGATGGTCAACAGATCGTCGTGGCGCCGAGCTTCCCCCAGCAGCCCAGTTCACTGTGGCTGCGACCGCTGGCTTCGACGTCGGGGCGACTGCTGACAGGAACCGAAGGCGCGAGCTTTCCGTTCTGGTCGCCGGACGGTCAATCGATTGGCTTCTTCGCCGATCAAAAGTTGAAGCGTCTCGACGTCAACAGCCAGGCCATTCAGATCCTCGCCGATGCCCCCGTCGCGCGCGGCGGCGCATGGCAGGCCGACGAGACGATTCTGTTCGCGCCAAACGCACAAGGTCCGCTATTTCGAGTGCCGGCGACCGGCGGACAGCCGACCGTCGCCACGCACCTCCAGAAGGGCCAGAACGATCATCGCGCACCGTTCATCCTTCCAGACGGGCTGCATTTCCTTTACTACGCTAGAGGGGACGCGCAAGTCCGCGGGGTCCACGTGGCTCGCCTCGATGGCACCGAGACAAAGCGGCTGCTCGACGCGGACGGTGCCGCCGTCTATGCACGATCGGGTCATCTCCTGTTTCCGCGGCAGGGGGAGCTGCTGGCGCAGTCTTTCGACGCCATACGGCTGACACTCGACGGTGAAGCCTTTCGCGTCGCTGACAGCGTCTCCGTCAATGCAGGCATCAGCCTCGCCTCGCTCTCCGCGTCAGCATCCGGACCGATTGCGTACGGCACGGACAGCATCCGTCGAACGCAGTTCGCCTGGTTCGATCGTTCTGGCCGGCGGCTCGAAACTCTTGGTTCACCGGATCAAAGAAGCCTGGCCAATCCTTCGCTGTCGCCCGACGGCGGTCGGATCGCGTTCAGCCGTGTCGTCGGTGGGAACTGGGACGTTTGGCTGATTGACATGCAAGGCGCAGTCAGCAAATTCACGTCGGCTCTCTCCCTCGACTGGAATCCAGTCTGGTCACCAGACGGCCGGCAGATCTTTTACCAATCGAGTTCGAAGATCTATTCACGATCGGTGACCGAAGGCACGCCCGAGCAAGAGCTGCTCAGCGAGCCAGGAATGATTTACCCGTCGGATGTGTCGCCGGACGGAAGCGTTCTTCTCTATACCCGGGACTTGGGTTCGGGGACCGACCTCTGGTATGTGTCGCTCGATGCCGACCGCACGCCTCACCCATTCGTTCAAACGGCCTTCCAGGAACGCGACGGCCAATTTTCACCGAACGGCAAGTGGGTCGCGTATCAATCAAATGAAGCGGGCCATTTTGAAATTTACCTGCAACCGTTTCCCGGCCCTGGTGATCGGATTCAGGTCTCTGCGGGCGGCGGCCAGCACGTGCGCTGGGCGAGAAACGGGTCGGAACTGTTCTTCATTGCTGCCGATCAGCGCTTGACGTCGATTCGCGTAACAGTCGGCGCGAACGGAAAGCTCGTTCCCGGCATCCCGGTCCCACTATTTCGAACTGAGTTAGACAGCAGCTTCCTGACGCGGCAGCAGTACGTCGTCTCGCCCGATGGCCAGCGATTCCTGATCAACGCTGCAACTGACGCGATCGATCCGCCGTCGATCACACTGATTCTCAACTGGAAGGGAACGCCCTAGCTAGTTCCACGACCACAGCGTCAGCGAAGTCACATCCTTGATGAATACACGATTGCCGGAAATCGCCGGCTGGGCCCACGTCTCGTTCGCCGAGACCTTGTACTTTTTGAGCGGCTCGAACGCCGTTTGACTGCTGCGCGCAACGACCAGTTCCCCGTCACTCTCGAGACTGAAGAGCAGATCTCCCGCACGCGCCACCGAGGCATGCGCCGCCTGGCGCCCCTCAGAAGTCCAGAGCGTCTTGCCGGTCCTCGCGTCCATCGCGTAGTACTGCCCTGAGTTGCGCCCTGACAGGCCGAACAGCATGTCACCGGCGACGACGGGCGTCGTGAATCGCAGCGGCAGTTCCGCGTTTTCCCAAATTTGTTCTGTCGTCCACTGCCCGGCTCGCCGGGCAACCGCAAACGCAAACAGTGGACCTGTGCCGGCGACGATGATGGTTTGTCCGCTGACGATCGGTGTAATCGAGTTGGACACGAACTGATGGACCATCGGCCGCTCCCAGAGAAGCGCACCGGTTGCCGCATCGACGCTGACAATCTTCACCTGCGTAGGCGTGATGATCTGGCGAACGCCATCGAGTGTGGCCACCATTGGCGATGCGTACCCGGGCCCATCTCCAGTCCAGCTCCAGCGCACGGCGCCGGTGTTGAGATCGAAGGCCGTCAGCGCGCCTTTGTCGTTTCCACCGACGTGAAAGATCACGTTCGTGCCGTCCACAACCGGCGAGAACGCGTGCGTCGTGTACAGCATCTCCGGCCCGCTGCCGGCCTTCTGCCAGACCTGCTTGCCGCTTGCCGCGTCCCACGCGGTGACCGTTCCGGTCATGCCGATCGAGTACAGCCGGCCGTTGAAGAACACCGGGGTTGATTTCGGCCCGGGGCCGTGCTGTTTCGTCGCGGGGTTCATCGCGAACGTGGCCGGATAGCCTGCTTGCCAGACCACCTTGCCGCTTACTGCATCGAGCGCCGTCATCGTCTCGTTGTCGCCGAGACGCGAGAACTGATACACGCGGTCGCCGACCACGAGCGGTGTTGCGTAGCCCGTTCCGATCTCGACCTTCCAACCCTCGGTGAGGGTTTCAGGCCAGGCCTTTGGAGCCGCCAATCCCGTGATGACGCCGTCGCGGGCGGAGCCACGCCACTGTGTGACGTCTGAAGAGGGACGCTGCGCGTGTATCGGGAACGTCACGGTCACTACAAGCACAGCCGGTATCAGTAGTCGCATAAACTCCTTTACTCGAAAGAAACACAGTCTATTCGATAGGATTACCATGTAATGCTGCAACTGTTGGGCGCGAGTCCGGCTCTGGCGTCGGTGCGAGACGAGTTGACGCGGCTGCTGGCGCGGCCGGCGGCCCCTTTGAAACGCCTACCGCCGGTCCTGATTCTGGGTGAAACGGGAACGGGAAAAGGTCTCGTCGCGCACGTCATCCATCAGATGGGTCCACGGTCGGATGCCGCCTTTGTCGACCTGAACTGCGCTGCGATCCCAGACACCCTGTTGGAAGCCGAGCTTTTCGGGTACGAGCGCGGCGCGTTCACCGACGCCAAACAAGCCAAGGCCGGGCTGCTGCAGCTCGCCCATCGCGGCACGATCTTCCTCGACGAGATCGGCCTGATGCCGGACGCGCTGCAGGCGAAGCTGCTCAAGGCGCTCGAGGATCACTCGGTGCGGCGCCTCGGCGGCACGCGCGCCGAGCCGGCCGACGCGTGGGTGCTTGCGGCGACGAGCGAGAACCTGACGGCGGCGATTCGCACGCGACGATTTCGCGAAGACCTCTATCACCGTCTCGCAGTGGTGACGGTGCAGTTGCCGCCGCTCCGCGAGCGCGGCGGCGACGTTCTGCTGCTCGCACGTCACTATTTGGATCGCGCCTGCCGCGAATACGGCCTGGCAATCAAGACACTCTCCCCGGACGCTGAATCGGCGCTGCTGTCGTACACCTGGCCTGGCAACGTGCGCGAGCTGGCCAACCTCATGGAGCGAGTAGCCCTCCTGTCTGAAGCAGAGCAGGTGACTGCTGCCGCACTGCGCCTGCCGCGCGCCCCGCGTGTGCCCGTTTCCACGCGTCTCGGCGAGAGCGTCGACGAGCAGATGGCATCCCTCGAGCGCGGACGCATCGAGGAGGCGCTGCGCATCGAGGGAGGCAATATCTCTCGCGCAGCCGCGCGATTGGGGTTGCCGCGAAACACATTGCGCTATCGCATGGAGCGTCACGGCCTCTTGTCCCGGGATTCGGGATCCGGGACTCGGGACTCGGGCACGAGCGCGCGGGATGCGGAGCTCGAACACGCAACACGGCTGCGCTCCGGCGGCGAGGGGCACGTTCGGTGGCAGCGGACGCGCGTCACTTTTCTGCAGGCGCAAGCACTCGACGGCGACGGCGCGGTCCCGGAACACGAACGTACGCGCGTGCTCGAAGAGATCGCCGCGAAGATTGCCGGCTTTGGCGGACGAATCATCGAGCTGGGCACGTCGCTCGTCAGGGCTGCCTTCGGTCTCGAGATCGTCGAAGACGCGGCACGGCACGCGGCACACGCCGCGCTGGCAGTCCAACGTATCGCCGGCGGCGCCCATTCCCAGGCACTCGAGTGGCGCATTGCGCTCCATACCGAGGAAGTGCCAGTTGGACGGCTCGAGGATCGCGTCGAGCTTGCGGCCGACGCGCGACAGGCCGCGCAGCACGTCGTCGACGAGATGCTCGCCGTCGCACCTGCCGGTCGCGTCCTCGCTTCTGCGAGCACGAAACCTTTCCTCGAGAGACGATTCGAGCTCGAGCCGCTTGCCGCCACACCGGAACCGAAGCGAGCGTGGAGCGTCGTGGGTCTTGTCGACGCCGAGCGCTACGTCACGCCGTTCGTTTCGCGGACACGGGAGATTGCGCTCCTCGAGGATCTGCTGACGCAAGTCGAAGAGGGACGTGGGCAGGCTGTGCTCCTGTCCGGCGAGCCGGGCATCGGTAAGACCCGTTTGCTGCACGAATTCCGTCGACGCACGCGCGATCGCGCGACCTGGTGGCAGGGGGCGGCGGTGTCGTTTGGCAGTTCACTGCCGTTCCACCCATTGATCGATCTTCTGAAGCACGCGTTTTCAATGCAGGCCAGCGACACCGACGAGGTCATTGGCGATCGAATCGACCGCGCGACAGCAGCGTTTGGCGAGGCGTTCCGGCCGTCCGCGCGTTTTCTTCGATCCTTGCTGTCGGTCGAGGCGGGTGATTCCTCGCACGCGTCGCTCGATCCGAAGCTGCGCCGGGCCGGTATCTTCGAAGCCATCGGTCGATTTCTCCAGGCATCCTCCGAGGTCTGTCCCCTCATCGTTGTGCTCGAAGATTTGCACTGGATGGACCAGGCGACCACCGAGTTCCTGGCGACGATGACAGAGAGTCTCGCGTCTGGCCGAGTTCTCTTGTGCGCGACGCAGCGAGCTGGTTACTCGCTGCCGTTGGCGCAAAACCTGTTCGGAACCCAGCTCACGCTCTCGCGCGTGTCACGAGCCGACGCCAGCACCATCGGCTGCTCGCTCGTCGGCGCCTCCACGCTCTCGGCAGAGTTGCAGCAGCTCGTTGACGAGAAAACAGAAGGCAACCCCTTCTTCGTGGAGGAAGTCCTGCGGTCGCTGCAGGAGGGCGGATCGATCGAGCGCCGTGGCAGCGAAGTTGGCCTGAAGCACCCGACTGCGAAGGTCGACGTGCCTGATAGCGTCCGGGACGTACTGCTCGGGCGTCTCGCGCGTCTCGATCCGGCTTCGCGCGACCTGCTTCGGGTGGCGGCCGTCATCGGCCGCGAGTTTCCTCGTCGGGTGCTCGAGCGTGTGATTGGCGAAACGCCACAGCCGCTTGAAGATCGTCTTCGCACGTTGCGGTCGGCCGAGCTGATTCACAACACGCGAGTTTGGCCGGAAGTCGTCTACGCGTTCAAGCACGCGCTGATTCACGAAGTGGCGTACGACGCGCAAGACGAAGCGGAGCGACGGTCGGAGCACGCGCGCATCGGCGAGGCCGTGGAGCAGGCGTACTCGGATCGCGTATCAGAGCACTTTGGTGTCCTGGCGCATCACTTCACGCAGGCGCAGCGATGGCACAAGTCACTCGAATATCTGCTGGCTGCGGCGCAACAGGCCGAGCGCAACTTTGCCTCGCGTGAGGCGCTCGCGCTGTATGACGAGGCGCTGCGCGCGGCGGAGCGCCTGTCTGGCGGAGGCGGCGATCCCAGGACGCTCATCAAGATTCACCAGGCCAAGACGCACCTCTATGCGGTGACCAGCGAATTCGAGCGTTCGGCCGCTGAGGGCCAGAGGATTCTCCCACTGGCCAGGTTGATCGGCGATCGCACGACAGAGGCCGACGCGCTCGCCGCGATCGCGTGGGCATCCTTCTGGGGCCGTAACCTCGATGGTGCCGTCCGGTATTCACGCGAAGCGCTGGCCGTCGGGGAGCCGGCCGGCGCCCTCGCCGCGCAGGGCAGAGCGCACTTTACTCTCGGGTTCCTTCGCTCGGCCACGGGTGTGATCGACGAAGGGCAGGCGGGTCTCGAGAGGGCGACGGCTATCAGCCGCGCGGCCGGCGATGCCGTGCACGAGTCGCTCTCGCTGTCGACCGCGGGGCTGGTGCGAAATTGGTTCGGTGACTTCCATGAGGCCGATCGTCTCCAGGCACAGGCGATGACGCTGGCCCGCGAACGCGACCTGCTCGTCCCGACGCTCTTCGGCTGTTTCATGCGAGGTCTGACCTTAACCGGCAAGGGCGACTATGACGGCGCGTTCGCCCTGCTCACGGAAGGGATGTCACTGGCCGAGCGGGTCGGCGACGAAGCCGTCCATCATCGTCTGCTGAATTGTCTGGGATGGGTGTTTGCCGAACTTGGAGACCTGGACGAATCGGAAGCACTGAATGCCAGGAGCGCAGTGATCGGCCGCCGCCGTTCCGATCCAGGCACGTCTCCGAATGCCGAGTTGAATCTGGGCGAGGTCTTCACCGCACGCGGCGAGCTGGCGCGCGCGCAGGATCGGTTCGACACCATTTTCAGGTACTACAAGGATCCATCCAGCAGCCTGTGGATGCGATTCCGGTATTCGATCCGCATGTTTGCCGGCATGGGGGAACTCGCCGTTGCGCAGGGAGACTTCAGGGCGGCCCGCGCGTACAGCGCCGAGTGCCTCGATCTCGCGATCCGTGCGGCAGCACGCAAGAACCTGGTGAAGGCGTGGCGACTGGCGGGGAAGATCGCGCACGCCGACGGCGACCGGGACACGGCCGAAGGCCACTTCCGAAAATCACGCGACCTGGCCGTTTCACTCGGGAATCCGGTTCAACAATGGAAGACCGAACTTGCGTTGGGCCACTTCCTGCGGGAGACGGGGCGCCCGGATGACGCGCGGCACGCATACGAGCGCGCCCTTGCCGTGATGGACCGCGTTCGCGAAGGACTGCGGCACGAACGACTGAAAGACGCGTTCGCGAAGAACTCCGACTACCGCCAGCTGCAAGATCTCGTGGCCGGAGTCTGACAACGCATGGAACCGGGGCGGAGCTTTTATGCCCCGCCCCGGACCCCGGCTACGACAGGATGAGCGGCTGTCGTCCGGCCGTTCGAATGAAGAACAGGACGCCCTCTTACTGTCCTTTGAAGCCATCACATGAAACGTTGGAGTGCCAGTTCGAGAAGGTACCGGTCGGGCTGTCCTTCCACGCCCAGACGTGCAGCGTGTAGAAGTCAGGGAGGCCGAAGCGATTGGGCGCCTCGAATCGATGAAAGAGCTGCCCCATGAGCTGCGGCGGGTCTCCCGGGTGTTTGTCATCCCAGTCTTTCGCGACCACCAGGTAGTCGGCGCCGGTGATTCGCAGGCGTCCGTTCGGCAGTGCTTCGTAGAGGATGATCTCGGGCTGCATCGGGTTCAGTTCGCCGCCATCAAAGACCAGCCCCGCGTTCACGTAGTGAAGACCCATGGCTCCGTAGTCCGGGCCGCTGACGCAGCCGAACAGGAGGTGATACTCCGCCTGTTCGGCCGCTTCGACGTCCTTGAATTGTTCCGTCGCCTCCCTCACCGCCTGGACGAGTGCGTTGGAGCTGCGCCGGTCCGCCGTCACGCCCGCGTGTGAGTGGTCCTGGGCGATTGCTCGCGAAGGCGCTATGCACAGCAAGGCGAGAAGTCCGATTGTCGACACTGTGCGTACGACCTGCGATGGTATCGGGACAAATACTCCGCTCATCACATGCCTCCAATTCATTGGCGGGCTGAGGCAGGAGGTCGGCCAGCCACGTCCGCGGCATCGCGATGGGGCAACCCATGTGCCGGCTTGCCTGGGCTCCTAACTCTTGACGTGGCAGCAGCTTGAGAGATGTCGAGGGTGGCGAAGGGAGATGTCGGCAGTCGAAAATTGGGCAGTTCCGGCAGCTGTCGGGCATTGATGCCCGGCTATCGAACCTTACGGCCGTCGATACGAGTTGCCGTGGCGGGGTCGTTGCGGTTCTCACGCCACGTCGGATGATTGAAGTGGATGACGCAGTCGCCGTTGTACGAGACGACGGCGTTGTTGAAGACGATTGATCCGATACGCCGCCAGTTCTTGAAGCTGCGGCGTTCACGTAGCGCAGTCCCGGTTGTCGTTCCCTCGTCCGTCACGTCGATGGTGAACGTCAGAGTTCGTTTGGGGAAGGGGTCTCCCTTGTCGAATATCTGCGCCATGATCTCGTCGCGAAAATCCGGGCTCGCGCCGGGAATGCGCGGCTGTGCCTCGGCGACCAGCAGTCGCATGAACTCCGGCGCTCGTGTTGGCTGCGCCGGCGGTTTTCCCAGTTCTGCGATTGGATACAACTGACGGATGCTCGGGTGTGCGTCAATGCGCCCGAAGACAATCCCGACCATCATCAGCAGTGGGAGACCGGAGCCCCGTCGGGTGGCAGTGGTATCGGGTGCGTTCAGCAGGAGGATGTCGTTGATGAACTCGGTGTTCGTGCCGCCGATGTCTTCTTGCGTAAAGAAGTTGGCGGTGGGCAGCGGTTCGAGGTGGTTGGGATCTGTCGTCGGAAACAGCTTGCCTACCATCGAGAGGGACCGGGTGTGGCCACGCCGGGTCTCGGTACAGCAGGTCGAGTAGCGCCCGACGATCAGGGCGCTGCTGCCGGTGCTGAAATATCCCGTGTAATCCGTCGGTTGATCGATCGTCCAGCGTCCAACCAGGCACACGCCGTTTGGATGCACGAGCCGTCGAAAGCCCTTGCCGTCAGGTCCATGTCTCAGATCGGCGCGAGAGTCGATGGCGCGCGCGCTATCGGTCTCGAACTGACGTGGTCTGAGGAGCGACGCCACGCCTCCTGCAACCGTCTTGTTCGACACTTCCGCGACCGGTAAGGGTGGCTCGCCCGGCGCGCCCCAAACACGTTGATACGGGTTGGCAAGGATGGTCGCGACGACGTCCGAGAATCGCGAGCCCTTATAGACGCGATCCTCGTCCATTCCCGGCGTGGCTGCCACGTCGACAGTCTGTGCCACGGGCGCCACTATACGCCTCTCGCAGGCGCCTTGTGCGACGGATTGATGAGGCCTGCCCGACGAAGCGCGATGCGCGAAGCGGGCCGTCGCCCGGGTGCGCGCCTGCTACAATTCAAGATTCGAACCCTCGATGGATCAACGATATATCCGGAATTTCTCGATCATCGCGCACATCGACCATGGCAAGTCGACGCTGGCAGATCGCTTTCTCGAGCTTACCGGCGCGCTTCAGGCGCGCGAGATGGAGGCTCAGGTCCTCGACGCCATGGACCTCGAGCGTGAGCGCGGCATAACGATCAAGGCGCATCCCGTCCGCCTGAACTACACCGCCGTCAATGGCGAGCAGTACGTGCTGAACCTGATCGACACTCCGGGTCATGTCGATTTCGGGTACGAGGTCACGCGGTCCCTGGCGGCATGCGAGGGCGCGCTGCTCCTTGTCGACGCGTCGCAAGGTGTCGAAGCACAGACGCTGGCCAATGCGTATCTCGCCGTCGATAACAACCTCGAAGTGATCCCGGTCATCAACAAGATCGATCTGCCAAGCGCGCAACCAGATGAGTGCAAGCGGCAGATCGAAGACATCATCGGCCTCGACGCTTCCACCGCGATCCTGGCCAGCGCGAAGGAAGGGACTGGCACGCGCGACATTCTCGAGGCCGTGATCGCGCGATTCCATCCACCGAAAGGTGACCCCGACGCACCCCTCAAAGCATTGATCTTCGATTCCTGGTACGACGCCTATCGTGGTGTCGTCATCGTCGTTCGCGTGATCGACGGCGCCCTGAAGACCAAGCAGAAGATCCGGCTGATGGCGACCGCGCAGGATTACGAGGTCGACGGCCTGGGCGTCTTCTCGCCCAAGGCGACGCCGGTCGATGAGTTCGGGGTCGGTGAAGTCGGGTTCATCGTTGCCAACATCAAGCGCGTCTCCGACGCGAAGATCGGCGACACCGTCACGGAGACGGCCAGACCGACGGAGGAACCCTTCCCAGGCTTCAAGGAATTGAAGCCGATGGTCTTTGCCGGTCTCTACCCGGTGGAAGGCCACAAATACACCGAGTTGCGCGAAGCCCTGGAGAAACTGAGGTTGAACGACGCCTCGTTCTTCTACGAGCCGGAAACATCAGCCGCACTCGGATTTGGATTCCGATGCGGGTTTCTTGGCCTGCTGCACATGGAAATCGTACAGGAGCGCCTGGAGCGCGAATACGACATGGACCTGGTGACGACGGCGCCGGGCGTGTTGTATCGGGTGACAACGACCGATGGAGAGGTGCAGGAGATCGACAGTCCGGCGAAGCTACCCGACGCGGGCCGGATCGCCAAGCTCGAGGAGCCGATTATTACCGCGATGATCCTGACACCCTCGGAGCACGTTGGCGGGATCCTGCAGCTCTGTCAGGACAAACGCGGGATCCAGAAGAAGCTGGAGTACCTGACATCCGACCGCGTGCTCATCACCTACGAGCTCCCATTCAACGAGGTGGTGCTCGATTTCTACGACAGGCTCAAGACCCTGTCGCGAGGTTACGCATCCCTGGACTATCACGTCACCGGCTACTGGGAGTCGCCGCTCGTCAAGATGGACATCCTGGTCAACGGCGAGCCGGTCGATGCGCTGTCGATCATCGTTCACCGGGATGCGGCTTACGATCGTGGCCGCGCCCTGGCCTCGAAGATGCGGGAACTGATCCCCCGTCAGATGTTTGAGGTCGCCATCCAGGCCTCCATCGGCAACCGGATCATTGCCCGCGAGAGCGTGAAAGCCCTGCGCAAGAACGTGCTCGCCAAGTGTTATGGTGGTGACATCACCCGCAAGCGGAAACTGCTCGAGAAGCAGAAGGAAGGCAAGAAGCGGATGAAACGCGTCGGCCGGGTCGAGATTCCGCAGGAAGCTTTTCTTGCGGTTTTGAAAGTCGGAACCGAGTAGGCTAGGTGCGCCAGGTATGAGCAAGAGCAAGAGCGAGAACGAAAACGGCACCACCTTCCGCAAGTCGACCGCGCGCGAGTACTTCGAATCGATCTGCGTCGCGGTGATCCTGGCGCTCTTCGTCAGAACCTTCGTCGTGCAGGCGTTCAAGATCCCGACGGGGTCGATGGAGAACAACCTGCTGATCGGGGATCACCTGCTGGTCAACAAGTTCGTGTTCGCGCCGACGCTCTCGAGGGTCGAAGAGAAGCTGCTGCCAATCGATCCGATTCGGCGAGGCGATATTCTCGTTTTCAAATACCCCGAGGACCCGGAGCGTGATTTCATCAAGCGCGTGATCGGGCTTCCGGGTGAAGTCGTCGAGTTGAAGGACAAGAAGGTCTACATCAACGGGAAACCGCTCGACGAGCCGTACGTGCACTTCTTGTTTCCGCCCGATGCGTCAAGCTCCGATTCCGGGGAAAGCACCTTCGATCTGCGGCGCTCCTACGGTCCTGCCACGGTGCCGGACGGTGAGTACTTCATGATGGGTGACAACCGCGACAACTCGCAGGACAGCCGCTACTGGGGATTCCTGCGGCGTGACTACGTGAAAGGCAAAGCCCTGTTCGTATACTTCTCGTTCGGTGAAGGAGGATCCGGCATTCCGTTGCTCGGCAACGTGCGATGGAGCAGGCTCCTGCATCAGATTCACTGATCGCGAGCGATGAAGACGGTTCTCAAGCTGATGATCGCCGTCGCGCTGCTGAATGCCGTGGTGCGCGGCGCCGATTCGGTCTGGAACTACTACCAGCTCAAGGATGCTGCAGAGCGGGCGTTGCTGTTCGGCGCGCAGCGGACGTCGCAACAAGTCCACCAGCAAATCATGGAGCGGGCGTTGGAACTGGAGCTTCCACTGATGCCCGAAGGTCTCAGTGTCCGTTGGGCGAGTGGACGCCGCATCGCCGAAGCGTCGTATACGCAGCAGGTCGAGTTTTTTCCCAAGTATCCGTATCCCGTCGAGTTCTCATTCAACGTCTACACCGTGGTGGTGGGAACGCCGCCCGACAACGACGATTATCCGCCGGTCTACAGCAAGACGAGAACGCGCTGAACGTAGTGCGCTGATTCGGTAGCTGCGGGTTTTCAGACCCGCCGTGTAAGGCGGGCCTAAAGGGGCCTAAAGGCCCCCTTTACGTTTATTTGGACCGTCCCTGCAGGAATGTCAGGACGGTTTCCGCATCGGCAGCACTCTCAGCATCCAGCCGCTGTCGTTCGGTCCTGACAAGGTTGACGTACTCCGCGTCTTTCAGCGATCCAACGTTCGCGTCAACGGTTATCCCGGCGGCGCGGACCGCTGCCCGGAGCAACTCGACAGCAACGCCAACGTCGCCATGGGTGCTGCCGATGGCGTGCGCCGCGACGACCTGGGCTTCGCGCAGCGCCCGGCGGCATGCTCGCATGGTTTCGAGTGGCACCTCGGTGGCGGCATGCATCGCCGACTCGCCGTCGACTTTCATTCGAAGCGCGGCGAGGACCGACGAGTACGCCTCGGCGTCGCGATCCACCAATGAAGCAACCGCCGGCCGCAGCGATCGAAGGTGCTCGGTGGCGTCGGCAAGCTCAAAGGATTCCGGTGAACCGCTCGGCCGCGACGTCCGGATTCCGATCGCCATCATGAGAAGCGAAATGCCCAGCGCACCGGTCAACGCGGCCGCGGATCCGCCGCCTGGAGCAGGCGAGGCGGATGCGAAGGCGTCGAGCAGATCGCCGAGGGACAAGTTGGAGTAAGAAGGCATTTCGTCACCGTAGAGCGGCGGCTTTAGCCGCCGCGAGGCAATTTCGATTGAACCTCGTCCACCGACACGCCGCTGACGTGAACCATCTTGCGGCGTGATTGTTCGCCGGCGGCAATGGAGACCGCCCGCTTGGGAACGCCCAATACGTCGGCAATGACCTCGATGAGCTCGGCGTTTGCGGCACCCTCGACGGGCGGAGAATTGAGACGCACGAGCAGGGCGCCATCGCGCGTGCCGGCTATACCGGCGCGTGCGGCGCGAGGCACGACACGCACGTCAATGCGAACACCGCCTTTCACCAGGGACAGCATATGAAGCCGAGATCCGGAGCGAGGTCCACGAGGGAGCCCGTTGTGCAGCTCGAGTGTGTGAATCTTGTGCTCGTTGCGGGTCCGCACAGCGGGCTGCCGCGCGAAGCGCGGCAAAAAGATACTGCGGAACTCGCCAGTCTTGCTGAGTGGGTATCGGTGGCAGCGCCCTGGCTAGTTATGATGAGAAAAATGTTGGAGGGTTGCTCGGTGGCTCGGCGCTTCGCCTTGTCGTTGGCTGTGTGCAGCATCGCCGTTCTAGGCGCGCAGGCGCCGAATCCTCCCACTCTCATACTTCACAACGCCAGGATCTACACCGTCGACTCCCGCAACACCGTCGCGGAGGCGGTCGCCATTGCCGGGGATCGAATCACGCGCGTCGGCAAAGAGACTGAGGTTCTCGCGCTGAAAGGCGCTCCGACGCGCCTGGTCGACGTTCGCGGCGCCACGATCGTTCCAGGGCTTCATGACGCGCATGCCCATGTTGTCGGGCTTGGCGCCTCGCTGCAGGATGTCGATCTGCGCGGCACGCGCAGCTTCGAAGAGGTCGTTGGACGCGTTCGCAGGCGCCTCGCGAACGCGAGGCCGGGCGAGTGGATCGTGGGCCGCGGCTGGGATCAGAACGATTGGGCGGACAAGGAATGGCCCACGCACGACCTTTTGAGCGCGGCGACAGCTGACCACCCCGTTTACCTGACACGCGTGGACGGACACGCGGGTATCGCCAACCGGAAGGCGATGGAGGTCGCCGGGCTCGGTCGTACGACGACAGATCCGCCTGGCGGCCGAATCCTGCGATCGGCCGACGGGCAGCCTACGGGCGTCGTTATCGATGGAGCGCAGGCCCTGATCACGTCGGCAATGCCGAACGTCGGTCGTCAGCAGCTGGAGGACCAGATTCAGCTCGCCGATCGCGAGCTTCGTCGAGTGGGTATCACCACCGTTCACGATGCGGGAGCGGATGGCGACACCGTTGAGGCCTACAAGCATCTGATCGACGCGGGCACGATCAAAACGCGACTCTACGTGATGTTGCGCGGGAGCCTGCGTGAGCTCAGCCCGTTCTTCGCGCGTGGCCCGCTTGTCGATTACGCCAATCATCGACTGGCCGTGAGAGCCGTGAAGATCTACGCCGACGGTGCGCTCGGATCGCGAGGCGCCGCGCTGCTGGAGCCGTACTCGGATGAGCCGACCACGAGTGGCCTTCTGACAACGCCCCCTGACGAGGTGTACGCGCAAACGGTGGCGGCGGCGAAAGCGGGTTTTCAAGTCGGTATCCATGCCATCGGCGACCGGGCCAATCGACAGGTCATGGATCTATTCGAACGTGTCCAGGGCGAGGTGCCCGGAGCGCGCGCGTTGCGGATGCGCATCGAGCACGCGCAGATCCTCGATGCAGCGGAGATTCCGCGATTCGCGAAGCTCGGTGTGATTGCGTCTATGCAGCCGACACACGCCACCTCGGACATGCCGTGGGCGCCTGCGCGGATCGGAAACGCGCGAGTTGAAGAGGGCGCTTACGTGTGGCGGAAGCTCCTCGACTCGGGAGCGGTGCTCGCATCCGGCTCCGATTTTCCGGTCGAGGATGCCAACCCGCTGCTGGGGCTTTACGCCGCGATTACGCGGCAGGACAGCGCAGGCAAACCGCCGGGCGGATGGACCCCGAGCCAGCGCATGACCCGCGATGAAGCGCTCGCCTCGTTTACGCGGCAAGCCGCGTATGCGGCACACGCCGAGACGCTCACGGGATCGATCGAAACCGGAAAACTGGCGGACCTGCTTGTGCTTTCAAAAGACATCATGCGGGTTCCGCCAAGCGACATCCTGACCACGACCGTGCGCATGACGATCGTCGGCGGCGAGACGGTCTATCAGACCCCGTGACCGCTCCGAGCGGCGTTACGCGGCGCGTTCGGTGTCCACCGGTGGTTCGATCGTCACGACGCGACAATTCAGATGATGTCGCACGTGATGGACTTCCCACGCGGCGAGGGTTCCGTAGAGCACCGCGTTGATCCAGGAATGCCGCTGCCGTCGACCAACCCAGGCGGCGAAGTTGTAGACAGCGCATAAGACGGAGATCCCCAGAGCCGCGCCGTGCACGCTGGCCTTGAGAACTTCGTAACGGCCGTGGCAGATAATCGACAGCATATGATTCGTCCCACTGCTATGACGTGCAAGGCGTGTGCCTCGACGACTGGTCGCAGAGGTCGCGTGTTTCCGGCCGGGCGATAATTCGGATCTATCTTGTGAGTTCGGTTTGTTGGACATATCTCGAGCGGTATCCGGGTTTGTGGATGCACCTCTCGCTGGCTGAGCTGTGACCCCGCCTCTTCCGCCTCAATGGCCGGTGGCCGCAGACGAGGAGGATGTAAGGCTCGATAAGTTTCTCGCCTCATCCGACCGACTCGGTTCACGTAAGCGCGTCGTCACGGCTCTCGAGCGAGGAAAGGTTTTTGTCAACGAGGTCGAAGTCGGGCTCGCCGAGGCCTCGCGACGGCTGCGCGCCGGAGATGTCGTGCGCGTCTGGATGGATCGACCGGGGAGTGCCAGGCGACGTACCGGTCCCTTTGAGATTGGCCAGCTTCAGATCCTCTTCGAAGACGACCTGCTGATTGTGGTCAACAAGCCCGCCGGGCTGCTCAGCGTGCCTCTCCCGAACGGGGATCGGACGCCGTCGGTCTACACCCTCCTCGAGGATCACCTTCGCGGCCATCGGCATCGCCGCCCATTCATCGTCCATCGCATCGATCGCGATACGTCGGGCCTGGTCCTGTTCGCCAAGACGCTGCGAGCGCAGGAGGCTCTGAAGGACCAGTTCCGAAGACGGGAGCCGGAGCGCGTGTACATGGCGTTGGTCTACGGACATCCCACGCCACCCTCCGGGACCTGGCGGGACGTGTTGGTATGGGACAAGACCGCGCTCATTCAGCGAGAGACGCATCCAGCCGATCCACGTGGCAAGGAAGCCGTTGCCGAGTACCGCGTCATCGAATCGCTCGAGGACACGTCGCTCATCGAGGTGCGGCTGCATACCGGGAAACGCAACCAGATTCGCATTCAGGCGCGCCTGCGGGGTCATACGCTCGTCGGTGAGCAGCGGTATATTTACGGACCCGCGGACATCCGTCCCATCGAATTCCCGCGCCAGGCGCTGCATGCCCATCGCCTCACGTTTCAGCATCCTGGCGATCACCGTGAGCTTCGCGTCGAGGCGCCGCTTCCGGAAGACTTCCTGAATCTGCTCAAACAGCTGCGACGACGGGTATGACGCCTGTCCGACGCGGGCAGTGCTGCGTTCGCTACGGCACCGCTCCTCGTTTGTACCTTCGGGCGCCTTCGTGTGCCTGTCGAAGCATCCTTGCAGCGTGTCTCACAGTCAGAGGAGGTAGCCGAATGGCGCTGATACAACAACTTGCCCTCGTTCCAGACGGTGTGAACCTAAAGATGTCGGAGTTGACCCGCGTAGCCTCGGCACTCTCCAAACAGGTTGCCCGTGATTTCGCTCCGATCTGGAGTACCAACGCCACCGTCGATGCGTTCGCCTCACTCGAAGACGTTCCCAGCGACTACTGGCCGATGATCGTGGCGGCGGACGTGGAGGGCGCAGCCGGGTTCCACGACGACCAGGACGGCCAACCATTTGCGTTGATCGAGTTCGGCTCGGACTGGTCGCTGACGGCCAGTCACGAATGCCTGGAGATGCTGGCGGATCCGTTCGGCCGGCGCCTGCGCGCCGCGAACGTGCCTCCTCAGGCCGTCAAGTTAGGGCTGCCCGATCGCCGCGTGAGATACCTGGTTGAAGTGTGCGATCCCTCGGAAGCGGGGAACTTCGCCTATACGGTGAATGGCGTGCTGGTCTCGGACTTCTACACGCCGGACTTCTTCGATCCGATCGCCGTTTCCAGCGTGCGGTACTCGTTCACCGGCGCGATCAAGGCGCCACGCACGGTGCTCAAGAACGGTTATATCAGCTGGAACGATCCGATCACGCGTCACTGGATGCAGCTTCGCATGTTTCCCGACGAGCTTTCGTCGAAAACGCCGCATGTCGTCGACCTCAACACGCAGACGTCGTTCGGCAAGCTGGTTGCGGCCGGGTCCAGCGTGCGCTCGGCGGTCGATCGCGTTACGAAGACACCGAAGCGCGTCCAGGAAGGCGGAAAGGTGATGGCGAGAGCGACGCTCAGCGCAGCGAAGAGCTTTGATGAGGCGTCGGCCAACCAAGCGGGCATGTGGCGGGAGCAAATCAGCCGACTGAAGAGTGAAGCGGGGATCCCGGCGGGCACGCCGCGCGGCGGCCGCAAGCGTCGGCGTTAAAGGTCTGAGCCTTCAGCTGGTCTGGTACGATCACGTGGGGGGCGATCATGCGTGAAGAACCCGACGGTAAAGCCCGTGCCGAGAAGCTGCGCGGACGGATTCAAAAGCTCAAGCAGGGCGAGAGCCAGAAGGCGACAAGCGGCACAAAGACAGACAGCGGACCCAAACCGGGTGAGAGCCCGAACGCCTTCGTCGAGCGCAGGATGCGCGAGACGTTGAAAAAGAAATGACGCGACCCGCCCGGAAGGATCACGCCAGGCGCGGAATCATCCGGACGGTGTTGTCGCGCTCGATTGCGCGGAGTTCCTCGGCGGAGAACCCCGCGCGCTGTAAGCCTTGAACCTGTGGGGCGCCATCGAAGAATGGTGCGTCGGTGCCGAAGACGATTTGTGAAGTTCCCACCAGCGTTTTCAGTGCCTGCATGTTGACCGGGTTCGCCGAGCCCGCCGTGTCGTAGTAGAAGCGGCGAAGGTGGTGCAGCCTCGAATTGGGGGCTGGGGGCTTGGCGAGATTGTCCGCCGTCATCTCGGCACCGAGCAAACGCCCGGCGACGCCGATCAGTGTGCCGCCTGCGTGCGAGAAGATGAAGCGCACGTCGGGACATCGGGTGGCGGTTTCGCTGACGATCAGGCTCGCGATCGTGCGCGTCGTATCCATCGGGTACTCGAGCATCTGGTTCGCGACGCGCGGGATGAGGTTCTGGCAGCACGCCGAGTCAGTCGGATGCGTGTACACGACCGCTTTACGGCGATTCAGTTCGGCTAACACTGGCGCGAAGGAAGGATCCCCGAGCCAGGCGCTTCCGTAGCTCGTGAGGAGGCCGACACCATCGGCTTTCAGGGTGTCGAAGGCGTACTCGATTTCCTTGAGACTGCCTTCGACGTCGGGCAATGGCAGCACGGCAAACAGACCGAAGCGGCCCTTGTAATCGGACACCAGCCTGGCGGCCGCATATTCGTTCATCTCGCGAGCGAGCTTGCGGGCTTCCTGCACGTCGCCAAACCACACGCCGGGCGCCGTGATCGAGAGCATCGCCGTGGCGATACCCACGCGATCGAGTGCCTCGACCGCGCTCGCGGGCGAGTATCCCTTCCACGCGGCAAGCCCTGGAATTGGCGAAGTCGCGTTCTTGGCATTCAGCGTCGCGTAGAAGCCGGGCGACACAAAGTGCTGGTGGATATCGATCCGGCGCGTGGCAGCCGCAGGGGCCTGGGCCGCGGACGGCATGCCGTGCAGCAGCGATCCGACGCCTGCGGCGCCGAGAGTGGCCAGGAAAGTGCGACGACTCCGGGATTCGAGATTCCCGCCTCCGCTTGGCTTCGGCGTGGCTCGCCGAAGCGCTTCGCGCGAAGGCGGCGGGATTCGAGATTCGAGTTCTGGTTCGGGTTCGGGACGCCGAAGTCGCATCTCAGTCATTGGCGACACAGCATAACGCGAAGGCGTGCACGTAGGGCGGGTCTTGCCTCGTAGACCCGCCAGCCCCACGTTATCGGAACGCGGCGGTCAGGCCGCCGTCGACGATGAGGGAGTGGCCCGTCAGGTAGCTGGCCTGATCAGAACAGAGCCAGAGCACGGCATCGGCGGCCTCTTCGGGACGGCCGATGCGGCCAAGGGGAATTCTCTTCGTATACATCGCCTCCGCCGCGGCGGGGTCCTCGGGCGAGATTCGGTCGAAAACGGTGTTGAGCATAGGCGTCGCAAATGCGCCGGGAACGAGCGCGTTGATGCGGATGTTCCGAGTCGCACATTCCAGCGCCGCCGACTTGGTGAGAGCAACCACGCCTGCCTTGGCGGCGGCGTAAAACGCACTTTGCGGTGCGCCGCCGAGCCCGGTGACCGACGAGGTGTTGACGATCGCGCCGCCCCCCTGCGTCATCATCTGCTTGACTTCGTGCTTCATGCACAGCCACACGCTTTTCAGGTTCGCGGCGATGTGTTGATCGAAGTCGGTTTCGTCGAACTCTGTCAGTGGCCGGAACACGCCGACCTCGATCGCGCCGGCATTGTTGACAGCGACATCCAATCGGCCGAAGCGCGCGATCGTGCGCGCGACCAGTTCCTCGACGTCGTGCGCCCGTGCGACGTCAGCCTGAACGAACTCCGCCTCGCCGCCGAGCGCTCGCACGTGATCGAGGGCGGCCAATCCACGCTCGCGTCCGCGACTGGCGATCACGACGGACGCGCCTTCGCGTGCGAAGGCGAGGGCAGTAGCTCGTCCGATCCCGGAACTCGCGCCCGTGATCAAGGCGACCTTGCCGGTGAATCTCTGTCCCTGCGTACTCAAGTGATGCGACGATGCTACGGGTTTTGGGCAGCGTCAAGCTCGACGCCGCATGGTCAATGATATGGTATATTTCATACCATGACCACTACCATCGACGCGGCTGGCCGACTCGTGATTCCGGCCGAGATCCGTCGTGAAGCCGCGATCGAGCCAGGCACGCCGTTGGACGTCCGCTGGCGTGACGGTGTCATCGAGATCGAGCCGCGAGCGCTTGTCGTGTCGCTCGAACGACGGGGCCGTCTCTTGGTAGCCAAGCCGAATCGAAGAATCACTCGCCTGAGCGGATCTGCAGTTGAACGCGTTCGTCGCGACCTGTCCAAGCGCCGCGGGTAGTGAAGCGAGTGAAGCGGTTTGCTGTCGACACGAGTTGCATGGTTGCCGCCGTGTGCTCATGGCACGAGCATCACTCCAAAGCTGCCGTAGAAATCGACCGGCGACTCGATGGTGGAGAGCAGTTGTGCACTCCAGCGCCCGCATTGGTCGAGGCGTACGCAGTCCTGACTCGACTTCCCCCGCCACACCGACTCTCCGCTACAGATGCGTGGGCGCTTGTCGAAGGCAACTTCGTGAGCGCCGCCACGGTGATCGCATTGAGCGCAGATCGCCTCATCGAGCTTCTCGGGCGAGCGGCGCGAGCAGAAATCACCGGCGGCCGCACCTACGATTACGTCATTGGAGAATGTGCCCGCGAAGCGGCGGTCGATGCCCTGTTGACGTTCAATCGACGACACTTCGATCCGGCACCAGCGGGCGTCCTCGTCATCGAACCAGGCCAGTAGCGAATTGACGCGAAAGCGATCAGGCGCGCGTAAGGATGACGTCGAGGACGACCGACCGACCCGATCTCACCTGATCGAGAGCGCGATGCAGCGCTGGCAGCACCTGGTCGGGAGCCTCGACGCGTTCTCCCACCGCGCCCACGACCGTGGCGAGCAGATCGTAGCGAGGCGCGGGCGCCAGGTCCGTGCCGACGAAATGGCGGCCCTGCACCGAATAGCCTTGCGGGTAGGCGCTGATCAGCGGCGCCTTGTTCGCGTTGTAGCAGCCGTTGTTGAACACGATCACCAACAAGGGCGCCTGATTCATCTGACTCGCCCACAGTGCCGCAAGCGGCTCACCGAAGACGAAGGACCCATCACCGACGACCAGCACCACCGGTCGCTCGGGACGCGCCAGCTTGATCCCGAGGGCCGCGCCAAGTCCCCAGCCGAGTGACGAGCCGCCGCTGCCGAACATGGTTTCTGGTTCGTCGGTGTCCAGGTGGTTCCAGACCGCGACGTGACTGGTCAGCGATTCGTCGACGAAGACGCAATCCGGCGCGTCGCGCTGAAACTGCCCGACACAGTAGCCAAGCCATTCGGTCGTGATGGACTTGCCCTCTCGCGCCGCGACCGCGGCCGCTTTCCGCGCCGAGCGTCGCTCGTTGTGGCGCGCGCTCAACTCCGCGCGACGCTGCTCCACCCGTTGCCTGACGTCGTCTGTCATGAGGTCCGCGGCGTAGCTGGCCACGAGCTCGAGCGCGCGAGCAGAGTCGGCGCGAACGGCAAGCGTGAGTGGAAAGCTCCAGAGCGGAATACGTTCCTTCACCGGATCGAGATCGATCTGGACGATCGTGGCGTCCTCGCGTGGCATCACCTGCGTCGGGATGTAGGGCACATCGCTGTCGAGCACGAGAATCACGTCCGCGGTTTCGACGAACGGCCCCGGCTGGAAGCCCTGATGCAACGGATGGCTCGTAGGAAAATTGGTCCGCTCCCGGCGCTCGACGATGGGAAGCGCAAGCAGCTCGGCGAGTCGAACGAGAGCCTCGAATCCCTGCCGCGTGCGTCCCGTCGTCGACGTCAGCACGACCGGCCGCTCGCTCCGAACCAGGCGCTGCGCGATGTCGCGCAACACATCGGGATCTCCTGCGCCCAGCCGCGCTGGCGGCGCTTGCGCGGGGCTCGGTAGCCTGACGTTACCGACTTCCGTCATCAGGACTTCGCGTGGCAGCGTCAGGTAGACGGGGCCGGGGGGATCGCTGGCCGCGATCTGCAGCGCGCGAGTGATGACCTCGCCCATCTGTTCCGGTCGCCGAAGCTCGTACTCCCACTTGACGAAGTTGCGCACGATACCGTGCTGGTCGAATTGCTCCTGGAGCCAATGGATGTAGGTGTCGCGCGTGCCGCGCAGGCGTGAGTCGGTGGTGTACGGCGTGCGGCCAGCGGCAATCAGCACCGCCGCGCGTCCCCGCTGGGCGTTGTGCAACATGCCGCCGAGGTTCTGTGTCCCGACGTCGACATGAACCAGTACGGCCTGCGGCCGGCCGGTCGCCTGGTAGTACCCGTGCGCCGCGGCGAGAGCCACGAGCTCGAAGAGGCAGAGCACCGTTCGCGGAACCGGCTCTCCCAACTGTTCGAGTTTCGACAGCGCTTCCTGGATTGGAATCGTGTCTGTGCCCGGGTTCATGAACAGGCACTCGACCCCATGCGCCATCAGCGCGCGAACGTAGGCTTCGGCCGACTCGGCAGTCGTCGATTCGGCTGGGCGCGCCGGAACTGTGTCAGCAGTCAATTGTGACTTCGTAGCCATGACGGATGCCTCGTTCATTACGGCCCACCATCATACTCACTGGGGCGCGCAGGTTCAGGGCTCCGTTAATGGCAGCCGGACCCGCATCGTTGTCCCCTCTCCCGTCCGGCTCTCGGCGGTCAGCGTCCCGCCATGCGCGATGACGAGGTTGCGCGCGATGGTCAATCCCAGTCCCGATCCGCCCGTGGCTCGGCCCTTGTAGAAGCGATCGAAGACGTGGGGCAGATCCTCTGCAGCGATTCCGGGTCCATTGTCTTTGACCACCATCATGATGGCATCCGGAAGCGCGTGAGCCGTAATCCATACTGCGCTTCCTACCGGCGAGTGACGGATCGCGTTCGAGAGCAGATTGACCACGACTTCGCGCCACCGTATGGGATCGACCGGCAACGATGGAAGATTCGCCGCAATGTCTGAGTGGACCGTAATCCGCTTGACGTCTGCCTCGGCCCGGAATGCCGCATCGACCTCTTCGAGCAGGGACCGGAGGTCAGTATCTTCTCTCTGCAGGGAAAGCGTGCCGCTCTCCGTGTGTGCGAGGGTCCGAAGATCGTCCACCAGGCGAGCCAGCAGACGGGTCTCGTCGAGGAGTTGTGCGATCTGTCGATCGTCGGGCGTGTAGACGCCATCGGTCATTGCTTCCAGACGGCCCTGCATTACGGTCAATGGCGTGCGCAGCTCGTGCGCGATATCCGCCATCAGTTCGCGTCGCTGCCGGCGCTGCGCCTCGAGACGAATCGTCATGCCGTTGAAAGCACGCGCCACGGAGCGAAGCCATCGTGGACCATGTTCGGTGACTCGCACGCTGAAGTCGCCTCCCGACACATGCTCCGCAGCAGCCACGACGTCGCCGAGCGGCCGTCCGACACGTCGCATCGTCACCGTGAACAGCACCAGGAAGAGGAACAACAACACGATCGGCCAGACCAGCCCCGCGATCTGAAGCGTGCCTTCGCCGAATGCCTGTCTGAGCAGCGTGATGGCGCCATACGCGCTCAGCGCGAGCATGACGGCGAAGAACGCGGCGACCCGGATCAGAAAGAAGGGACGTCGCGGTCCGCGATGTCCGTGCGGTGGCCATCGCTCCCCAGCTGGCCACCAGTGCGGAGGCTCTACCTTCGCGTTTTGCGCGTCGGTGGGCAAGGTGTGCCATCGGCGATTCATGGCTCCGCACACTTGTATCCCACTCCATACACGGTAAGCACGTACCGCGGATGCCGCGGATCCGGTTCCACCTTGCGGCGGATGTTCTTGATATGCGCGTCAATCGCGCGGTCGAACGGTTCACCAGCCTCACCGCGGATGGCATCGAGGAGCTGAGTGCGCGTTAAGATGCGGCCGGGATGACTCGCCAGGGTGCGTAGCAACTGGAATTCCGTCGCTGTGAGATCGACTGGTTTGCCTCGAACGGTCATGTTCATGCGCGGCAGATCGAGAGCCAGGTCGCCAATCCGAAGGACATCGCCGGCAGGGTGAGCCGTATTCGTGCGCCGCAGGACGGCACGCACACGGGCCACCAGTTCCCGCGGGCTGAAGGGCTTGGTGATGTAATCGTCGGCGCCGATCTCCAGCCCGCGAATGCGATCCGCCTCTTCGACCCGCGCCGTGAGCATGATGATCGGCACCGTGAATTCGCGGCGAAGACGTGCGGCAACCTCGAACCCGTCCATGCGAGGAAGCCGCAGATCGAGTACCACGAGGTCGGGCTGCTTCGCCGTCGCAACGGCCAGCGCGTCCTCGCCGCTCCCGGAGACGAGAGCGGCGAACCCGGCGTGGCGCAGGTAGTCGGCGGC
Source organism: Vicinamibacterales bacterium (assembly GCA_035649635.1). GTDB lineage: Bacteria > Acidobacteriota > Vicinamibacteria > Vicinamibacterales > UBA2999 > Gp6-AA40. The sequence goes on along the minus strand of DASRJE010000221.1, from coordinate 4,009 downwards.
GATTTGCGCGATTTGCGCGTCATCCTCGACGATCAGGATCGTCTGCAGGGGGACCCTCCTTCATCCGATCGTGCGCGCGACGATGCCATTCGTCGAACGATGGTGGAATCCAGCCTGGCCCGGCGTAATAGCTGCGGCGCCACGGGCCACCCCACCACAGCCCGCGCACCAGCACGAACCAGAGCAGGACGAAGAACAAGATTGGAAACCCAAACCCGAATCCCCACGGCCGCCAGTAGGGATATCCATAGGGCGGAGCGGGGACGCCCTGCGCAACAGCGGTCTGCGCCAATCCATGCGACACGCCGACGTTATACGCGATGCCCCCGGCGATCGCGCTCAGCAGTACACCGGCGAGCACGAAGAACCAGGCAGACCGCGTTCGTGAACCGTTCATGTGAAACCTCCATGAACGCAGTCTGCCGACCAATTGTGAATGGAAGATGAAGAGACTCCGGCCGGTATAATCGGCCTCGATGTCCGATTCCAGGCTCCAGATCGAGGAACGTCAGGCCAACGGCGTCACCATTCTCGTTCTCACAGGCGAGATGCTGCTCGATGATGGTGACCTGGCGTTTCGGCGTTGCATTCACGATCTGATCGAGCGCAATCGGGTGAAGATTCTGGTGGATCTCGCCGACGTGACTTACATCGACAGCTCGGGTGTGGGCATGATGGCCGCCAAGTTGAAGACGGTGCGAGAGAAGGGCGGCGACATGAGATTGCTGCGACTCAATGCCCGCGGACATCGCCTCTTCAGCGTGGCAAAGCTGCACACGGCATTCGAGATTTTCAACGACGAAGCGATGGCGCTTCGCAGCTTCGAGCTTCGTCCCCGCGGCTAGATAGTGCGTTTTTCACAAGACTGTAGCGTCCGCCTTCAGGCGGACTATGAAGGCCGGCTAAAGCCGGCCACGACGGTCTTGTGAAAAACGGCTCAGTTCCGGTCGCCGTCCTGAGGATCGTCCTGGTTGCGGTCGCTGCGTCGCCCAGGTGGGCCCGGAATCGGCGTACCTGGAACGCCGCCAAGTTCACGGATCACCTTGGCCGTTTCCTCGTGCGCGACGCCGGCGCTGCCGCCGAAGCCGAAACCCCCGGCCAGTCCGAGCGCGGTATCGAGCGCCGTGTAGCCCCGCTTGTCCTTGATATCGAGCTTGAGCCCGTTGTCGTGGAGGAATCGCACGACGTCGGTCCAGCCCCACAGCGCGGCGCCATGCGCAGCGGTTCGTCCCTGCGTGTCGACGCCATTGATGTCAGTCCCGGCGGCCAGCAGCAGGCGGATGGACTCGATCGCTTCCTTCTGTGTCTTGTTGCGGCCGGTCATGTCCTCCTCACGGGCGGACACGTTCGCAGCCATCATGACCGGGTTCACGTTGCCGCGCGAGGTGACGGCACGCGGGTTCGCGCCCTTCGCCAGCAGCATCTTGATCACCGGCACGTCGCCAGCCTTGGCGGCACGGAGTAAAGGAGTCGTGCCGGCGCTGAGTACTCCATCACCGCCGCGATCGAGCTTCGTTCGGTACGGAATCTGTGCGCGCAGCGGGATGTCCACTCGAGCACCGCGGTCGAGCAGCTTGGTGATGATGTCCATGCTGCTCAGTGTGTCGTCGGTCTCGCGCGGAGCAGGCCGGTTCGACGAGGGCATCGTGTGCGCGTCGACGGCGGCCCAGAGAGCTGTGCGGCCAACCTTGTCCTGCATATCGAGGTTGGCTCCGGCGTCGATGAGCGCGCCTGCGACGTCGAAGTGCCCGTTGATGAGTGAGATGATCAGCGGCGTGTACTGATCGGGATCGACAATGTTCGGATCGGCGCCGGAAGAGAGCAGCACCTTCGTGCAGTCAACGCATCCCTCGCGCGCGGCGAAGAGCAGCGATGTCAAGCCACCCGGTGGAAGCCACTTGTCGCGCGGCTCCGACGTGCGCTGACGCTCCCAGGCAATGATCGTGGATCGTGCGTTGACATCGGCGCCCGCTTCGATCAGCGCCCGCATGACGTCCGGGTGACCCTCCGCCGCCGCCCACATCAGCGGCGTCTGTCCACGCCAACTGTCGCCGGCGTCGAGCGCCGCGCCGTGCGCGATCAGAACCTTGGCCGCATCGACCTTCCCGGCGTGCGCGCAGGTGTGGAGCGCCGTTTCACCATATGGACCGGTCGCGTTCGCGTTCACGCCGGCGGCAAGAAGCTTCTCGACGATGGCGGCGCTGCCGCTTTCGCAGGCGAGCGCGATCGCGGCGATGCCGTACCGGTTCGTCGCCTTGACGTCGGCGCCGGCGCGGATCAACCGATCGACCAATGCGGTGTCGTTGTTACGAACGGCCCAGTGAAGCGGCGTCGTGCCGTCAGGCTCGGCCGCGTTGGGATCAGCCTTCTTGGACAGGAGCGACACCGCCGTCGCCGTATCGCCTGTTTTCGCAGCCTGCACCAGTCGCGTGTCCTTGACGACGGGTTCAGCCGCATACGACGAGGCCGCGAGTAGCACGACGGTCGAGGTGACAAGAGCTATACGCATAGATTTGCTATGACACCGGGTGTGATTTTCGTGTGCGTCTTGGAAAATCACACCCGGTGTCTTTACAGATTCGTTAGCAACCCGGAGCTGTCACCGAGTGATTCCTGCTTCACGCCCACCTTGTCGAGCATCGTGACCAGCAGGTTCGTCATCGGTGTGTGATCGGGGTACCTGAGATGACGTCCACCCTTCATGCGCCCTGCTGCTCCACCGATGACGAGGTTCGGCAGCGGGAAGTGATCGTGCGCGTTGCTGTTGCTCATGTTGCTTCCATAGAGCAGCACCGCGTGATCGAGCAGTGACCCATCGCCGTCCGGCATGTTCTTCAGCTTGTTCAGGAAATACCCGAACTGCGAGATGTTGTAGGTCTGGATCCTGACGTTCTTCTCCATCTTCTCTGCGCGGTTCTGATGATGAGAGATGGCGTGATGTCCGTCGGTGACGCCGACCTGCGGATACGTTCTGTTACTGACCTCGCGCGAGATCATGAACGTCAGCACGCGTGTCACATCAGCCTGGTAAGCCAGCGCCATGAGGTCGTACATCAGCTTGATGTGTTCCTCGTAATCGAAGGGCACACCGGCCGGTCGCGCCGGCAATGCGAGATCCTCGTCGCCCTGGCTCTGCTCGGCACGCTGGATGCGCCGCTCGATCTCGCGGACGTTCTCGAGATACTGCGTCATCATCTCGCGGTCGGATGGACCGAGTTGCAGCTGGAGGCTGGCGGCGTCCTTGGTGATCGCGTCGAGGATGCTCTTGTCTTCCTTGATGCGCGCAAGTCGTTCCGTCGCGCTCCCGCCCTGGCCGAACATCCGCTCGAACACCTTCCGCGGGTTGATCTCCATCGGCATTGGTGTCGTCGGCGTCCGCCAGGACAGCGTGTTCATGTAGATGCAGCCGTAGTCGCGATCGCACGAGCCGATGAGCCCCGAGTGATCTTCGGTAGCCAGCTCCATCGACGGGAGGACCGTGTCCTGGCCGATCTGCTGTGCGGCGACCTGATCGGCGGTGACCCCGGCATAAGCATCGACGCCCTGGGTTGCCTTCGGCCGCACCCCGCTCAGCCATGTTGTCGGGCTCAGCGAGTGCACGGCGGTCGTGTCCGCGGCCTTCTGGCCCAGACCGCTGACCACGTTCACGTAGTTCCGGTGCGCCTCGAGCGGCTTGAGGATGGGCGTGAACTCGAAGCCGGCGCCTTCGGCGGCCGGCGTCCACTTGTCCATGATGGCGCCGTGCGGCACGTAGACGAAGCCGAGACGCGACACGGGCTTCGCCGCCGTCTGCGCCAGCAGCGTGCGCGCGGGCACCATCGAGTCGAGCAGCGGCAGCGCCATGGTGACGCCGATCCCTTTCAGGAACGTTCGCCGCGGCAGATGCTTCCGAGTGATGAACATCCTGTCTCCCTCAGTGCGAGGCGGTCGCTAAAAGAGCCGCGCCCGCCTGCGGCGCCTTCTGGCGGAACGGCGGGCTGCTCACGATGCCCGCCACGATCGCCGAAAA
>DASRJE010000220.1:0-11305 GCA_035649635.1 Vicinamibacterales bacterium | reverse complement strand
TGTCGAGATCGTTCTCGACCGTGTCCAGCGTGGTCAAGGCAACTTCATTTGGTTGTTCTCGTCCAGCACGTTGCAGGAGATCCCCCGGCTGTATGACGAAATTCAGCCGCCGTGGATCGAACAGTACGTGCCCGAGTGGTTCCGAACCAGAGAATGGCTGTCCATAGCGATCTATCGATGGATCGCGATTCTTGTTCTGATTCCTCTGGTCTTCGGTCTCGCTGCGCTGTTCCCGCGCGCGCTGTCCGCGTGGCTCGGTCCGCTCATCGGACGCCTTGCGCCAGAAGATCGCGACCACAAGGTGGTCAGTGTCGGGCCGCTACGCTTGCTGATGCTCTCCGTGTTTTTCTATGGGGGTTCGTTAATCGGCCTCAGCCTCTCCACACGACAGTTCTGGCACCGTGTCGCAGAGACCTTGATGATCGTGGCCTTGTGCTGGTTCTCGCTACGTCTGATGGACGTGATCGCAGAGGTGAGCCTCAAGCGCCTGCAACGAGGCCGGCGATCCGGAGACGTCGCACTGGTGCGCCTGATCAACCGCCTGTTGAAAGCGGCCACCGTCATTGTGGCGGTGCTGTTTCTGCTCTATCTGTCGGACGTCGATCTCACGGCCGCACTCACTGGGCTTGGCGTGGGTGGGATTGCCATCGGCTTCGGCGCGCAGAAGACGATCGAGAACCTGTTCGGCGGCATCATGGTGATTTCGGACAAGCCCGTGAACGTCGGGGACGCGTGCAAGGTGGGGGAGTTCGTGGGAACGGTCGAAGACATTGGCATTCGTTCGACCCGGATCCGGACGCTTGATCGAACGGTGGTGTCCGTTCCCAATGGTCAACTGGCGGCGATGATTCTGGAGAACTTCGCGCAGCGTGATCGATTCCGGTTTCATCACACCATTGGATTGGGCCGCCAGACGAGCGCAGATCAGTTGCGGTATGTACTGGCTCAGATTCGCCGCGTGGTCGAAACACATCCCAAGGTGGACACCGCCTCCGCCCGCACCCGGTTCAGCAAATTCAGCGCCGCATCGCTGGACGTCGAGATCTTCGCCTACGTGCTCGAGCGCGAGCAGACGGCGTTCCTGACCATTCAGGAAGACCTGCTGCTCGGCATCCTGGACATCATCGACCGCAGTGGCGCATCCGTCGTCGCGGCTCCTGTCCCTGCACCGCCGCTCGCGAACGCGCGCGCGCTGTAAGGGCGACGCAGGCGTCGCCCCTACTATCCGCCGACCTGCTCCTTCACTAGCCGTGCGCTGAGTTGGTCGCGATTCAACTCCAGATCCTTCGCCTCGAGACGGCCGAACAGATCAAGGAGCGCGGCGATCGAACCGGTCCAACCCGTCTGATGGCTCGCGCCAATCCCCGCTCCGTTGTCGCCGTGGAAGTATTCGTAGAAGAGGATCAGATCGCGCCAGTGCGGATCGTCCTGGAACTTCGCGGTGCCTCCGTAGACCGGCCGCCGCCCATTGGCATCGCGCAGGAATGTACTCGCCAGCCGACGGGTGATCTCCTGGGCCACCTCGAACAGCGTCATGTATCGCCCCGAACCGGTTGGACATTGCACCGTGAACTCAGTCCCGTAGAAGGCGTACAGGTTCAGGAGCGCCCGGACCAGGAGGACATTCACCGGCATCCAGACCGGGCCCCGCCAGTTGGAGTTGCCGCCAAACATTCCGGTGTCCGATTCGCCGGGCAAGTAGTTGACCCTGTGTTCCTGACCACCGACGTGAAACACGAACGGATGGTCCTGATGGTGGCGCGAGAGCGCGCGAATACCGTGCGGCCCGAGAAACTCGTTCTCGTCGAGCATGTAGGCGAGCACCTGCTCCAACTTCCGTTTGTTGAGGACCGACAGCAGACGCCGTCCTTTGTAGCCGGTGAACCCTGCCGTGGTCGGGGCCACGTGGGATGCCAGTTCGGGATGGCGCGTGCGGAACTGGGCGATCAGCGCCATCAGCTTCGGGTACCGCGCGAGGGCTGTGCCGTCGAACACCGTTGACGCGCACAGCGGGAGGAGTCCCACCATCGACCGCACTTTCAAACGCAGCGCCTGCCCGTCGGGGAGCCGCAGCAGATCGTAGAAGAATCCGTCCTGCTCATCCCACATCTCGTCGTGATGCTCGCCCCGGCGATCCATCGCATAGGCGATCCACAAGAAATGCTGGACGAACTTGAACGCCATCTCTTCGTACTTCTCGTCGTCCTCGGCGAGGATGAGCGCGATCTCCAGCATGTTCTGGCAGTAGAACGCCATCCACGCCGTCCCGTCGGCCTGCTCGAGGGAGCCGCCGGTGGGGAGCGGCGAACTGCGGTCGAAGATGCCGATGTTGTCCAGGCCGAGAAATCCTCCGGCGAACACGTTGCGCCCGGACGGATCCTTCCGGTTCACCCACCAGTTGAAATTCAGCATCAGGCCCTGAAACGCCTGTTCCAGGAAGCGCCGATCCGCTCGCCCGAGGTCTCGCTCCATCTTGAAGAGATAGATCGTCGCCCAGGCATGCACCGGCGGGTTCACATCACCGAAGTTCCACTCGTAGGCGGGAATCTGCCCGTTGGGATGGGCGTAGAGACTGCGCAGCATCAGCAGGAGCTGCTCTTTGGCGAAATCGAAATCCACCAGGGACAGGGAGATCGTATGGAACGCCAGGTCCCAGGCGGCGTACCAGGGATACTCCCACTTGTCCGGCATGGAGATCACGTCGGCATTGAGCATGTGAAACCATTCGGTGTTCCGCACGCCGTGCTGGGAGGACTCGAGCAGCGGATGACTCTTGTGCTCGTGCAGCCATCGCTCGAGATCGTAGTAATAGAACTGCTTGCTCCACAGCATGCCCGCCAGCGCCTGGCGGTGGACACGCCGTTCATCCTCGGTCAGCGACTTCGGCGAAATCCGCTTGTAGAATTCGTCCGCGTCCGCGATCCGGTCTCTGAATGTCTTGTCGAACCCGCCGAAGGCATCGCCGACTTTGAAGCCGCCAACGCCTTCGTCGGTCCCCGCCGCCGCCAGCCGCAGACTCACGGTCTTGCTTCCGCGAGCGGGGACGTCGAGGACATAGTGGGCCGCAGCCTTGGTCCCGGCCTTCGCCGGGTTGACCGTGTCGCGGCGGCCCGAAACGATGTATTCGTGGAACGCATCCTTGACGTAGGGAGACGGATTAGACCCGCCCCACAGACGGGAGGCGTTGCTCTCATTCTCGGTGAAGAGCAACTCAGGGGATCCGTCGCAAAACAGCCAGTACTCGCCAAGCTCACCGTGTTTGGCCTGCACGACGCCAGGTCCCACCTCGTGGAGCGACGGCTTCGGCTGATCTGCGTCCCACGACCAGGTATTGCGGAACCAGAGCGTCGGCACCACACGAAGCCGGGCCGCTTCCGGCCCGCGATTGTGCACCGTGATGCGGACGAGGATGTCCTCGGGACTGGCCTTCGCGTATTCCACGAACACATCGAAGTACCGGTCGTCGTCGAAGGCGCCGGTATCGAGCAGCTCGTACTCGAACTCGTGTCGTGACCGGCGCCGGTTCGTTTCGATCAGGTCGCGATAGGGATACTCGCGCTGCGGGTACTTGTAGAGGTACTTCATGTACGAGTGAGTCGGCGTGCTGTCGACGTAGAAGTAGTACTCCTTGACGTCTTCGCCGTGGTTCGCCTCGTTATTGGTCAGTCCGAACAGGCGCTCCTTCAGAATCGGGTCGCGCTCGTTCCACAACGCCAGGGCAAAGCACAACTGCTGCTTGTCGTCGCAGAGTCCCCCGAGCCCGTCTTCGCCCCACCGGTACGCCCGCGAGCGAGCCTGGTCGTGCGTGAAGTAGTTCCACGCGTCGCCATTCTCGCTGTAGTCCTCACGGACCGTGCCCCACTGCCGCTCGCTGAGGTACGGTCCCCATTTCTTCCAGGGAATCCTCGCTTCGCGCGCGTCGTTCAACCGGTTCTGCTCAGTCACGTCTGTTGTTCTGGCGGCCAAGTCGTGCCTCCTTCGTTAGTTCACTTTTTCTTTTCCTGGATCGTGACTGGCGAGCGGAGCTCGAACGACACGACGGTCTCGGCCAAAATTACCGCGGCGTCGCCACGCATGACCGCGCCCGCACCACCACCAATGAGCGCCCCCACCGCGGCACCCGTACCGCCACCGGCGATGGCGCCGACTGCTGCCCCCGCGCCGGCTCCCACACCAACTTTCGCGGCATCCTTGCCCTTGCTCGCTGCGGCTTCGGACGTGACTGGAGACGTGACGATCTCGATCTTCTGGCCATCGCTGGTCGTCAGATGGGTGAGCTCAATCGAGAGGCTCGCTTTTCCTTTGATCCGCCCGCCTTTATCCACCTCGACGATGCGGCCATCCATCTTGGCGCCGCTGGCGGCCACCACCCAGCCATCGCCCCTGATCGGTTCTTCCAGAATCGCGGAGAACACGTCTCCAGTCTTGGCGGTCTTTGTCGAGAGCTCGCGCGTCGTTCTGATCGTGATCGGCTGACCCACAGTCAAACGGGCGACCTTGGGCTTGGGGGGTGGTGGGGGAGCAGGGGCGGGCTCTGGTGCGGCCACTGGTGCGGGCACTGGTGCGGGCACTGGCGCCGCCGCCGGAGCGGTCGCTGGCGCGGTCGGCGGCGCCGCGGCCGGAGCAGTCGCTGGCGCGGTGGGCGGCGCCGCCGTCGGCGATGCCTCGGCAGGTGCCGCGGCCGACGGCGCTGGTTGACCCGGCGAAGACGCGTTCGCAGCCGGCGTTGTGGGTTGTTCAGACTGCGGCGTGGAGCACGCGGCGACCGCAATGCTCATCGTCGCGATCATCGATATCACGATGCGTGTCGTCGTTCTCACAGAGTCACCTCGGCAATCCATCTGCGCGGCGGGATGTGTTCGTCGTTGTCTTCCGGAGCAGCAGCGGAGTCTCGCACTCGATGGTCATGATCACCGCCGGTGGTGAGCCACCGACCGCGCCACTTCGACTTCAGGCCACTAGGATGTGATGCTGTGGGTGGCGCAGCAATATCAGGGCCGGGTTCGCGGGAGAGCGCGTGCGCTGGGCCGTCAGAATCTCACAATGAATCCCAGTGAGCCGCGTGTGAAGTCGAGGTTGCCGGATTCACCACTGCCGATGTCCAGGAAGTCCGCGGCCTCGAACGTACGAATGTAGCGCAGGTCGCCGCGAATGCCGACGTGTGTCGTGAAGAACACCAGCACGCCGCCGCCAACATCCCAGGCGACCTTGTTCTCGCCGAAAGACAGCGCGTTGTCGAACGCATCGCCGGTCGCGTGAACCACTCCGGCTCCGATCAGGCCGTACGGACGAACACCGAATCCCTGTTGTCCGCCAAAGGGGATGCCCAGCACCAGGTTTCCCATGCCGCTGAAGACGCTGCTTCCGCCGAGGTCGGTCTTGCCGAAGAAGTCGGGACTGTAGTTGAGGTCCCCTTCGACTCCGAACACACCTCCTCCCATCCACAGAAAGCTGACGCCCCAGTTGAAGCGCTTGGCATCGAACGCGTCCCCCAGTTCGCTTCCACTGTCGCCGCCAAAGTTGATGCCGACGTGCGGAATGATCAAGCCGTCAGCGCGAGCGATACCGGGCGCCAGAACCGCGAGGAAGAGGACGAGCAGACATGCTCGCTGGACAGACGTCATGGACATGTGTTGTTGGTGTGCAGAACACGTGCTCACGGTCGGCGGCAAATGCCTCGCTGTTTGTTGGGGTTTGGCCGTGGCGCGACCGATTCACTCACGGTGGTTCGTCAGTCGCTGCGACAGGCTACGGGATGCCGTGAGGTCTCAGCCGGTTGCAGCTGGTCCGAGGTGGCCCGCCGAACGGCACGTCGAATTACCACGGGCTGCTTTTGTCGATAGCGATCGGTCTGAAGCCGGCGGAACTATCTTGAGGGCAGCATGAACGCATAGAGGGTGTCACCGACCGCGACCAGCAGCTGTTGACGGCCGCCGACGAGAAATGTCTGCGGCGCATTCGAGATGTTGCCGATGCGCGAATGCCACACGGGCTTGCCATTGGTGGCGTCGAACGCCGCGAAGTTGCCGCTGCCGTCACCCGAGAACACGAGGCGCCCGGCTGTTGTCAGCAGTCCGCCGCCACCGCCGCCCGGGAATCGGTGCCGCCACGCGACCTTGCCTGTGCGGTAGTCGATCGCCGTGAGGAAATCGCCCAGCGACCCAAGGTTGTAAACGGTTTTGCCGCCGAGTCCCATCGATCCTCGCGGATCGGGATCCGTGAGGTACAGCATGTTGAAGCCGTTGTGCTCCTGCACGTAGAAGAAACCAGTGTCGGGCGAAAACGCGGCCGGTGGCCAGTTCGTGACTCCACTTTCGACAGGCGATACCAACGCGCCGGGGATCGTCGCCTCTTTGTTGGCATTGGGCGAGACGACGCCGTTCGCGCGTGTCTCCTTGTCCCAGTTGGCGTAGGTCCCGTACTTACTCGTGACGATGTGCTCGCCGGTGATGCGATCGAGCGTATAGAAGTACCCGTTGCGCGCGGCGGTCGACACGAGCTTGCGCGGCTTCCCGTTAATCGTTCCGTCGATCAGAATCGGCGTTTGCGCGGAATCCCAATCGTGCGTGTCGTGTGCGGAGGTCTGGAAATGCCACGCCATCTTGCCGGTGTCGACATTCACTGCGACGAGTGAGCACGTGAACAGGTTATCTCCCGGCCGCGCACCTCCCGTGTACGCCGGCGTCGGATTGCCAGTGCCGAAGATGTACAGTCGCGTCTCGGGATCGTAGGAGCCTGGAACCCACGCCTGGCCACCGCCATGTCGCGCGGCGTCGAGGCTCGGCCACGTGTCCAGCCCCGGGTCGCCCGGGTTCATCGGCACGAGATACAGCTTCCACTGCAGTTTTCCGGAGTCGGCGTCGTACGATTGCAGAAAGCCGGGAGCATCCAGATCGTTGCCCGTGCCGACGATGACGTGGTTGTCGACGATCACTGGCGCGGCGGTGGAGAAGTACTGCTGCTCGAAGTCGGCAATCTCCACGTGCCATTTCTCGGCGCCGGTCTTCGCATCGAGCGCCACGAGGTAGTTGTCTGGCGTTTCGAAATACAGCGTGTCGTATCGCAGCGCCGCGCCGCGATTGCCGATGTGCGTGCCGCCGCGTGTCTTCCAGTAGTACTGCCACATCACGTGGCCGTCGTGCGCGTCGAGCGCCCACACGTTGTCCGGCGCCGTGACGTAGAGCACGTCGCCGACCATCAGAATCGATCCCTTGATGTTCGGCGCGCCGCCCGTGGCGAACTCGCCGCTGCCGAGACCGCCGACGATCATCGGTGGCCCATCGCCACGTCCGGAGTCGGAGCCCGCGCCGCTGCCGGCGGTGAGTCGTGCGACCCAGGCGAGCGCAAGGGTCTTCACGTTCGTGTCGGTGACCTGCGTGAGTGCGCTGAAGCGGCGTCCCGTATAGTCGCCAGAATACACAGGCCACGAATCGGACAGCGGCTTTCGAATGGCTGCCGGATCCAGACCACCGGTGCCACGTGATTGGCCCTGCAGCAACACGGGCGTTACCGCAGCGAGCAGAGCGGCGATGAGACGAGTCTTCATTTGAGCGTCACCAGATACGCCGTCACGTTGTGAATGTCGTTGTCGGTGTAGGTCGCCAACAGCTGCTTGTGCGGCTCCAACGGATCGCGAAGGTCGACCACTGGACGTTCGCCGTCGCGACCAAACGTGCGTTGTGTGCCGTCAGCGAGCTCCATGACAACGTAAAAGTCATCGATGCGGACCAACGTTCCTTCGACTCTCTGTCCGGACTCCAGTGTCACCGTCACCGACACAGGACGGCCACGCCCATCGCGCCGCGCGAGTCTGCCGCCCGCCGACAGCCAGAAGTTCTGAAGCGCGGTGGGATCTGAGAGTCGCGATCCAATGCCTCTCACGTCGCCAGTGGCCGAGTGGCATGTGCCGCACTTCGCGGCGAAATAGGCCGCGCCTGCCGCGGGATCGCCTACGAGCACGTTGAGGACAACCGCAGGCCCGAGCGGCGGGCTGCCCTGGCCCCGCATGGTGGCGGCGACGCTGTGGATGTACTCGGCAATCGCTCGCGCGTCATCGCTGGTGACAGAGATTGGAGGCATGCGGCCGCCAGGACCTTGCTGTCCCTTGAGCACAACCGGACCGATCAGCTCGCCAGCCTGATCGTTGAGCACCAGATTCGATCGCAGAAGGTTCGGCCCACCCTGATCGCCGCCGCGTAGGTCGACGCCGTGGCAGGCGCGGCAATGGACGCCGTACAGACCAGTGCCTCGAGCAATAAGGGCGGGATCACCCGGAGGCCGCTGCTGCGCAGGAAACGTTGCGCGCCCGCCACCTCCGCGTCCGCCACCTTGCGGCTGCGGGGCGCCTCCTTGGGCCGACGGATGCACCGCGACCACGAGCATGAACAACGCGGCGGCGGTCGCGAGGACAACGGGCGAATGCATCGGGTCACCTCGGGTGGACGGATCGAAACCAGCTAGCCTCGGCCCTATTCTCGCCGCCGGAGAGGTAAATGACCACCGTTGCGCAACGCAAGACGAGAGGCCACCGTGAAGCCGTCCGATCGGTCGTTCGCCTTGCGTTCGGCGGTTCGCCGGTCGTGAGTTTCAGCACTTCCTCAGGAAGCCGGGCGCCCTGCACGGGTGATGGCCGATGCAGCGTCGTTGATCTCGCGCAGATCTGGGCGACCGGTCAACCCGCCTTTTTAGAGAATTGCTCTCTTTGCGTCATGATCTCCACATGGCCGGCACCGAGAGCGGGCGCAACGAGACCTCATTGCGGCAACGCTTGAAGCGCGAGACCGCGGCCGTGCACCAGCACCTCGAGGCCCAGCTCGGGCTGCTCGAACCCAGCCTCGACGTGCATCGGTATCTCCGCGTGCTCGAGACGTTCTACGGCTTCTACGTTCCCGTCGAGATCGACGTCACGCGTCTCGCGGCTGAATCGCCGCTCGGCTTTCCGTTGCGTGCGCGCGCCGAGCTCATCGAGCGCGATCTTCTAGCGCTCGGCCGGTCTCCGGCGGATCTCGCGGCGCTCCCCCTATGTGCTGACCGACCGGAGCTGTCATGCGTCGAGGATCTTGCCGGCTGTCTTTACGTGCTCGAAGGCGCGTGTCTTGGAGGACAGGTCCTCAGCCCGCTGTTGCACCGGCGACTCGGCCTCTCGAAAGCGAGCGGTGCTGCGTTCTTCGCCGGCGACGAGGAGGGGACGCTGCACCGGTGGACCGTCATCGTGGCATGGCTCGACGGACTGCCGCGCACGGGCGCATCAACCGCAAAGATCATCAGTGCCGCGACGGCGACGTTCGATGCGTTCGCGCGATGGGCGGCCGGGCTCGAGGGGGAGTGCCGTGGTCGATCTGAACGATTGTGATCGCGAGCCGATCCACATCCCGGGAACGATTCAGCCCTTCGGTGTGCTCTTCGCGTTGGACGAGGAGATGAACGTCACGCAGGTCAGCGAGAACGTGAGCGACCATCTCTCGCTGGGCGTCGACGCAGCTCTCGGCCGGCCGCTCTCAGAGATCGTGGATCCGGCCGGCGCCGAAGAAGTGCGTTCGGTGCTGCGCGAACAGCGCTGGCACGACGCGAACCCGCTGAGCATCGGCGCGGGCGGGAAGGGATTCGACGGGATCGTTCACCGATACGAGGGCGCCGCGATCCTCGAGCTCGAGCCAAACCCCGAGACTTCGGAGGAGCGTTCGATCCATCACCCGTTCCGCGCGGCGCTCTTGCGCGTGCAGCGCGCGAGCACGCTGAGCGAGCTTGCGGCGATCATCACTCAGGAGATGCGGCGAACGACCGGATTCGAGCGCGTCATGTTCTATCGATTCCACGAGGACGGCAGCGGCTCCGTCGACGCCGAAGCGAGGGATGCGGTGCACGAGCCGTATCTCGGCTTGCACTATCCCGCCTCCGACATCCCCGCGCAGGCACGCAGGCTGTATCTCGAGAACTGGTTGCGTCTCATCTTCGACGCCGACGAGAAGCCAGCGCGGATCGTCCCGGCCCTCCGACCCGACACAGGAACGCCACTCGACCTCAGCTTCTCGGTCCTTCGAAGCGTCTCGCCAATTCACATCGAGTACATGAAGAACATGGGCGTTCGCGCGTCGATGAGCATCTCGCTCATCGTTCGGAATCAGCTGTGGGGGCTCATCAGCTGTTTGAACCACACTGGTCCGCGTCGCGTCTCGCACCGGATGCGATCGGCATGCGAGTTCATGGGCCGCCTGGCGTCGCTTCAGATCGCCTCGTTCGAGAACCGCGAGCTGGTCGCGTTGCGCGCATCCCGCCGAGCGACGGAGGAGGCGTTGCACGGCGCGATGAAGGAGGCCACGGGCAGCGTACTCGCAGCCCTCGTCGCTCGGCCCAGGGCGCTGATGGACCTGGTCGACGCAGGTGGGGTCGCCGTCGTGGAGAACGGAGAGCCCGTCACGTGCGGCGCGGCTCCGCCGGCCGACGTCATCCGCGCGATCGCGCGCTGGCTCGAAGAGAGGGGCGATCTCAGGCCGTTCTCTTCCGCATCACTCGGAGTCCACTTTCCGCCGGCGCTCGCGGCGAGCGACGTCGCAAGCGGTCTGCTCACGTTCGCGCTGCCCGAGGCTCGGCTCATGTGGTTCCGGCCCGAGGTCATCCAGACGGTCAATTGGGGCGGCGATCCAACCAAGTCCGTCGAGGCGGCGGACAGCAAGCGCTTGCGCCCGCGCCACTCGTTCGCTCTGTGGAAGGAGGAGGTGCGCGCCCGCTCCCGTCCGTGGACGCCGAGCGATCTCGAGGCCGCCGACGAGTTGCAGCGCCGCGCCACGGAAGTGGACATCGAGCGTCGTCTTTCCAGCGAGCAGCGCGCCGTGCGCGCGCGCGATGAGGTGCTCGCGGTCGTGTCCCACGACCTGGGGAACCCACTATCCGTTATCCTGCTCGAAGCCGCCCACCTCCTGGGCCACTTGCCGGAGACCGGGGACCAGCGCGCCCGCACATTGCGTGAGTCCGTGGAGCGCATTCGGAGATCGACAGCGCGGATGAAGGCGTTGATTGAAGATCTCCTCGAGTTTGAGCGGCTCGGGGCGAAGAGCTTTCCGCTCGACGTTCAGCCTGTGGAGAGCCGCGATCTGCTCGAGGATGCCGTGACCGATGCGCAGCCGCTGGCGGAAGCAAAGCACATCTCCCTTGTCCTGGATTTGAGCGATCCACCGAAGATCGACGCCGACCCGCACCGTCTTTCGCAAGTGCTTTCGAATCTGCTCGGCAATGCGATCAAGTTCACACCTGACGGTGGGACCGTCACACTTCGCGCGCGGCCGCGCGACGGAGCGCTCTTGGTCAC
>DASRJE010000219.1:0-17348 GCA_035649635.1 Vicinamibacterales bacterium | reverse complement strand
GGCCGAGATCGTCCGCGAGTACGGACCCTTTCCGGGTGTCGAGCAGGTGCACGGCGTCACGTGGGACGGCCGGCACGTCTGGTTCGCCGCCGGAGAGCGGCTGCATGCACTCGATCCCGCGAGCGGGAAGACGCTGCGCTCGATCGACGTCGCCGCGCATGCAGGAACGGCCTTCGACGGCCAGCACCTGTTCCAGATCGCCGAGGATCGCATCCAGAAGATCGATCCGAAGACCGGCCGTGTGCTCGCCACGATCCCGGCGCCCGGCGGTGGCGGGGACTCCGGGCTGGCATGGGCTGAGGGGGCGCTCTGGGTGGGCCACTATCGAGAGCGGAAGATCCATCAAGTCGATCCGCAAACAGGGAAGGTTCTTCGCACGATCCAGTCGAATCGTTTTGTGACCGGCGTCACGTGGGTCGACGGCGAGCTCTGGCACGGCACCTGGGAAGGTGACGAGAGCGATATCAGGCGCGTCGACTCACGAACGGGAGAGGTCCTGGAGACGCTCGAGATGCCACGCGGCGTGAACGTGTCGGGACTGGAGTCCGATGGCAGTGATCAGTTCTACTGCGGAGGAGGAAGCAGCGGGAAGGTGAGGGCCGTCCGCCGGCCCAGGCGAGGCTCAGCGCGCGTATAGCCGATGGCGAAGCAGCTCGTACAAGACGATGCCGGCGGCAGTCGCGACGTTCAGCGATCGTTTCTGGCCGAGCATCGGAATGCGGATCACGGTGTCCGCATGTGGGCCGATCGTCGACGAAACCCCATCTCGTTCGTGGCCGAACACCAGGCACACAGGCCATTTCGGGATCCATTCGAAAAGATCAATCGCGTCTGGTGACGGTTCCACGACGACTGCGTGATATCCGTCGGCGACGAGGCGCGCCAGCGCGCTGTGCGTATCGGGCTGATGTTCCCATCGAACACTGTCTTCGGCTCCCAGCGCCGTCTTGGCGATGGCGCGACGTTGCCGCCCTCCCTGATCGGGTCGTGGCGTGATGCCACACAACACGACTCGCTCCACTCCGGATGCGTCGGCGGTACGAAGGATCGATCCCGTGTTGTAGAGGCTTCGAATGTTGTCGAGCACGACAACGACGCGATGAATCGATAAGTCTGGCACCCTGGAAGTTTGCCTTAGCGCTTCCTGAACGTGACCGGCATTCCTCCCTGGGCGCTGTTCAGTGTGCCTGTCAGCGCGGCGCCGTCCGTCGACAGCTCACCGGCAAACGTCCACGGTTGGGTGTTCGGCAGCTCGAAATTCATCCGCCGATCCTTCATCGTCAAACCGCGCAGCGGCTTGTCGATCGTTGCGCTGACGCGACCGCGGAAGGTCTTGAGATCGGTACCGAGCAACTTGCCCTGCACCGTTCCATCCGCGTTCTTTGAGAAGTCCAGGAGGATGTCGTAGTCCACCGTGGCGAGGCGGGGCCGACCGATCCATCGGCCCACAAGCGCGTTCGCGATATCGGCGGTCACCTGGACCGGCATCACGGGTTCTTCTGGCGCCGGATTCTGGCGTTCGTGCAGGTTCGTCTCACTATAGTTCTGGACGATGCTGTTTCCCTCGTGGCATCCGTACTCCCACCATTCGTAGGTCGGGTCGTTACGCATTGGATAACGCACCGTGAACGGCCGTGTGAGGATGACCGGGTCTTCGGTCTTGATCTCGTAGAGCCACATGTCGTTGTTCAATCGCGTGATTCGCTCCGTCGTCTTCAGCGCGTCGCTGACTGGAAAGCGGTTTCCGGCCGGCGACCCGACCACCGCGAGGTTGATCATCGGCGGACCTTCCTTGTAGTTGGTGGTCTCGATGAGGAGCGTATTGCCCTCCCAGCGGCCGCGCGACTCGCCCATGTACTGTTTATGCGCTGACGAGAGCGGCGGCCGGCGGTCTGTGAAGATGACGCGAGCGTCGTGAATCATCTCGAGGTCGAATACGACCACGCCTGGCGCCTGCCAGATCTTGAAGCCGCCGTTATAGCGATAGGGCATCATCGACGAGGGCATCCCGCGCGAGCGGCAGTTGTCCCAGAAGTCGAAGTCGAGCGCGTCTTCATACACCGGGTCCTCAGCCGGTAATGCCCAGGAGCTCCCCATCACGAGCGCGCGTCGCTTGGCTTCCGGTGTGAGCTCGGGCAGCAGCCCGCTTGGCGGATCGACAATGAGATTAGTCTGTCGCTGCGGAGTGGCGGGGTCGGTGACGCCCGTGAGCAGCGCGCGGCCGAACTCTCCCTTCTGAATGAGCTCCCGGCCCAGGTCACCTCGCCCGCGTGCGTCGGCGATTCGCTTGGCGTGTTCCTCTTCCGTCCACCACTTCTTGTTCATGTCACACGGAGGTCCGCCGAACCGGTAACTGTTGGCGCACCGCTCGAGCGGGACACCAGCGGCCTGCATCATGTTCAACGTGGCTTGAATGTCGGGTTCGCCCCACGGTGTCTTCGGGTGTACCCAGCCCTTCGGCGTCTCAATGAAATGGTTGGCCTCGCTCGGCGGTCCGAGAATCGACTGGCCGTAGGTGATGGTGACGAACGTTGCGGCCGCGGCGACGCCGAGTAGAGCGCTGCGTATCGTCGGCATGGTCCGGTAGATTGTCACGGTTAGTTTACCGTGTAGGGCCCGTCGTGCTTTGTAGACGGTAAAGTGTAGACGTGCAAACTCTGCTGCATCTTTCTCCCGAGGTCGAGGAGGCTCTCCACGGGAATCGTCCGATAGTCGCACTCGAGTCGACACTGATTACGTTTGGACTCCGTTGGCCCGCGAATGCAGAAACCGCTCTCGCAATGGAAAGTGCCATTCGAGCAAGTGGAGCGGTGCCGGCAACGATCGGCGTGCTTGCCGGTCAGGTCATCGTCGGTCTTTCACCAGATGAAATCGAGTACTTCGCGCAACGGCCGAGCGGCTCGGTGCGGAAGTGCAGCGTTCGCGATCTTCCAATCGTAGTCGGGCGCCGCGAAGATGGGGCGACGACGGTCGCAAGCACAGCCGTCATCGCGCACAAAGCGGGGCTGAAAGTCTTCGCGACGGGAGGCATTGGGGGCGTGCACCGCGATGCGCCCTACGATGTGTCTGCCGATCTGATCGAGTTAGGGCGAACGCCGATCGCGGTGGTCTGTGCCGGCGCAAAAGCCATCCTCGATCTTCCATTGACGCTCGAAGTGCTCGAGACGCAAGGCGTCCCGGTCGTCGGACTTGGCACCGACACGTTGCCGGGCTTCTATTCGCGATCGAGCGGCTTGCCGATCGACGTGCGGGTAGAGACTCCGCGCGAAGCGGCAGCAATCATCGCGGCATCGCGACGCCTGGAGGCCCAACACGCCGTCCTCATCGTGGTGCCAATTCCGGAAGAAAAGGAATTTGGCGGCGCGGAAACAGCCATCTCGCAGGCCGCCTCCGAGGCCGCACGTCTCGGTATTCATGGAAAGCAGGTCACACCGTTCATGCTGCGACGTGTGTCAGAACTGACCGAGGGTGCATCGCAAGTTGCCAACACGGCGCTGCTCATCAACAGCGCTCGCGTGGCGGGGCTCATCGCGAAGGAGCTCTGCACGATGGCCGCGGCTTCAATGCAAACCATATGAGCGGCGCGAAAAGGAGAAGCTCCACGGCGGCGACGTATATCCCGTATGGCGACAGGAAACCGAGTCCGATGGGTGACACCGGGATGGGTGTCCAGGGCGCGAAGTAGCGAGTGAGATCGAAGGGCCAGAACACCGCACACCCGAGTCCGCCATTGGTCAGAATGTCGAGGAGTGGGTGACTCGCGAGGACCAGACCCGCGGCCACACCGGTGCGGACAGGTGGCCTCCGGATAAGCCACGCAGCCACCCCGACGGCAGCGCCGAGGGCCAATGAAAAAACAAATGAATGCGTGGCACCGCGATGCCCCCACTCGTCTCCGTATCGAACGCCGAAGGCAAAGCCGGCAACGTCGGCGTCGGGCAGGAACGACAGCGCCGACCAGAACAGCATCGACGACACGGGGACGCGTTGTGATGGGCTTTTCGCTTGATACAGCCGTGCGGTGGCCATACCGACGGCGAGGTGACCGACGCTTGCCATGTGGTGGAGTCTTCCCGCTCCTCACTGCCGCGCCGCGACGCCGGCGCCGAGGCTCGGCGCCAGTGGCGCCGAGACTCGGTTATTCTCCGGTACCATCGGGATTGGCTGCTAGAGCGACGCGATTGAATTGACTCCCGTTGGAGAGGAGACAATGTGATTTTGCTCGGTACCTACGACAGCGGTGTGACCCAGACGGACCGCGACGCCTATCTTCGGCAGGCGTCGGTGATCTCAGGCGGTCGAGGCGACCAGGCCTCGGAGGGAAGCGACAGGCTATCGTTTGCGCCACGTGCCCAGGACCCGCAGCAGACGATGACGGTTGCCGAAGTGCAGGAGGCGCTGAAAGCCATCGGGTTCTTCCCGGGCGGCAAAGTCGATGGGATCTGCGGCTACCGCACGCGCGCCGCGATGCGGCTGTTCCAGGAGTACGTGCGTACCGTCGAGAAACTGCCGAGTGTACCGGACGGCCGCTTTGGCCCGCAGACACAGGCGCACCTTCAGCGCTGGACGACGAAGGGCCTGGCTACCGAATGGGCGCCCACGATCGAACGATGGCGGGCCGGCACGCCCGGCCAGACCGAGTACACCGAATGGTTGTCGATGCTCGGGAAGGCGAAGGAAAAGTATCTGGCGTCTCCCACTGAGATGCTGCGCCTGGTCGATGCGTTTGCGCGGCCAACCGATACGCGGAAGGTCGCGGATTGGAACTTCGATCCGAATGCCATCCACCTCGTGGGCATCCGGCGCAACGAAAAGATCAACAAGTTCGACGACCTGTTCGCCGTGCTGATCAAGGGACTCGTCTTCAAGTTCCAGGGTTCGACCGATCCCGGTGCGACCAGCAATCCGCTTGGCGCTCCTTTCCTCGTTCAGGGACAGCACGCTTATCACTTCGGCTGGCACAAGAACCAGCACCTCGCGGTTCGCCCTTCCGACAACGGTGTCCTGGTCGTGCGATCGAAGGGCGATTTCCGGCTGGATGATGCCGATGTGAGCAAAGGGCTGGAGTCCAATGCCACGATCCATATTCACTGGGGCGGCAAGGGACTCCGTTTCGACGTGAACAACTGGTCGGAAGGCTGTCAGGTGATCAACGGGAGCGCATACCTCAATCCCGCCAACGAGCGAATTGACTGCTCATCGTTCGTCGCGACCAACAACACCGAGGTGGCTAACGATCCGTCGAAGACGCGCGGCGCGTACAACCTGCTGGCCGACCTGGTGCTTGGCCTGGGAAACGATCTGCCGGGCAATACAGTGCTGTACACGCTGCTGACCGAACAGGATCTGGCGCTGGCGTCTCCGACGGTGAACGACGCTCGCGCGAAGGCGAGCGTGTTGTTCACTTCGTGATGATGTCGCGGTGCATGGGCGCCAGCAGCGCTAGCATCCGATTCTGCACGGTGAAGGGGATTTTCTTTGCGTCCATCGACTGCTGCAGTACTTCCACGAGCGCGTTGAAGTTGCTGGTTCGGACGCCCATCCCTTCATGCGCCGTCTTCATGTCTCTGCCGCCGTACTGGCAAGGCCCGCCTGATAGCGCGCAGAGTTGATCCGTCAACTGCATCTTCAGGTTGCCGCGATCGGCGTTCTCGAAGAATGGTCTCGTTCGCGAATCAATTACCAGGCGATCGACGAAGTTGTCCATGAGTGCAGCGAGACCGGCCTTTCCGCCGAACGCGTTGTCGGAGAAGGTCGGGCAGCGGATTTCACGTGGGCGTAGAGCGCGGGCATCAGCCCGCGCCGTCATCTACGTCGTACTCAAAAAAGGGGAGACTAATCGGGTGTTGGCTTGGGTTTCGGCGGAGCCGATGGCGGAGACTCTCGCGGCGGCGTGAACACCAGCGTCGACGTTCGTTTCACCAGGTCAACACGATAGCGACTTCCGGCCTCGTTTTCGACCTCTATTTCGTCGCGCCCGTCGACCAGCCGCATGTTCTTGAAATAGAGTCCCATGTTGCCGACGCCGGCGGCACTGTCATTGGTAACGTCGTAGACCTTCAGTCTCCACAGCCTGTTTCCCGTTTTGGCGTCGACGGCAGCGAGATAACCGCCATTCTGGTCACCGCGCTCACTATCGACGCGGTCCTGGATATAGCGGACGCCCTTGTATTCGATCGGTCCTACCTCTGGAGCCGGAGGACGGCTCGCCTGGGGCGAATCGCTCATCGTTGGGTTCTCCTTGGCGATAGTGCGAGCGCGCTCGCTTCCGCATGCCGCAACCACTGCCGGTACGATGGCGGCGATGGCGACGAGAGTCGCCCACGGCGAAGGCGCTCGGTAGCGGTTCATATAATCTTCAGAGCCGTCGTACGCTCGCCGTCGGTCAGCGTGCCGGCGCAGTCAGCGCAGAAAAAGGCCCAGCTGTCGGCGTTGCGAATGGCCTGACTTCCGGGGAAACCAGCGTGCGGACCGATTCCGTACCAGGCGTATCGCGACTTGCCGTTGACGATGTCTTCGGTACCACTCACGAGGTGCGTCAACTCGTGCACGACGATTCGGGTCCAGTTCTTTTGTCCCTTGAGCACGTTGCCGGGATGGTCGACGAAGAACGACTTCTCGATGTAGACGACGTCGAGTCCCTCGGCCTTTGATCGAAACGTAAACGCCTCGGCGTTCAACCACTGGACTTCGGCGTCAGTGCTTGCGCTGCGCAACGGAACCCAATCCGTCAGAACGAACGTCCCCTTGTTCAACGTCGCGGCAATGTCCTTGAAACCCTTGGCCAGCTTCGCGACATATCCTTGCAGATCGGATTCTGTTGTTCCAGGATCGGCGAACCAGCGTTTCACGATATCCAACGCCGCCTTGCTCTTGGAACTCTTGTTGTCGTTCTTTGCCGCAAGCGCGAGCACGATGCCCGCCCGATGACACCACGCCAGCGACTGCTGCGTCGAGTTGGCAAGGTACTTCTTTTGAGTGTTGGAGAAGACTTCCCAGTGACTCCTCAAGAGCACCCGGGTAGCGGCCTGTGTATTGGCCCTGGCGTTGAGGTCATCAGACGGCCAGCCCTTGAACTCAGTCGGGAGCGAGAACACCCACAATCGCTTGCCGCCGGTTATCTTGAGTAGGTAGACGTGACGCAGGAACTTGAGCGCGGCAGCCCGCATTTTTGCCTTTGCCTCAACGGCGCAGGCGTCGTTGGCACTCCACGCGCCCACGGCTGAGAGGATGCCCTGATCTTCATCGACGCGTTCGCGGCCGTTGCGGCCTGCGCCCTTGGTCACCTTGGCGCGAAGTTCGGCGAGGCTCGGGGCGTTGTCCGCATCGAAACCGTCCGCCGCCATCAACGAGTGCAGTTGTCTGACGAGCGGCCGCCAGCCCTCAGCAAAGGCGTCCGTCTTGGCGAGCCATTCCCGAGCGTAGTCGTATTCAGCTTTGAATTTCTGATTCCAATCGGGCATGCCCACCTCAGAAAGTGGATGCGTCCCAGGGTCCTGCAGGACGTGGGGACGCATTTTACTTCGGACGGTCGATGGAGGTAATTGTCCTCGCGCCTCGCCGGGGCCGGGCTGCTCTATGCATCCACGGTCCGGCGAGAGTGGTAGCTCCTATCAGCTCACCGCTTCGCAGACCGCACAGAGACGATCGTGTGGCCCGTTAATAGCTGCAATATCCGGGTGATTGAGAAGCGAAACCGCAATCACCCTGTGGGATTTTGAAGTATCCTGCCTAGGCCGCGGTCACCGTAGGACCGTTGGATTTCTCGCTCTAGCCCGTTAGTACCAGTGGGCCTCCCCCAACAGGGCCCCTGATGCCCTTGATTACAGACCGCGCCACGCGCATCTCGACGCTCGTCGATTCGACGTTCGGTCTGTCTTTGCGCGAGCTCCGCTCGTTCCTCGAGCGGGAATGTCCCAACGATCCCGAGCTCCGTGCCGAAATCGAGCGCCGGATCGTCGAGCGCGAAACGACAGCGGGCCGTCGGCCCGACCCTGCTGCCTCTTCTTCCCTCGCCGTCGGCGACGTCGTCGCCGGCCGTTACACGATTACGCGACTGATTGGCCGGGGAGGGATGGGCGAGGTCTACGAAGCCCGCGATTCGTTCGTGAAGGAATCGGTGGCGCTCAAGACGCTACGCGCGGATTTGACTGACAACGCCTCCTTCGTAAAGCGCTTTGAGGATGAAATCTACCTTGCGCGCAAAGTGACCCACCGCAATGTCTGCCGGATCTATGAAATCGGGGTTCATCCACGTGTGACTCCGCGTCGTGGCTCGCATGGTTCCGATCGAGACGCCACGCCTTCGCCGCTGCTGTTCTTTACGATGGAACTGCTGAAGGGTGAAACGCTCCTGTCACGAATCGCCAGGGGCGCGCTCACCCGGGCCGAAGCGTTTCCGATTGCGAAGCAACTCGCCGAAGGTCTGCACGCCGCACACCGCGCCGGTATCGTCCATGCCGATTTCAAGAGCGCCAACGTCATCCTGGTTCCGTCCACTGAGGGCGAGCGCGCCGTCATCACCGACTTCGGTGTTGCGCGCCTTGATCCGGCACGGGCTCGCTGCGACGAGACTCGCACGCTGGGGGAAAACGTGAGGCTGGTCGGCACGCTGGCCTACATGTCGCCCGAGCAACTCGCCGACGAGCCGATCACGCCGGCATCGGATTTGTACTCGTTCGGAATTGTCCTGTTCGAGATGGCCTGCGGGGAGCGACCGTTCGACGATCGGGATCTCATCAGGGCCGTGATCCTCAGAGCCGCCGGTGAACCGACACCGATCCGCACAAAGGTCCCGCGTATCGACGCCCGGTGGGAAGGAGCCATCCGTCGTTGTCTGCAGAAGGATCCCACGCGTCGCTTCGTATCCGCGGCCGAACTGGCCGGCTGGTTCAGTGGAGGCGCGTTTCGACCGATTCGCTACTGGACTCGATACGACTGGATTCGCGCCTCGCTCGCCGCCAGTCTGTTGATTCTCACGCTGACTCTCGCCTGGAGCTGGTGGACACGACCGTATCGCCCGACCCTGGCTGCGCAACGGGCGTACGAGGCTGGTGTCAGCGCGCTTCACTCCATGACGTATGAAACCGCGCGTCGATCGCTGGAGGAGAGCGTCAAAGCCGATCCGCGGTTCGCGCTGGCGTACGCGAGCCTCGCGCGTGCATACGACGAGCTCGACTACACCGAGCGGGCGAAAGACGCGATGCTGCGCGCCGTGGCCGCAGCCCAGGAGTCGCGCCTCACTCCGGCGGACGAGCGGAAGCTTCGCGCGATGCAGTTCATGGTGTCACGCGAGTACGAGCGGGCCGCGCCCCTCCTGCAGCAGATCGAGGCGGACGCCGCCGGTCCCGATCGGCCAGCGGCCGCACTGGAGTCTGGCTGGCTCGCGCAGCTGAGGGACGACTCCGAGGGCGCAGCCGCCGCGTTCAAGCGCGCCGTGGATCTGAATCCTTCCTACGCGGCAGCACGACTCCGGCTCGGGTTCATGTTTGGCCGGGAGGGCGGGAAAGACGATCTGGCTCTCGCAGCCTTTACTGAGGCCGAGCACCTCTATCGTGCGGCAGGCAATGACGAGGGGTTCACCCAGACACTGCTCGAGCGCGCCAATCTTCTCGACCGGCGGAGCCGCGAGAAAGAGGCGCTGCCGATCATCGACCAGGCCCTCGCCGTGACGCGCACCGTCGGTAACCGTGCGCAAGAGATTCGCCTGCGGGTGCTCCAGGCGACGGCGATACGTGATTTGGGCGACATGGCCCGCGCGGCCGATCTCACGCGCCAGGCCATCGAGATGGCGTTGACAGAGAACATGGACAACGTGGCCGCCAGCGGCCTGATCGATCTCGGGAATGTCTTCCTGCGGACCGTCGACGTTCGCGCCGCTGAACCGTATTTCCGGAGGGCGCTCGATACCGCGCAGCGCGGCGGCGTTCGCCGCGTTGAGGCCCGTGCGCGCATCTCCCTCGGCTCTTTGTGCGAGCAGGACGGGCGACCGGCAGAAGCCAGACCGTTCGTCGAGGCCGGGCTCGCGTTCTATCGAACTGCCGGGTATCGGCGTGAATCAATCCAGGCCGCCGTTGTCCTCGGGGGTGTTCTGCAGCAGCTGGGGCAACACGAAGAGGGCATTCGGATCCTGCGTGACACACTCCCGATCGCCATGAGGCTGCAGGACGGCCGCCTCGAAGCGCAGCTCCGCGAGCGCCTTGCCGACAACCTTCGCGATAGCGGCCAATGGCCGGCGGCAGTCGATGAGTACGACCGATCCGTCGCTCTGTACGGATCCCTCCCCGCGGCGAACGTGCTGAGAGTCGGGGCAGTGCGACTGCAGTGGCACATGGGACGAGAAGAACCCGCCGCGCGGTTTCTCACCGAAGCGCAGTCGCTTCCCGCGAGTCCCGGCAACTCGGAATTCCGCGCGTTGCTCAACGTCGTCAGCGGCGAAATCGAATATGCGAACAGCCGCTTCGTCAATACCGCACAGCGCCTTCGTCAGGCGCCGATCGCGGCGCTCGATGTCAACACCGCGCGCCAGGCCACGCTGCTGAGCGGCCTCGTCCGAATGAGAGTTGGTCCGTACGCGCAAGGACTTGCCATGGCTACAGGGGTCGTTGGCGAATTCGAGAAGGCCGGTATGGCAGCCGCGGCAGCGCAAGGGAAGCTCTCAATCGCCGAAGCGCTCGCGCTGATGGGGCGACGCGAAGACGCACGCATGTTTGCACGAGACGCCTTGTCCTACTTCGAATCGAAACGCATTTCGGAAGCGCTCCTGCGTGCGCATCTCGTGATGGCGCGTGCATCAGAGATGCCTTCAGATGTTGCGGCGCACCAGGCGAGCGCGCAGTCGGCGCTCACCCAACTTCGTATGGCATGGGGAACGGCGACCGTGGATTCGTACCTGACCCGACCGGACCTGAGGCGGCTATCCAACGGCGTGCAGCCGTAAGGAGACGTTATGGCAGATGCTGTGGTTATCGATGATGGAGGATCGACGAGAATCAAACGAATACTGCCGGGGGGCGTGGGCGAAATGGACTCGCTGCTGAACATCATTGACCTCAACACGACCAGGCGAGGGTCGACCCATGCCGTGAGCGACACCTTCACGAAAGCGATGATCGTGTGCCAGGACAAGACCGGAGCTCCGTTCACGCTGACCGTGAACCTGACCGGCACTGTCGAGATCGCCTCGGCGCTTCAGCAAAATGTGTCGGCGAAAGTGAACGGCGGAAACCTCGACCTGACTGTCTTTTCCGACCGGAGTGAACCAATCGTGGAGGCCAAGCAGCACGGTGGTAAGCGCCGCTACGTGGTCTCTAACTCGGGACCGATCGAAACCGTTAAAGTGAACGGCACGATCGTGTACGACACGCGGCCTAACGGCCTCTTGCCGCAGGGCGCCAGTCGCCCGATCTTGTACACAAGCGTCGTGCTGACCTGACTATGCCAGCACGTTGTGTCCTAGTTCCCCTTGACTCAACGCGGAAGCATCGCCTTCGGCGTTGAGCCCGGTACCACTCTCACCGACTCAGTCGTCGTTCGAAATTGTTATGGACGCTGACCGGAACCTGCTCTTTGGCGTGCTGGCATTACAGGTCGACCTCCTCGATTCGGACCGCTTCGTCCAGGCTTGTACTTTGTGGACCACACGAAAACAAGCGCCGCTGTCAGATCTCTTGATCGAACTTGGCTGGATTACACCGGCTGACAAAGCGGACGTGGATCGTCTGCTGGAGCGAAAACTCCTGAAGCACGATGGCAACGCGAAAGCAGGGCTCGCGGCCATGAGCGCTGACATTAAGCGTTCGCTCGCCGCCTTGCAGGACGAAGACATATTGCGTTCTCTGGCCGACCTGCCAGCGCCCGATGCCGAAACGACGATGGGTACAGTCGACGGATGGGTGCGGCCGCACGACCGCTACAGTCTCTCGCATCTGCACGCCACTGGTGGGATCGGCCGCATCTGGGTGGCACGCGACCGCGAGGTCGGTCGCGACGTCGCACTGAAGGAACTCCTTCCGGAGCGGGCCTCGCAGGCGACACATAGGGCGCGGTTCCTTCAGGAGGCGCGCATCACCGGACAGTTAGAGCATCCGGGCATCGTACCGGTCTACGAGCTCTCGCAGCGCGCTGATGATCAGCAGCCGTTCTACACCATGCGCTTCGTCCGGGGTCGCACTCTCAGAGAGGCGGCTCGCATGTACCACGCGAAGCGGAGCGACACCGACGCGGCGCGGCTGGAATTTCTAAACTTGTTGAACGCATTCGTCACCGTCTGCAACACGGTGGCATATGCACACTCGCGAGGAGTCATACATCGCGATCTCAAGGGACAGAACGTTGTCCTGGGGGATTTCGGTGAAGTGGTCGTTCTCGACTGGGGGCTGGCGAAGTTGGTAGATCGGCGCGACGAAGAGGCTGAGCTCCCCTCGGTCGTCATCGACGAGGGAGTCGGCGAGGGCCTGACGATGCAAGGACAAACCGTCGGTACTCCGGCCTACATGGCGCCCGAACAGGCGTCGGGACACCTCGAGGAGATCGATCGCCACACAGATCTGTATGGTCTGGGCGCGATGATGTACGAAATTCTCACTGGTCATCCTCCGTTCACGGGGGTCGACACGCACGATGTGTTGCGCAAGGTGCGGAACGAGTCACCAATCCCGCCACGAGAAATCTGGCAAAAGGTGCCTGCTGCACTCGAGGAGATCTGCCTGAGAGCATTGGCCAAGAATCCCGCCGATCGCCCTCGTTCGGCCAGTGAGCTGGCGAGGGCAGTGCAGGAGTGGCAAGAAATGGAGCGGCGAGAAGCGCAGGAGGAGCGGGACCGCTTTTTCACGTTGTCACTCGACATGCTCGCCATCACCAACTCTGAGTTTTACTTGGTGCGCGTGAATCCGGCATGGGAGCAAACGCTCGGTTTCACGATCGCGGAACTGCTTTCGCAACCATTCATCAGCTTCGTCCACCCCGACGACCGTCAACGGACAATGGTGGAGGCACGACAGATCCTCACCGGTACCGCCACTGTGATTTTCGAGAACCGCTATCGCTGCAAAGACGGGGCGTACAAATGGTTGCAGTGGACCGCGACACCCGACGTCAGCCGGGGGCTCATTTACGCCGCCGCACGCGATGTGACGGCGCACAAGCAGGCGGCAGAGACGATTCAGAAAAGCGAGGAGCGGTATCGGACGGTGATCGCTGCGATGCAAGACGGCATCGTCATCATGGATGCCGATGGCAGTATTCGGTCGTGCAACGACAGTGCCGAGAGAATCCTTGGACTCTCGGCCGAACAAATCATGGGCCGCACAGCACTGGACCCTCGTTGGCGAGCCATCCACGACGACGGTTCGCCATTTCCCGCCGAAACCTTCCCAGTTGCTGTGACCCTTCGTACTGGCCGACCTTGCTCGGATGTCGTCATGGGGGTGTACAAACCGGACGGCGCTCTGACGTGGATTTCGATCAATTCTCAACCGTTGCTCGATGCAGACGGCGTCACTCTCGGTGGAGTCGTGGCTTCATTTGAAGACATCACGGAACGCAGGCGAACCGACGCGGCGCTTCGGGAAGCGTCGGCGGAACTTGCGCGTCTCGGCAGGGCCCAGCAGGGTTGAGGTGCGTGGGGCAGCCTCGTACTGCGTTAGGCTGTGTCAATGAAGGTCAGAGTTGTCATCGTGTGCGCGCTGATGCTCTGCGCGGCAGCGGCAAGCGCACAAGGCCGTCGTGGCGGGGCTCCGGGGCCGGTGCCGCCGGCGCCGCGCTGGCCCGACGGCACGATCAATCTCGGCGCTGTCCCGGGACAGACCGGTCTATGGGACGGTGGCGAGCCGCTCGCTACGAATCCCAAGAATTACGAGACGGTTGGCGGCCGGCCGAGACCCGGCCTGATCGATCTCAAAGACGTGCCGCTGCAGCCGTGGGCGAAAGCGCTCCTTGACGAGCGGCACGCCAGGTTTCTTGCTGACGAGCCGTACACCCGCTGCAAGCCATCGCCCGCCGCACGCTCATTCGGGACCGCGTACGGGATCGAACTCCTCAACACTCCTGGCAGCGATCGCGTGTATCTGTTCCAGACGGGCGGCGCCCATTCCTATCGCGTCGTGTACATGGATGGCCGGACGCATCCCGCGAACGTGATACCGAGCGCCTTCGGCCACTCGATCGGATGGTGGGACGGCGATACGCTCGTCATCGACACGGTCGCCATCGACGAGAGCGCCTGGCTCGAACGCTGGGCGATGCCGCACACCGACCGGCTGCACACGATCGAACGCATCACGAGAGCCGACTTCAACACGTTGAAGTACGAGCTGACGGTCGATGATCCCGGCGCCTACACCGCACCATGGACGAGCGGCTATATCAAGGAGTGGACGCCCAATCAGGAGACGTTCGAATACGTCTGTCAGGAGAACAACTACGGTCCGCAGATGATGGTCGGCGTCGAAGGCGGCGCGACTCGGAGAAGTCCCGTCATTCCATAGCCCTCGAGTGCCTCTGCCTCAGAGACGAGCCCGCGTGGCACAATACAGGGCGATTCGGTTCCCGAAGGAGGTCTTGTATGAAGCGACCCATCCGCACTGTCCTGGTGTGGAGTCTCGTTTCGCTCGGCTCGGCCGTCACAGCAGTGGCGCATCACTCGTTTGCCGCGGCCTTCGATATGAACAAGCCGGTCACGGTGCAAGGGACGATCGTGCAGGTCCGTCTCGAGAATCCGCACTCATGGTTCTTTCTTGATGTGAAAAACGCGAGCGGCAAAGTAGAACGCTGGGCTTTCGAGGCGGGAACGCCGAGCGGCATGATTCGCAACGGGTTCAAGCCGGACCTCATCAAGAAGGGGGTCGAAGTCACCATCAAAGGGTTCCATGCGAAGGACCCCTCGCAGAACATGGGCATGTTGCGAGAGCTCGTGATGTCTGACGGCACGGTATACGGCATGTTCGGATCGCAGCAGGGTCCGTCCGCCCAGTGATCGGCAGTGAAGCTTCGCCTCAGACCGCCGAGACAAACGCGAGCGCCCCGGCTCCGCTTCACTGCCGACAGCGTTGGCTTTGCCCCGCTTCGCGGGGCTAGACATCTCCGAAGAGCGGGTGATGGGAGGCGGGAAAACTTGCCTCGTTCGTAACGTTCTAAGCCTTCGGAGATGTCTGGACGGGCGTGAGGGGAGGGTTTCGAACATGAGACGTGGTGCGATCCCAACCAGCGCCGGGGCTCCGCCCGTTGATATTCCGGCGGAGCCTCGCGACTGGTTGCCAACATCTTTTGGCGAGCTTCGCTCGCCTCGGACCGCTATGCGGGTTGCAACGGCTACAAAATTCGCGCAACGAGCCGCATTGCGGTCCGTCGCGATGACCGCAGTCGCGCTGACATGGTTTGCACAACAGGCCGTCATCGACGTCGCCGCCGGACAAGCTGGACAGCGCGAAGGTGCGCCAGGCGCGGCGACCTCGAGCATCGCGCCAGCAGGCCCTGTGCCCCGAATGGCAGATGGACATCCGGATCTGTCTGGAGTGTGGTGGGGTGGCGCTGATATCGGTGCGGCGCGCGGCCGCGGCGGCGGGCGAGGTGGTGGCGGTCGCGGCGGTGCACGAGGCGGCGCCCAGGGAACGCCGCCCGTAACTTTCACGAGCCTCTATAAGCCGGAGTGGGCAGCCAAAGCAAAAACGTTAGGCGACAAGGACGACCCGACACTGCGTTGTGTCCCGACGGCGTTCGGTACGCTCAACGTCAGTCTCTACGACGTCGGCGCCGTCGGCCAGATCATCTCCACGCCGAAGATGGTCGTGATGCTCACCGAGACCTATCACGGATTCCGTCTCGTGCCGACCGACGGACGGCCGCATCCCGACAATCTGCCTCCCGCATACCGGGGAGATTCAGTGGGCCGCTGGGAAGGTGACACCTTCGTCGTCGATACGAAGAACTTCACCGACAACACCTGGATCTCGGCGGAGGGACGAGTGTCTCCTCATTCCGACGCGTTGCACATCGTGGAGCGATATCGACGCGTCGACCCCAACACGCTGGAGATCGAAGCGACCATCGAGGATCCGGAAGTGCTGACAGCGCCCTTCACGGTTCCGAAGCAAACGCTGGTGCTCGCGCCGTTCGATCGCATCATGTCGTTGAATTGTTCTGGCATCGAGACTCAGGCGCTGATGGATGCCGCGGCGAAGCAAAGTACTGGCAAGTAATCGAATAGCCTGTGGCGCTGGGTCGTGGAGCGCACATTTGCGTGGCTCAGTCAGTTTGCCGCTTGCGCGTCCGCTACGACAGGCGCGCCGACATCCACGCGCGGCGTTCCTCTCGCTTGGGTGCGCGCCTCATTTGTTGGCGGTCGCTGCGGAAGACGTGGATGCCCCACTCTTCTACTTGGGCCGGGTCTATCGGCCACAACGGCTCCACATTGACGTCGAGTCCCATCCGTAGTTCTATCTACCGGTGATTCAGCCTGGCACAGCGCTCGGACACTATGAAGTCCTCTCTGCCCTGGGAAAGGGTGGTATGGGAGTGGTGTATCGGGCGAAGGACCAGAAACTGGGACGCGAGGTGGCGATTAAGGTTCTTCCAGACGCGTTTGGTCAAGATCCGGTCCGGGTTGCGCGATTCGAACGGGAGGCCCGCGCCGCCGCCGCGCTCAATCATCCCAACATCTGCGCGATTCACGAAATCGGCGAGCACGAAGGTCAGCCCTTCATCGTGATGGAACTGATGAAGGGACAGACACTCGAGGCGAGGCTGTCCACGCAGGGGCGACTCGAATGCGACGAAGCCCTGGAATTAGGCACGCAGCTGGCCGATGCGTTGGACGCCGCTCATACTGCCGGGATTGTTCATCGCGACATCAAGCCGGCCAACATCTTCATCGCGGATCGCGGGCAGGCGAAGATCCTCGATTTTGGCCTGGCCAAAACGAATCGCCTCTCGGAAGAAGAAGTCCTGACAGTCTCGAACGGTGTTGGGCCGCTGACCGGCCATGGAGCCACCCTGGGGACGCTGGGGTACATGTCGCCCGAGCAGGCGCTGGGCAAGGAGCTGGACGCGCGGACCGACCTGTTTTCCCTGGGTGTCGTCATCTACGAAGCCTTGACGGGCAAGCCGGCTTTCATGGGTACCACGTCGGCTGCGATTTTCGATCAGATCCTCAATCGCGCACCGACATCGCCCGTCCAGCTGAATCCCAAGGTCTCACCGGAACTGGAAGGTGTCGTCAACAAGCTGCTGGAAAAAGACGCGGGGCTCCGATATCAGCACGCCTCAGAACTCCACGCCGACCTGAAGCGGATGCGGCGCGACACCGACCCAGGCCACCAGCAGCGAGGAGCATCCCTGGGGGGCGGAGCACG
>DASRJE010000218.1:0-23549 GCA_035649635.1 Vicinamibacterales bacterium | reverse complement strand
GGACTATCAGCGAGAGCGAGAGCGCGGAAGTTTGGCCGTAGTCACGCGACCGTCAACAGATGGTTGACCCGTGATTCCTCTGAATTCGTCACCGCGATTGCTGTCAGTCAATGACCTCCGCGTTCACGGCAGTCGTCTTCTCTCGTGGGCCATACTGACCCGCATCGAATGCGGTAGAGTTTCCTGGCGCGTAGGCGAACGAAGAAGGGATGCCGGTGATGAGACTATCCGTCACATTGGTAACGATTGCATTCGGGTGCCTCCAGTCAGTCGCGGCCGCTCAGGCCCGTTCTGCGGGCGCAACCGTCGAGGACATCTACATCGCCCGGTCTGTGCGAATTACGCGATCAATGCCGACAGACTTCTGCGCCGAAAGCCGCGTTGGGTTTGCTGGCGACGCGTTCGAGGACAGCTACACCTTTCACGCTACAGAGAGCCGCATGTCTGATGGCAAGATGACGAACCCTCACGGAAACAGAATCGGCCAGATGCGTGCCTGTTTCGGCGCGACGCCCAACCCCCTCAAGATCAACTTCTACGCGGAAGGCGATCTCGCTGCCGTCTCGTTTATTGGTAAAGGGGAGTGTGAGCTAAAGGCGGACTTTCCTGAAGCAGGCATCACCGTTGGCCGGTGCTTCCTCGACCTTACGAATCTGCCGCGTGGGTATACGGGAGGATTGCTGACGTCTAACACCATATTGTCCCGCAAAGCGTTCGGAGAAGCGTCCGACCCTCCAGGTTATGTGCAGGCCTCAATTGCAACCGTGCGGCTGTGGAAGCAACGGTAAGATGCGACGACAGCACCGTTGCTGGAAGAACGCGCTAACCCGGCCCCACCGATGCTGACCACGGTCTACAGGATGGTCTATAAACCAGGGTCAACACTGCCGCGCGGTTTCGGATTTCGCGGAACGCACTTTCACATCGGCCCATCGCTGTCGATGACAACGTTGGGTGGGCCGAATTGGTTCAACTTTTTGGCTGGGATCAAGCTTTCGCGGAAGTGTTTTTCGTCTTCGACCCACTCGTAGGCTTCAAATAGGGAATCTGGCACGTCCAGCGCCAGTAGCACATCGCCTCATCCACACTCATCGGCCTCCAATGGAATATCCGAAACCCAGACGCCATCCCAGGCCGAATCCGTCATGTAGATTCCCCCCGTATCTCGAAAGCCTTCGCGGAAGACGTTGTTCGCGATGCTTACCGACGTTCGATGAAAAACGCGCACGAGTGCCCCCCCCTTGGTTTAGCCCTATCACAGCAGCGCCGATCAGCACCGAAATGATGACGACGGGATGGTAACTGACTTCGATTGCCCGCAAAAAGTTGTTTGTCCTGGTTTCGTCGGGACAATCGAGCGTCTGTCCCTGCTGTCCCGCCTCGTAAGCCGGTCACGGTCTTGCGGGCGAAAGTCGTGTGATCGTCAGAAGGATTTGTCCGAAGCTTCGGCAAGAAATCGGACAGAACAATCACCTGTGCCAGTTTGCAGTTCCAACGTGCTCGATATACTCGTGCATTCCGTCGTCGTATTCTGGGCTCGCCTCTTCTGTCCTTTCGGCTTCCCGCTGCCGAGCGTTTTCTTCTTCTACTTCGATCCGAGCGAGACGCTCCTTTGCGACAACGATGTGCTCAGGCTCGCTTGACAGACGAAGGAGCGCATCCACTGCGATTCTGTTTCCGCTTCCCGCTTTGACCAGTTTGAGGAGGGGCTCTATAGCGCGCTGATCACCCAACTTGGCGAGTGCCTGTGCGGCCCTATCACGAGAGACTGGGCTATCCAACAACTCGACGAGCACCGCGCCGAGATCGAAGGCTGTCAGTGTCTCGACAAGAGCCGAAGCAACGTCGTTCCTCGTCCAAGCGTTCCGATGCTGCAGGCCATGTCGGAGAGCGTCGATTTCTTTCCTGCAAAGGTCGCCAACACTTCGTGCGGAAGAGTGGTCAAAACCATCAGCCTTCAAAGCATGAATCCATGCGCGAACTAGGCGGGGCAAGTCCTCCTGTAGTTTCCGGAGGGCGGCCTTCCGAGAAGCAACCGATTCAGAGCGCAATCGACGGATCGTCCAGAAGAACATGGCGACATCCTGCGTTACAGTAAACCAACCGGCACGGGGAAGCACTCATTGCGCCAGGGATTTCTGGCGAGCACGACCCCAACGAGCGCGTTCCATTAAACACCTGATAAGTGAGACGGGGCGCAGGTTCGCACCCCCGAAAACGTGAGGATTCTACAGGCTCTGGAGCGTCGATTCCGAGGAGGTTTTCTGAGACAGCCAACGGTGGGCTGTGGCAGGTGAGACGCCCAGACGCTTGGCCGCTTCTCGACCGGCAGGCCCCTGACCGGTGCCAGAGTCGTTTCAGGGACGTTTCTTTCAGGTCTGCCCAACCGCTGGCCCTTTGAACGAACTCGCGCCAGACCAGCCACGACACGCTCTCGAATCCGTTCCCGCTCAAACTCCGCCAGGGCAGCCAGGATGTGGAGTTGAAGCTTGCCCGCTGGTGTCGTGCAATCAGTATGCGGCCCAGCGTGCGGACGTGCCGACCGGGGTTCACATCCTGCGTCACACGTTTTGCTCGCACCTCGCCATGCATGGCGCGGCGGGGAGGGCTATTCAGGACCTGGTGGGGCACCAGGATTTGACGATGACCCAGCGTTACATGCACCTGAGTCCGAACGCCGTGGACACGACTATTCGGCTGCTGGAGCGCGGGCGACCAATGCTTCCGAGTGGAGACATTGTGGAGACGGGCACCGCCGGGAAAGAGAAGGTGGCGGGTAGAACAAGTTAAGTGGCTGGGAGGCAGGGATTCGAACCCCGATAACGGCGTCCAGAGCGCCGTGTCCTACCGTTGAACGACCTCCCAGTACTGATCGTGACCTGACGAAGGCAGGAAATTCCAATTGTACCGGCTGGCTCACGGACCACGCAAGCCGCCCTGCCTGGAGTCGCCCGCGCGTAAGCTAGAAGCCCAATGAATCTTCTCGAGATCGCTGGCTTCGTGACCGGCGCGCTCTCGGTCTGGCTGGCCGTGCGGCAGAACCCGTGGAACTGGCCGTTCGGCGTCGCCAACGCGGTCTGTTTTCTCGTCCTGTTCTGGCAGGCGCGCCTCTACGGCGACATGGCGCTGCAAGTGTTGTTCATCGCGATCTGCCTGCTCGGCTGGTATCGCTGGCTGTTTGGTGGCGAGGGCCATTCACGATTACGCGTCAGGCACCTGACCGTGAACGGCGCCATCGGCTACGCGTGCGCCGGAGTTGCCGCGACCGCCGTCTTCACGCCGTACCTCCGCAGCGTCGGCGACGCCTCACCGCTCCTCGATGCGTTGACGACGGTGTTGAGCGTTGAAGCGCAGTACCTGATGACGCGCAAAGTCATCGAGCACTGGTGGGTGTGGATGGCTGCCGACGTCATCTACATCTGGCTCTATGCGAGCCGGCACTTGTATCTCACCAGCATCCTGTACGTTGTCTTCTTCGCGATGTGCGTCGTTGGGTTGCGCGACTGGCTCCGTGACAGCGCGACGCAGCGAAGGGTGGCCGCGTGAACGCAATCAAGCGCGTTGTCGTCATCGGCTCTGAGTCGAGTGGAACGACCACGCTCGCCCGCGCGCTTGCGGAGCACTACCGGACAACGTGGGTGCCAGAGTTCGGTCGCACCTACTCAGAAGGACGCGTTCACAGCAGTCAATCCTGGCGCAGCGATGAATTCGAGTTCATCGCGAGCGAACAGGCGCGAATGGAAGACGCGCTCGCGACGCTGGCGAACAAGGTTCTCATCTGCGATACGGATCCCTTTGCCACGGCAATCTGGCACGAACGATACATGGGACAGGGCTCTGCTGCCGTTCGAGCGATCGCCGACAGCCGCAACTACGACCTCTACATCATTACGGACGTCAACATTCCGTTCGTCCAGGACGACATCCGGGACGGCGAGTCATTCCGGCAGTGGATGCAGGAGCGCTTCATCGAGGAACTGTCGAAGAGTGCAACGCCGATGATGGTCGTGTCCGGTCCGCATGAGGTGCGATTCGCAGCCGCCGTGAGTCGGATAGACGAGCTGTTCTCGAAATGAATGGACGCGACAGAATGTTCGCCCGCTCCGTTCGTATCCGGGATCCTCGGTCCCATGAGCGGATATCGATGAGTCCCTCACTTGTCGGTTTTCATGTTATCCAGGCTGGCACATCCGTTGATAGTCGGTAGGCTCGCGCCCATCGATTCATGAATAGGCGACGGTTTCTCACGGTCGCGGCAGGTGCGATTGGCTCCGCAGTGATACCCGTGTCGGCCGGGCAGCGCGGAGACGCCGTCGCGACCGGCGACTCGTCGAGATCGTGGTTGACCCGACTGCCGAAAGCGGAGCTCCACCTGCACATTGAGGGTGCCATCCCGAAGGCGGCGCTCTGGAAGCTCGTCGCCAAGTACGGCGGTGACCCAAGTGTGCCCACGTTTGAGGCATTCGAGCGGCGGTTCGAGTACCGAGGACTGCAGCAGTTCTTTCAGACCTTCGACTGGGCGACGAGTTTCTTGCGCGAGCCCGATGACTTCACGTTCGTCGGGCAGGAGATCGGACGTGATCTGGCCCGTCAGAACGTCCGTTACGTCGAGGCTCACTTCTCGCCGACGGTGTTCAGACGGCAACTGACGCCGCAACCGATTGCCCAGGCACTACGCAAAGGACTCGACGCGATTCCGTCGGTCGACGTCCGGCTTATCGCCGAACTTGGGCGCAATCTCGGACCGGCAGGTGCCATGCGGACGCTCGACCAGGTTGCCGAACTTCGTGAGCTGAAAATCATCGGAATCGGGTTGGGCGGATTCGAGCCGCAATACCCGAACGAATTGTTCGGCACGGTCTACGAGCGTGCGCGCGGACTCGGGTTTCGGACGACAGCGCATGCGGGCGAATCGGCCGGCGCGCCAAGCGTCTGGGGCGCGATCCGCACGCTCCGCGTGGACCGCATTGGGCACGCCACGCGAGCCGTCGAGGACCCCGAGCTGATGCGTCACTTGGCGGAACAGCGGATTCCCCTGGAGCTGTGCCCGCTTTCCAACGTGCGAACGGCGGTGGTCGCCTCGGTGGCGACCCATCCGCTCCGCCGCTACTTCGACGCGGGCATCCCGGTGAGTCTCAACACTGACGATCCGCTGTTTTTCGGGAACTCGTTGGTGGACGAGATGATCGCAGCGCAACAGGCGCACCGGTTTACTCGCGACGACATCAAGCGGCTCATCGTCTCGGCCGTCGAGATGTCGTGGTTGACAGCCGGAGCGAAGGCGGCGCTTGTGAAGCAATTCCGCAGCATGAGCGTCTGGAATGAAGTCGCGTGATCGTTCAGGGCGAGACGCGGGCAGCAAGAAATTCCAGTAGTTGCGCCAGCCGCGCGCGAACGCGATCGCGGCCGAGCCACGCGAGCACTTCGAAGAGACCAGGGCTCTGCGTTCGTCCCGTGACCCCGACGCGCGTGGCATGTATGAGCGCGCCCGCTTTGAGCCCGCGCGCCGCAGCAGTGCCGCGAACAGCGGCTTCGACCTGTGCCTCGTCGAAAGTCGCCGCAGCATCCAACGCCGCCACGAGCGATGCAACATGACTCGCAAGATCGGGTGACGACAGATGCTTCTCGATCGCGTCGGGCTCGTATTCGACCACTTCATTGAGCAGCGGCCCCGCCTGATCGACGAACTCAGTCAGCCGCTTCACGCGCGGACGAAGCAACTCGAGCAGCCGGTGAAAGGCGCGCGGCTCACTCACGAGCGGATGTGACGCGACGCCTGCGTCTTCGAAGAACGGCCTTGCCGCGGCGGCGAGTGCCTCGATGGGCATTCGGGCGATGTATTGCCCGTTCATCCAATCGAGCTTTTCGGTGTTGAACACCGCGTTGCCGCCGCTGATGCCCTCGAGTGCGAAGCCGTCGATAAGCTCCTGCACGGTCATCAGCTCACGATCGTCGCCCGGCGCCCACCCGAGCAGCGCGAGGAAGTTCACGACCGCCGGCGCAAGGTAGCCCTGCCGCTGATATTCCATCACCGACGTGGCGCCATGCCGTTTGCTCAGCCGCTTCTTGTCGGCTCCCAGGATCAGTGGCACATGCGCAAACCGGGGCACCGGAGCGCCGAGCCCCTCGAACAACAACACGTGCTTCGGCGTGTTGGAGATGTGATCGTCCCCGCGAATCACATCTGTGATTCCCATGTCCGTGTCGTCGACCACGACCGAGAGGTGATAGGTCGGATACCGGTCGGACCTGAGGATCACGAAGTCCTCGATACTGGCTCCGTCGAACGCGATTCTCCCATGTACGGCGTCATCGAACGCAGCGCCCGACGCCGGCACCTTGAAGCGGATGGCTCGCGGCGTCCCTGCGGCCTCGAGTTCGCGAATGCGCTCGGCCGGCAGGTCCAGGCACGTGCGGTCGTACTGCCAGGCTTCGCCTCGTGCTTCCGCGCGCTCGCGTTCGTCGCGCAAGCGCTCGGGAGTGCAGTAGCAGTGATACGCGTGCCCTTCCTTGAGCAGGCGATCGGCCGCAGCGCGGTAGCGATCGAGTCGCTCCGACTGAAAGTACGGCGCGTGGGGACCGCCGATCTCGGGCCCTTCGTCCCACGCCAACGCCAGCCACCTGAGACCGTCGAGGATACCCGTGACCATGTCCTGCGACGATCGCTCCACGTCAGTGTCTTCAATTCGAAGTATGAAGACGCCTCCGTGACGTCGCGCATACAACCAGTTGAAGAGAGCCGTACGGGCGCCGCCAACATGCAGGTATCCAGTTGGAGAAGGCGCGAAGCGAACGCGAGGAGCCACGATGACTATGCTAACGTGATCGCCTTTAACGGCTATGGTGGCCCAGTCCGATTATCAACGCGAACCGCCCGCCCTCTCGACGCTCAGGTCGATCCTTCTCTGGACGCTGCTGCTGGGTGCGGCTGGAATGATGGCCGAGCTGCTCCTTATTGGTCATGTCGAGTCGGCGGCGCAGTTTATCCCGCTCGTGCTGCTCGCGACGGGCGTTCTGGCGGCCATCGTGCTGCTCGCTGTGCCTTCGAAAACAGGCTTCACGGCGCTCCGGATCCTGATGATTCTGTTCCTGGGCAGCGGCATCGTCGGTATCGGACTTCACTATCAGGGCAATACCGAGTTCGAGCTCGAAATGCATCCGTCGCTTTCGGGCATTGAACTTCTATCGAAGACGCTGACCGGCGCGACACCGGTGCTGGCGCCCGGATCGATGTCGCTACTCGGAGTGATTGGCCTCGCATCTACGTATCGCCATCCTCTTCTGCGCGGCCACGCGCCGGAGAGCGCTGAGGAGACGCACTCATGAATCACTTACTGATCGCATCACTCGCCATCGCCCTTGTTGCGATTGCCAACCCCGCCCGCGCGCAGGTCGGGAAATCCGTGACCGTCGTCGATGCAAATACGATCGCTGAAGCCGATTTGGCCAAGCTTCCTGCCATGACCCCTGCGATTGCCAAGAGCCTGGTTGCTAAACGGCCCTTCCTGTCAGTGACCGCGCTCGACCAGGCCCTCACCGGCACCGGGCTGACGCGCGAGCAGATCACGGCGCTTTATGGACGAATCTTCGTACACGTCAATCTGAACGCTGCGTCGAAAGAAGAGATCCTGCTCATCCCCGGCGTCGGCCAGCGCATGCTGCACGAGTTCGAGGAGTACCGCCCCTACGCCGCGTTGGCGGTGTTTCACCGCGAGATCGACAAGTACGTGGACGATGCCGAGTTGGCGAGATTGGAGCAGTACGTCTTCGTGCCGATCGACCTGAACACGGCGAGCGATGCCGATATCCTCACCATCCCCGGGCTGGGGAATCGGATGCTGCGCGAGTTCAAAGAGTATCGACCGTACGACGGCATCGAGCGGTTCCGGCGCGAGATCGGGAAGTACGTCAGTAAAGAAGAAGTCGCGCGGTTGGAACGCTACGTCACGATCGGGAAGAAGTAGTGTCCAAAGAGGGGTCTAAAGACCCGCCTCTACATTGCGAGAACGGCTTTTCAGGATCTCGTCGATCAGGAACAGATCGGTGAGCATCGCGCGCACGTGGATCGACGCGTTCAGGTTATCGATTGTCTGTGAGCTAATCGACGGTTGGGCAATCACCAGTTGAAACGCGGCGAGCGCATCGCCGCCGTCGCGATCGAGTACTCGCAGGAAGGCGATGTACTTTTCCGCTGGTTCCAATCGATCGCGCGCCACCACTTCACGGAACGCATCGGCCAGGCCGATCAGCGCGGCTTCGGCTCGCGCGAGGAGCGTCCGCAACTGGGCTGCTGACTGGCTGCCGGCCTCGTCGAGCACGCCCTGAGCGGCGTAGGCGAGCATGAACTCGTAGCACTCCTCGATCGCATCGCAACGGGTTTTCAGATCAAAGGGGTCGGGAGTCATTTGTTCTGGACACTCTCACGACGATGATTATCCCCGACTGTCCTCAACAAATGGCTCCCGACCCCATTAACCCCCAGGTCAGGAGGTCCATGAATTCTCCGTTCCTCGAACCGCGCGCCTGACGAGGTTTCGCAGCATCGGCACCTTGTAGCCGTTGTGTTGCAGCGGCACGGTGCCCACAATGGCCAGTTCGCCGGCGGCAGTCGCGGTTGCC
This sequence comes from Vicinamibacterales bacterium, assembly GCA_035649635.1. GTDB lineage: Bacteria > Acidobacteriota > Vicinamibacteria > Vicinamibacterales > UBA2999 > Gp6-AA40. The sequence goes on along the minus strand of DASRJE010000218.1, from coordinate 14,930 downwards.
TCGTCACGCTTCTTGCCGCGGACCGCATTTTCCACGGCCGGCAGTCGAAGCGGTGTGGCTGCGACACCGTTGACGGCGATACGCATGCGCGCGATCGTGTCGCCTGACATCACCGTTGCAGCCGCGACGTTCACGAGCGGGAAGTCCCAGACATTCCGATCCGCGACCTTCTCGAAATAGAAGTGCGCACCAGCCCAGGCCGCAGGGAGGCGAACGGCGGTCAGCAGCTCCCCGGTGCGAAGCACCGTCATCCGGGTGATGTCGACACCCGGGCCGACGAAATACTCCTCCGCCGGGACAACGCGCTCAGAGCTGCTGCTTCGAATGACCATTTCCGCTTCCAGCGCGATCAGCGCAGGTGAGGTATCGGACGGATTCACTGCGACACAGCGGTCGGCGTTCAGGATCGCGTGCTCGCGATTGATGGCCGTCGGCGTGTCGGCGTAGCAAATGTTGCCGCCTGCCCGATAACACGACCATCCTGCGCGGTAGTACCAGCAGCGAGTGTCCTGCGATACGTTGCCGCCAATGGTTCCCTGATTCCGAATCTGCGGAGAAGCGGCCGCCTCGGCCGCCGTCATCAGAATGCTGTAACGCTGCTGAACGATCGGATTCCGCACGACCTCTGTCAGCGTCGTCATCGCCCCGATCTCGAGCCCGTCACCCGCCTGCCGCACGCCCTTCAGCTCCGCGATGCCGCTGAGGTCGACGACGGCACTCGGACGCTTGATGCGGTCCTTGAGCCAGTCGAAGCTATCGAGGCCGCCGGCCAGGACCCAGGCGCTCGCGCCGTGGCGATCGAGCAGCGCCAGGGCGGCATCTATCGAGCTCGGTTGAAAGAGCTCGAACGCCGGCATCACATCTCGGATCACTGCCATAAGGAACTCTCGTTCTGATTTAGAGATGCGTTCTCAAGGGCTCGTGCATCCGTCGTCCATGCTCGAGCGACATCAGCACGATGTCCGCGGTCACGGGTGCACGACGAAACGCGTCGACGCCAATCGCATCGGCAATCGCGTTGAGCACCGCACCGTAGCCGGCGCCGACCGGGGGCTCGCCCACGCCGCGCGCGCCGACCGGGGTCTCGGGATCGGGAAGGTCGAGCGCCGTCGCCTGCAGATGATTCGGGATGTCGAGAATCGTCAGCGGTTTGTTGTAGTGGAATCGACGCGCAAGCGTGACACCGTACTGTGGATCGATGACCCACTTCTGACAGAGCGCATGCGCGATGCCGAGACAACTGCCGCCGTTGAGCTGCGCCATCAGGCTGCGCGGGTTGACCACTTTCCCGACGTCCCCGACGGAGAGGTAGTCGACGAGGGTGACCTTCCCGGTTTCCACGTCCACTTCGACTTCGGCGAATCCGACGACGAAGGAGAAGGTGTTGCCGTCGCGGGGGAAGGTGTCCTTTGCGACGCCCATGAGCCCCAGTCCCACCAGCGCGGCGGCGGATGTCTTGGTGATCTGGTGCACGTCTTCAGGAACCGAATGACCGTCAAAGCGTCCGCCGAGCTCGATGGCGCGCTTCGCTGCCTGGGCGTAGCTCAATCCGCGACCCGGGTTGCCGCGACGATACACGCGCTCGTTGCCAAGCTCGTAGTCGTCCGGTGAGCCGCCAAGATCGAGCGCCGCGATTTCCTGCAGCTTCCGCTTCGCATCCATCGCGCCAGCGTGATTGGCGCGCGTCATCGCGTGTGTCGTCTGGCTGCCGACGGACAGGCAGGTATTGGGCAGATGTTTGCCGGTATTGCCCCAGATGACTTCGACCTTTTCCCACGGCATCGCCAGTACGTCGGCGGCGGGGCGCGCAAGATCGAATACGGAGTGGGTTCCGAGGTTGCCGACCCCCGACTGCACGTAGAGCTTGCCGTCGGGACGGATGGTCATGATGGAGTCGAAGCCGACCGAGCCGGCGCCATGAGGACCAACCGCCACGCCGATGCCGCGGACCTTCGGACCACGGCGCTGACCGCTGCGCGCCTTGCGTGCCTCCCAGCCAAATACTTCGACGCCTCGATCGAGCGCTTCCTTGACGAACGCGCTCGTCACATGGGGACGCATACCATTCGGGCCGGCAGGACCGTAGATCGCCTTCCCCTCAGGCGCGTTGATACGCCGGATCGCCACTTGATCGAGACCGAGCTGCTTGGCTGCCTTGGTAACGATCGGTTCCATGATGCCGTCGGCCTGCATCGGGCCCGGCGACCGCTGCTGTGACCGCGGCGGTGTGTTGGTGAGGACGTTGATCGCCCGCCACCTCATCGCGCCTGGCTGATAGATCAACGAGGCTGCGTTGCCGCAGGAGCGATGGTCGCCCATCGGCCCGTATGCACCCGAGTCCTGCACGAGGAACAGATCCAGCGCCGTGATCTTGCCGTCCTTGGTGAATCCGACCCGTGCGCGGCCGGACATGTTCGTGCGCGCGCGACCGATGTAACTCTCTTCCTCGCGGCTGATGCGCATCATCACCGGCGCGTTCGCCTTCTTCGAGAGCAACGCTGGAATGGCGCTCGAGACCGCTCCAGCCCCTTTGCTGCCAAACCCGCCGCCGGTGAACTCGCAAATCAGTACGACGTCCGCCGGCGTGATCCCAACCCAGCGAGCGACGCCCGCAACCGTGGCGGCGACGCTCTGCGTGGACGCGTGAAGATACAGCTTTCCGTTCTGCCAGTAGGCCATCGCGCTGCGGGTCTCCATCGGGTGGTGACCCGTGGACTGCACGATGAAGGTTTCATCGAGGACGAGGTCCGCATCGGTGAAGCCGGCTTCGAGATCCCCGAACGACCATTCTTCGAGCGCACGTCCCATCGGTAAACGAGTGCCGTCGCCTTCGTCATCCGCGAAGTCCGCCTCGGTCCACTTCACCAGGTCGGTCGCCGGCGGGGGAGGAGGACCCTGCGCGCCGGGCGCTGGTGGTTGTGGCGCCGCCCAGACGTTGCCGCCGCGCCTCGCGTTGGGACCTCCCGGTCGAAGACTGTCGAGTGGATCGACGACGAAGGGGAGCGGTGCGAGATCGACGTGAATCGCTTCAATTGCTGCGGCCGCCGATGCTTCGTCCACGGCCGCGATCGCCAGAATGGGCTCGCCTACGTACAGCGGCTCATTCGTCAACGCTTTCTCGGCGCCGTTCAGATCCGGCAGATCATCGGCGGTCAGAATCGCTTTGACGCCGGGCAGCGCGAGGGCGCCTTCCTTGTCGATGTAGAGGACACGCGCGTGCGGCATCGGACTGAGCAGCAGCTTGGTGAAGAGCATCCCGTCAGCGCGGAAGTCTTCGGCGTACTTCGCTCGCCCGGTGACCTTGGCAATGTGGTCCGGCGGGAGATAGTTGGTGCCGACGAGTTTCGCGTCAGGCATTGGACGCTCCTCGTGTGTACTCGACGCCCTTCATCAGCGCGGTGAGGATCTTGTCGTAGTCTTGACAGCGGCACAGATTGCCCGAGATGCCGTGCGCCAATTCCTGGCGAGTGGGGTTGGGGTTGACTTTCAGGAAGCCGACGGCGGACATGATGAATCCCGGCATGCAGAAGGCGCACTGGAATCCCTGCTCGTCGAGGACGCCACGCTGAACCGGATGCAGCTCGCCGGTCGGGCTCTCCAGTCCTTCGATTGTCACCACGGCGCGCGACCGGACGGTGTGCGTCAACACCGAGCACGAGTAGTGCGGCACATCGTCGATGAGGACGGTGCACGCGCCGCACTCGGCGCGATCGCAGCCCAGCTTCGTTCCAGTGAGCCCGAGCTTGTAGCGCAGCGTCATGGCCAGCGTTTCCTGCTTCATGACGTCGACGCGGCGCATCTGACCGTTGACGTTGAGCGTAATCAGGCGCTCGACCGCTCCCGGTGCAGATGGTGTTTGTCCGAGCAATGCGCCAGGCCCGCGAAACAGGTAGCCGACCGACGAGGCGGTCGCGCCCGCGGCAATGACGGTCTTGATGAAGTTGCGTCGTGTAACCGGATCCATAGGCGTATCGAGCGGACTGTAGACCCGCCCCAGGAGCCTGTCAATGATCTCTTGGGGTGCTCTTGGGGTGCTCTCTTGGCGTGCTCTCTTGGGGTGCTGTGCCGGACGATCTCGTCGCTGACGCGCTCAATGATAAACTCCGTCGTGCCAGCCTGCCCGGTTCGTCGGAGCCAGCATGTCCACTCGCGTCCTCGGCGGACGTCCGAGACAGATTGCGCTCGTCGCCGTATGCGCCCAGCTCGTGGGCGGGCCGATTACGGCGCAACAGTCCACCGCACAGGACCAACCGCGGCCGACGTTCCGTACCGAGGCCAACTACATTCGCGTCGACGTGTATGCGACGACGCGCGACGGCATGCCGGTCACGGATCTGCGCCGCGAGGATTTCGAGCTCCTCGAAGACCGCGCACCACAGACCATCGATCAGTTCTCCTCCATCGAGATCCGCACGGGCAATGTTCCACCGACGCGGTCCGACCCGCGCACGTCCGAGGACAGTCGTCAGGCGGCCACTGAACCGCGGGCGCGGGTCTTCGTACTGTTCCTCGATGCGCTGCATGTCGACGGCATCGCCTCGCAGCGCATCGCGACGCCGCTGACCAACGCCCTTCGTCGTTTCATCGGCCCCGACGATCTGATCGCGATCGTCGATCCGCACACGACGACACGGGCGATCACGTTCACGCGCCAGGTCGACAACGTCGAAAGCGCCCTTGGACGCATGTGGGGATTGCGCGATCGCGACGACTTCATCGACGATGTCGAACGACGCTACGCGCAGTGTTACCCGGGTATGCCGAGGAAGCCGGGCGAACGCGTGGCTCCCGATCTCGGCATCGCACAGGAGATGATTCTCCGCCGTCGCGAAGAGCAGACGTTCGACGCGCTCGAGGAGCTGATCACCTATCTGCGCGATGTGCGTGAGGAGCGGAAGGCCGTCATCACGGTCACCAACGGATGGCGTGTGTACGCGCCGAATCAAACGCTGGCGCGCGCAATCAACGATCAGCTCCCATCGGCACCGCGGGCCGGGTTCGATCCGCAGGCGGGCAAGTTATCGTCCGACCCGCTCGTGACCAACGATCCCGGAAGCGCCTGTGACGGCGATCGATTGCGCCTGGCGCAGCTCGATTACACCCTGCGCTACCGCCAGATGCTCGACAGCGCCAACCGCGCCAACGTGTCGTTCTATCCCATCGACCCGCGCGGCATCGTCGTCTTCGACGACGACATCGTGCCAGTGGCGGGTGTCGGTCAGAATCCCACGATCACCCCTGCCGAGGACAACCGTCGTTTGGGCGAGCGTCATACGGCGCTGCGCACGATGGCGGAATCGACGGACGGCGTCGCCGTACTCGACACCAACAACTTCGCCCCGGCATTACAGCGAATGACCGCCGATCTGACCTCGTACTATCTGCTCGGCTACTACTCCACGGGCAAGCTGGATGGGAAGTTTCACGCGATCAGTGTCCGCGTCAAGCGACCGGGCGTGCAGATTCGAGCTCGACGTGGATATCTCGCGGCCAACACGCCGACAACACCGCCGCTCTCGCCGGCGGAGAGCGCCATCAGCGCCGCTGCCGCGGCCGAGAGTCGAGCGGTATCGAACGCCCTGGCGACGTTGAGCGGGACCGGAAAAGAGCCGTCGATCTTCGTTCAGGTGGCGTTCGGATGGGCGGCACCGGACACTCCAGCGGTCTGGGCCGTCATCGAACTTCCGCGCGCCACCACATCGGGAACGGATTGGTCGAAGGGCGGAGAGGCCGATGTGCTCCTGATCGATCCCACCGGCAACAACGCCGGTTCTTCTCGTGTCACCTTCACGCCCGCAAGCGGCGGTGTGCGAGCCGTCATCTCGCCCCGCGCGCTGGTGCCTGGCAGTTACGAGGTCCGTGTGCGCGCCAAGAGTGTCAGCGCGGCAGCGACCGCCAACGAATCGATTCGGGTCACCGTGCCGTCGTCGGCGGATGGGGCAGGCGTGATGTTCTTCAGGCGCGGCCCGACAACCGGAAACAAGGAAGTTCCCACGGCGGATCTCCGCTTCCGCCGGAGCGACACGCTTCGAGTGCTCATGCCGGCGTCGCCAGCGATGGCTGCCGAGAGCGCGAGACTGCTCGACCGGACCGGAAAGGCGCTTGCCGTTCCTGTCACCGTGGAGGCATCGCAGGACCCTGAAGGTTCGAGGTGGTTGAGTGGCCAAGCGATGTTGGCGCCGCTCGCGCCTGGGGACTATCTGGTCGAGATCGTCGCCACGGCAAGCGGCGCTCAGCGCCGCACGCTGACCGCGTTCCGCGTCGTCCCCTAATCGCCCCCCCAAGATCAGCGCGGCGTCGCTGTCCCTCACCTGCACGCACGATGCAACCATCCCGCATTTATGCAATACTTTTGAATAAATGAAGAAACAGGGCCTACTCGGAGGTTTCGAGTTGTTGGTGCTGCTCGCACTGATTCGGCTGGGCGACGACGCCTACGGTGTGCCGATTTCCAACGAGATTGAGGCGAGCAGCGGCCGCGGCGTATCGATCGGGAGCATCTACATCACGCTCGACCGGCTGGAACGGAAGGGGCTTGTCTCATCGAGTCTTGGTGAACCGACGGCGGCACGGGGCGGCCGCGCCAAAACGTATTTCCGCATCACCGCCAAGGGCCTCAGAGAAGTTCGTCAGGCGCGACGCACGCTCGTCCGCCTATGGCGAGGTGTGCCACAGCTCGAAGGAGACCAGATATGAAAACGTCGGAGCCACCGCGCCTGTCGACCTCGCTGCTCGTCCGACTGGCACCTCGACACCGGCGGGAGTCCCTCGTGGGTGATTTGCTTGAGCAACTCCGGCAAGGCCGTTCCGTGTGGTGGTTTCGGCGCCAGGTCCTCGCGACCATTCTCGTGGGTCTCGCCGCGGATGTCGCCGCTCACAAGCTGCTCGCCGTTCGGGCGCTCGCTCTCGGCTGGTCGGCCATGTTGGTCGTGTACCTGTTGATTGGACCGTTGATCCAAGAAACGCGGATGACACTCTTCCGTCGTTGGGGATCGGTGCTGTGGGGCGATTCCGAGATCTTGCGTCAGCTGTGGGTCTATTACGGTCTGCCGTTCCAGCTCGTTGTCTGCCTGATCCTCATGGCAATTGGCTGGCTGGTTGCCGGGCTGCACCGTCGCCGCGTCCCCGGCATCGTGATTGTGTTCGCGGCGACGCTTCTAATACCGGCTACTTTCCAGGCGCTGGAGATCCGCCGGCTGCTCGAAACGGAATTGTGGCCGGGTTGGGGATGGGGCTCGTTCCGCTGGGCGCTACTGTATCAAGCCATGCTTGCGTTGGTGGCGTATCCCCTCTGCATCCTGATCGGCGGTCTGTGCACGGCGCGGTCTGACGGCGACGCGCTAGTCGAAGGACCATCTTCTTAGCCGCTGGAGATCGCCCATGCCTGCGCGACCCTCGTCTGATCCGAAACAGTTTATTCAGGGTGCGGCAGTGCTGCACGTGCCTGACGTCTTGGCGACGGCGGCGTTCTATCGTGATGTGTTGGGATTCACGTGGGACTTTGGTGACGAAACATACGCGGTGGTGTGGCGCGACAACTCCGCGATTCACTTTGTGAAAGAGGCCGAGGGTCCTCGGGGCGTTCACCTGTTTCAGTGGGTCAACGATGTTGATGGCTACTACCGGGAGGTTGTCGATCGGGGCGCCAAGGTTTCAACGGAGCCCACAGATCAGCCGTACGGAATTCGCGAGTTCGGCGTGTGCGACATCAATGGCGTGGGCATCGTGTTCGGGCAAGACATCGAACAGGGGTAAACGTTGCGTCTGATCTCAATCGTGTTCCTTTGCGTGGTTGGCACGAACTGCGCGCAAGGCGTCGCGGAGCTGCCGTTCACGGAACAGTTCAGCGCATGATCCCCATGAAGAACAGGACCAGCTCGAAGATCAGGATGAGGACGATCATCACCTCGAGCGCCTCGCCGCGCGCCATGCCGGTCTGTTCGACCGCGAAGCGATAGATGTCGTCCAGCGTCTTTAGCTTCTCCTGAACGTTCGCCTTCCACTGATCGAGGCCGAGGCGCGATCCGGTGAGTGTCAGCACTCGCGCGGTGTAAATATCCCCGGCGACTCGCAGCGCGTTCTCTGCCCGATCGGTCAGCTCGTTGACGTCGATGAAGAGCGCGTGGACCTGTTGTGCCGCGCGCGTATACCGGCGGCCTCCCCATCCCCTGAACCAGGCACGGGTCTGCAGATCGGCGTAGATGCGCGAGAGCTCGCGGGCGAGCAGGTTGTCGTAGTAACGAAACTCCAGCAACTGCGAGTTGGCGAACTCGACGATCTCGGCCGCGGCCTGCGCGCCACTCTCGTTGTCGTACACGAACGCGGCGTTCCAGGTCGGCACGAACAGGTCATGCTCCAGGTACGAGATCCGATGGCGGAGCACTTCATCCCGCTCTTGCCGACTGAGAGGCTCGCGCTCGCCTCGCAACAGTCGAACGATGTCGTCACCGCGCTGCTCCACCAGCGCCTGCCCCGTCGGCCGGTTCTCCAGAGCAGTGAGCGAGAAGACGATGTAATCCTCGGTCACCAGTTGCTCGCGTGGCGATGTCATCGCCGGCCTCAGGCGCGCGATCAGATCGCGGGTGAGCGACTCGCACGTGGCTCCCAGGCGCGCGTCGTCCTGCATCGTGATTCCGCAGTCGACCAGCTCGGGCCACGTACTCGGAATGGGACGCGTGAGCGCCACTGAGATCACGCCATAGTCGAACAGCTTGAAACGAACGGTGAAGCCGAGCGCCTCCGGCAAGGCGATGGCGCTGCCGTCGATTGTCAGCGGCGGCTGCTCGTACTGCACGTACGAAGGAGTGGCCGTTTTGGGTGTGAGCTGAACGCGACTGGTTCCGCCGATCAATGTCGCAACAGCGGCAAGGTCGATGACCTCAGCGGCGTCATACAGAAAGAATGCGGATACGTGACCGAGCACAATCGCGAACCTCGACGCCTAGCGTACTCCTCACAGCCGCTGTAAGTCGTCAACAGGGCATGACACCGGCGACTGCTCAGGGTTCGACAAATCGAGTTGGTCGGGGCGATTCGATCGCCAAAAAGCACTCGAGCGCTGAGTCTGATGCTGAACTGTGGGCCTGTGATGGCGGGAGCTTTGCTTCGATCGGCTGTGTTATGACCAAACGCTCTAGCTTCGACGTGGCAACCCTACCGTACTGGATGGACTCAGCGTCTTTTCCGACATTCGCCAAGATCGAGCGCGATATCGATGTCGATGTCGTCGTCGTTGGTGCTGGCATCACGGGATTGACCGCGGCGTACTTACTGCTCACGTCTGGTAAGTCGGTCGCCCTCATCGAACGTGAGATGTGCGCCACCGTCGACACCGCCCATACGACCGCTCACCTCACGATGGTGACCGATACGCGATTGGGCGAGTTGGTGCGACGCTTCGGCAAGCCCCACGCGCAAGCGGCGTGGGATGCCGGGCTGGCTGCCATCAATCAAATCGATGACATCGTCAGCGAGCACGACATCGATTGCTCATTCGAATGGGTCGATGGCTACTTCCACGCGCCCGCGTCCGAGGCGGACCAGGGCAAATCGTCGGAAGACGATGCCAAATCGTTCCAAGAGGAGGCAACGCTGGCGAGAGAGCTCGGCTTCGACGCCGACTTTGTCGATGTGCCTTTCATTGGCAGGCCGGGTGTGCGCTTCGCGAATCAGGCACGGTTTCATCCGCGAAAGTACCTGGCTGGTGTAGCGGCGGCGGTGCGCGAGAAAGGCGGCCAGATCTTTGAGCACAGCGCCGCCGACCAGTTCTACGACGACCCGATTCGCGTCAAGGCGAACGGGCGACGGATCCGCTGCAAAGACATCGTCATTGCCACACACAACCCGCTTGTCGGTGTGGCTGGCGCGTTGAGTGGAACAGTCTTCCAGACAAAGCTGGCTCTGTACTCGAGTTACGTCATTGCCGGGCGCGTTGCTCGAGGAACGGTACCCGACGCACTGTTTTGGGACACGGCCGATCCGTACCAATACCTTCGCGTGGATCCGCACTCGGATCACGACGACCTTGTGATCTTGGGCGGCGAGGATCACAAGACCGGTCAAGTGTCAGGCACCAACGAGTGCTACGCGCGGCTGGAGAGGGCGCTGCTCGCCAGGGTTCCGAAGATCGCGTTGAGTCATCGATGGTCGGGCCAGGTCATCGAGACACCGGACGGCCTGCCATACATCGGGAAGATGGCAGAGCATCAATATGCGGCCACTGGCTTTGCTGGAAACGGAATGACCTTCGGAACGCTGGCGGCGATGATGATCGCGGATGCGATCCACGAACGAAAGAATCCATGGACGGACCTGTTCGATCCAGGGCGCGCGGCCATTCGGCACGGCCTGTGGGACTATCTCAAGGAAAACACCGACTACCCGTACTACATGATGCGTGGTCTCGCCGGCGCCGAGCGCCGCTCGTTGCGATCGCTGAAGCCGGATCACGGAAAGGTCATTCGAGATAAGGGCACACAGATCGCTGCCTATCGTCGGCCCGATGGCTCACTGACGCTTCGCTCGGCGACGTGCACGCACATGGGCTGCACGGTCGCCTGGAACGATGCCGAGCATACCTGGGACTGCCCATGTCACGGATCGCGGTTTACTCCGGACGGGAAGGTGATTTCCGGCCCGGCACAGACGCCGCTCGAGGTCGTTGACTGACTTGCCTGACCTCACCGCACGGATCGGAAGGTAATCGAATAGCGGAGTGTGGTCACGGCGGGAATGTGGTGCTCGTACCCGTTCCGCGCCTCGCCCGTCATGAAGTACGCCGATCGCGGCTCGAGTGTGATCGCGTGTGTCGCCATCCGCTTTCCACCCACGCCCGGGGCGTGCGTACCCGGCCGAATGTACGGGCGAAACTTCATGCGGCATGTTGAAAGCAGCGAAATGCCGCCGACGATGTCGTATTGAGGCGCGTCGCGATGCCATCCGATCGGCGCACCGGGTCGATATTCGTTGATCAGCGCCATCGCGAAGTTCTCCGCCGGGATATTTGCCCAAGCGGCTATCCGGGCGCGCAACGGGACGAGAAACGATGGAAGCGGCGGCGAGACGGTGGCGCGATCGTACGACCGGCCAAAGAAGGCCACGCGGCGCCGCGCGACCACGCCTCGCATCTCGAACAGCGCAAACTCGACGCGTGAGAGGTCGTCGACCAACGCCGCCTCTTCTTCCGGCGTCACGAAATCAAGGCGATAGTGAAATCCTTCCGGGACCGGCTCACCAAAGAGTGGACGTGATAGCTGCACCACGTCCCAGTGTGGCACGCGTCATCCCGGAAGAGGTCACTCAACGGTGCGCCGTGGCAAACGTCGTGTCGGTGGTGGTGACCTCGCGTTTGAACTCACGCCATACCGCAGCGACGAGCATGGCACCAACGATGGCGTATGGCACGCTCATCACGACGCCTGGGTCGTACGCGCCTTTCAGAATTGATTCGATGACGTGGTGCGCTTCCGTCACGCCAAAGAGACCGAAGATGGCGGGGACGATCAATCGCGGAAGGCCGTCATGGAGCAGCGTGTAGAACAGCACTGAAACGAACGTCCAGACGATCGTGACCAGGAGCACGGTTGCGTGATCCGCGGCGGCCGGGTCGAACCACGCGTAGTAGCCACCGATCAGATCCCGAATCGAGTAGAACTCATCGATAGCAGTCAGCAGCTGCTCCGCCATGTGCAAGGGCCCGATGATCGTCAGCAGCAAGAACAACGTGCGAATTCGCGGCATGTGAGTCTCCTTACTCCGGCTGTGTGCGCTTCAACGCTCCGGAGTGTGCTGGCGGCGCGATCTTGCGGACTCTGTTCCGCTCACCGCGAGGGCGTGAGGTGGCCGACTTTTCGACGGAAGTCGCTGTCAGCGTAAGACTTGCCTGCTTGCTGAACAGGCCGTAGGACGCTCGAGCATTGATTCGATCCGGACAGGTGCTCCAAAGCGGACAATCAGGCGGCGCGGGATTAGACTCGGGGATACCGAGTCCCGGATGGAGTACGAACGAATGCTCGCACGTGAACAGGAAAGGCGTCGCAAGGGCGACAAGCTCGAGACGCTCCTGCTGACGATTGCCGAGGCACTTGATATCCGCACGGTCTTCCCGCGCATGTCCGACGTCATTCAGGACGTCATCCCTCATGTGACGGTCGCGCTCGCGTTGCTGACGCCGGATCGGCTCGGTGTCAAGATTCACGTGGCGTCCAACTACCAGGTCGATGACCTTCCCGTTTATCGCTTCACGAATGAGGGCGAAACGATAGGGCCGAATTGGCGATCGTTCATCGCCTACGATTGTGCTGTTCTCGAAGAAGGTGTCGTTCGCGCTCAGGTATCGCCACCGGACGCATCCGACCTCTCCTTCGTAGAGCTTCGTCCAGGTCCGACGTGGACGCGCTTGCTCTCGGACCTGCGAATCCGTTCGCTGCTTCGCGTTCCGGTGCGCATCAAGGACGAACCAATAGGAGCGATCTCATTTGGCGCTGACCGGCCGGCCGTGTATGAGGACGACGATGTGGAGCTGGCAAGGAGGATCGCGGATCACATCGCGCTGGCATTGGCTCACGAGCGACTGGCCGAGGAGGCCGGTCGAGCAGCCCGTGCGCAGGAGCGCGCCAGCATGCTGGAGGAGCGGGTGAGCTCGCTCGTGCAGGAACTGGAAAGCCACGGTGCGCATCGTGCCCTTGGCGAGTCCGCGCAGTGGAAGCGTGTGCTCGTCGATGCAACGAAAGTCGCGGCAACCGACACCACGGTATTGATCACAGGGGAGTCCGGGACTGGGAAGGAAGTCATCGCGCGCTACATCCACCGCGGATCGCAGCGCGCACGCGGACCGTTCATCGGTCTGAACTGCGCCGCTCTGCCAGAACAACTGCTCGAATCCGAGCTCTTTGGCTACGAGCGCGGCGCATTCACAGGAGCGCACATCGCTCGGGCAGGAAAGATCGAGCAGGCCGCCGGCGGCGTGCTCTTTCTCGACGAGGTCGGCGAGATGACGCCGGCGATGCAGGCCAAGTTTCTTCGTGTCCTGCAGGAACGGGAGTTTCAGAGACTTGGGGGAACGAGAACGCTCAAGGCTGACGTCCGTGTGATTGCGGCGACGAATCGCGATCCTCGCGCAGCGATGGAGCGCGGGATGCTCCGCGAGGATCTCTATTACCGACTCAGTGTGTTCGAGATCGTGTTACCGCCCCTGCGCGATCGACCGGACGACATCCTGCTGCTCGCCGATGCGTTCCTCCAGGATGTCGCGACCAGCGTGGGACGTCCTGCCGCGGGCATCTCGGAGGATGCACGCGATCAGCTCGTTCGGCATCAGTGGCCCGGCAACGTGCGCGAGCTCAGGAATGCGATCGAGCGCGCCGTGATCTTGTGCGAAGGTGGTCTCGTAACGAGCGAGCATCTCCCGATTGCCGTCGCCGCGTCGCCGAACCCCTCGCGGGCAATTTCGGCGTCTCACGTCGCCGGCACTTTCCCCGCGGGCGGTGTCAGTCTTGCGGAGGTTGAACGCGATCTAATCCGTCAGGCGCTCGCCAATGCGCACAACAACAAGTCGCTCGCCGCGCGGCTCCTGGGTCTGCAGCGCGGACAGTTCTATTCCCTGCTCAGGCGTCATCGTCTGACCGACGCCCGACGGTAGCCTAGTAGGTTTTCAGTCCCGCCTTGCGGAACACGTCGCACGTCTGCTCCACGAGCTCGTGACTCGGTGGTTGCGTGTCCTCGAGTGTGTACTCGAGTCCAAGCTTCGCCCACTTGTACTGACCCATCTGGTGGAAGGGCAGGACGTCGACGCGCTCGACGTTTCCGAGCTCGGCAGCGAACGCGGCCGTCCTGGCGATGTCGTCCAGATCGTCGGTCAACCCGGGCACCAGCACGTAGCGGACCCAAATCGGTTTTCGACGCGCCGCAAGACGCCGCGCGAAGGCGAGCGTTGGAGCGTTGTCCATTCCGGTCAGGCTGCGATGCCGTTCAGGATCCCACGTCTTGAGGTCGAGCAGCACGAGGCTGACGGTTTCAAGCGCCTGGTCACTCAGTCGATCGCCGAAGTAACCATTGGTGTCGAGCGCCGTATGGATGCCCATCCCGGTGGCCGCCGCGAAGAGCTTTTCCACGAAGCGATGCTGCATCAGCGGCTCGCCGCCGCTCACCGTCAAACCGCCGCCCATGACCTTCAGACCCTGACGATACTTCCGCAGTTCGTCGATCGCCTTCGACACGCTCACGGGAATTCCGTTGGTCATCGTCCACGTGTCGGGGTTGTGGCAGTAGAGGCAGCGCCACATGCAGCCCGCCGTCCACGCGACGACGCGCACGCCGGGACCGTCAACGGTAGCGCCGGTCGTGAACGAGTGCAGGAATCCCACGTCGCCACTGGCGAGCGCGGTTCGCATGTCGGACTCGGGGACGTGCTTGCCGAGACCGACGCGCAGCTCGAATGGGCTCGCGGCTTCGAGCGGGGTCGTTGACACGGCCTCGTTCTCAGGCATGGCGGCCTCCTCCGTGGAACGTCCGGTTGATGACGTCCATCTGTTGTTCTCGCGTGAGCCGCACGAAGTTGACGGCATAGCCCGAGACGCGAATCGTCAGGCTCGGATACTTCTCCGGGTGCTCGACCGCATCGAGCAGGGTCTCGCGATTCAGCACGTTCACGTTCATGTGATAGCCGGTGCTCCCGAAGAACGCGTCGAGCATGCCGGTGAGATTGTTGATGCGATCCTCCGGCACGCGACCGAGCCCCTGCGGCACGAGCGAAGCGGTCAGCGAGATGCCGTCAGCCGCGTCGCGGTAGGGAATCTTGGCGACGGAAGCTGCCGACGCATGGATGCCGTGGCTGTCACGTCCGTGCATCGGGTTCGCCCCTGGCGCAAACGGCGCTCCCTGGCGTCGACCGTCCGGTGTGTTGCCAGTCGCCTTGCCGTAGACGACGTTCG
>DASRJE010000217.1:0-8209 GCA_035649635.1 Vicinamibacterales bacterium | reverse complement strand
CTCGTCGAGCGGCGTCGAAGAGGCCGCGTTTCGCGTCAGGCCTGGGCGTCCGGATACAGCGGGAACTTCCGGCACAACCGCTCGACCTCGGTGCGGACCATGCCCAGCGCCGCCTCGTCGTCTGGCGTGCTGAGGGTACGAGCGATCAGCTCGCCGACGAGATCCATCTCCGGTTCTCGCATGCCGCGGGTGGTGACGGCCGGAGTTCCGAGACGGATGCCACTCGCCACCATCGGCGGATTCTGATCGAAGGGAATCGCGTTTTTGTTGACTGTGATGCCCGCCTTGCCCAGCGCCGCTTCGGCGACCTTGCCGGTGATGCCCTTCGAGAACACATCAACCAGCATCAGATGGTTGTCCGTACCACCGCTCACGAGACGGAAACCGGAGGCCGCGAGCACGCCGGCGAGGCGCGAGGCGTTCTTGACGATCTGCCTCTGGTAGTCGGCGAAGGCCGGCTCGGCGGCTTCCTTGAAGCAGACGGCTTTGGCCGCGATGATATGCATCAGCGGTCCGCCCTGCACGCCGGGGAAGAGCGCCCGATCGAGATCGCGCGCCCATGGCTCGCGACAGAGGATCAGCCCGCCGCGCGGACCGCGCAGCGTCTTGTGCGTCGTCGACGTGCAGAAGTCGGCGTGCGGCACCGGGCTGGGATGCAATCCGGTCGCGACGAGTCCCGCCACGTGCGCCATGTCGACGACCATCGGCGCGCCGACCGCCTTCGCCACGGCGGCGATCCGCGGAAAGTCGATCACCCGAGGGTAGGCGCTGGCCCCGACCATGATCATTTGCGGCTTGCGTTCGTGGGCGAGGTGCTCGAGCTCCTCGTAATCGATTCGCTCGTCGTCCTTCCGGACGCCATACGGGACGATGGTGTAGAGCTTGCCGGAAAAGTTGAGCGGATGTCCGTGCGTGAGGTGGCCGCCGTGGGCGAGGTTCATCCCAAGCACGGTGTCACCAGGCTTGACGATCGTGAGATAGACCGACATGTTTGCCTGCGCGCCCGAGTGCGGCTGCACGTTGGCGTGGTCGGCGCCGAACAGCGCTTTGGCGCGGGAGATCGCGAGCGACTCGGCGACGTCGACGAACTCGCAGCCACCGTAGTAGCGCTTGCCTGGATACCCTTCGGCGTACTTGTTCGTCATCACCGAGCCGGCGGCCTCGAGCACGGCGCGGCTCACGAAGTTTTCCGAAGCGATGAGCTCGAGCCCTTCGGCCTGGCGGGTCGTTTCGTTGTCGATGGCCCTGGCGATTTCAGGGTCTGTCTCGGCGAGCGTGCGTTGCATCCGGAAATCTTACTAAACGCTCCCCGCCTTCGCCTCCCGGCTTCGGCGCGGTCGCGAGGTGCGGGCGCGAGCGCAGCGAGCGCCTGCCGCGCTCACTTCAGGATCGCCGCGGCGATCGCCTGCCAGGCTGCGGTCTCACCAATCGGGATCCGCAGCGCCTGCTCGACGACGAGCAGCAGACCGCCCCAGAGGTACACCCGATGCACCGCGTGGCGTGACACGATGTCATAGAGAATCGCCACGGCCAGGAAGATGTCGGTGGCCGGCAGGTAGGCCCAGGTGGTGCTGCGCAGGACTTCGAGCGGCAGCCGCGCCACGGCCGCATCGAGAATGCTGATCGTCGCCAGCAGCATCAGCCGTTTGTGTGATTGCGGATCCCGGCGCAGCCGGATGGCCATCGCAACCGACACGGCAAACGCAATCATCGAAAAGAGCGGAGTCGTGAGAAACGCCTGCGCCTGCTGCTCGAAGCCGGCTTCCACCTGACGCCGCATCGACCAGATGCCCGCCGTCGTGCCGACGACAACCATCACCCCGGCAAGCGCCACGGTCGCCCAGCCAATCCGGCGGTGCACGTTCGTCCGTCGCGTGGCGATGAGCGTGGTCTGCGCGATGAACAGCCCGATCCACAACGTGAAGAGAAATCCGTGCACGCGCAGATAGGTCGGCAGCGGCGTGGATTGATAGCTTGCGCGCAGGAAGTACGTCGGCGCGAAGCCGACGAAGACGACCACCGCAGCCAGCACGGCTATGCCACTGTAGAACTGCCGGTCGTAATGACCGCCGACGGGTCGCGGGAGTGCCGGAGCTTCGATGGTCATACGCGAATCACTCTTCTCGCCGTACAACGGACGAAGGGCGGCGAAAGTTACGCAGGCCCCTTGAGCTGCACCTTCAGCACGCGCCAGTTGTTCATGTCCGCGACGACGAGCGTGTCCGGCGACGGACAGGCCAACGCGTGAATCCAGTTGAACTGCCTCGCGTCGCGTCCGGACTCGCCGAACATACCGACGATCTTGCCGTCGAGCGTCAGCTTGTAGATCCGGCCCGGCTCCGAATCCGACGTGAAGAGATACTGCGTCGGCGTGTTCGTGATGCAGATCGTCCACGGCTGCGTCTCGTCCGGCGGATTCGCCGGCATGTTGCCGAGCACCGGGTGCCGCTTCTTGTCGTAGGTCACGTTGAGGTGAATGAATCGCTGGAAGCGACCGTCGCGATCGAACACCTGGATGCGCCGATTGTTCCGATCTGCGACGTAGACGTTGTTCTGGCGATCGATGCCGATGTTGTGTGGCGTGGTGAACTGCGATGGATTCTCGTCGGCATGCGTGCCCCCACTGCCGCGCGAGCCCCACGAGGTGATCCACGCGCCGCGCTTGTCGAACTTCGCGATGCGTGAGTTCGTATAGCCGTCGCTGACGTAGATGTTGTCGTCCGAATCCCACGCCACGTCGGTCGGTTGGCGGAAGGTGCCGTCGACATGGACCGCCGTCTGCCCGTTCGCTCCGCGCCCGCCGCGGTAATACGATTCCTCTGGATCGTCGGGACCTTCGGGCCGTCGTCCGAGATTCATCGTCACGTACCCGGCGGGATTGAACCGCATCACCGAGTTCGTGCCCTTGTCGACGACCCAGAGGTTGTCGTACTTGTCGAAGCGCACGCTGTGCGCATATCCGAGCCCGTACACGCCGCGGCCGATTTCTCTGACGAACTTGCCGTTCGAATCGAACTCGAGGATCTGCGTCGACGCGTTGCCGTAGAGCGGCCCCGACATCGCGCTGCCGGGATGGTTCAGCACGACGACGCTGCCTTTGGAGTTGACCGCGACGCCGAGCACCTCGCCGAAGTTCATGTCGGGAGAGTTCCTCAGGAAATTGGCGGCGACGTCGTACTGAAGGTTCGGCACATCGCTGAGTGGCGGCCGCGCCGAGGTCGCGGCGGCCGGCGCCTGGGCGGCAGCGGGGGAGATCGCGCCGTGCCGGATCGCGATCCACGCAACTGCGGCGCCCACGATGGCGATCGTGAGAAGACTTCCGATCGAACGCGCTGAGTGACTCATACGAACCTCCGTTGAAGCCGAAGCGAACCGCGCAGGCACGTGCCGCCGCTATTGGACCTGCGGCCCGAGCGGCCCCCGCTGGACGATCTCGACGCGAGTGCCCCAGGGATCGGTGATGTAGGTGATGACGTTGCCAGTTGCGGCGACCGTTCGCACTGGTTCATCGAGCTTGATGCCTGCCGCCTCCAGCCTCTTCACGACAGCGGCGTGGTCCTTCACGTCGAAGCCGACGTGGTCGAGGATTCGCCCTCGTGTCGGCGCCTGCTTCGTGTCGGCCCTCGCGAACCGGAGCTGGACGCCCGGGAGGTCCACGACCGGCGCATTGTTCCGGGTGGTCTCTTTCCCGCCGAAGGTCTTGGCGTACCAAGCCACCGCTTTGGGGATCTCGGCGTCCGGTAAAGAGAAATGGACGTGTGCATTGCGGATCGGGATCGTCTGCGACTGATCCTCCTGGATTTCGATACGCACGCCGTCGGGCGTGACGACGAACGCCTGATCCAGCCGGTTGTCGTTACCTGGGAGTACGTTGACGCCCGCCGCTTTCCATTGAGCGACCCGCCGTTGGACGTTGTCGACGACGAAGCCGACGTGATTCACCACCGAGCCTTGGGTGCCGCCATCTCCCTTCTCGGTACCGAAGGTCAGATTGATGTAGAGACCCGGGAACATGACGACCGGGTTTCCTCCGGGCATGAACAACTTGCCGCCCATCGCCAGGAAGATCTTCTTGGTCGCGTCCACGTCCTTCGAGTTGAGGTGCCAGTGACCCATCGTCACGCCGATCTCGTTGAACGGGGCAGGTTGCGCCACCGCGGTGCCTGCGGTCAGCGTCGAGGCGAAGAACAGGGCTACAAGGGCGCGTCTGATCGATTCCACGGTGGCCTCCTTGTAGAAGTCGTGAGCGGCAAACCGAAACCGCGCGGCTAGAGTATCAAGGCCGAGAGCCAAACTTGCATTTGCCTCACGCATCGAGCATTGTGGCCTGGGCCCCGAGCCCCGCGTTCACTGTGACTGGCCTGGCATTGTGCGTCGTGACGGCGGCCCTGCTCGTGGCGGCGATCCTGGGAGCGAGCGCGTACGAGTCGGTCGTCGTGTCGTACAGTTGGAGCGCTCGGCCCGAACAGGCGGTCGGTCACTATCGGGCGCTCGGCGCGATCGTGACGCCGGCTCGCTACTTCCGTCGCCTCGCCCCGCTGTCCCAGCTCGCGCTCGTGGTCGCGGTCATCTGGAGTGCCGTTGTCGGCGTGGCCCTCGGCTGGACGGCCGCGGCGCTGATGGCGATGCTGCTCGCCGACATCATCACGTTCACGTTCCACTATCCGAGGAACCGCGCGCTGTTCGTCGATCCGATGCTCCCCGCCTCGCGCATCGAAGCGATCGCTCGCGAGTGGAGGCGCGGCAACGCCGCTCGAACCGCGCTTGTGGCCGTTGCGTTCCTCGCGCTTCTACGCGCGTTGTGGCTCGTCGCGCGGCGGGCGGCCTGAGCAGGAGGCCTGTAGGCGGACTCCAGGCGACTCTCCTCATCGCCCCTTTCCGACGATGAACCATGGGGCCACGCCTCTCGCGTGGCCGAGCGGCGGCAACATCGGGAAATCCTCTGGATCCTCCGGCGGCACGCAGAGAACCATTAACCACGAACCACCGGATCAACGGTTTGCAGATCGATCTTCCACACGATAGAGTCTGGCTTCGATAACGATCCCAGTGGTTCGGACACGCGCGAGGTGTCTTGGCTCTCCAATCCGGAACCATGCTCGGGCCCTACGAAATCCAGCTGCCAATTGGCAGCGGCGGCATGGGAGAGGTGTATAGAGCGATAGATACGCGCTTGCGGCGACCGGTCGCGATCAAAGTACTCCATCCAGAGTTGACCGCTTCTGAGGCCGCGTTGGAGCGGTTTCAACGCGAAGCACGGATGGCGTCGGTGCTCAATCATCCGAACATCTGCACGATTTACGACGTTGGTACTGGTCAACCACTGTTTATCGCCATGGAGTTGCTCGAGGGGGAATCGCTCCATCAGCGACTGTTGCGTGGCCCGTTGGACGTTCAGTCGTTGATCGTCATCGCGCTCGGGGCGGCCGAGGCGCTCGATGCCGCTCACAGTCACGGGTTCATCCATCGCGATATCAAGCCGGCGAATATCTTTCTGACCACGCATGGGCCCAAGCTCCTCGATTTCGGTCTGGCAAAGGCCCCGTTAACCGCGTCGTACGGCGCATCGACCGCTGAAACCGCGCTCGCCGCCGCACCGAAGACCGACGCCGGCGTCACGATGGGGACCCTCGCGTACATGTCGCCGGAGCAACTCCGCGGAGGCGATCTCGATGCGCGAAGCGACGTGTTCTCCCTCGGTCTGGTGATCTACGAGATGGCGACCGGCCGTCGAGCGTTCGGCGGAAGAACGGACGCGGAGATCTCCGCGGCGATTCTGTACGAAGAACCGCCGCCTCCGGGGGAGATCGTGCCTGCGATTCCGGCGCGGTTGAACGACGTCATCTTGAACACGCTGGAAAAGGACAGGGAAGATCGCTGCCAGACAGCGGCCGACCTGCGTGCCGACCTCAGGCGGCTCAAGCGCGAGCTCGAATCGCGCCCGTCGCTTGCGCCGGTCAGCAGCCGGCACGGAATCGATCGTGCAGCTACTCGTTCACGAGCGCGGGCCGGATCGACCACGCTCGACCGGATCCAACGACGTCGGAGGCCCGGATGGCTCCTGCTCAGCGCTTTTGCGGTGGCGAGCATCCTAGCCGGCAGTCTCTTCTTTCTGCGATCGGGCAAAGACGAACGCACGGCATCCTCCTCGGTCCCATCCTTCGAGACCGTTGATATAGCCAAGCTGACGTCTACTGGAGACGCCGGACGCCCGGCGATTGCCCGAGAGGGGAACTACCTGGCCTACATTCGTCAGATCGGAGGCGAGTACAGCCTTCACGTTCGCCACATGGTGACGGCGAGCACAGTCGAGATCGTCAAGGCCGAACCAGACGTGGTCCTCTACGGAGCGACCGTGTCTCCCGACGGTGGCTTCGTGGATTTCGTCAGGCGCGCACAGTCGCAAGTCTTCGAGTTGTGGCGTGTACCGTTTCTTGGCGGTGACCCGAGGCGCCTTGTCGACCGCGTGTTCAGTCCAATCGGCTGGTCGCCCGACGGCCAGCGGTTCGCTTTCATTCGCGTCGACGTATCGCGAGGAACGACAGCCGTCGTTGTCGTCGAGGCCAATGGCTATCGCGAGCGCGTCTTGGTCGAGCGACAACGACCCGCACAATTCATCTCTCTCATGATCTCGACTCGACCGAGCATCGCACCAGCGTGGTCGCCAGACGGACGGCTGCTCGCGGTCGCTGGTGCGGGTGCGGGAGAGAAGGCGGAGGACGCCGACATTGCGTTCATCGATGTGAACACAGGCGCACAACAACGAGTCGCTCTTCCGAGCAATGCCGTTCGCGGACTCGCGTGGTTCACAGAGAATGTGCTCCTGTTGAACGCTGCCACTGGGCCGTCGACCCCCTTGCAGCTGCACGCCTTGTCGTATCCGGCCGGGCGCCTGAGCCGCCTCACCCGGGACGTCAGCGATTACGACGGTATCAGCCTCGATGCCAACCGTCGGACCCTGGTCGCCGCCCAACGGGAACGGCGGACCGACCTCACCATCGTCGATTCAGCCGGCCGACCGGTCATGAGCCAGCCCGCGACAGAGAACTTTATGAGCACAGGTTCTGTCACGGTCCAATGGGTGGGAGACCGAATCCTGTCTGGGAAGTGGGCATGGACGCCCGGCCGTCCCGCGCAGCAGTTTCTGTGGGATGTCCCGACAGAGCAGACGGAGGCATCGTCGGACGGCCGCACGATCGTCTTTCATAGCGAGGGCGGTCTGTGGAAGTCGGACAGCGCTGGAGGTCGGCCGACTCAGCTCGTTGCTGGAGACGCGTGGTTTCCGACCGTGACGAGGGACAATCGATCGGTCATTTTCCTTTCCTCACGGACCGGACAGCAGTCGCCCTGGATCGTGCCGCTACAGGGCGGCGAACCCAGGCAAGTGGTCGATCTTTTCGCAGGCTCCCTCGGGGTTGCGGTGTCGCCGGATGGCGAATCGATTGCGTTTGCGTCGAGAGATGAGCGGCAGAAGCTCGCCTCGGTCGTGGTCTGCCGCCTGCCCGACTGCAATCAGCGGAATATCATTCCTGACCTGGCGACATCGCGTGTTCGCTGGGCGCCAGACGGCCGGACGATTACGTTCATCGGGGTGACCAATCAAAGAAATCTCTTCACAATACCTGCGGTTGGCGGCCGACCATCGCAACTCACTCGTTTCGATGACCGGACGATCATCGATTTCGATTGGTCACCTGATGGCTCGCGGCTTGTCGTGGCCAGGCGGTTGGAAACCAACGACATTGTGGTGTTGAAGGGGTTGCGGCGGGAGTAACAGGGACCTCGCGACGTTGTCATCTCCGCTCGTGGTGCGCATCGGTTCCGCGCGGTCTATTCGCTTATGTTATGACCCCGGGATCATCGCGCTGGCGCGGCCGCTTGTGTCACCGTCACGGCAAACACGAACCGTTGGCCGTCGGGGCTGCTGATGGTGCTCAACTGCGCGGGTGCTCCCACTCCCGGCGGCACTGGAAACAGCGTCCGTGGCGCCGACGGTTCGGACCCGGCGATATCGATCGCCATCATCGTCGGGCCGGGCGGCTGTGAGAGGAAGAAGAGTTGCTTGCCGTCGTTGCGCCAGGCGATGCCGCCGAGTGCATTCGCTTGTGAGACCTGACGCGCCGCAGTCGATCCGGCCGACGCGATCGCCGATGCGTCGAACGGCCGCACGAACGTGTGAAAGCGTCCCGCCTGTGTGGTGTCGGCCGTG
>DASRJE010000216.1:0-41846 GCA_035649635.1 Vicinamibacterales bacterium | reverse complement strand
TGTCATTGTTGCGCTGGCCGTTGGTGCAGTCTCGCTATCGGCGCATCACTCGTGGCCGGTGAGCCGTGAGAAGCTCGTCACAGTCAAGGGCACGGTGATGGAGTTCGAGTGGAGCAACCCTCACCCGATGATCACGCTCGAAGTGAAGAACGATGACGGAAAGGTGGAGAAGTGGTTAGTCGGCGGTCCCGCCATCAACCGGATGGAGGCGAACGGCTGGACCAAGTCCACGGTCAAAGTCGGTGACGTGATCACAGGCACGGGTTATCAGTTCTCCGACGGCCAGAAGATCATCCGGCTCGAGCGGATAGTGCTTGCCGACGGCAAGGAAATGCGCCTTTACGGCAACTAGTCAAGGCCTCCGCCCTTGATGTCCCGGCGAAGCCCTCGACTAGTTGACAGCGTCTTCTAGGCGCGCTCCACGCGCCGAGCCCGTTATGCGGTTGCCACAACGAGTACAGGACTCGCCTATGAGCCCGCATAACGGGCTAGCCAAGGCTCCGCCCTCGCGCGAGTCCAACCGATTGCGCGCGTCGCCGTTCGACTGAAACGGCCTGACGTGAGATGGACGCTCGAGAGCTGCGCTCATGCCTCGCGCTCGCCAGCGCGTTCAAGCAGGGCGACCTCTCCGTTGGTGGCACCGAAGACGATGCCGTTCGCGCCGAGGCCCGGCGCGCGCTGAGTGCCGTCACTGTTAAGGAGATCCACCGGCTCACTCTCGTCGAGGACGGAGTGAGCGCGGCGTTGGAGCGGTCGCGAGAGCGCAGATTCGATCACGAACTAAGCGCTCTCACGATCGGCGCTCTCACGGAAATCCTGCTTGGCCGGGGCGCCGATGCGTGGACGCGCAAATACCGGGACGGTCTGGCGAGCGAGGCCATCGCCGCCGTCGCCAAGGTGATGAGCAACGACGAGCTCGCGAGTGTCGCACGCACGTTGTTCAACCCGCTGGCCGGTCCCGGCGTCGCCATTGGCGCCGCGCAACACTTCGGCTCTCGAATCCAGCCAAACAGCCCTGGTGACGACGAGCAGGAGATCCTGTTTTCGATTCTCGAAGGTTTGTCCTACGGCTGCGGCGACGTGATCGTCGGGCTCAATCCGGCAGCCGACGATCTCGACACCATCATCAGGCTCGAGCAGCTGCTCGAACAGGTCGTTCGACGCCTCGAGCTCCCGACTCGCTTCTGCGTCCTCTCCGACATCGTCAAGCAGGCAGAAGCTCGCAAGCGCACGCGTGTCGACGTCGGATTCCAGAGTCTGGCCGGCACGTCCCGCTCGTTGACAGGCATGGTTGGCCTCGACGTGACCGGCATAGTCGATTTGGCGCGTGGGTTCGACGGCTTGTATTTCGAGACTGGCCAGGGCTCGGAGGTGACCAACGATGCTGCCGAGGGCGTGGATATGGTCACCCTCGAATCGCGGACTTACGGCATTGCGCGACATGTCAGGCAACAGTCCGGCCCATCCTGGATGATCGTGAACGATGTCGCCGGCTTCATCGGGCCTGAGGTCTTCCGCGATCCCGGGCAACTCGAACGCGCCTGTCTCGAAGACAGCGTGATGGCAAAGCTGCACGGTCTCACGATGGGCCTCGACGTGTGCGCAACATTCCACATGGGGATCGCTCCACCGGATCTTCGTCGTCTCACCGCCTGGATCGTTCAGCAGGCGGCACCGGCATATTTGATGGCCGTCGCCGGGAACGCAGATCCGATGCTCGGCTACCTCACGACGTCTTTTCGCGAGCACCCGCGCCTCCGGCTTCTCGCACGACGTCGGGTCACGTCTCCGATGCAGCGAAGGCTGACAGAACTTGGCGCCATGACACACGACGGGCAACTCGCTCCACCGTCTGAGGCGGCGGCGCGCCTCTACGCCGCCTACGCCAGGGCGGGTGGCAGCCGACGCACCTCGTCGTCGCTGGAGGACGACGCACGGCAGTGGCAGCAGCAACTGCGTGACCGTGGCTTCGATATCGGAATCGCCGATACGGCGGCTGCGGACGCGCGAGTTGATGCGATCTATTCGCAGGCGCACGCCGCGCTGTATGCCACCTTCGACGACGGTGTTATCAGGGATGCCACGTCAAATCCATACCGGGTCCGTACGCGAGCCACGAACCGCGATGATTACCTCGCGCATCCGAACGCAGGCGAGCGCCTGCATTATGACGATGCGAAAGGTATCGCGGGGCTGTATACGGCGCAGCGACCACATGTCCAGGTCGTGATTTCAGATGGCTTGAATGCCAACGCCATCAACGAACACCTTCGCGACTTGCTTCCCGGGCTGCGGCGCGCCCTGTCCAGCGATCGTCGACATGTCGGCGAGCACGACATCGTGGTGCAGAACGGCCGTGTCCGGGCTGGCTATGAAATTGGCGGGCTCGTTGGCGCGTCGATTGTCGTCCACGTCATCGGCGAGCGGCCCGGCACGGGGCTCAACACGGCCTCGGTCTACATCACCTATGGTCGCGACGGAGCGGGTCTGCCACGATGGGGCCGCGGCCTCGATCATTCGCTGACCAACGCCGTGTGCGGGATTCATCCGAAGGGGAAGTCACCCCAGGCAGCGTCAGCCGAAGTCGCACGCCTCGTGTCGCGAATCAGCGAGGAGCGCAGGTCCGGCGTTGCCTTGACGAAACGGTCCGGCGCCACACCCGCTTTGGAATGACCATCAAAGTCGATAGGATCGTCGGTGCATGCAGGTTATCTCGCTCTTTCTCCTGCTCGTGGTGTCGCCGCTTCAAACGGGGTCGGTGGACCCGGCGCGTCTCTTCGAAGCAGGGGAGACATGGGAACGGTTCCTCGAGCGGGTTGAACGACAGCGGGAGCGTTGGTTGCGGACGGCGGCGGTCGCGACGGTTGCTCCCGATCTCGTCGAGCGTGTCCAGCGTGCCAGGCGTGATCTCAAGCTCTTGGTCGTTGCCGAAGACTGGTGCCCCGACTCGGCTTATTCGGTGCCATATGTGGCCCGACTGATGTCCCTGGCTCACGTTCCCTTCCGCATCGTCGATCGCGCGACCGGTGAGTCGCTGTTGCGTGCTCATCGAACCTTCGATGGCCGGACGGCGACACCCACCGTGGTCCTGCTTCGCGAAGGCGTAGACGTCGGCGCCTGGGTGGAGCGGCCGACGGAGCTTCAGGATTTGTTTCGATCAATTGGCGCCGACCCCGAGAGTGCCAGGCGTTTCGCGCAGAGAGGCGACTGGTACGAAGCCGATCGCGGAGTCACGGTGCTGAAGGAGATCGTCGCCGTCGTCGAGCAGACTGGTGCGGCGAAGTAGCCTGATTATCCTGGTCGTGCTGTTTGCAGCAGCGCCGCTCGCTGCACAGCGGGACCCGTCGCCGGATCATGCAGGTCATCAAGCTGGCACGCCGCCGGCCACGTCGGCGCAGGCCGGATGGACCGGGGCTGTTGACAGTGTGCTGTTTGCGACATGGAACCAACAAGGAGGCCGGCGAGGGGAGACTGAGTTCAGATCGCAGAACTGGTTGATGGTGACCGGCAGTCATCCGCTTGGACCAGGAACGTTCAGCGCCACGGCGATGGTCTCCGCCGAGCCGCTGACTTCGCATGGAAAGGGCTACTCGCAGATCTTTCAGGTGGGGGAAGCGTACGAAGGCCTGCAGATCACCGATCACCAGCATCCGCATGACCTCTTCATGCAGTTATCGGCGGCCTGGAGTCTTCCGCTTGGCGATCGAACGAGGCTGACGTTTGCCGGAGGACCAGTGGGCGAGCCAGCCCTCGGCCCCGTTCCGTTTATGCATCGGGCCTCCGCCGCCGAGAATCCGGCGGCGCCAATTGCTCATCACATCTTCGACTCCACTCACATCGCGAGCAGCGTGATCCTCGGGCGCGTCGATTACGGCAGGGCCTCGTTCGAGGGATCGGTATTCCGGGGCCGCGAGTCGGACGAGGTTCGCTACGACCTCGATTTCGGCGCGATCGACTCATGGTCGATACGCGCGTGGTTGAGACCGACACCATCATGGGCGATCCAGGTATCGCACGGGTTCCTCGAAGAGCCTGAAGCGCTCGAGCCGGGCGATCAGCGCCGTTCGAGTGCGTCAGCGTCGTGGTCACGCCATCGCTCTACAGGATTCACGGCTATCACCGGCGCCGTCGGGCGCAATCGACGCCAGTACAGCACCGTCGACTCGCTGCTGCTCGAGGGCACGCACAAGTCTGGCGCGTGGTCGTGGTACGGGCGTTTCGAACGCACGGACGTCGAGACCGAGATCCTCTTGTTTCCCAACATCGTGCACGTACCTCATCCCGGTGAACTGGTCGACACGGTTCGAGCTTTCACATTCGGATCCGTCCGGGACGTCGCGACGATCCGTGGACTGGCCCTCGGATTAGGAGGAGACGTGACGTTCTACGGAGTGCCCGAGATTCTCCAGAACACACATGATGCCCATCCGGTGTCCTTTCACGTGTTCCTGCGCGTCGCGCGGAAGGATCTGACGCGGCGAATGTGGGATATGACGATGGCGCAGCACGGGCGTGGCCATGGGCATTAATGTGGAGGGGTCAGACCCCTTGATACTCTTTCACTCAAGGGGTCTGACCCCCTTCACTGACGACGCATGCTGATGACGATCGACTGCGGAAGGCTGCCGGCACACTGTCCGATTGGTGTGGCGCCGACGCTGATCCATTGCAGCGTGCCGGACCCGACATCGCCGCCGACGTTACCGGATGCGAGGCAGCCGCCGTTCGACCGGCGCTCGAATGTGATCTGACCTGAGAACGAGTCCTTCCTGGCAAAGCCGCTGATGGCACCGGTCCAATCGCCATCGGCGCTTTTCCACGACCCATCGACGCAGTCGGCAAACTGCACCACGACCAGGGAGATCGTCTGAGGGGGCAGGTTGGCGGACTCGATCGTGCCGACCCAGTTCCCGGCGATGTTGACGACGTCGACTAGAGGAGCGGTTGGCGAGGTAGGAGTCGTGGACGAGGGAGTGTCGCTGGAACTCTGGCAGCTGAGAGATGAGAGGGTAATGATGACGGCGCACGCGATTCGCAACTGATAGGACATAACGAGCGGTGGAACGTGTTTCATTGGTGGCAGTACTCACTCAGCGTCGCGCGGCCGCGGCCTGACTTGCGATCAGCAGGAATCCCTTGCTCTTGGCCTGCTGCTCGATCGTATCGAGACGCGCTCGCCCTTGCTCGGCCTGGCCCGAGGCTGATTCCACCTCTGCAAGCGCGAGGCCTGCTTCCAGCTCGAGCCCCACAAAGCTCCTGGCGTCAGTCTGTAACTTCCGCAACCGGGTCGCGGCCGCTGCGCGCTTCCCGGTGGCAGTCTCGACGCGCGCTTGTCCCAGATCGACCTCGAGGCGCCACTGACGATTGCGGCTATCCTTTACCAGGCGAACGGCTTCCTGAATCGCGCGGTCGGCCTCCTCAGTCTTGCGTTCCGCGAGCAACGCGCGAGCCAGCCCTGCCAGCGCCGCAGCTTCTTCGTCAAGCGCCTTCATCTGGTGAAACTCTGTCGCGGCCTGACGGATCGACGTCTGCGCGTCTACGGGTCGACCTTCGTGAAGGGTTAAGGATCCCAGGAGATTTCGCACTCGCGCGATGCCGAGCTTGTCGCCAACGCTCTCTTGCAGCGCGAGCGCCTCCTCGTACGACTTTCTCGCCTCTGGCAGGCGAGCCTGCGCCGTCAGTACCATTCCGATACTGGTCTGCGTTCGGGCGATGGCACTCTTGTCCTCGAGCGAGCGTCGCAGAGTCAGCGCTTCGTCGAACAGCGTGCGTGACCTGGGCAGGTTTCCCTGCAGCCGCTCCATCTCGCCCATGTTGTAAATGGCCATGGCGACGCCGCGCTTGTCGCCGAGTTCCTCTGCCGTCTTGCGGGTCTCTTCGTACACCTTCATGGCCCCGCCCAAATCGCCCTCGTCCGACATGAGGTTGGCCAGATTGTTCAGCGTGGCCGAGGCACCAGCCCTTTCACCGATGGCGCGCCGGATGACCAGTGACTCCTCGTAGTTCCTCTTGGCCCCCGCGTAGTCGCCCCGCACGCGATGAAGGATCGCGATGTTGTTCAGGATGAGGGCGACCGCGCTTCTGTCTCCGATCTCACGCGAGATCGCGAGCGACTCCGCATACGTCCGTTCTGCCGCCTCGAGCGATCCCTGCTGCCTGAGGACGTTCGCGATGTTGTTCAACAGGCCGGCTGTCGTGCTCCGATCGCCAATCTCTCGCACCACGGCGAGCCCTTGCTCGTACATCTGTGTGGCGCGCGTCAGATCTCCCTGCGACCTGAGGCTGATGCCGGCCGCGCGGAGGGCGCGGCTCTCGCCACCGCGGTCTCCGGCCGTTGCGAAAATCTGTCGGGCCTCCTCGGCTGCAGCGATGGCCTTCCGCGCGTCTCCCAATTCCTGCCAGGCGTTGCCTTCTGTAAGGAGGGCGCTGGCCACGAGCAGTCGCGCTCCTTGCTGTCGTGCCTTGGCCACGGCGCGCGCGGCCGCGGCTTGCTGCCGCTTGAAGTCCGAGAGCGAGCTGGCGGCCGTCGCTTCGGCGCTATCAATGCGAGGATCGTCGCGTACCGGAGTGGCGAGACGACGCAACGAATCGATTGTCTGGAGCGCGTCCTGTCCCTTGCCGCCAGACGTTTGTGCGGCGGCAAGCTGCAGCCCATACTCGAGATCATCCGGGAAGAAGCTGTAGAGCGCCTGGTAGGTCTTGATGGCCTCGTCGTACTCGCTCATGGCGTCGTGATACCGGCCTTCGACCCACATGCGATCTTCACGGGCGAGATCGGCCGACAACTCGTACGCACGCTTGGCGGACTGCCTGGCGTGTTCGTCGTAGCCAAGCGCTGACCAGGCAAGAGCAAGTGCCGAGTGGGCCAAGGGGAGGTTGGGATCCGCGCTCACCGCTTGCTCGAGCAAGGTGCGTGCGGCCTGGGCATCGTAAAGCCGCAACTTGGCCAACCCTTCGGAGTACAACCGCGCCGCATTCGGGTTCGCAGGCAGCGATGCCTGCACACCGGCAACTTCCGCGGCCGACAGCTCCGTCACGCCGAGGCGTTCGCGCAGCCGTGCACCGATCCTGGAGACGATGTCGAAAAGCTCCTCCTCACCGCCCATCTCGGCAACCGAGAGGATGGTGTCACCGCCGCCAGCGTCCTGCATGCGCACGTCGAAGCGGAGCTTCTCTCCGATTCTGACATACGACCCGGACACAACGAGATCGCTGCCGATGTGAGTGCTGATGCGCGCGAGGGTGTCGGACGCAAAGCTGTCAGCGTCGGCCAACTCGAGGTCGCTCTTCATGCGCGCGATGTTCTCACCCGGGATCGTTCGTAGATGTTCGCCCGCGGCCAGCTCCGTCGTGAGCATCTCGGCAAGCGCGGTCGACAACCAGGCAGCTTCAGGCTGACCTGACAGGTTCTTGAACCCGAGGACAGCAACCGCTCGCCGCGCGTTGACTGCGGCGGCAGCCGGTTGCGCTGGTGCGGACGTGACCGCGGGCGGGCGCTCGCCTTCGCGCGGCGCGAATCGTTGGTAGGCGACGATTCCGCCGCCGACGATCACGAGCAGCGCGATGCCCGCGACAGCGAGGTACCTCCCGGACCACGTCGGCTGTGCCTGCGCAGCCTCGAGCGCCATGAAGACGTCGCGCGAGCTCGTATACCGGTGCTCGGGGTCCTTCTCGAGACAACGGTGGATGATGGCCCGCTGCGCTGACGGCACCATCGCGCTCAGCGACGGCACCGGTGTGTTCTCGACGATTGCCGAGATCAGCTGGAATCCTTTGAGCCCCTTGAATGGAAGCCGCCCTGACGCCATCTCATAGAACAACACGCCGAGCGACCACACATCGCTGCGGGCATCCGACTTGCCGCTCTGCAGGACCTCGGGAGCGATATACGCGAGCGTGCCTGCGACTGTCTCCGGCTGCGCGAGGAGCGACACCGATTGCGTGACGTTTTCGTTTTCGTATTCCGGAAGCCGGTGCGCGAGTCCGAAGTCGAGTACCTTCAAGCGGCCTTCCGGCCCTACAATGACGTTGGCGCTCTTCAGATCGCGATGAATGATTCCGCGATCGTGAGCGTGCATCAGCGCGTCGGCGACCTGCAGGCTATAGCGGAAGAACGTGTCCGCCGGCAGGCCTCCGGGAACGATCAGCGCCTCGAGCTGCGTGCCCTGCAGGTATTCCATGACGATGCACGGTTGACCGTCGGCTTCGGCGATCTCGTGAATCGTGCAAATGTTGGGATGGTTGAGCGCCGATGCGGCCCGCGCTTCCTTCAACAGACGCGTCCGGCTCTCGTCGTCGGACAACCCGGTCAGGAATTTGATGGCCACCCTGCGCCGGAGCACCGTGTCGTAGGCGCGATAGACGACGCCCATGCCGCCTGCCCCGAGCTGGGCCTCGATCCTGTAGTGACCGACTGAGCTACCAATCATGATGCGGGCGCCGTTCCTCCTGTCACGGCCTCGGCTATTATCACCGGATTGAGGCAGTCACCCTGGTTGCGAAGCACGCTGATCGTCCTGGCCGTCGCCTTGAACGCGTGGCCATGGTTCAAGGCTGGCGGTCCGGCGCCCCGGCTCGTCGTACCCGCCCAAGCTCACTCGACGGCATCGGCGCCTGTTTTTGGAGACGAAATTCTCAATCCTGACTCGCCGCAGGCGATGTCGCACGTCGCGTCGATCGCCGAACTGTTCGGCGGCGGTCTCGCCGCCGTCTGGTACGCGGGCTCGCGTGAAGGGGCAGGCGACGTCGCCATCTACTTCTCGGTGCAATCGTCAGACGATGGGCGCTGGTCGCCCGCGCGCGCGATCGTCACGCGAGCGTCCGCCGCGCGCGAGTTAAGGCGCTACATCAAGAAGGTCGGCAACCCGGTGCTCTTCAGCGATGCCGAGGGCAGACTTTGGATCATCTACGTCACGGTGTCCATTGGCGGCTGGTCAGGCAGCTCGCTGAACGTAACGATGTCCGAAGACGAGGGACGGACGTGGACGCGCAGCCGCCGGTTGACGCTCAGTCCGTTCTTCAACCTCAGCGAGCTGGTCAAGAACGCACCGGTCGCACTGTCGGATGGCGGATGGGCGGTGCCGATCTACCACGAGTTCATCGGGAGGTTCCCCGAGATGCTGTGGCTCGAGCACCGCGGTGAAGACATCGTTGCTACGAAGAGCCGCATGAGCGCAGGCTGGTACGGTTACCAGCCCGCACTCACGCCGATCGATGCGGGCCGTGCGCTTGCTCTTCTTCGCGATGATGACGCCCCGCGCACCGTTTCGATGGCGCGGTCTGAAGACGCAGGCCATACATGGTCGGCGCCGGAACGGATTGATCTGCCCAATCCTGATTCGGGTCTCGATGCAATCCGGTTGACGGACGGGCGTCTGCTCCTTGCGTTCAACGACTCTCCGGATGGCCGCGAGAACCTGCGCCTCGCGATGTCGGTTGACGAAGGACGCACGTGGTCGCGCATCGCGACGCTGGTCGAAGAAAGGGGCGGCGATTTCTCCTATCCATTCCTCATCCAGGCCCGCGGCGGTGACGTGCATCTCGTCTATACCTGGCAACGGAAGGCGATCAAACACATCGTCTTCAACCCGGCCTGGCTCGACGAGCGTTGGAGTCGAACGACCCGATGATCCGGGACTTCGTCACGACGTTCTTCTCTGCCGTGTGCCCGTGGCTGGCATTGGTACTGTGCCTGCAGCGGCTGGCGGAGGGCGCGCGCGCGCGGCGTGGATTCAGATTGCGTGGCGCGGGACTGCTGGTGTTGATCGGAGTGGTTGCGCTTGCCGTCATGCTGATTCGCATTGAATCGGTTGCGATCGCGCGCTGGATCGCCGCCGTCAATGCCAACTTCAGCGTCCCGCTGACGGCTGCCCTGGCGGTCATCGTCTACGAACGCGCTTTTGCCCGCCCGGTGTTTTTTCCGAGTGACTGGACGGCTTGCTGGAGCTTTGGCGCCATTGGCAGTGTGGCTCTATATCCTCTTGCGCTTGGCTTGAGCAGTGTCGATCCCTACGAATGGGGTTGGCGTTTCAGTCCGCTGTTTGTAATCGTTGCGGTGATCACCGGCTGGTTGCTCTGGAAGCAGAATCGATTCGCGTGGCTATTGCTCCTTGCAGCCCTGGCGTTTCACCTGCGCTTGCTCGAATCGACGAATTACTGGGACTACCTGCTGGACCCGATCTATGGGCTGGTGTCAGTGGTGGCGCTGACCCGACAGTGGATCACCGCTCGTGCACCTCGCCGGGTTCCACCAGGACCTCTCTGACGAAGAGGTGTTCCAGCACGTTGCCTCGCAACATGTCCAGGATCTGCTCGGGCGTCTGTCGCGTAGCGATGTCGAGTCGTTCGCCCAGAACTCTGCCGCCGCCGACAGCCGTGCCGTCGATCGGCGCGCGGACGGCGAACAGGGGGGAGTGAGGTCCGGGACTCGATACGGTGAAATCGGGCGCGCCAGCGTAGCCACGCACATCCGCACCGGGTAACAGAAAGCGATGGGCCTCCTCTTTTGCAGCGAAATTGATCGGAACCCACACCGTTCGTCCCTTGGCGAGATGCTGAACGTCCGAAGCGTACGTGCCGGACGCGCCGTCGAACGGCCGCAGGAACCCTGCAAAACTTGCGAGCGCCAGCAGGACCGCGACATTGACATATGAGCGCGCCAGCCGCGTCCTCAGCAGTGACGCGGTAACGACGATGACATTGACAGCGAGCAGTGCCCAGTAGCCAGCTGAAAAGAGGCGTTCCCCAGGCACCGCCTGTTCGAGTCGCATCGACAGATAGACCAGGAGCAGGGCCGCCACGCCGGTCACGACCACACTCGCGATGAATACGCGCTCACTGATCCGCTCCCAGTTCAGCGCGCATAACACCGCGAGGGCGGGCATCGCCGGCAGCAGGTACCGTTCGTCGCGTTGACTGGGCAAGCTGAACACGACAAACAGGCTGATTACCCACATCCAGAGCAGTATCTCGTCGTCGTCGAGCTCATTGCGGCGCCTGAAGGCATCGACGAACAACGCGACCACCGGAAACATCAACAAGCCCGCATTCAGTGGATAGGACACCACCAACCGCCAGATGCTCGAACCGCCCCAGAAAAAATTCTTCAAGTAGTCGCCGGGCGCGCCGAACTTCGCCGCGTTTTCCCTGAAGACGAACTCGTTCACGATCGCGCGCGGGTCGGGATCGAGGACGAACCACAGGCCGAAGATCGCGAGCGCCACGACGGCAACGATGACCAACTTGCCCACGTCGCGCGCGAGAAACGCCGGCACAACGTAGCGGCGGTGCCGCAAGTGCCACCAGGCGAGAAAGAGGCCTACCGGCACGAGCAACGCGAATGATTTGTAGAGCAGGCCGACGCCGGTTGCGAGCCCGAGCAGAAGGGGCGCGGTCAGCCGCGACTCGACGATCGATGGTCGCCAGAGCAGGGCGAAACAGGGCACGAACAGCCAAAACGATGAAGGTGAATCCGTGAGGAACGGCCGGCCGTAGCGATACGTGCTGAAGAAGGCGAGAAACGTCAGCAACGCGATGAAACCTGTTTCGAGCTGACCAGACAATCTCCAGCCGAGGAGGAACGCGAGGCCCGCTGTCAGCAGCGTGTAAGCCACACTCGGCCACCGCAGACGCCATAGCGTCCAGTCGCCCCCCCAGTTCGTCGACACCATACCCTGCCAGAACAGGAGCGGCGGTTTGGTGTTGCGCATTTCCGGTATCTCGGACTTGAGCGGAAGCCAGTGCCCGCTTACCGCCGTCATTCGGGTGATGTGCTCGTAGGGATATTCGTCGCCGTTTTTCGGAATGTGCAGGCTGTCGAGACCGTAGAAGTAAGTAACTACAGCGAAAGCGGCTGCCGCGCCGTACCACATCAGGAGCCAGCGCGGTCGTCGCGAAGCCGTATCTCTCACGTGCGCCATGCCGCTCCCGTCACATGCGCGCCCTCGGTCCGTTGCGTATGCTCAATCATCTCCCGCGCCTTGGCTACGACCTGATCGGGGGTGATTCGCTTCAGGCATTGGTTGTCGCCGTCGCACGGCGAGCTTCGATGATTGTAGGCCGTGAGACACGGCGAACACGGGATGCCGAGGTAGAAGCAGTATGCGTTCTTCGCGAGAGTGCCGTACAGGACTGGCGTCTCGGGTCCAAAGAGGATGATGGTGGGAAGCGGCGTGATCGCGGCGAACTGGCCATGGCCACCGTCGTTGGTCACCAGCAGCGACGCGCGATGAAAGATCGCCAGCAGGTGCCGTATCGACTTCGTGTAACCCGTAAGGTCGATGCAAAGTGGACTCCCGCAATGAGCGGCGAGGTCCTGCCCGAAGCGTTTATCCCCACTCAGTCCGATGATGCCGACGGCGTGACCGTCGGCCAGGAGACTTGCACACAGTGTGCGGTAATGCTCGATCGGCCACGCACGGAGAGGCAGGATGCCGCCGCTCGGGGAAACGAGGACGAGGCTCTTGCCCCTGATCGCGGGAAAATCGGCGTGCAGCCGGGCGGTGATTTCCTGCAACTCGGCATCGGGGAATTGCACCTGCGGCGGCTGCGCCGGTGGCGGCAGCATCGCATTCTTGATGACGGGCATCGTCTGCGATTCGATGGCTTCCGCGAGCCCGACGAACTGCCGCGTGAGATGCAAGTAGGGGTTGTACAACACTCGCCGCGTGATGAACGTTCCTCGATAAAGTCCTTCTTGTGTGTGCCTGAAGAATCCGACGCGTACCGGAGCGCCAGACAGGAACGAGAAGATGGCGCTCGCCCGTGCGAACAGTTCGCAGTCGATGACGACGTCGAACTCGAGCGCGCGAAGCGCGCGTAAGACCTTGAACGAGTCTGAGGCGAACTCCGTCAGCGATCGGTCGCTGACCGTGAACACGTTCTCACCCGGGATCACATCCAGCAGGTCGAGCACTTCGCGATTCTTGCCGAAGAGCAAGGCGTGAATGGACGCGCCGGGATACTTCTGCTTCAGCCGCGCGAACATGGCGTACGCGAGCACGAGGCTGCCCATTTCCGAGAGCAGAATGACCAGGATGCGGCGGGGCCGCTCCCTCGAGGGCGCCGGCGGCCATAGCCCGTGCAGCAGAGAGAACAGCGCGCACAGCGGCACGCCCGCATATCGATCGACCGCGCGCTGGAATGTGATGTTCATCCGTAACAGTGCAGTGGTTCGTGTGCACGTGCATGCTATGACACATTCACTCAAATCACGATTGAACAGCCTGGAATCCTGGCGAAGGCGTTTCCAATGCT
Source organism: Vicinamibacterales bacterium (assembly GCA_035649635.1). GTDB lineage: Bacteria > Acidobacteriota > Vicinamibacteria > Vicinamibacterales > UBA2999 > Gp6-AA40. The sequence continues at coordinate 28,592 of DASRJE010000216.1, read as the reverse complement.
AGGATTGGTCGCCGAGGAGACCTTACTATGCGACGAATTCATCTCGCCCTCGCGGCTCTCATACTGTCTACTGCCGCATCAGTCGTAGTGTCCGGTCAGGCCAGCTCCAAATCTACGCTTCATGATTACCGCATCGTGACCGTGGTCGATGCGCTCGTTCAGCCCTGGTCGATTGCGTTTCTCCCTGGTGGGGACACACTGATTACCGAACGGCCGGGGCGGCTCCGCATCCTTCGCCAGGGCAAGCTGTTGCCGCAGCCAGTCGAGGGCGTTCCCAAGGTGTTTCATTCCGGGCAGGGCGGCCTCCTCGAAGTGATGCCGCATCCGAATTTCGCGTCGAATCGGCTGCTGTACATCAGCTACTCCAAGCCCGGTGCAACGGATCAGGATTCGAGAACGGCGCTCATCCGCGGGCGCTTCGAGAACGATCGCTTGACCGAGGTCCAGGAGATCTTCGACGCGGTGTCGAAGGGCCGCGGCCATTACAGCGGCAAAATAGCCTTCGACAGGAACGGCTATCTGTTCCTGACGCTTGGTGACCGCCAGGTGCCACCCGAGGGGAATCTCGAAGCACATCCGGCGCAGGACCTGACCAATCATCACGGCAAGGTCGTGCGCCTGCACGACGATGGCCGCGTGCCTGCTGACAATCCGTTCGTCACTCGCGCCGGGGCGCGGCCGGAGATCTGGAGCTACGGCCATCGCAACATGCAGGGACTCGCGATTCACCCGCAGACCGGCGACGTGTGGGCGAACGAGCACGGGCCGCAGGGAGGTGACGAGCTCAACGTGATTCAGCCCGGCAAGAACTATGGATGGCCCGTCATCGGCTACGGCGTGAACTACCAGACTGGCCTCGCGATCCATAGCGGCACCCATCGGCAGGGGATGGAGCAGCCGATGCGCGTGTGGGTACCGTCGATCGGTATTTCAGGCTTGATGATCTACACAGGCGATCGTTTTCCACTGTGGCGCGGCAACATCTTCATTGGCGGCATGAATGGTCAGCAGCTGTCCCGTCTCACGCTCGAGGGCCAGCGCATCGTCAACGAGGAGACGCTCGTGCAGCAGCGGGGTCGTATCCGCGACATTCGGCAGAGTCCCGACGGATACATCTACCTCGTGACTGACGACCGCGACGGCAAGCCGACGCCAATCCTTCGCCTCGAGCCGGTGGAGCGTTCCACGACCTGAATCGGCATGTCCAGGAGCGACAGCCGCAGTGGCCACGCGGCAGCACTCGATCGGATGTGCTAGAGTCCCGGCCATGCACATCCGAGCTCTGATTCTCATCGCCCTCGCTCTGGCGGTTGCGGGACTACGCGTGGATGCTTCACAGCAGACGCGGCGCGGAACTGCCAGAGCGTCAACGTCAGATCGTTGCAACGGCATTCTGAGCTCCGACGCCGCGGCCTTTCCAAATACGACGATCCGTTTCGAATCGGCAGTCATGAATGCGGGGCAGTCGGCGCAGGGCAATGCGGCTGCACGTCCTGAGCACTGCGAGGTCATTGGTCGGCTCAACGAGCGCGTCGGCTTCAATTCGCAGCGCTACGCGATTCGGTTCCACATGCGCCTTCCATCGCAGTGGAATGGCCGCTTCTTCTTCCAGGGAGGCGGCGGCACCAACGGCAATCTTGGCGACGCACTGGGCAACCTGCAGGGCGGCCAGCGTGGCAACGCGCTCATGCTCGGGTATGCGGTGGTGTCCCAGGATTCGGGCCATGACAACACGATCAACAACGACCCGAACCTGAACGGGACGTCGACATTCGGCTTCGACCCGCAGGCGCGCATCGATTTCGCGTTTCGCTCGTACGCAGAGGTCACGCAAACTGCGAAGGCGCTCATTCGCCTCTACTACGGCCGCCAGCCGGATCGCTCGTACTACGTCGGATGCTCCGAGGGAGGGCGTGAAGGGATGTTGATGTCGCAAAAGTTTGCCGACTATTACGACGGCATCCTGTCTTGCGCGCCCGGTTTCAACATTCCACGCGCCGCCCTGTCGCAGGTTTCCGATTTTCAGACGCTCGCGCAGGCTGCACGATCGGCTGGTGTGTACGACCGTTACGGGCAACCGTTCATCAACAAGATGTTCACCGACGAGGATCTCGCCATCGTCTCGGCAGCCGTTCTCGAGGCGTGCGACGAATTCGACGGTGCGAAAGACGGCATCGTCTCGGACTTCCCGAGGTGCACGACGACGGCTGTTCGACCGAAGCTGAACACGGTGACGTGCAAGAGTGCGAAGCGAGTCTCGTGTCTCTCCGGTGCGCAGGTCACCGCGCTCGAGCGGGTGTTCGAAGGCGCGCGCACCGCTGCCGGCGGCCGACTCTATTCGGACTGGCCATGGGATGCCGGGATCGGCGGACGAAGCAATGAGGGGTACTTCCAGGGCTGGCGCGCCTGGCGGCTTGGCAACTACGAGGCTGAGTCGGTTTCGAGTATCTCGATTGGCCTTGTCGGCCCGTCGGCCGCTGCCTTGACGTCACCACCGGTCCCGATCAGCGTGCACGGGGCGGGCCCCTCGCAGTACCTCCATGGGGTCGATTTGAGCCGGAGCGAGCAAATGTTGACTGCAGTCAGCCGTCCCACCTACGCCGTATCCATGCAGGAACTCATACACGTCGGGTCGACGGATTTGACTCAGTTCAGCAAGCGCGGCGGGAAGCTTCTCATCGTGCACGGTGTGAGCGATCCGATCTTTTCAATCAACGACACGATCGCGTGGTGGAACGATCTCAACACGGCCAACGGTGGTATGGCCAGCGACTTTGCTCGCGTGTTTGCCGTACCGGGTATGCAGCACTGCGAGGGCGGCCCGGCGACCGACCAGTTCGATGCGTTCGGCGCTTTGGTGAATTGGGTGGAGAAGGGCGTAGCCCCCGATCAGATCGTTGCGAGGTCCGGAGCCGCCAGCCCATGGCCCGGGAGAACCCGGCCGCTGTGTGCGTATCCGAAGATCGCACGTTACAAGGGGAAAGGCAGCGTGGAGGACGCGTCCAGCTTCGAATGCGCGGTCAGGTGAGCTGCATCATGAGTCTCAGGACATGGGGTCACGTCGATGGACATAGCCAGCCTGATTGCGTCGCTCGAGGCCACTCCCCTGGCCACGGCAATACGCAACTCGCTGTTTCTGTTTCCCCTGATCGAATCAGTGCATGTGATTGGGCTGACGATGGTGTTCGGCACGATCGTCATCATCGATCTGCGGCTCCTGGGTATCGCATCCACGCGGCGCCCGTTTTCGGCCGTCGCCTCTGACGTTTTCAAGTGGACGTGGATGGCGTTCGCGGTCACGGCGACGACGGGCGCCCTCATGTTCATCACCAACGCGAGCACCTATTACCAGAGCACGTATTTCCGCGCGAAGATGGCGCTGCTCGCGCTGTCAGGCCTCAACATGCTGGTATTTGAAGTGACGGCGCGGCGGTCGGTTCACGTGTGGGATCGCGATGTCGCGGCGCCCACCGCGGGAAGAGCGGTTGCTGCGCTGTCGCTGGTCATCTGGGTTGGAGTGATCGTTCTGGGGCGCTGGATCGGGTTCACGACATCGTCCACGCCGGCGCAACTGGATCCCGGGATCGATGTCGAGAAACTGGAGGAGCTTCTACCAAAGTAGCGATCACGCACCTTCGTGGTCTTTGCGACCTTCGTGTCCCTCGTGGTTATGACTTCGGAGCTCCTTCTTTCGGCAACTCGCCCGCGCCGAACGTCTTGTTGCCCGCAACTGAATCGCAATGCTTGCCAGGCTCGGGCTTGCTGCCTTTCGGGCATTGAAAGAGCCCGGACATTCCCCGGTCACCGGCGGGCTTGCCGTCCCGCCGAGGGTGCAGGCCCATGCTGAAGACCGTTCCTTGTGGAAAGCTCTCTTTGGTGATGCCGTCTTTGAAGGCTTGCGCGGCGCTTTCCATCTGTCCCACCCAGACAAGCGGCTGGCCCTTCTCATCGCGCACCAGCGCGTCACGGGCGTCGTTCAATGGGACAAAGTGCATCTCGAAGTGAGCGGCATTCGGGACGATACGGACGATGACGCCGGTGAAGACGCGGTACACGGTCCCGTCGTACATGGCGTACGAGTGATGCGCATTCACCGATGGCGCGAGCAGTACCAGCGACAGGAGCACAACCACTGTCACTGCGTTTCGGGCTGACATCGTCCTGGCGTTTTCGACTGGCATCGTGGCTCCTCCGAAAATCGTCCTCTTCAAATGACTCCCGACCCCATTTTCACTTGAAGCCGAGATCGAGTTCCTGCTTCGGCCGGTCCATGTTCTTCTCGAAGTTCTCTTCCCATATCCTGGCCCACGGCCGATCCGACATGTCGGGGACCTTGTATTGGATGACTTGTCCTGGGGCGACTTGCGTCGCGTATCCATCTATCGGGTACAGCGGCCTGGTGCACTCCGCCCATCCGAGGCGGTCAGCAGTGCCCCAGCTTTGCTGATAGTTTCGATGCCAGAGAATACGAACCGGCGCGACAAGTGCCTCCGAGTCGTACAGCACGGCCTCCCAGTCGAGCCCAATGAATTTGCCGCTCGCATCACGTACCGGCGTCAGGATCTCGATCGTCTCCAGTCGATCGCTCCACTCCCAGCTCGAATGCTGATTCCATCCCTGGATATTGGCGGTCCACGTGATGAGCGCCTCGCCATCCCAGAACCCGATCGTGTCGCCGTACCATTGCGCGACGCCCTGGCCAAGCGGGAACTCGCGGCCGAGATGAACGACGCGCCACATGTTGCCGCTGCCGCTCCCCATGAACAGCACCACCTCTGGCGTGACCACGATGCGGCTTGGTTTCGGCCCGGTCGCCCACTGCCGCATGAACCCTTCGGGCCAGCAGTACGACGCCGACCACTGGTGGGCGGCGTTGATACCCTCGTGGTAGATCTGCCGGACCATGCGCTGCTGATAGTCCGGGGTGAGCAATGACAGCAGGGTCGGGACCTGATTGGCGCGAGAGTAGTTCCAGACCCGTCTCCCGTTGGGCGCGTACTCGCCGTACACGCCATCCCACTTCGGCATCGTCTCGTAGGTATGTGTGGTCGGACCACCACGAGACTTCGTGTCGGCCATCAGTGCCTGGTAATGCTCCCTGGCAGTCTTGAAGGGATAAGGGCTCACGATGTTCTCGCGCGGCCAATCCATCTTGCAGTCTCCCCACCGCGCCGTTCCCGGCGGATTGCTGCCGATCCTGGGGTCGTTGGTGCTGGTGCCGGCCCCGCCGCTGCGCATGTCAGCGATTTGTCGCGGAGCGTTGCAGCGCCAATAGCGCACGTCCATCCAGAGCGCGCGGTCTTTGTAAAAGTCCTTGCTCGTGAACACGTCGATGGCAAGCGGCTGGACTCCGTCGGGGGCCTTGCCGTCCCACTGCGGTCCTTCCCCGAAACTGCGCACGTCGGGCGGCGGATTCATCGCGGGAAATGGCGCACCCCGCAACCCCTTGATCTCCGGCGGCCGCAATTGCGCGAACGCCACAGATGCCCAGCCCGCGACCAGGACCAGCGACCACGCCGCGGCTCGGAACGCTGTACCGAGTGCCGTCATCTATCCCTCCAGGTATAGGAAGAAGCGCGGCGGACATTATGCCTGATGCCATCGGTCACTCGGCTTCAGTTGAGCCTCGGGGTTGAAACGCTCCTGATCCAGCGAACACCATCATCATGTAAGCGGGTTGCAAATTGAGTAATCCCTTGACAACCGTTGTCGCCGCGATCAGTACTCGGCGGCGCCAGCCCAACTGCGAGGCCGGTTTTTCGTAACAGGGAAAAAGCCATGGCAACTCCCGGCGTTCCTTCTCCACCAGCGCCAGTAATCGAGGCCGTCAAGTCGGCGCTCTCACAATTGCCGGCTGACGGCCCCCTCGATCTCATCTTTCGTCACGTGTGCGAACTGTCGGCCGACACGCTGTCGGTCGAGCGCGTTGGCGTCTGGCTCTTCATCGACAATCGCTCGGTTCTTCGCTGCGCGAACCTGTTCGAGCGCTCGACGGGAGAGCACTCTTCGGGGACGATGCTCCGAGTCGCGGACTTCCCGACCTACTTCGCCTCGCTGACGATCTTCAAAGCAGTTCCAGCGGAAGTGGCCGTTACTGACGCCTGGACCGCAGAACTGGCTGCCAGTTACCTGCGCCCGCTCGGCATCACATCGATGCTCGATGTCGGACTGTTCATCAAGGAGAAGCTGATAGGCGTGATCTGTCACGAGCACGTCGGTCCATCGCGTGTGTGGACCGAGCAGGCGCGCCAGGTTGCCGTCGTCGTTGCGGATTTCCTGAGCAGACGGATCCAGGCGGCCGAGGTTCGGGACCTGCGCGCGACGTTCATGACGCAGGGCGACCGGTTGACCGCGATGGAGAAGAACGCGGCCCTCGAGCAATTGGCCGCCGGCGTCGTTCGCCATTTCCAGAGTTTGCTCGACGTGTTTCACGGACATGGCGAGCGCATCAGCGTCAATCCCGACGTGCCGATGCCAGCGCGGCGCCAGGCAGCGGAAATCTTGGCCGCTGCCGAGCGCGGCGTCGCATTGGCCGGGGAGTTGATGCAGTTTTCCCGGCAGCAGGGTGGGCCACCGCAGGTGCTCGACCTGGGGACAGAGGTCGCGGATTTGCTTCCGGCGCTGCAAGAGTCTACCGGACCGCGCTACGAGGTTCGCTACACGCCGGTGGGGAGCCTCGGTCACGTGCTGATCGAGCGAACCAGATTCTCCTCGTTGTTGTCGCACCTGGTCACAAACGCCTGCGAAGCGATGCCGGACGGCGGGCCGATCGAGATCAATCTCTCGAATGCGAAGCGCGTTGGCGACTCGAATCGCTCGAGCCTGTTTGTTCTGCTGGAAGTGACCGACCACAGCAAGGGCATGGATGAAGCCACGCTGCTTCATGTCATGGAGCCGTACGCCAGCGCCAGAGCCACCGGATCCGGTCTTGGCCTGGCGATCGTTCGTCAGATCGTCGAGGCGGCGGGCGGATTCATTTCGATCGAGAGCGCACCCAGCCGTGGCACGACGTTCAAGGTCTTCTTCCCGCGCATTGGCGCCGGCGAGAAGCCGTACCCCCGGAACTCGCTCGTGTCGGTGATTTAGCGACCGCGGTCAGTCCCACTCGATCTCGACGCCGTGCCCGCGCGCTTTGTCACCGTGCATCGGGGTCACGAAGCCAAGCAGACAACCCTTGCCGCCGTCGCGAAGCAGGTGACACCGCACCTTGATCGTGTCGCCGACCTGCACGTCTTCCTTCTTCACGCCTCTCAGGAAGATGCCTTGCGGATTGGTCGCCTCGAGCGCCCACGTTGCCGGCTGCCCTTTATCGTCCTTGACGTCGAGATAGACGATCGAATGCGGAACGATGAAAATCACCTGCTTGACGGTGCCTTCCATCACGGTCCACTTCGAGACGTCGTAGTTGCCGTGCGAGTGATGAGCCAGGACTGGGATGGTCAGGCACAGTGCAAAGAGAGATGCAACGCCGAAAGCCGTGAACCGCATACTCGCCCTCCTGGGGTCAGACCCCTTCACATGGATGCACTCAAGGGGTCTGACCCCTTGACATGGATGCACTCATCGCGCCGGTGGTCGAATTACCGTTCCATCGATCGACGTAGTGAGGTCACGAACGGTGTGCGGCGGCAGCGGCGAAGGAAACTTCCACTCGCCGTAGCCCTCGGTGTACATGGTGCGATAGCGAATGGCGAGTCCCTTCTCGTCTGCCCATGCCAGTGACTGCATGAACAGGATCGGCTCCGGCATGCCCGAAGGGACGGTCGCCTGGTGAATGTAGAGGCGCCCGGCATGCTGATGCACGGCGGCGAACGTGCGTGACTTGTCGGCGTTCGTTATCTGGAGCAGCCGCCCCGAGACCAGCTCGACGAAGTAGAACATGTAGCTCGTCAGCTTGATGCCATCCTGTTTGATGAGATTCCAGACGGCGTAGTCGGTCGCACCGGCAACGTCCATGCGAAAGTCGTTTTGACAGGTATCTCCGTCGAGCTGATTCGCCCCCTTGGCCGCCTGGCACTTCGCCGCTCTGTCCGCATGAAGCTTCTCGATGTTCCGGTAGTCAACCACCGTAGTCGAGTAGCGGCCCAGCGCGTCCGCAGCGCGGTACACCTTTGCCGGCAACGGCTGCTGAAACTGGCTGGTGTACGTGATCGTCTCGATCTTCGGCTGGCCCGGGTAGTTCGAACTGAAGCCATCCTCAGGACTGACGAAACGCGCCCAATCCTGGGCAATGGCCGGCTGCGAAAGGGCAAGAATCAACGCCGCAGGAATCATTACGCGCATGCGTCCTCCTCGGCTCCAAGGCGGGGCGGCAAGGCCGGTCCAGTGGTGTCAGATACTGCATAAAACAACGACCACACGCAAGCTATAATCCGCGACCTGATGGACATGCGATTCTTCCGTCGCACTGCCGGCATGGCGTCCTTCGCTGCCCTCGTCGGCGTGATCTTCCTCATCGGTCTGGCTGGACAGTCTCGCACCGTCACAGACCGTGTGTACTCGGACGCCCAGGCCGCGCGTGGCCAGCAACTCTACAAGGCGCAATGCGTGACCTGTCACGGCGAGGCGCTTGAAGGTGTGGTCGGACCACCCCTGGCAGGGAGCGGTTTCCTGTCGACATGGAGTGCTCGTTCGGTGGCCGATCTCGTCGACAAGATCGAGAAGACGATGCCTCCGCAGGCGCCAGGCAGCGTAACGAGGCCTCAGGCCATCGATCTTGCTGCGTACTTTCTGAGCGCGGGTAAGTTTCCCGCCGGACCGACCGACCTGACGGCGGCCGCACTCGGACAGATAGCGTTCCCGGCGTCGCAGGGAGCTCCCGCGACCGCCGCCGCCGGCTCATCGTCGTTCGCAGTCGCCGGCAACCTGGCGCAGCTGATGCGCGGTGTGACGTTCCCGAATGCGAACATCCTCTTCAATGTTCAAGTGAAGGATCCCGGCAAGGAGAAGCCGGCGATGCCGATACCCTTCGACTACGTCCAGTGGGGCACCACGGTGTACTACGGATGGCAGGCGGTCGATCAGGCTGCGCTTGCACTCGTCGAGACGGCGCCGCTCTTCCTGCTACCGGGGCGACGATGTGAGAACGGAAGGCCTGTTCCAGTCGATCGCGCGGACTGGAAGCAGTACACGGGCGCACTCATGGATGTCGGTCGAGCCGCGTACAAAGCGGCGCAAACGCGGAACGTCGACGCCGTCGTCAAGGTTGCCGATCAACTCAACGAATCGTGTGCGAACTGCCACAAGGTGTACCGCGATGGCACGCGCGAAGGAAACACCGCGGGCGCCTCCCGGTGTCAGTGACCGTTCACTTTTCGGTGTCAGGCACCAGATCGTGAACGGACAGCCGGCAATCGCGGAATCACCGCGAGCGGGGCGGCGTCGGTTGTCCGTGATGGTATAGCGTGCGATAGCGAATGCTCTTGCCTTCGGAATCGATAAACCCCAGCGCCTGCTGAAACAGGCCAGGCTCGGGATCACCGGCTGGAACAGTCGCTTCCCCGATGTAAAGCCGGTCGACGTGCATGAAAATCGAGACGAAGGTTCGAGACTTGTCGGGGTTGGTCAGCTGCAGCATGTGCCCCTCGACGAGATCGATGTTCGTCCAGATGAACTCCGTGATGGCAGCATCGCGTTTCATGAATTCCCGCGTGGCGTAAATGAGCGCGCCGGCGTAATCCACTTTCCAATATCCAGCGCCGGTGGAACTGGTCGGATTGCTTCCTCCGAGGCACGTCTCTGCACCGGCGGGGCAGTTCTTCGCTCTCTCCGTCAGAATTTTTTCAATCGGACGATAATCGACGACGGTCACAGAGAAACGACTTCGACCGAGCGTCGCGCTGTAAACGCGGGCCGGCAGGTCCGCGCCGAACTGAGATTTATAGGTGGATTCGGTGACGCGCGGTGCGCCGGGAAACGCCGTGGAGAACAGATCTTCTCTGCTGACGAACTCCGTCCATTCCTGCGCGAACGCTGGCGCCGTCATCGTCACAATGATCGCGGCGGCCACGACGTGATTCAGGCGCATAGGCCTCCTGATTTGCCGCGGGCGAGTCTGACGACTCGCCCCTACGAAATAGAACTATCGGCCCGCGGGAGGAGGCGTGGCAGCAGCACCACCGCCGCCACGTCCGACGATCGCGGGAACCGGGTACACGCCCATACCGTGAAACGAGTTCGAGTAGATCGACTGGTAGCGAATTCCCTTTCCGTCTTTGTCGACCCATCGCATCGATTGCTGGAAGAGCCCCGGCTCGGGATAACCGGCTGGCACGGTGCCCTCGAGGATGTACAGCTTCTGCTGGTGCATGCCGATCCACGCGAAGGTACGCGACTGGTCGGCGTTGTTAGTGAGCTGGACGATGTGCCCCTCGACGAGATCCTGCCAGTCCCAGGCAAGGTAATTCAGTTTGACATCTCGCTGAAGCAGCTTGAAGGTGGCGTAGACAATCGCGCCGCGCTCGTCGTGTCTCGCGTATCCGGCACCAAGCGCTTCGGGAGCGTTGGCGCGGCAGTTCGCGTTGCCGGGAGGGCACGTCTTGGCGCGCTCGATGCCTTGCTGCTCGATGCCGCTGTAGTCGACCACCGTCAGCGAGTATCGTTCTTTGCCCTTCTCTGCGAGATAGATCCGTCCTGGAAGGATGTAGTTCAGTTGCGACGTCCACTTTGTGTCGGTGACCGTGGGCTTGCCGGGGAAGTTCAGCGTAAAGCCATCCTGCAGGCTGGTGAACTCCTCCCATTCCTGCGCGGCGACCCCCGCGGGAATCGACAACAGCCACACGAACACGAATGCTCTAACACGCATGACGTGCTCCGCAGGCGGGCCTGACGGCCCGCCTGAAAGTTGAAAACGCCTAAAAATCGCTGGGCGCGGGCGCGTTCCCGCCGTCCCAATCCTTGATCGAGCCGTCGCTGGTCTTCAGGAATCCAAGCAGACACCCGTTGGTCTTATCGCGCAGCGGATGGCAACGCGCCTTGATGCGATCGCCCGTCTTGATGGACTCCCGCGTCACACCAATCTTCTCGAGCTGGCCGCGAGTGGTCGCTTCGAGCGCCCACACCTGCATCGCTCCGCTCGCATCCTTGACTTCGATATAGAGCCAGGAATGCGGTGTGAGCAGGTGCAGTTCTTTCACGACGCCCTCGATATCCCTGAACGTTTCGTCGTACTGACCGTGCGAGTGGTGCGCCGCTGCTGACAACGTGAGACACACCACACCGGCGGCCGTAAGAAATGAACTCAACCGCACGCAACCCTCCTTGAGGCGCCCAGGCCTCGTCCCAGGATTCAGAGAGACACCGCGTGCGCGCGATCCTGCCACCAAACGCGATAAAACCCAAGCCGGAGCCCCGAATCGCGCCGGGTTTGCCGGTCTAGAGAACTCGACCCGGCCTGCCTATCGCCTCGTGACCAGATTGCTCCGCTGACATGGTTTCCCTCGCTCGATTGCATGCGTCGTCGTTTAACCGCCGAGCAAGGAGTAGAAAATATGCCAGCTTACTGCCGAGGCGTTGGTGACGTCGGGTTCGCCGGAGCTGCCAGATTCTTCGAGAAGAAGGGGAGTACGTGTAGTTCGATCCGGTCCTTCACCCTGTTGGTGTGGTCGCCGTCGTACTCTTCGTAGCTGTGAGGGACCCGCAGTCGCGTCATGGCGTCGTGCAACTGCTTGTTCGACGCGAGCAGTCCATCGGCAGTACCAATCTCGATGGCGATGGCGTAGTACTTCTTCAGGTTGTCCGCGTACTGGTCGATCGTCTCGAGCGGCGAGTTCGTGACCCATTTCGCGACGATGTCGGGCCGCACCTTGCCGTCTTTGACCGGGAGATCGAGATAGAGCGGAGGGTTCTTCGGATTCGGCGACCATGCGGCGGCCGAAGCCAGGTTCACCGAGGGACCAAAGCCGCGGCCGCGTGACGCTTCGTCGGCCTGCTCTCGCGTCTTGATCGCTTCTGATGCCGCCATTGCTTCCGGATTCGGATTGCGGTTCGCGGTGAGGCAGCAGGAACTCATGAGGTAAAGGCCGAAGAAGACATCGGGCCGCTTCATCCCGATACGCAACGCGCCATAGCCGCCCATTGAATGACCGGCCAACCCACGGCTCATTCGATTGGCCAGGGTCCGGTAATGAGTATCCATGTAGGAAACGAGATCCTCGGCGATGAACCGCTCCCAGTCGCCGATGGTAGGCGAGTTCGAATACATGCTGCCCTTATGCAGCGTGAACGCGTTGGGGGTGACGACGATGGCCGAACTGAAGCCTTGAGCGGCCGCAAGCCTGTCGCTGCTCTCGGCTAGCGTGGCCAGGCGAGCCGTAAACGTATCGTCTCGTCCGCCGTAGCCGTGCAGCAGGTAGATGACAGGAAAGCGTCGATTCTGATCGGCAGCATAGCTCGGAGGTAGATAGACCGTGGCCTCGCGATCGGGGGAATCGCCTTCGAGGTTGCCCTCGAGCGCTTTGCCGTGAACGGTGATCTTCTCGACAGTCCCGGTACCGCCCGCAGGCCGCGCGGCGCCGCCGCCACCGCCGCCGCGGCCCTGCGCATCCAGGATAACTGCGGCGCTCACCGCGAGAGCCGCAACGCAACCCAGCAAAGCTTTGGAGATTGGGAATTGGAAGTTGGAAGTTGACATGCTTTTCACCTGACACGCACGCGATCTCAAGGATCGAGATAGAGCTTCTGACCCGGTTTCACATCGAACGCGGGGTACCAGGCGTCGAGGTTTCGTACCGTGTCCGCCCGATATTCGTCAAGCGCCTGGCCGTCCATCAGGACGAGCTGCCGTGCAAGCGGCTCCCGCAGCTTGGTCCTAGATCAAAAATCATCGGGGTCGATCTTACTGATTGGGATCGGCGCTGCCCACCAGCTCGAGGTTCAGCCCGTTCGGATCTTTCACAAACACGTTGCGGATCGTGTCGCTCCATTCGACGAGCTCGCCATTGCGCGACAGCACGCGTCCGCCGGCGGCCTTGTGCTTGGCAAGCACTTCGCGAATGTGGCCGACGCGAATGGCCATTCCGCACGCATTGGCATCGGTGACGCGCAGATCGAACGGCTTGCGGGGCACGCCCTTGACTTCGATCACCTCCAGGCGTGCCTGGCTGCCCGGGATGAGACCGCCCGCCATCCGGTACGAGGCGCCCTTGGGCAGCCCCATCAGATCGAGCATCGCGTCGTCGTTGGCGAATGCCTTGTCGGCCTGGAGGTCGACGCCGAGGACGCCGTTCCAGTATTTCAGGGTCTCGTCCATGTCACGAACGGTCAGGCCCAGGATGGCGCCAAGGACTGGACCCTCCGGCGCGCCGGCAGCCGGCGTCCCCTGGATCGCCTGGACGAAGAAGCCGTCCGGGTCGCGCATGATGATCGACTTCGCGCTGCCGATCGACGTCGGCGCGGTCACCGCTGCCGCGCCTTTTGTGATGATGGGCGCGTTCACCTTCTTTGCTGCCGCCACGATGGCGTCGATGTCACGCACGATAAGCTTCAGCATCGGAGCGCCTGGATCGGCGATGTCGGGCTGCTTGTTCAATTGGCGCTCGACGTTGCCGAACTCAGTCAATTCGAAATTGAATGCGCCGTTGATGCGTGTCATCGCGACGCGCAGCGTGGCACCGGGAGAATCCGTCAGGATTTGGGGGCCGGTGCTCTGGAACGGCCGGACCTGGCCGGTGAGACCAAACACCCCCTGATAGAACGCCAGTGTTTTGTCGACATCGTTCGTCGAATGAATGGCGTGCATCAGGCCGATGACACCGGTCTTGTTCGTAGGATTCGGCACTTGCCCCTGACCTGCAACCACGAGGGTGGCGAGCAGGCAGGTGGCCGCCACGGTAGAAAGAAGGCGCATTGACACTCTCCCCTATGTGCGTATCCGGGGACTGAGGATACACCGGCGCCGCTATTGTTCGCTGAGGATCGGGTAGGGGTTGATGGGTTCGCCCTTCCACCATTGGCGCTCCGGCGTCAGGCGAAAGATAGCAAAGTGCAGGTGCGGTGCATCAGGTGATGCATTGCCGGTGCTGCCAACATAGCCGATCACGTCACCGCGCCGAACGGCCTGTCCTTCGTGCAGCCTATCGGCATAGCGATCGAGGTGCGCGTAGTAATAGGTGAACGTCTTTGTCGGATCGAACTGGTAGATTGTCAGACCGCCGGCTTTGCTCGTGAAGAGCTTCTCGATGCGTCCGTCTTCGACCGCGACAACGGGCGTGTGGCGCGGCGCCATGATATCGAGCGCCTCGTGAGCGCCCGACCCGCGCGCGTCGGAGTACGTGTCGCGAAGATCGCCGCGCTTCACGCCCTGGACAGGTAATTTCAGATCGCGATCGCGCAACGCTTGCACGGCGTCCGCGTTTGCCACCGAGCCCGTCATTGCGGCCGGGACGGTCTCGTCGCGCTCTCCTGGTCTCTCGACCGCGCGCGGTTCGGCGGGATCGTGAGCGGGCTCGGGATCGGGCGACTGTTGGATGGCGGCCCGAAGCGTTGTCTCAGCGTCACCGCGCAGTACGCGCCACGACAACACACTGCCCACGACCGCGCCGATGCCGAAGCTGACTCCGATGATGAGAGCGAGGCGCTGTACGCGTTTGATCTGGCGGTGTTGCACTCTCATTGGAACACGACGGCAGTTCCAGGCTTAGCCCACTCGAGCACCCGGCGGACGTCCCAGTTCGTCATCCGCACGCAGCCGTGCGATTGTGTGTGGCCGACGGTCGATGGCTCCGGCGTGCCGTGGATACCGTAGTGCTCCTTGGTGATGTCGATCCAGGCGACGCCGACGGGATTATTCGGACCAGGGTGAATCGTCGCCTGGGAATGAGTGGGGTTCGCATCCCAGAACAGCTTCGGGTTGTAATGAAACGCCGGCATCTGCTGCACCACCGTCACCTTCCAGGTGCCGATCGGCAGAGGGTCGTGGCTGCTGCCGGTGGTCACCGGCGCGTAGAACAGCACGCGCCCACTCTCGTCCTCGACCGTGAGCGCGCTCGAGCGCTTCGTCACGACGATTCGAATACCCGATGACGCCCCCTCGCTCTCATTCTGTGTGCTCTGTGTGGTCTTCGTGCTCTTCGGGTCCTTCGTGATCTTCGTGTGTGTGTCCTTCGTGATCTCCGTGACCTTCGTGGCGTTGACGTTTGGTACGACGACTTGCTCGCCTGCGGTCGCAAACGTCTGGCCTTCATTCACCGTCTGCAGCAGCGTAGGGCTCACATGAAAAGTCTCCGCCAGCGCCTCGAGTGCATTGCGATAGCCAAGCATGTCCAGTTTCGACTGCGCGACGAGATCCTTTGGAATGTTCGGTTGAAATGGGCCGGCAACATCCGCCTCTGTGAGTACATACGTGACGACCGCCGGTTGATCGCCGGCGTCTTCGTGCAGTCGCTCCGCGGTTGCTTCGTCGAGGAGGCCCGAGACGCTCAGGCCACGGCTCTGTTGGAATGCGCTGAGAGCCTTTTGGAAATTCGGTCCGGCCTTGCCGTCGATCTCGCCCGGTGAGAAGCCGGACCGATCGAGCATGACCTGCGCCGCGAGCACCTCGGAAATGATCGGCGTAGAACTTTCTGCCGGCGACCTGCGAGGCTGTTTCGCGCCGGGTTGTTGCGCGAGCACGATCGCGGATGTTATTGCCCAGATAAGTAGAGTCGCCCTCAGCATCACAATCTCTCGTGCAAAAGCGACGACCTCAACTAATGTTGTGACTGAGCAATGGGCGAGCTGTTCAATGGGCGAGGAGTAGAGCGGCAGTGACTATCCGAGCAATGTGCCGAAGAAACAAGAAAGGAAGAGCAGTTTCCGGCGGAATTACGGACGTGTCGCGCGAGCTACGGAACTGTCCGATAGTTGTGAGCGACGACCACGGCGTATGCCGAGTTGAGCGCGGCCATCAGTGCTATCGCCCCAACACGGCTGCGACCGCGGACCTTGTCGGCAACTGCAATAGTGGAAACAGCGACGCCCGCCTTGATCGCCACGAGCGCCGCTGGTTTGTCCGCGAGACCTCGCAGCAGCGGATTCTGCTCCACGCCGCCAGCGCGCACGGCGCGAAGCGTTGAATGGGCGTCGAGCATCTGCAACGAAGCAAACGACGCGTATAGTGGCACGAGTACACCCCGGGGCGATGACGGTGCAGATCGCACTTCAAACGCCGGCTCGCCGCCAATGGCAAGGTCTGAGCCTGCTCTCAAGACTGATGGAGGGGTCGACGAAGGAGCGGGGGACTCCTGCGCCCGCGCCGTGGCGGCGACGAGCGCCAGACCAAGACAAAACAGGCACACGCGTCCACCCTTGCGGACTCGGAATGACATGATCAACCTTTCCGGTCCGCCATGCGGACCGTGACAGCTGGGTCACGTCTTTCCGGGTCGCGGCGTGCAAGCGGATACGATTCCGCTCCGCCTTGACGCGCTACGCACCAGCCTTCGAGCTATCGAGTGTCGCCCGGAGGCGATCACACAATGTCAAGGCGGTTCAAGCGCCATGCCAAGCCATGGCCTCGCCTTACTCGATCGAAGGCAGGCGATCGCAAGGCGTAGAGAATTTAGAAGGGGTGGGAACGGAGAGAGGGGGCGGCTAAGGAAGGAGGGCCGGGCGAGTAGACCGCGGGTCGCGATGAAGCGCGATGCCGAGAAGTACCGCAGCAAGCGCCGCGTTCCCAGGCATCTGCAGACTGAACTCTACGATTGACTGCAACGCGATTGCGATCAGCCCCGTGACCGCGCCGAGCCTGATCCAGTAACTCGATCCACTCGAGTCCGCAAATTGGCGTCGCACGTCTCTCGCAAGTGTTGCGATCGTGCAGAGGATGGGCATACCCAGCAGGAGGCCACCTTCGGCGGCTACCTGCAGATAGTCATTGTGCGCTTCACGTAGATGGAACCCGGGCACGCTGGTCTGGTAGAAGAGCGTGGCAACACCGTAGGTATTGAGGCCGCTTCCAGTGAGCCAAAAGTCGCGAATGATTTGCCACGTGTCCTGCCAGATCGGAAGGCGCTCGTTGATCGTGGCAGGGTTGGCGCTCTCGAAGCGCGCCACCACTGTATCCACTCCCACCCAGCCTACGACGAACAGGACGAGACACACGAGGTAGCCAACGACGACGAGGCGCCCGGATTCAACGGGCAAGCGGCGGGTCGCCCACCAGCTCGTCATCGAGACGGACGCGACGAACGCGACTATGCCGGACCGCGACATCGTGAGCATGAGCGAGAGCGCCATCACGACGGCCGCGGCACCCAGGATCAGCACGTGGCTCGCTTCGGGAGAAGACAACCAGAGGACGCGATTCCGCCAACTAGAGCCGACTCTCGGCATCGCGCGTGCGACGTTCGCACAGAGCAATCCGAAGGTCACGGGCAGGGCCATCAGCATCCATCCCGCGAAATGGTTCTTGTTGACGAATGGACCGAATGGGCTGCCCTTCATGAGCGGCGTCCAGAAGCCATAAATCCGACCGTCATACAGCGGTTGCTGCACGATGCCGATCAGGGCGAGCAAGATACCGATCCCGGAGATGACGGCGGCGATGCGACGGGGGCCGGTCGCCGACACCGTCCTCGCTATCCCGAGCATCACCGTCGCGAGTGCTGCGTACAAAGCCAGCGCAGTCATGGTCGCGGCGGGTGCGATCGACAGCGCGTGGTGCTCGACGGCCCGCGCGGCAAACGGGATATCGAGCTCCGCCAGCAGGTTGCCGGCGTGCGGAGACAGAACGGCGAGAAGCGGGAGAGGAAGCGGAAGCAGCTGGACAACGGTCGCCGCGGCCACGCTTGCGAGACAGACTGCCGCAGCGGAGCTTGGTAGACGGGGTAAGTCGCTGCGGCGGCACAGGGCATAGATGCCGCACACCAGACACACGACTGCCAACGGCCAATACGCCCATGGGTAGACGGCGCCGAAAGACAATGCGCCCCACGC
Organism: Vicinamibacterales bacterium; assembly: GCA_035649635.1. GTDB lineage: Bacteria > Acidobacteriota > Vicinamibacteria > Vicinamibacterales > UBA2999 > Gp6-AA40. The sequence continues at coordinate 10,679 of DASRJE010000216.1, read as the reverse complement.
CACAACGATGGCCGTTGCGATGTGAATTGAGTTGTACGGATGCCGGCGCGTGCGAAACGACTCTACATGTGGCGCTTCGTGGGTCACCGTCCGTCGGTTGCGCTCGTGCCGTCACTGAGCGCCGGCAACTGCGGAAATGCTCCGTCGAGAGAGCGTAGGTCGGTGTCGACGATGTGGTCGAGCGGCACGGCGCGCTCGAGTGGCAACAGCCAGCCGCGCCACCCGCAGTCGGCGCAGCGGAACGGACGCGTCGGCGTATGCCATTTTCGGACGCGTTCATACACTCCATTGACTCGCGATCGATGCGTGTGGCGTCCGCCACACCGAGCGCAGGGCTCGGACTCGAGGATAGGGACGCTCAGCGTAGCGGCGTTGAAAGCCGCCCTGATTTCCGAGGCGCCCGTCGACGCCAGGGCGATCGATACCGCACCCGCTGCAGCTGCGGCAGCCGGCTGCTCACGCAATCGTTCGAGCCGCACGTGCATGCGAAACAACCCGATGCCAGAGCGTTCGCACGCGCTTGCGATTCTTGCCTCGCATGCCAGCGACAGGGCCGGCGACACCACGACCACGGCCTTGACCGCGTTTGCCACGATAAGTGATTCGAGCTCGTAGGAGCGTCCCAACACCGGTAAACCGCCGAGGAGCCTTCCGGTCCTGTCAGGGTCATCGTCCACAAACCCGATCGGTCTCAGACCAGCACCTGGATTGTCGAAAAGGTCCTCCGCCGCAGCGATCCCCTGCATGCCGGCACCGTACAGCAGCGCGGGAACTCCTTGATGGCTGGCACGCCGCTGGCTTCTGCGCAGCACCACGTACGAGGCACGCGAGGTCGTCACCAATACGGTCGTGAGGAGCCCGTAGATCAAAAAGAGCGACGCGGGCAGCGCAACTGGTGCGAGCAGTGGATGGACGACTGCCCCGGTCACCGTCGCAGCGATGGCGGCTCCGCACGCGCGAGCCAGGTCCGAGACGTCGGCGACGCGCCAACTCCGCCGGTAGATGCCGCTGCACCAGAAGCATACGGCGGTCAGCGGTGCGAACAGGGCGACAAGATCGAAGAGTTCGTCAACGCTCGCGTGAAGGTTCCAATCATCGAGCTTGAGTCCAATGGCGAGGTATGCGGCGATGGCCGACATGGCGAGATCGGCGAAAACGATGAACATCGACGTGTTGAAGGCCGGCGAATCATAGACGCGAAGCATCGTGCCGCGGCGGATGAACGCGAATTCGTCATAACCGAGACGACGGACGCCCACCGCGCCCGCGACCAGGACCGCCAGGATGAAGAGCGCAGCGTGGTGCGCCTGCAGGAATAGCGAGAGAAACGCACCCACCGCGCAGACCACTCCCGCGCCGTAGAGAATCAGCACGGCGCGTTCGTGGTCGATGCCGTGCGCGAGCAGTCGATGATGAATGTGATCGCGATCGGCGACGAACAGACCACTTCGGCCGGACTCGAGGCGGCCGATCGTCCGGCGCGCCAAGGCGATCAGCGTATCGGCGATGGGCAGCCCCATGATCAAGACGGGGACCAGCGCGGCGAACCCGGATGAAAGGGTGGAGCCGCCTTTCAGCGCGAAGGCGCCCAGGCAGAATCCAAGTGCGGTGGCCCCGGCATCACCGAGGAAGAGTCGCGCTGGATGCATATTGAAGGGGAGGAAACCGGCAAGAGCGCCCGCCACCACCAGCGCCGCACTGGCCATAATTGGCTGACCGGTGAGGCCGAACACGGCCGCCATGCAGACCGCAGCGATCAGGCCAAGTCCCGCTGAGAGACCATCGAGGCCGTCGATCAGGTTGAATGCATTGGTGACGCCGACCAGCCATATGACCGACAACGGAGCCGACCACACACCGACGGGAATGGCCACGTCGAACAGGTGCAGCACCTCACCGAGCGAAACGCCGCTGGCGACGGCCGTGGACGCTCCGACCACGTGCACCAGGAACTTACGGCTCGCGCGCACTCCTTTTACGTCGTCTAGCGTCGAGATTGCCAGGATTGGCAGGCCCCCCACGATCAGACCGATTGACAGCTCACGCGGCAGGGATACTCCGAAGAGCCATGTCGCAGCTGCCCACACGGCGCCGCTCGCGCTGACGACTGCCAGACCACCGAGGCGTGGGATTGGCACCGTATGCGTCTTCCGGTGCCCTGGCATATCAATCGCGCCGACGCGTACGGCCAGCCGCGCAGTCAGCGGGGTGATGGCGTAGGCCAGCGCCGCGGCGACTCCTGCGGGCAGAACGAACCAGAGCGCGGTGTTCACACGATCACCGAGTTATCGCCGTCCGGCGTGACGCGACCGGTGCAGTCGCTGCGACAGCGATGGTCTCGAGCAGCGCCAGATAGCGAGAGGCCCAGGCGCGACGGCTGAATTCGCGTCGCACGAATGCGGCTCCCGACTCACCCATTGCCGCGCGCAGCGGACGATCGCGTGCCAGCCTGTAGACCCCATCGGCAAGTGCAACGGGGTCTGCCTGAGGAACCACCACACCCGCCTGGGCTTCGAGCAGCGTATTGCGGGCCTCGCCATCTACGCCAAGCACGATCGGCCGGGAGGCGGCCATCGCCTCGAACATCTTCGACGGCAACACGGTCCTGAATACCTCCGATGGCCTCAGGGTGACCAGCATGACGTCGCTCGCCGCTAAGAGCGACGGGATACGCGTGCGAGGCACCAGCCCCGTAAAGCGCAGGTTGCTCAAGCGACGGGCCGCTGCATCGGCGCGCAGCATATCGAGCTCCGCGCCGTCCCCAACAATCAGGAACCGGACCTCCGGTGCCCTGCTTTGAAGCTGTGCCGCCGCATCGAGTACGGTGCGAAGATCGTGTGCCATGCCAGTCGTGCCGACATAGCTGACAAGTACGTCGTTGGGTGCCAGCTTCAATTCACGACGCATTTGATCACGGTCGCCGATGGACCAGAATTCCGGGATGATGCCGTTCGGCAGGTAATGCAACTTGGCGCCGTCGACGCCCCGTGATTCGAGCGTCGTCACGAAACTGCGCGTGAGGCATGCGACGGCTGCAGCGTCGCGATACAACCGAAGCTCGACACGCTCCAGCCACCGCAGTGGCAGCGATTGCCGTTCGAGCACCCCGAGAGCCGCAATCGACTCGGGCCACAGATCGCGCAGCTCGAACACCCACGGCATGCGTCGTAGTTTGGCAACCAGCCACGTCCCGGCGGCACAAAAGAACTGTGGAGACGTACCGATGGCGACGTGGAAGGTGCCCAACCTCCACGCGCGCCACGATGCTGAGACCGCAAAGGACAGGTAGTTGAGTGTCCGCTTGACGACTCCCCGGTTACCCGCAAGATATGTCCACACGCGATGCACGTGAATGCCATCGATCGACTCGCGTCGATACCACTGGCGCCGGTATCCGGGAAATGGTTCGCCAGCCGGATGGCTCGGCATACAGGTCACGACGTGGACCTCATGGCCTGCGGCGACCCACTCGCGGCAATGTTCGTGCGTGCGCGTGGCTGGCGCGTTGACTTCGGGCGGAAAGTAGTGCGTCAAGAAGAGGATGCGCATGTCACGGGATTCGCGCGCCGGGCCCCCGACGAGGAAACGAAGGACGACATCAGTAGTGGCGGAGTTTGAAACAGGCTTTCTCGACAAACGCGCGCGCTCTCGAGAACGGTTGTCGCGCGTAGCGCTCGAACTGTGCGGCGAGTGTAGCGAACGCGTCTATCCCGGTCAGGTCGTACAGCACGCGAAGCTGCACCGCGTGAAGCCGGTGGTAGTAGAGGCTCGCGAGCATTCGGTGGTCTGGCGTCGGTGCCTCGTACAACGACCACCAGCCGGTGTCGAAGTCGTCAAGCCGTGCCGCGAGCGTCGTGACACATGTATCCCATAGCGCTGTTGCACGAGGACGGCGGCTCCACTGCGCGTAATCGTGCACGCCCCATAGTGCCCAGATGAACCCGTTCAGAATATGGCTCGGTGGGTCGACGATGTACTCCTCGATCCACGCCTCTCCGTTGCCGCTGGTGGCGAGCACGCCGCCTCGCGATATCGGCAGCTCGAGCGCCTGGAATGCACGATGTGCCGCAGCGGCGAACGCACCGTCACCGGTCTCGGCCGCCGCTCGCACCAGCATCGACACGCCGTTTCCCTGCGCGAGTCCCGAGTACCACGGCGCCTTGAGCACTTTCCGGTACGGCCAGTCGAAATGGTGGAGCCATACCGGCACGCCGAGAGCGTTGGGCTGCAGAGTCGAGGTGAGCCACCGCGACACCGAAAGCCACGCCGTGCGATCTCCATCCTCGCCCGCATCGCACCAGCGGTTGAAGCGCGCCAGCCCGTACTGGGCGACCGCGATCGGGTTGTACTGTCGTCCGATGTTTCCGCGATAGTCGAGGAGTGGGATGCCGTCGGCGTCGAACGGGCCCGTGTAATCAGCCTTGCCACGAAAGCGCATGAAGTACTGGCGCGTGTCGCTGCGAGTAGCAGGATTGACCTCCGGTTGTTCGTGCCAGAACGACAACGGCCCGGACGCAGGGCGCCCGTACACCTGGAGGATACGCACAAGGTACTCAATGCGCGCCAGTGATGGCAGCCGGGACGTTGTGATCACGTGCGACGCGGAGGTGTCCATCACGGCACGCGGACGGGGCCGCCAGACTCGAGCGACCGGACGATCGCGAACGTGGCGCGTGTGGTGTTGATGGCCGAGTCCAGCGACACGGGTGAGGCCGTCCGAGAGGATACGGCGCGGACGAACGCGCTCACTTCCGCGGTGTGGCCCTTGTTCTGCCGCGCCAGCATACCCCCGTGCCTCGATGGCAGCCCTCTTCCGCTGACGCGTGCACGCCGAAAATCGTCGATTGTCGCGAGGCGTCCGCCGCCGAACACCTCGATGCGCTCTTTCGGTGCCGCGCGGTCGCCGTCAATCATGTAGGCGACCGTCGCTATCGACCCGTTGGCCATCCTCAAGCCGATCATCACGTCGTCGGGACCCGCCGCCGAACGTGTGACCGAGACTTCAGCGATCGATGAATCCGCAAGGTGTGCGCAGAGATCGACGAAATGACATACCTCCCCGATAATGCGTCCTCCGCTTTCCTCTGCACGGGCGATCCAGCTCTCGGGCGGCACGCGGCCCGCGTTCACTCGGTACACGATGCTGATGGGCACGCCGGCCATGGCGCGTCGCACGGCATCGGCCGTGGGCGCAAAGCGGCGGTTGAAGCCGACCATCAGGAACGGCGTCTGCCCAGCGACGCGCAAGGTGTCCACGACGTGGACGATGCGGTCGAGTTCGGCCTCGGTGACACACAGCGGTTTCTCAACGAGCACGGCTTTGCCGGCTTCGAGTGCATCGATCGTGAGCTGTGCATGGCTGTCGTGCCGCGTGGCGATGACGACGCCATCGCAGTCGCTGTCGCGCCAGACCGTATCGACGGACGTCGAGTAGGTGGAGAAGCCAAACCTCTCGGCCGCTGATCGCGCCGATAGCCCAGTCGCTGTCACAACCGCCCGAAGGCTGGCACCTTCGCGTGTCAGGGAGGGCAGGAGCACGCTGCGCGCGAAGGCGCCGGCGCCGACGACGCTGATTCGCGCGTGCCCTGACGCCCGCCCCTCATGCCGCGTCTGGATGAACGCGGATTCGGTGGCGGCGTGGGTGGGCGCGTGTGCGTAGTCGATCAGGATGCCGAGGGAGTCGCCCTTCGCCAGCGTTTCATAGGCCTCGGCGCCGTGCTCGATCTCGAATCGATGGGACACGAGCGGACGCACATCGACGCGGCCGTCCGCAACCAGTTCGAGGAACGTACGCATGTTCTCCCGCTCCGTCCAGCGGACGTAAGCGCGAGGATAGTCACGGCCCAGTTCCTCATAGTCAGGGTCGTAGCGTCCGGGCCCGTAGCTGCGCGACACAACAAGGGAAAGCTCCTTCCGATACAACGTCCGTCTCGGTAGATCAAGCCCCGTGGCGCCCACCGCGACGATCCGGCCCTTGTCGCGAGCGAGCTCGGCGGCCAGCGCCGCGGGATCGCTGCGACTGGTCGCGGCAGCAATGAGGACGAGATCCGCGCCGAACCCGCCACTCCAGTGCGAGACAACTGCCTCGGCGCCGATCGGTTCCATCGCATCGTCGGCGCCGAGCGTCCGCGCCAGATCGCGGCGAGCCGGGTTCGGATCGATGCCAAGCACTCGGCACCCCTGCGCGCGAAGAATCTGCGTGGCGAGCAGACCGATCACGCCGAGGCCGATCACGACGACGCGCTCACCAAGCTGGGGCGCACCCAGGCGGACGCCGTGCAGCGCAATGGCACCAACTGTTGTGAACGCCGCCTCGTCGAAGCCGACGTATTCACCCGAGCGGCGCCGCGGCACAGGCACAACCAAATTCTTCGGGACGTAGTTGATCTCGGCGTGGGTGGCGTACGTCGCACCTGCACATGCGACTCGATCGCCGACCTCAACGTCACAAACACCCGCTGCGACGGCGAGCACCGTGCCAGATGTCGCATATCCGGGCGCCACGGGTTCGTCGAGGCGTGCGAGGGCCACAGCCGCCGTTTGCACCAGGCCATCCCGGCGAACCTTGTCGAGCACCTGCTTCACCAAGTCAGGCCGCGAACGCGCCTTGCCGACAAGTGAGTTCCGAGCAAACTCCGCCGCTGCGCGTTCGGTGCCGGCTGAAATGAGCGAGACAGCGGTCTGCACCAGCACGCCTGGGCCGATGAGCAGGGGAGGCGGAACGTCGAGGACGCTCACCACACCGGTGCGCATCGATTGCACGAGCTGTTTCATGGCAGCGCCGTCGCCGGGCGTTCGTTCAGTCGGGCCTCTGTGACATCGGATACAACGAATCTCAGTTTCCCCGACGAGGTGCGAGGGAGCGACGCGAGATGCTCGACTTCGATTCGGAGGCTGGTTCCCAGCCATGTGCGCGCCGATGTCAACAGCGCCTGCTCGTCTCGCGAGGTGAAATCGTTCGCGCTGACGAGGCGAAGCACTACTCGGGTTGGATCGGGCTGGTAGATCTGGGCCTCGCGCACGCGCACCTGGTCCTTGAAAATGTGATCGAGGCGGCCAACCATCGCGCCGCTTGGCAACACGACGTAGTCCTCGCGCCGTCCGTCAATCGCATCGATGATGCGGCCGGGCCTCCCGCAGCCGCACGTCTGGCCGGAGACTTGTGCGATGTCGCCGACGTCATAGCGAACCAACGGAAAGGCGCGGTTCGTCATATTCGTACCGACGATCCGGTAGCCGGTTGGGCGATCGACGGGAACGAACTCGACGAAGGCGAAATCTTCATCCACATGCAGCCGGCCCTCGGGGCACTCCGAGGCATTGGCGGCACCCTCCGCCATGCCGTAGTGCTGGCGAGGCCGTACGCCAAATGCGCGCTCGATGAGCTCGGCCTGCGCGGGCAAGAGGTTCTCGGCCGACGTCGTGATCCAACGTACCTCGTAACCGATGGACTCTCGGTGCTCGACCAGGAATCCGGCCAGCAGGGCGAGGAGCGATGGATACCCGTGGAGCCAGACGAGACGCCGCCGGGCCAGTTCGGCGACATACGCGTGCCACGTGTCGGCGCTGATGTGCGAGCCGCTGAAGAGGACCTGCCTGCCCGGGACGTTGTAACGCCAGTACGGTGCCCGACGCCGCCCGATTGGCACAACGGGCCTCCCTCCGAAGTACCCACACCATTCTTCACGTCGAATGCCATGCCACCGCCGGAAGCGCCACCAAGTTGCCCACTGCTGCTGAACGGCGTGGTTCGTCACCGGGAATCGCAGGCCCATGCCGGTCGACCCGCTGGTCGCGACGATCTCGGCGGGCCGTACCATGGGCGGCGCGATGTCGGCGGCGCGAGCTTGCACCGTCTGCTTGTCGAGGATCGGCAGGTCCTCGCTGCGAAAGGGACAACCCTTGGCAGCCGATTGAAACGACGGTTGCCGACCGTAGAACGCCGAGGCGCGCGCAGCATCCGAGACGAATTGACAGAACAGCCCGTCGCGCAGAGCGACGATGTCGGCCGCCGGCTTCGCGCTCCGCGCCTCGGCCTCGCGGAGGACAAGGCCAAAGTCGTGGCCGAAGCGCGCCCGCTGGAGCCGATACCCCTCCAGTGAGCAGACCAGATGTTGCACGCTCGACGGGAGCCAATCGTACATTCGCACAACCGTGTGGTTCACGACGTCACCCGGTGGTTTCAGCCGCGCCGCGCTGTGCATCAGCGCGGAACGCCGACAGGTCGGGCCATCCACGGTGCGGGCGAAACCCGCCACGCACCGCTGCCTGCACCTCGTCGACAGGAATCTCGGCACCGACGCGCTCGTCGTGACATGTCAAGAGGTGGAGTGGCGTACTTGCGATTGGCAGCACATGGTCGTCGAAGGCTCGACGTACGATTGGAAGCCGTTCGATGTCGAACCCCATCACTCGCGCAGCTACTGCGTCCACCTCCGCCGGGTTATTGCCCGCGATGAGCACGTTCGAGAAGACCGGTTCGGGATCGATGGGCCCATTGCCCTCGCCGCCAACGATGCCATCGACGATGCAGAAGTAGCGCTTTGGCTGCGCCGCCGTCCGGAGGCTGCCGTCGCGATTGGCAAACAGCAATGCGCGATTGAGATCCAGGGCCATGCGCCAACAGGTATCGTTGCCCTGCCAGTTGCCGTTACGGATTGTCGGCCGGTCGTGGTCGAACATCGTCGCCCCGCCCCGGCGTGCCAGGCGGTACAACGGAGCTCCGAGTGCCGGCGCTTTCAACGCGGTGATTTGGACGAGCGGCTTGAGCCGCGTTTCGACCCAGTCCGCCCAACCGATTGATGGACGCTCGTCGCCGCCATTCGCCGGGCAGCCGTCCGTGTGATGAGGCAACCAGTTCTTGTCGCCGTTGATGCCGACTAGATTCTTGAGTGCCGCAGTGATGCCGGTCTTACGGTGTGTCTTGAGTTTTGGCAGATTGATGAACAGGTCAGCGTCGAGCGGAGTGCCGGCCAGCAGATACTCGTGCCGCACACCGCAGTGGTGGCGGTTGACTCCCTCCCGGTCATAGTCCGCTCCGTAAAAGCGGCCCTCACCAGAATGCCGGTACAGGCAGCTTAGCGATCCAAGGTCGACCGCGGTGTACCCGCGTGGATCCTCGGCATTGACCTCTCGACGGACGATAACACCGGCCTCCTGGATCCAGCGCTCGCGCCGCAGATCGAGGATTTCGAGCTGGAAGGTTGGCCACTCTGCTCCTACGCGCGCGAGCCGCTGTCGCAAGCCTCCTCGATCGAGAATCGCCTCGAAGTCCGCGACGGTATGTGGTGCGTCGCAGACGCTGACTACCGCGCGGCCAGCGGTCAAAGCCGCGATGGCGCGCACGACCTGCTCGACGAGGTCTGGCGAGGTGATGAGCGCGTCCCAGGAGTCGCTCGATTCAGCACGGTGCTGCACCCAATTCGGTTTCACGACGACGTGAATCGGTCGGTGAGCAGGCATTGCCGCCGCAACTTCCGGCTCGAGAAGCCTTGTGGCCAGATCGAAGAGATCGTGGCGGTCGCCGGGAATGATTCTCACCGATCAGGTTCCGCGCAGACGAGATGCTGGGCGCACACATCGTCGAAGGGTTCCGGACACATTTCGCGCATCGGCCGGACGACGATCGATCCAAAGCCCGCCGCCTTCAACATTGCTCGGACACGCTTTTCACTGCGCGTGAAGCAGTTGAGCCCGTACTTGAGCCTCACTTGTCCAGCAAGCGAGACGTCGCGTCTCCATTCCTCTTCGGTCCGCCAGCCCTCTGCATCGAGAACGATGTGAAAAAGAAGCCTGCCTGCCGGCCTGAGCTTCTGCCGGAGAGTGTCAAAGACACGCTCGAGTACCGAATCCGTCAGGTGCTGCGCGACGGCGACCGAGTACACGAGATCGACGGTGGCGTTTCCGATTTCAGCCATGTTGGCCGTATGAAGAAACAAAGCGTTTGGTACTCCATTGATGACCCGGGCGCATTCGAGGACCCCGTGCGAGATGTCTACACCATAGACCGTCTTCGCAAGGCCGGCGACATAGTGCACAAGGAATCCGGGACCGCACCCGTAGTCAAGAACGACCTGCTGGCGGTTCACATGCGGTCCAAGGACCAATTCACCGAGCTTCTCGCGTGTCGCCCGGTTGCGTTCGAACTCCCGCTCAGTGAACTCGGCGTGCGACAATCCCTCGTACTCGGGACGACGATAAAAATAGTGCGGGCTCAAGCTCAGAACCCACAGGGCGAGACGACGCCTGCTGCGCGACGGGGCATTGCGAAGCAGCACAGCGATCCATCTGGCGTCGAGGAACGATTGATCTTCCCGACCAATCGTGAGCGCGCTCAGCGCCGGGTTAACGTAGCGGGTGAACATTCCTGCCTGTCATCAGAGCGCGCCCCCGCCTGCTCAATCAACGATGCCTCAGGCCTCGCTCACCGCTTGCCGGTCGGAGTGGCTCGCGAGTCGCGCCGCGATTCCGGCAGCTCGGTAGATCCCGCACAACCTGGCACCCGCGCGCTCGAGCGAGAACTCCCGCACTGCGCGACATCTCGCGGCGTGCGACATCTGCCGGCGGAGATCCGCGTCTGTGCCGACACGGACGATAGCGTCGGCTAGGCCCGCGACCGATCCGACTGGTGTCAGCAGACCTTCGACACCATGGGTGATGAGTTCGGACGGGCCGATGCA
>DASRJE010000215.1:0-43133 GCA_035649635.1 Vicinamibacterales bacterium | reverse complement strand
TTCTCGCCGTTCGTGAACACGAAGGTCGAGGTCTCGGGAGAGGTCAAGTCAGACTCTTCGAGCGAGGCCGCGGCAAACAAACCACCCACTCTGCTCGTTGAGTTCATTCAAAAGACCGCTTCCACCTGTCAGTAGTCCCCGCATGCGAATCATTGTCCTCGTCATAGGAATCACTGTCCTCAGCGCGCTCGTGTGGGCACAGACAGGTTTCGGCGAAATACGGGGCGTCCTGTCTGGCGCTCGCGGCCCGATCGCGGGCGTCCAGATACGAGTCAAGAATGTCGACACCGGCGACGTGAAGGTCACGACGACATCGGCTACCGGCGAGTACTCCGTCGCGGTGGCACCGGGTACGTACGATGTGTTCGGAGCGCTGGTGGGTTACGCCGCGTTCGCGCGAAGGCAGCTCGTCGTGCAATCAGGCGCGACGATGCGAGCTGATGGTGTCATGGCGGACAATCCGAACGCCGGTACGCCGGGTGAGATCCCGTTCCTCTACCAGCGCGCGGAAAATAAAGCGCCGACCGGTCCGGCGCCGAAGACGGCCTACGGCAAACCAGATCTGAGCGGAGTGTGGTTCCCGGGTCCTGATCTCGAACCGGAGGTTCCATCTTTCCAGCCGTGGGCCGCGGCCGAGGCAAAGAAGCGTGCGTCCCGTCCCGGCGAGGATCCGCGTGCTCTTTGTCTTCCCACCGGCGTCGCCCGCATGCACGCGCTCGATCTTGCCAAGTTCATCCAGACGCCCGACCTGATTGTGGTGCTCGTCGAGCTGAGCGTCCCCGGTGTGCGTCAGATCTTTCTCGACGGCCGGCCACACCCAGCCAATCTCCAGCCAAACTGGCTGGGCCACTCGATTGGCAGGTGGGAGAACGACACATTAGTGGTCGATACGATCGGCTTCAACGACAAAGGATGGCTCGATGGCAGCCGCCCTCAGACCGAACAGCTTCATGTGATTGAGCGCTTCCGACGGATCGATCTCGGCCACATGGAACTCGAGATCACGATCGACGATCCCGGTGCCTACACGAAGCCCTGGAAGGTGCGGCGACTGCTGCAGTTGGCGCCTGGCGAAGAGATCATGGAATATGTCTGCAACGAGAACCACAAGACCGAGCACTACGTGAATCGCTAGCCTATGGTGTCAGGCAGTGAATCGTGAACGAGAAGTGGACGGAACCGTTGACTTTCACGATTCACTGCCTGACACCCACCCCCGCACTCGCCAGATATCAGGCGTCGCCGACAGTGAACGGTTCGACGCTGGCTCATCTGGACGACGACCCCGGCAGAATCGCTACTTCTGCTGGCACAGTCGCTGCATCAGCTGAGTTGTTCGCCGGATCGCACGGACACCGGACGGAGGTCACAATGAAACGCACGTTTGTGTGGATTCTTGGAGCAGTGCTGCTGACAGCGATCTTTGCCCTCCCGGCGTCAGCGCAGGTCAGCGTGTCGGTAGGAGTCGGAGTGCCACCCGTGGCCGCCGGCGTTGTGATCGGTGCACCGCCTGTATACGCGTATCCCGGCTATCCCTACTACTACCCGTACGCGTACCCGTACCCCTATCCCTATTACTACGGCTACCCGGTCTACGGCCGCGCGTACTACGGCCCACGTTACTACTACGGTCCTCGCTACTATCGCGGTGGGGCGCCCTATTACTATCGCGGCGCGCCTTACTATCGCGGCGGTGCCCCGTACTACCGTGGCGGAGCGTCGTACTACCGGGGTCCGGTGTATCGGGGCAACGTGCAAGTCTCGCCTGGGAACTCCGGCGGCAACGTGCGATATGCAGCACGTGGCAACGGTGGTGCAGCACGTGGCAACGGTGGCAACGGCCGACGCTAACGCCTAAAAGACACGCGCGCCCGGGATGTTCGCGCGACGGCGGAAGCCCCGCGTCGCGCACCCCGACCTTCAAGGCGGGTCTCAAGACCCGCCTCTACGAGAAAACCTAGTACGGCACGTCGATCAGCCGATCGCCGGTGCGCATGTCCTCCTCGAGCAGGTTGAGCAGCGCCCGGGCGACCGGCCCCGGCTTTCCGTCAGCGATCGGCTGACGGTCCCACTCGACAATTGGCGCGACCTTCACCGAGCTGCCGAGCAGCAGCATCTCGCGTGCCGCGCGTGCGTCACTCACAGGGATGTCGCTCACCTCTACTGCGGTGATAACTCGTCCCACGAGTCCTTTCGCAAGGTCCAGCAACCGCAGCGACGTGCATCCTGGCAGGACACTCTTGAACTGGGGGTGCCTGAATACGCCGTCGCGCGTTACGAACGCCACGTTCATGTTGGAGCTTTCACCAACGAAGCCGTTCTCGTCGATGAAGACACCGTTGTCGAGCCCGGCTTCCTTTGCCTCCATCTGCATCAGGACGTTCGGCAGGTAATTGGTCGCCTTCGTGATGGCGTACAGCGGCGGCTTGATCGGATACGTCGTCGTCATCACCCGCAAGCCGTCGGTGTACCAGCGCTCCGGGTACGACAGGCCACCAAAGATCATCACGAAGAAGCCCGGTTGTGCGCCTGCCGCCGGACTCAACTCGAGACTTCCCGGGCCCGACGAAAGCCAGTACCGGATGGCGCCGTCACGCAGTTGGCTCACCGCCGCGGTCTTGATGATGATGTCGCGCATCTCCTCGCGCGATCCGGCCAGTTTGAGTTTCGAGCGTTCGGCAGAACCCAGGAAGCGATCGAGATGCGCTTCGAGATCGTAGATGCGCCCGTTCACCAGGCCAGCGGTATCGAAGATGCCGTGACCGCGATGAACCATGTGATCGTCGAAGGGAATAATCATCAACGCGGGGTCGGTGACGATACCCCCGAGCTGACTGGAATAGAACGCGGCGAATTTCACCGGTTGACGCGTCCGAAGAGCTCGCAGACCGGCAAGCACATCCTCGGCGCCCAGAACGGGTAAAGCAACAGCTGGCATACGAAGACTTTACCCCACAGAGTCGCTTCTGTCGGTGATGTTGGCTACGTCTCCCTCAATGAGACAGGTATTTAGGCCAACCGCAAGCCGGAGCTCACCAACACAAGCGAGGAGCAATGTGATCCGATCCGGCAGCTGAGTCGAAAGCCACGCCATCACCGCCGGAATGGCGATTGCACTGCGCTGCGGACATGGCGAAAACAAGTCCGGACCTTGATACTCCTTTACACGATCGCTTGATGACCCTCGCCGCGTTCGAACCGCACGGCGTGCCGGTGGTCAGCCTGTACCTGAACCTCACGCCGGATCAGCACGGCCGCGACAACTACGACGTGTTCGCGCGCAAGGCATTCGCGGATCAGTTGAAACGGCTCGACGAGAATTCTGCCGAGCGCGCCAGCCTCGAACGCGACGTCGAACGAATCAACGCGTATCTCGCAGCCGAGCTCAACCGGGCGACGAACGGGCTCGCGATATTCGCTTCATCGGGCACGGGTGAATTCTTCGAAGCGATTCAACTCCAGGCGCCGATTGGCGAACATTGGCTTTTCATCGGCGAAGTGCCCCACATCTATCCGCTCGTGCGCCTGATCGACCAATACCCACGGTACGCCGCCGTTCTACTCGACACCAACAGCGCGCGCATCGTCGTGTTCAGCCTGGGTGCCGTCGAAAAGAGCATGCAGCTGGCAGGCGTGAAGACACGCCGCCACTCGATGGGCGGATCCTCTCAGGCACGATACCAGCGCCACGTCGAAAACTTTCACCTGCATCATGTGAAGGAAGTGGTCGACACGCTGGAGCGCATCGTGCGCGCCGACAACATTCAGCAGATCATCGTCGCGGGCGACGAAGTCGTCATCCCGATATTCAAGGGCGCGATGCCAGCACACCTGAGCGAGAAGCTGGTAGACATCATGAAACTCGATCGGCAGGCCAGTAACGATGAAATCGCCGAAGCGACGCTGGCAGCTCTCCGAGAGCAGGACGCGAAGACCGACAGCGAGCAAGTCCAGGGTGTCATCGACGCATGGCGAGCAGGGGGGCTCGGTGTTATGGGCCCCGAGGGGACATTGCGCGCGTTGCAGCTGGGCCAAGTCGAGGAGTTATTGATCGCGGCGACTCCGCAGGCTTTGAAGCCGGTGCAGACACTGCCAGAGGATGCCGCGCCCGAGCCGATGGCCACGCAGACGGCAACCCCCGTCAACTCGGATCAGCGGCAGCTGCACCTCTCCGACGAGCTCGTGACGCGCGCCAAGCAGACCGGCGCACGCATTCGGATCATCGAAGATCCGAAGTTATTGCGCGCGCACGGGGGCGTCGGGGCAGCGTTGCGCTTCCGCGTCTGAGTTCGGCCTCATGGATTCCGGCAGACGAAGTTACTGGCGTCGTCGACGTTGCCCGCACCTTTGTACTGCGCGATCTGTGGATACGGGCAGAGCGGTCGCGTGCGCACCACCCGCCCGTCGGCGAGCTGCGATGCGAGGATTTCCGCCGGTGCTTTCCCCTCTTCGCGCCACTGTTCGAGCGCGGCAAGTGCATCGAACACGTTCGGGCCCTCGCCTCCTCCACAGTGACCCATCCCGGGCGCCATGTACAGCCGCACCGATCGATCGGTGTCGGATGCGCCAAGGGTTTCGACCAGCCGCTTGTAGTAGTTCACTGACGATCGCGGTGGAACGTTGGTGTCGCCCCACCCGTGATAGATCACGAACTTCGCGCCGCGGTTGATGAACTGTTTAATGTCGGGCGAGGTGGCGCTCACGACGCCGCCGTCGGCCTTGCGTGCATGCTCGAGGTGCTTCGCGACATCGAGGGTGCGGAAATCCCAGCTCGGATCCTTGAACACCATGTACTTGAAGAAGTCGTCCGACATACCCAGCGGCCTCGCGCCACCGGCATTCACCGTCCAGCGCGGCTCACTGCCGGGCTCGACTCCGGGAAACACTTCTTCGCCAGTACGTGGGTTCATGACGGGCGCATAGATCGCCTTGGCAGCCCGGAGCTGCGGAGCAGTCAGACAGTCTGGAGCGTCTGTGCCTGCGCACGCCGCCACGGAGGGATTGAACTTGCAGCGCATCGGATCGCTGATCAGTCCATCGAGCAGACCGTCACGCTGATCGCAGGCGTTGAGCGCGGCGCGATGCAGGGCCGCCAGCTTCTCCTGCGGGATGAAGCTCGCCGCATCGTGATGCGTCGCTTGCGATGCGGCAACCAACTGGAAGCTCTGATCGGTCCGGTTGTATCCAGGAGCGCCAGCGACGATGCCGTCGAAATCCTGCGGATACCGTTGCGCCTCCATAAAGGCCTGGCGTCCGCCGCCGGAACAGCCCACGAAGTACGAGAGACGTGGTGCCGCGGCGTACGCGGTGGTCACAATCGCTTTGCTCTGAACGGCGGTCTCGTGCACGGCGCGATAGCCGAAGTCGATCAATTTCTCCGGATGACCGACGACAAACTGCGCGGTATCACCGACGTGTCCGGTGTCGGTGGATGATGCGGCGTATCCGCGGCGGAGCGCCGAAGCGAGCGCCGCATATTGAATCGATCCGCCCCAGCCGCCATTGCCGACCTGCTGAAACTTGCCGTTCCAACCGGCAAGCGGCAGCCATACTTCCGACTTGATGTCGGAGTCCGATGACGGAGTCAGCGTCAACGCGACACGACAGAACGCCGGCAGATCGACGAGGGCAGCAGGCGGAGCGCTCGCCCCCGGTGCCGCAGGCGGCATGAATTGGCGCGAGGTGACCGGCTGCGCCAACGTCACCTTTGCGTTCGGCAGCTTGAGCGAAGCCGCTAATCGTTCGCACGCGGCAGCGTCCATCGAGGTCGCCTGCGCGTGGAGTGATGCAGCGCAGGACAGCGCACACACGAGAGATATCAGCAGTCTCATAGTCGCTCCGACGCGCGAACGCTACCCTTGGCGGATTGTCTTGTCAATTGACGACGGCCTGCGTGACGACGGCCAGCGGAGTCCGCCATTGCCCTGAAGCGCCAGCGGGCATGAAGGATGCGTCGAGAGGTCGAGTGAGAACATCATGATATCATGTATGCATGAGACGAACACTCGTACAGTTCGACGACGACACGTTTCGCAAGCTACGAGAGCACGCCTTCCGGCAAGAACGATCGATGTCGTCCGTCGTGCGCGAGCTCGTCGCAAGGGGCCTCGAGGGCAGTGCTGGGCCTCGAAGGCGTACGCAGGTCGCTCAATTCGCGTCCGTCGGCGCGGGTCGGTCGAGGCAAGGCCGGTTGGCGCCGGTCTCGGAACGGCACGACCAGGCGCTCGCGTCCGCACTCGAAAAGTGATCTTCCTCGACACCTCGGCGATCTACGCGTGGGCAGACGCCGCCGATCCGAACCATCACATCGCGGTCGAACGGCTGCAAGCCATCCTGAACAGCGGTGAAGAGCTGCTCACTCATAACTACGTGTTGGTCGAATCGATCGCCTTGCTCCAGGCGCGCCTCGGCCTCGCTGCGGCAACCAAGCTGGCCAAAGACTCCACGGCCTTCGTCATCGAATGGGTGGATGATGATCTGCATGCCTCCGGCATCCGCCAGCTCGAAAGATCGACCAAGCGACGTGTGAGTCTCGTCGATCACATCAGCTTCCTTGTCATGCGGCGGCGGAGAACGCTCACCGCGTTTGCCTTCGACCCCGATTTCACTGCTGCCGGATTCCGGCTCTTCGACAACGCATAGTCGGCCGCGGTCCCCAAGTGGCTCCGGTCCGGCGTCACGCGGCGCTCATGACGATCCGTATCCGACATGCAGGGCACGCCCTACGAGCGGCCCGAGTCGTTCGGCACCCGCGCGACATTGAACGACCAGGAGTTCGCCGAGCGGCAGGCGGCGCGTGCGAAGCAGGTGCAAGCTGACGGTGAGATCTACGTGCCGCATGGTCAGCGCACCGGTATCGGCGGTCCCTCGCACTGGAGCGCGGGCGAGCGCGGCAATCCACAACGTCAGGCGTCTCTCGTTGTCGATCCGCCAAACGGACGCATCCCGCCGATGACCGAGGAAGGCAAGAAGCATTCGACCGTGCGCGCAGCACCTACTACTACGACTTCCCCGATGCCGTCGTCGCGCACCCGTTCGAGACGTTCGAGGACCTCGGTCCCTACGATCGCTGCATCACCCGCGGCGTGCTCGCCTCGATGCTGCCGACGGCGTACAACATGGGAACCGAGATCATGCAGATTCCTGGTGCCGTCGTCATTCGCAACGAGATGATTCACGAAACGCGAATCATCCCCGTCGACGGGCGTCCCCGCATCAGCGCGCAGATTCGCTCGTACATGGGTGATTCACGAGGACGATGGGAAGGCGACACGCTCGTGATCGAAACCACTAACTTCAACGGGAAGGTGGGCATCACGCGCAACGGCAACACACTGCTGACCAGCCCGGAACTCAAGCTCACCGAACGTCTCACGCGCATCGCCGCTGACACGCTGATATACGAAGCGACGGTGGACGACGCGCGGACCTGGACGCGACCGTGGAAGGTCTCGCTGCCGTTGAAGCAGCATCCCGAGTATCAGTTCTTCGAATACGCCTGTCACGAGGGAAACTACGCGATGCGCAATATCCTCAGCGCGGAGCGGGCGGCGGAGAAGAAGAGCGGCAGTAACTAGTCCCGTCAGCGCACAGGAACGAGCTGCTTCAGCTCTTCCAGCCAGTTTGCGACAACCACGATGTTCGTCGATGTCGTCGGAGAGGTGAGATCGGCCGTCACGCCAGCGCGAATCATCAGGAACTGCTGTCCGTCGCGTGACACGTCGTAAGTACGGCCCGGCCCGGCAGTGAAATACCGCGCCGCAAGTGTGCCGAGGATTTTCGTCGGATTCCCTGGCGTGAAGGATCCGCTCCTGGGGACGGCAACGCTCATGAGATTGTTGTCGCCGTCGAGGAAGAAGAGCTCCCGTCCGTTGCGTGCCCAGAGCGGCTGGCTCCCGCCGCTCGTGGAGACCTGCCACCGTCCTCCATCGACGTCAGGGAACGGCCGCACGTAGATTTCATTGCGGCCTGATTCGTTCGACTGATAGGCGACCCAGCGGCCGTCAGTGGAGAACTCGGCATTGATCTCCTCGAACGAGGTATTCACGAGCCGCGTGTGCGGCTCGTCCGGGCGATCGAGTCGAAGAAGATTGAGATCAGCACCTTGATTCGTCGCTCGCTCGGAGAGTGCGAGCCGTGTCCCATCGGCCGTCACTGAGTACGGGTTCTGGGAGCCCGAACCCGTCGTGAGTGGGGCGACTGCGCCCGTGCCGTCCGCCGGTTGCCAGTACAGATTCGGCTCGCCCGACCGTGTCGATGAAAAGATGATCCGGCGACTGTCTTGGGTCCATGTCGGGTAGATATCCAGCCCCGGGTCGAGGGTGAATCTCGTCATCGATTCACGTTTGAGATCCCAGATCCAGATGTCCTGCTCCTGATCAAACACGTCGAGCGCAACACGGGAGTCGTCTGGTGAGAGACGCGGATGCGTGTATGCGCGCGCCGGCGCTTTGAGCGGCTCTTCCTGGCCTTGCCGCGTGAGCCATACGAGCGATCGGCCTGTGCCGACCTGGCCGCCACCAGGCACATACACCAGCATGCCCCGTCGTGACACGGAGAACTGCGCTGCGCCCGACGCCATCGACATCACATGCTCGACAACTGGCGCCGGATCACCGCGCAGCTGGCGGGTCACCGGGTCGAACCGTACGGCGCGCAGCGTGCCGTTGGCCGAATAGACGATGTACCCGAGCATCCCCGAATCGGTGGACGCCTCGACGTACTGTGGGTGGCTCCCTCCGGTGATCAGAGTGCTCCGCTCACCGGTTCTGAGATCGAGCACTGCGATTTGGGCGGTGTCGATGCTTCCACTCTGGACGATCGTGAACAAAACCGCGTCGCCGCCAGGCAGCATTGACGGAAAGAGATGATCGCGCTGGCCCTGGTTCGGATCGGCGCGGGTGAGCACTTCCGGGTCACCGCCGGCACCGGCGACGCGCAGGAGACCCGTCGCGACATCACTCGTCGCGAACACGAGCGTGTCGTCCGCGGCCCAACTCGCTCCGCGCGGCCCTTGCTGAAACTTGCACAATGTCACCGCAGCCCCACCAGAGATCGGTATCTTTTTGAGCTCATTGGACTCGCCGACGAAGAAGCCGATCCAGCGACTGTCTGATGAGACGAACGGCATCCTGGCGCCTTCGGTACCGATCAACGGCATCGCATCGAGCCGATCCAACGAGCGGACGATGAGCTGACGCGCGGCGCCTCCGACGTACACCACGAACTTGCCATCTGGCGAGATGGTGAGATCTCGATCGAGCCCGTTGATCGAGAGGGCCTGGGCGGGTGGCGGAACGATCGTGAAATGGACTGTTTGCGTCGGGTCGGTGACGGGTGGCTCTGTGAACACGAGGGTGAAAGCGACGAGCGCGAATGCGGCGGCCACGCACAATGCCGCGGCGGAGATCGCGATGAGTAGGCCTCGAGACAAACGCCGCGGGGCGACGCTGCCTTCAACGGGAGCACCGGTGCGACGGCCCGTCATCTCGTCTTCAATCGCAATTCGCGCTTCACCGATGTCGCGCAACCGTCGTCTCCGATCTTTTTCCAGACAACGATGCAGCAATTGTCGGATGGCGAAGGGAGTCATCGCGGGCAGTGCGCTCCAGTCTGGCTCCCGCTCGATCACTTTCGCCAAGATCGTGGAGATGTTCTCTCCCTCGAAGGCGCGCCGGCCAGTGATCATTTCGTAGAGCACAGCGCCGAACGCCCAGATGTCGGCGACCTTATCGACGCTCTTTCCCTCCGCCTGTTCGGGCGGCATGTATGCGGGCGTGCCCAGGAGCATGCCGGTATGCGTCGCCTGTGCGCGGATCGTCGGTATCGCGCTGTGGTCGATTCCTGGCACCGATACCGTACCGAGCGCCTTCGCCAAACCGAAATCGAGCACCTTGATCAGCCCGTCCGGGCGCAGCTTGATGTTGGCCGGCTTCAAGTCGCGATGCACCACGCCCCGTTCATGTGCCGCCTCGAGCGCTTCGGCGATCTGTCGCGCGATCGGCAACGCTTCATTGAGCGGCAGACGGCCCTCCGCGATGCGATACGCGAGCGTGTGTCCTTCCACCAGCTCCAGAACCAAGGCTGTGAATGTTGGCGCCTGCTCGATGCCGAAGATGGCGGCGATATTCGGGTGGTTGATCGACGCGAGCACTTCAGCCTCGCGCTGCAAACGCGAGAGTCTCTCCGCGTCGGCGGCCAACGCCGAAGGCAAGACCTTGAGTGCGACCTCGCGCTTCAGAATTGAATCAGTGGCGCGATACACCTCGCCCATTCCGCCAATGCCGAGTGGGCCGGCGATCTCGTACGGACCGATGCGCGCCCCGCGGGCGAGAGGCATGTGGCTGCACAGAGAATAGTCCCATTCTCGGCTCCTCGCCCGTGGCCGACACGAAGTCGACCGGCCGTGGGAGTTGGCGCTTGGGAGTTGGGAGTTGACGCTTATCGCGTGACTCGCCGGTCCGTCAGCACCAAGAAAAGTCCGTTCAAGTCCGACACGACGGCGACTCGATACTGCGGTTGAACGATGATCTCGCCGCGGGTCGAGACGACTGTCGATGGCCCGGCATTCTTGTAGGTGGCGATTGCCTCTTCGAGGTTTCTGACGGTCAACTGCAGACGCGCGGCGCCCGGATCCTGAATACGTGCGGCAAGCGGCTTCCGCTCGATACCGGTGACTTCCATAAACTCCAGCGTCATCCGAGTGCCAGGAAGCGTCGCGGATGCAATGCGTAGCCGCGGCCCCGCCGGGCCAACCAGGCCGCCGAGCGCGTCATCGGTGATCGCGGTCATCTGGAACGGCACGCCGAGCTGATCGCGATACAGTTTCAACGATCGATCGAGATCCTCGACCGTGACCCGGACCCAGGCGCCAATCACCGGCGCATCGGCTGGTGCCGTCGTCTGTGGAAGCGGGTCGAGCTGCAGCAGTTCGACCAGGTGCCCACCGGGGACAGCAACCGTCATGGCGCGCCCGGATCCGCCGTAGGCGGTCACACGGCGAATGCGTCGCGGTGCCGACGGCGGCAGGCGAGCGACTGCGGCATCGAGATCGCGTACAAGCAGCACCAGCGTGGAGACGCCGGGATCCTGCACGCGAATCGGGCGAGACTGCCGATCGATGTTGCGATGCTCGACCGGCTCCACCAGCAACGCACTCGCCGGTGCAACAGCGCCGGGCACCGTGGCGTACGCGAAACGCATCTGCGAGCGCGGCGCCTGCCCGCCATGCAGATCGTAGTGCCAGGCTTCCTCATCCCACGGGTAATACGTCCCCTTCTCCGGCGGCGGTACGTTCAGGCCGAGTTGCCCGTAGAACGCCATCGCCTTGTCGAGATTCTCGACCATCGGGCTGTACGAGCGCGCCCCAATGACCTGCGGGCCCGCGCCGCCCTGTCCACCGGTCGTCTGCGCAAGTACATCGCTCGAACGAAACGATGTCGTCAGGCCGAGCGCGGCAAGCAGTACCACCCCGAGGAACGCCGCGCGCGTCATGGGACCTCCGTTGCGGCGACTACCTGAATCGCCGCCCGTGCTTGATCACTAACTTCGGATCGCGCAGCACGTCGATGTGCCGCAGCGGATCGCCGCCGACGGCGATGACATCGGCGTACTTGCCCGATTCGATCGATCCTGAGTCTTTATCGGCGCCCATCGTTCTCGCCGCGTCGAGCGTCATGCGGCGGAGCACCGTCATCGGATCCATCCCGAGGACGCGCACCCAGAGATCGGCATCCATCCACGTCGCGTGCCTGGCGAGTTCGCCCGCGCTCCCCTCATCGCTGCCGAACACGAGCACGACACCAGCCTCCTGCAGCTGCGAGATCTTGCGCTTGATGATGGCTTCCGTGTCGGGGTGTGGCGGGCGCGGCTGATAAGAGTCCCACCCCTGCTTGACCTCTGCGAGAAGTGGAGCCGGCAGCCCGACATACGCTTCAGGGTCGTCCACGATCTCGGGTTTCGTCGCCGTGTATGCACCGTTCAGCAGATTGTTGGCTCCGACCGTGGGTGTCCAGTAGACCGGCGGCCCCTTCTTCACGCGCTCGCGCAGGCTGGCGATGATGTCGGGCGCGTACTCGGGGCTGTCGACGCCGATGTGCTGGAAATCGTCGACGCCAATGGCGAGACCGAGGCGAACCTCGGCATCGTTCTGGCCGTGCGCAGCGATCTTCTTTCCACGCGAGTGCGCTTCGTTGATGATGGCACTCCGTTCCTCGGGCGACATACGCTCGGCAAAGAACATCTTGATGACGTCGGCACCGGCGTCGAGGAGCTGACGAGTCTTGGCGCGCGCGTCCGCGGCATCCGCGATTGGAAGGAACTGACTGGTTGGCGTCGTCTGGTTCGGCGCCATCTTCGCGAGCGCGGGTCCGGCTGCGTACAGCGTTGGTCCCGGTATCTCACCGTTGGCGATCCGTTTCTTCACGCCAAAGATCGCATCGGCGGGCGCCGCAAGATCGCGAACACTCGTGACGCCGCCCATCAGCATCTGCCGGGCGGATGCTGGAATCGTCACGCGTTCGAAATCGGCGGCATGCTTGAACCAGGCGCCGGGGTTTGGATGGCCGCTATAAATGAGATGGACGTGCAAGTCCCAGAGGCCGGGCAATACGCTCATTCCCTCCGTGGAGATGCGTTCGTACTCGCCCGGGATCGGCAGCGATGTGACGGTGCCAACGCGCTCGATGCGATCCCCGCGAATCAGAACCACGCTGTTGCGAACCGGGGACGCGCCGGTACCGTCGATCAGTGTGCCGCCGACCAAGGCGACCGGTTTCAGCGATTGCGCGTCGACAGCACGGCTCTCGAAGGCGCCGAACAAACAGACGGCGATCAGAAACGCGACCGCGACGGCCATCCTCGCAACCATGGCTCAGACTCTAACACCGCGCTGCGCGCGCGCGTCGGCCTGGCGCTGAGCGGGGTGGCGCAGCCCGACTGACGGCCGCGTTCACTTCACCGGCGAATGGGAACCCATGATCGAAGCCTCCGAGATCTCGATACCAGCCGACGAGGTCTCCTCGCGGGTTCAGGCCGGTCGCGATGACGAACTGCGTATCCGGAAAAGTCGATGGCCTCCAGGCTATCAGCACGGATGAAGACTCCACGGACCCTGCCGTCCGCCCGCGTGTAGGTGCTTACGCGTCCAGCATATGCGCGAGCTTCCGGGTTCCTGGTTCCGTTCGATAATCAAGTATTGTGAACGTCGAGATCGACCATTGGAGATGAGCCGTTGCGCATGCAATCCCGTTTCCTCAGCGCGTCGTTGGCTGTAGCCGTCGTTGTGTTCGTCGCACTCGCGTCGGGAAGCGCGGGAACCGCGCAGCAGGCGCCGGCGGGCGCCGCGCAGCCGGCCGGCCAGGGAGGACGCGCCGGCGGACGCGGTCCTGTCCCGGTGAACACACTGGGAGCCGGTCCCTGGGATCTCGGCACCGGCCGCGGCCGCCTTCATGTGACGCTGTATGCCAAGGATCTCGATCATCCCTGGGGCATCGCGTTCCTTCCCGATGGCGGCATGCTAGTCACGGAACGGCCGGGACGACTGCGTGTTATCCGCAACGGCGTACTCGATCCGACGCCAATCGGTCCTCTGCCGGCGATGCTGGCGCGAAGCCTGGGCGGCCTGCTCGACGTGTCGCTCCATCCGCGCTTTGCGGAGAATCGGCTGATCTATCTCACGTACTCGAAGCCCGGCACCGAGGAAGGGAGCGCAACGACCTCAGTCCATCGCGCCCGCTGGGACGGCGGCTCGACGCTCGCCGACGGGAAAGACATCTTCGTCGCTAATGCGTATCACGGCGGCCCGGGCAGCGATCAGAGCATGGGGCCCGCGACCGGTAGTTACGGATCGCGAATCGCGTGGGACAAGAGCGGCCTGATGTACGTCACGCTCGGCGATCGCAACATCGGCAAGATGGCGCAGGAACCCGGCTCGCACATCGGGAAGATCGTGCGGCTTCGCGACGACGGCAGCGTGCCGCCGGATAATCCGTTCGTCGGCAAACCAGGGTGGCTGCCGGAGATCTACACGCTCGGTCATCGCAACCCGCTTGGTCTCGCGTTCGACTCACAGGGTCAGCTCTGGTCCACGGAAGAAGGTCCGCAAGGCGGCGATGAGCTGAATCTCATCCAGGCGGGCAAGAACTACGGTTGGCCGCGTGTCTCACTGGGACGAAACTACGACGGCACGCGCGTGGGCGAAGGTTTCACGGCCCCCGGTCTCGAAGAGCCCGTGGTGTTCTGGGTCCCCGCGATCGCGATCTCCGGGTTGTCGTTCTACGACGGTGACAAGTTCCCGACATGGAAAGGCAACGCCTTCGTCGGTGCCATGCGTGCCAACACCGGGCAACACATTCAACGGGTGCAGTTCAACGCGAAGGGATTGCCGACCGGGCGGGAAATTTTCCTCGCCGAGCTCAAACAACGCATTCGCGAGGTCAAGCCGGGGCCTGATGGCTACCTCTATGCGCTGACCGACGAGACGTTTGGCGCCATTCTTCGTGTCGAACCGCCGATCAATTAATGATCTTTGAGCACGTCACACCGAGGCACAGAGAACACCACCGAGTAGGCCTCAGTGCCTCGGAGGCCTCTGTGTGTCGGAATCAACGGGCAAGGTTGGTCGTCAATCATTGGGAGTTGGAAGTTGGGAGTCGGACGATGGCCATTGATTGACATCCCAGAGAGCACGCCACAGAATCGGCCCTCGGTAACGCGGTAATTACGCGCCTCATTCCGAACGGAATCTCAACCATGGCAGTGGCCATTCGTCCTGGAGGGTGTATGCGGGGTGTGCGGTGGGTTCGTCTCGTAGTGTTCGTATTGGCGATGGCGCCGGCGCTGGCACATGCGCAGGCGTCGATCACGGGGATCGTCAAAGATAGCTCCGGCGCCGTGCTTCCCGGCGTCGTAGTCGAAGCGGCAAGTCCAGCACTCATTGAGAAAGTTCGCAGCGCGGTGACCGACGGATCGGGCCAGTACCGCATCGTTGATCTGCGCCCTGGCACCTACTCCGTCACGTTTACATTGACCGGCTTCAGCGCGGTGAAGCGCGAGGGGATCGAGTTGACCGGCACCTTTACCAGCACGGTCAATGCCGATCTGCGTGTCGGCTCTCTTGAAGAGACCATCACCGTCACCGGCGAATCACCCATCGTCGATGTGCAGAGCATCAGGCGACAGACAACGGTTGATGGTGATGTCATCGCTGCCCTTCCAACATCACGCTCGTACGGCGCGCTCTTTCAACTGGTCCCGGCCGTCACCGGCGGATCGCGCGACGTCCTGACACGACCCGGCCTTGTCGTGTTCGGTGGCCCGGGCGGCCGCGGAACTGAAGGCCGCCTGCAGGTCGACGGCCTCGGCGTCGGCGCACCACTCAGCGGCGGCGGTGTGTCGGGATACCTGCCAGACATCGCCAACGCTCAGGAGGTGAGTTTCACGACGTCCGGCGGCCTCGGCGAAGCGGAAGTGGGCGGCCCGACGATGAACATCGTGCCGAAGACGGGCGGCAACACCGTACGCGGGAGCATTTATGCGGCAGGTGTTGGGAACGCGCTCGTTGGCAGCAACTACACCGACGAACTACAGGCCGCGGGTCTGCGCACCCCAGGGGAACTGCTCAAACTGTGGGACATCAACGGTGGCGTGGGCGGTCCGATCGTGAAGGATCGCGTGTGGTACTTCGTCAACTCGCGCGAGGAAGGAAGCTGGCAATCCGTTCCCGGGATGTATCGGAATCAGAATGCTGGCGACCCGACCAAGTTTACGTACGTGCCTGACCTCACCAAACAGGCGGTGACTGCCAGCGACTGGACGACGGTCAGCCTGCGCCTGACGGTGCAGGCGACGCCACGCCATCGCTTCAATGTGTTCTGGGACGAGCAGCGCCCCTGTCAGGGCTCTGCATGGCCGGGCACCGACGACGGATGCCGTCAGCAGCCTGGCGACGATTGGATCATCGGCGGCGCTCCAGGTTCGGCGGGGACATTCGGCCTGGCGACGGCGACGCAGGCGCCCGAGTTCTCGAACTACGCGGGACGCGCCCACGCGCGTCAGCGCGCGCAGCAGGGAACCTGGTCGTCGCCGTTGACGAGCCGTCTTCTGCTGGATGCAGGCTTCGGCACCAATTACAGCCACTACGGCGGGCAGGAGATGCCGGGAAATCCGACCCGTCCGATCCCGAAAATGCAGGACCAGTGCGCGCAGCCGCCGGCCAATGCCGTCGCCGGTGCGTGCGCGCACGGTATTCAAAACATCCTCTTCGCCTCGCAGGACTGGGCCAGCAACCAGGGATTCGTTTTGTCGTGGCGCGGATCCGCGTCCTATGTCACTGGCGCACACAGCATGAAGTTCGGCTACCAGGGCGCGTTCCACCGCGTCAACCAGAGCTACTTCGCAAACGATACGCACCTGCAGTATCGGCTCAACCACGGCGTGCCCAATCTGCTCACGATGGATCTGAAGCCGTTCAAGACTGGACAGCGTACGCGTTGGGAAGCGCTCTACGCACAGGAGCAGTGGACACTCGGGCGCGTGACGCTACAGGGCGCACTGCGGTTCGACCACGCGTGGAGCTATTTCCCCGACCAGCAAATCGGACCGGTCACGTTTTTGCCAACGCCGGTCTTCTTCGAAGAGCAGCCGGGCGTGAAGGGTTACAACGACATCACACCGCGCGGTGGATTCGCCTGGGACGTGTTCGGCAACGGCAAGACCTCGCTAAAAGTGAATGCCGGCAAATACCTCGAGGCGGCAACGAATCACAACACGTACTCATTGAGCAACCCTGCCGCGCGCATCGCAGGGAGTCCTGTGCTCGGCGCGCCTCCGCCGGTGACGCGCCCGTGGACGGATTCCAACGGCAACTACAAGCCGGACTGCGATCTCCTCAACCCGAACGCGCAGAACCTGACGGCCAGCGGCGGTGACATCTGCGGCGTCCTCAGTAACCTGAACTTCGGCAAGCCGATCTTCAGCGGGAGCTTCGATCCCGAGATCCTCGAAGGATGGGGTGTCCGTCCGAGCGACTGGCAGATCGGCGTGTCCGTTCAGCAGGAGATCCTGACCGGCGTCTCGGTCGAGGTCGGGTACTTCCGGCGCTGGCTCCAGAACTTCACGGTCGTCGACAACCTTTCGGTGGTTGCAGGTGATTTCGACCCGTTCAGCGTGACCGCGCCTGTCGATCCTCGCCTGCCTGACGGCGGCGGCTATGTGGTGTCCGGCCTGTACAACGTCAGGCCCGACAAAGCCGGTCAGACAAACAGCTTCACCACGTGGTCGAACAACTACGGCGAGCAGACGCAGATGTACAACGGCGTCCTCGTGAACGTGAGTGCGCGGACGCAAAACGGTGTGACCATCCAGGGTGGCCTCAACACCGGCTCCACGGTCACGAACAACTGCGAGGTTCGCGGTGAGTTACCGGAGATCGCACCGGTAAATCCCTTCTGCCGCGAGGCCCCGGGCCTGGTGACTCGTCTGACCGGACTCGCCGCATACACTGTTCCGAAGATTGACGTGTTGGTCAGCGGAACCTTCCGCAGCGATCAAGGCACGCCGCTGCAGGCACAGTGGGTGGTCTCGAGCGCTGAGGCCGCAAAGTCACTCGGCCGTCCGCTCTCCGGCGGCGCGCCAAACGTGACCGTGAACGTCATCGAGCCCGGCGTGTTGTGGGGCGATCGCGTCAACGTCATCGATCTTCGCGTGGCCAAGATCCTGCGCTTCGGCCGCACACGAACCAACTTTGGCGTCGACGTCTACAACCTGTTCAACTCGAGCGCAGTGCTGAACTACAACCAGGCCTACAACCCCGTCGGCACTTGGCTGGTCCCAACGACGGTCGTGAATGGGAGGTTCGCCAAGATCAGCGCGACGTTCGATTTCTGATATAGACGGCAATCACTCAATCTTTGATTGAATGATCTTTGATTATTGATTCGTTGATGATCGTTGATTGTTGAGTCGTGATTTCTTGCGATTCGCGGCCTGTTGCTTCGCCGCCCGTTGCTTGGCTCTGGCCGTCTCGCGAGATCGCACGAAGATACGCGTCAGCTCGTCGGCCTCCTTCCACAGACGGTTGGTCTTCGAGCTGGCGCATATTCCGGACTCCGTCAATATCTCGAGCCAAAGCGCGGATTCGTGGACTTCCTCAATTGCACCACTGAGTTTGTTGATGAAATCCGCGCGCGATTTGGCGCGGCAGACGGCTCGATAGTGAGCAGCCGTCGAAGTGGCAGCGTCTGTAAGTTGCGACGCAATTTCGCCGTTGATCGGATCTTGTGGAATTGATCTCGCGAACTGGATCACATCAACGGCAAATTTCTTCGTGCGGGCCTTCAGATCGTCGGGCGTCATGCCCCAAGAACGAGCACGCGCCATGCCAATCCAAAACCACTAGAGATTCTGCGGCGTCACAGGATAAATCGCCAATCACCGATCAAAAATCAACAACGATTCAAAGATCGCAAGATCTCCAATTGAGCGATTGGTCTCACCGACACAAGCGAGATTGGGCAGCGATGGCTTTCCTCGCTGCGAAACCGCGTAGATCGGCGACAATCGGGGCCGCCATGGTGAACTGGACGACCACGCTCAAGCAGGCGTGCCGCACGCTCAGGCGCCAGCCGGCCTTTACGCTGATCGCTCTCCTGACGCTGATGCTCGGCATCGGCGCCAACACCGCCATTTTCAGTGTGGTCAAGGCCGTGGTCCTCAATCCTTTGCCGTACGAGGATCCCGAACGAATCGTCGTTCTCTGGGAGGTGAACCCGGACGGGGCGCTCGATCGCGTGTCGATTCCGACGTTCGAAGACTGGAAGGCGGCGCAGAGTCTCGAGTCGATCGCCGCTTACCGTCACGTCGACTTCACGTTCGTGGGCTCAGGCGATCCGAAAAACGTGTCGGGCCTCAAGGCAACACCCGAGTTGTTCGCGGTGCTCAAGGCGCGGGCCCAGGTGGGCCGGACGTTCACGCGCGATGAAGCCGTGCTCGGAGCCGACCGGGTGGTGGTGCTCAGTCATGGCTTCGCCGAGCGCGTGTTCGGGGGGAATCGCGACGTCATCGGCCGTGCCATCCAGTTGAACGCCGAACCGTACACCGTTATCGGTGTGATGCCGGCTGGATTCGAGTTCCCCACGAGCACGAGCGTCGAGATCTGGACGCCACTCGCTTTCGATCCCAAGGATGTCCACGGCCGCTCGCGTCGTGTCCGTTCGCTGACAGTGGTCGGGCGAATTGCGCCGACCCTTTGGCCGCCGCAGGTGCAGAGCGAACTCGACGTGCTGTCGCGCCGCATCGCCGCCGACAATCCCGCGAGCAACATGGGCTGGAGTGCTCGTATCGTGGCAGCCCACGAACAGCTCGTTGCAACCTCGCGTCCCGCGTTGATGGTGCTGATGGGCGCCGTCGGCTTCCTGCTGCTGATCGTGTGCGCGAACGTCGCGAATCTACTGCTGGCGCGTCTGTCGGACAAGCGGTATGAAATCGCTGTTCGCGGTGCACTGGGAGCAGGGAGGTGGGAGCTCGCGCGGCCGATTCTGGCCGAAAGCGTCGTGTTGTCGATTTCGGGTGGAGCGCTGGGGATGGTGGCAGCCATCGGTGGACTGCGTCTATTGAGCTGGCTTCCGGAGGGACGCCTGCCACGCGCCGACCTGATTTCGCTCGATCGAGGTGTACTCCTCTTCACCACTCTCGTCTCAATCGCGGTGGGTATCTCGTTCAGCCTGTTGCCAGCGCTCCATGTGACACGCACCGGGCTTCGCAAAGTGTTGGCCGAGTCAACCGGCTCGACCTCGAGCGTGTACGGCAGGCGCCTTTTGAGCGGATTGGTCATCGCAGAAGTGGCCATCGCATTGGTGCTGCTGGTCGGCGCCGGCCTGATGTCGCGCAGCTTGATGAAGCTGCTGCAGGTCAACCCCGGCTTCGAGCCTGGCAACCTGGTGGCGGCGCAAGTGTTTTTGCCAACAACAAAGTATCGCGAGCGCCATCGTCTCGCTCAGTTCTTCGACGACGTCATTGAGCTAATGCGGAGCGAGCCGGGGGTCAGCGCCGCGTCAGCCGTCTCGTCCTTCCCGCTTCACGAAGTGTCCACCGCGTCTGCCCTGCCGTTCTCAATCGAGGGTCGTGCGCCACCTGCGACCGAGGACCCGCTCGCTGACGTCCGTACGGTTGCGCCCGGTTACTTCGAGACCATGAAGATCCCCCTCCTCGCGGGACGATTTTTCGACGAGCGCGACCAGGCGGAGGCTCAGTTGACGAGTGTCATCAACGAGACGATGGCGCGCTCGTATTTTCCGGATCGCAGCCCTCTGGGCCAGGTGATTCAGAACCCGCATGGAAAGAGCGTCATCGTGGGCGTCGTTCGCGACGTTCGCAACCAGGGACTCGATCGCGAGCCGAGGAAGCAGGTCTACCTGCCGTTGCATCAGAATCCGGTCGCCGGGATGGCCCTCGTCGCGCGCGCCGAATCTGATCCTCTAGTCGTGGCCGGCATCCTGCAGCGGACCATTTGGACCGTGGATGCCGAGCAGGCCATTTTCGACGTGAGCACGATGGACCAGATCATGTCGAGGGCCGTGTTTCTGCCACGTTTGAGCGCCACGCTGCTGGCGTCGTTCGCGATCGCCGCCCTCCTGCTCGCGGCGCTCGGGATCTACGGTGTTCTGTCGTATTCAGTGACCCAGCGGACGCGGGAGATCGGGCTGCGCATGACGCTTGGCGCCTCGGCCGGCAGCACGATAAAGCTGGTCGCACGCAACAGCCTGATGCTGATTGCCGTCGGCGTCGGGCTCGGCCTGGTCGTCGCCACCATGCTCACCCGCTTGCTGACCAGCCTGCTGTATGGTGTCAGCCCATTCGACCTCCCGGCGTTTGCCATCGCTGCCGTGGTCCTGGCGCTCGCCGGGATATCCGCGAGCGTGCTGCCAGCGCGCCGTGCGACGAGAGTCGATCCGATGGTCGCCTTACGCGAGCCCTGAACCAGTCCCTCAATCTTTGATTGGATGATCTTTGATTATTGATTCCTTTGTGATTGTTGATTCTTGATTTGTGGGCCAATCGAAAATGATGAGAGAATCCGTCGAGTCACACCATCAATCTTCAATCAACGATCAAAAATCACCAACGAATCAACAATCAAAGATCGCAAAATCTCCAATTGAGCAACTGGCGATCGACTGCGCTACAGCGGTTAGAGATCCAGTTCCTGCGCGTCCTCGGCCCTGTCCATGATGAAGCGGAAGCGGGCTGACGCGTCCTTCCCCATCAGCTCGTTGATGACACGGTCAGTGACGATCTGATCGGCGATCTCGACGCGTAGCAACCTGCGTGTCCGCGGGTTGAGCGTCGTCTCCCATAGGACCTTCGGCATCATCTCGCCCAGTCCTTTGAACCGAGTGATCTCCGGGCTGCCGCGTCCATTCGTGTATTGCCGCAGCAATCGATCGCGGTGCGCATCGTCAAGGGCCCAATAGGTGTCCTTGCCGATGTCGATGCGATAGAGCGGCGGTTGCGCCAGGAAGACCTTGCCGCTGGAAACGAGCTGCGGCAGATGGCGGTACAAGAACGTCAGGAGCAGCGTCGCGATGTGGTGGCCGTCGGAGTCCGCGTCGGCAAGAATGATGATCCGGCCGTACCGGAGTCGCGCCAGATCGAAGCTCTTGCCCATTCCACAGCCAAGGGCCGTGACCAGATCCGCCAGTTCCTTGTTCTCGAGCACCTTGGCGAGCGTCATCCCCTCGGTATTCATCACTTTGCCGCGCAGCGGCAGGATCGCCTGCTTGCCACGGTCGCGTCCCTGCTTGGCGGAACCACCGGCCGAGTCGCCTTCGACGATGAAGAGCTCGCTGTCATCCCGATTGGCGCTGGTGCAGTCACTGAGTTTGCCGGGCAGGTTCAATCGGCCGCTGGTCGCCGTCCTGCGCGTGACCTCGGCCTGCGCGGCGCGACTCGCCTCGCGGGCCCGGGCCGCCAGGATGATGCGTCCGACGATGGCTTCCGCGATGCTGCGATTGTGATTGAGCCAATGTTCGAGCGCAGGGCGGACGGCGGAATCGACCGTGGACAGCACCTCGGGATTGTTCAGCCGATCTTTTGTCTGACCCTGAAACTGCGGCTCCTCGATGAACAGGCTCAGCACACCGGTCAGCCCTTCGCGAATGTCTTCGGCGGTGAGCGTGACGCCTTTGGGCGAGAGATTGTGCGTCTCGATGTAGTTGCGAACCGCCTTGCCGATCCCGGCGCGCAAACCGTTGTCGTGAGTCCCTCCTGAGCCGGTCGGGATGCCGTTGACGTAGCTCCGCACGTGCTCGTCGGTAGACTCGGTCCACTGCAGGACGAGATCGAGGCGCGGCCCACTCTCGCGTTCCAGCAGGAACGGGGCGTCGTGGACTGCCTTCGCGCCACGGGCGGTCACGATCGACTTGAGGAAGTCCGACAACCCTTCCTGATGCTGGAAGACTTCCCTCGTTCCTTCGGCCTCGTTCTCGAAGGTCACGCGCACACCCTTGTGGATGTAGCTGACAACCTCGAGCCGCTCGCGGATCAGCGCGGCATCGAATTCGACTTTCGGGAAGATGGTGGAATCGGGATGGAAGTACACGGTGGTCCCGCTGCCACGTGCCGCACCCAGCTTCTTCAGCGGGCCGGTGGTCTTTCCACGCTTGAAACGCATCTCCCACTGGGAGCCGTCACGCTTGACGGTCGCCACGAGCTCGGTGGAAAGCGCGTTCACTACGCTCGCGCCGACGCCGTGGAGACCTCCGGCCGTCTTGTAGTTGCCTTTCTCGAACTTACCTCCCGCGTGAAGCACGGTGAAGATCACTTCGAGTGCGCTCTTCTTGGTCGTGGGATGCTTGTCGACCGGAATCCCGCGGCCGTCATCGGCGACAGTGATCGAGCTGCTGTCCTTGTGAAGGGTGACGACGATGTTCGAGGCATAGCCGTTCATCGCCTCGTCGACCGCGTTGTCGAGCACTTCCCAGACGAGGTGGTGCAGCCCAGCCGTACCGACGCCGCCGATGTACATGCCGGGGCGTTTTCGGACCGGCTCGAGACCCTCGAGAACGGTAATGTCTTTTGCTGTGTAGTTAGCCATTCGCCCGTAGGGCGGGTCTTGCTTTATAGACCCGCCGCTCTAAGGTAGCATCACATTCAACAGGTTGATGTCATGGGACGGCTGCTCGCGATCATTGGCGGCGGCGTCTGGATTACTGCAATCGCCTTAATTGCGATCGCCGTCCACTGGTCTGAAAAGCCGCGCGTCGTTCCTCCCCTGCCTTCGGTTCCCGCACTTATCCGGGACCTCAACGCACAAAAGAAAAAGGAGTTCAAGGAAGGTGAGGCGTGGGCGGTCAGGAAGGTGGAATCCGCTCACCACGTCCTGGTTGTCAACGTCGATGCCGATCATGTGGGCAACGCGCAGAAGATCGCCACCGAGATCGTCACACCGGTTCTCGATCGCGGATTCGACGAAGTCCTCGTCTACGTGTGGGCCATGCACCGCCGCAAGTCGTTCGCCGACCGGCGGGTGCAATGGACACCCAAGGGTGGGTACCATGAATTGGTGATCGGAGATTAGCGATTAGTGATTCGTTGTTGATTGTTGAATTTTGATTGATGATCTCGCGCCGCGAACCTCCCGTGAGCAAATCAACTATCAACAATCCGTAATCAACAACGATTCAACAATCAAAGATCCCCTAAATCATCAATGAGTGGCCCGCGCCGATTTGCGGGCGCGCGGTTTAGCGGTCTTGTGCGCTCGGGTCACCGTGGTCTTTCGCGCGCGACTTCGCTTGGGCTTTTCCTCGACCACCGCATCGTCGTCGATCGGTTCCTCCGTCATCTCCTGCACGGGTTCGGCTTCCATGATCGGCGGTGCGTCGATTATCTGTTCGACGACCGGCTCGACGCTCTCTTCGACGACGGGCGCATCGACTACTGCCTGCTGCGGCACTTCGACATCGACCGTCTCGTCAAGTTCGACCGGCTCCTGGAAACCGGGCATGGCCGGCCTGGTGGCGAGATTCGGCCCCGGGAAGACACGGACGGCGCCCTGACGATCGCGTTCGATGCGCAGCACGCCTTCCTTGCCCGCTGCACGCAAGAGATCCACGACCGACGCGAAGCCGTACTTGCGCTCGTCGAAGCCGTCGATCGCATTGCGCAGGAACTGCTTGGCCTGGCGCACGTACATCGGCCACCGCGGCGGGGCCGGCGCCTGGTGAATGGCTCGCTGAACCGCCCGAATGCCGTCCTGCATCGTCATCGGCGAGGCCGGCATCGATTCCTCGTCCTCTTCGTCCGGCATGGACTGGGCCGGCGCCGGCTGACGGACTGCTTCGGGTGCGCGCTCAGGCGGAGCCGGGATGTCCTCCGTCTCCCCGATCGCCTCTTCACGCGGTTCGACCAGCATGCTGCGTCCCGCATGCTTCAGCGTGACGGCACCAGTCTGCGCCACCTTCTCCATGAAGTCGCGAAAACTTCCGGCGCCGTACTCGCGTTCAGAGAAGGTGGAATCGAGCTGCAGCAGGGTGCTCTTCAGCAGTCCGAGCTGCGGCGTGACTTCACGCTCGGACAACACCTTGAGCGCGCGTTTGACGATGGGCAACGCCTTGGACATGTCACTCGTCGCCGCCGGCCGCCCACCTCGATCTGCCGGCCGACCGCGGCTGCCCACGAGGTTTTCATACGCGATGAATTCGTGGCAGTTCTTCTGCATCGTCACGCTGGTGAACTGGCGGCCGCCAACCACGATGACCTTGCGGCCGTACTGTTTCAACTTCTCGACCAGCGAGATGAAGTCACTGTCGCCGCCGACGATGACGAAGGCGTTGATGTGATCGTGGGTGAACGCCATTTCGAGGGCGTCGAGCGCCATGGTGATATCGGCGCCGTTCTTGTCGCCGCCGGGCGTCAGGTTGCGTTGGACCATGCGGATGGCGTGTTGCGTGAGCAGGCGACTGTAGTCGCCGGCCCGCTTCCAATCGCTATACGCAATCTTGGTGACGATCTCGCCGCGCTCTTTGATGGCCTCGAGGACAAGGCCGATGTCGAACTGACTACCGATGGTGGATTTGACTCCGATCTCGACGTTGTCGAAGTCGATGAATACCGCAATGCGGTGACGTGTCTCTGTTGATGTCATGTACTCTCTGCCGGCGCAGGGCGCTGGCTAACCTGGGGCGGGGCGTTCGAGGCTGGTTCGGACACCGGGCCGGGGTTTTGCGTTCGTTGGTCGCTGTGGCCTCAGGGGCGTCGAGCTCAAGCAGGAAAATACGCTGCACCGACGGGCAGCGACTTCCGCAGCACTTCCATGAGCACGGGCCGAAGGGGTCCGGCCGCGCGAGGCGCAGCCGTCGTGGTCGATTATACCGGGACTCGGGATTCGGGGCTCGGGATTCGGGATTCGGGACTCGAGACTCGGTTTGAAGGTTGCCCGATCAGAGGACGGAAATGCCGAATCGACGGACCAGCGTCTCCAGTTCGCTGCGCAGAAACGGCAGGGACCGGGCGATGAACAAATGGTCCTGCATCCGGGACGGATCGTAGTCCGTGTTGATCACGGTGTCGGTGACAAAGGGTTCGCGCCGCACATCGGGCGACAATACGGAGTACGGGATCTCACCGGTCGACGACAGGATACCGGCTCCGAACACCTTCGTTTCTCCTGCATCTTCGATTAATCCGAACTCGATGCCGAACCAACTGAACCTCTTGAGCGCGAGCACATGCTCACCGGAGTTGGTCGCCGAGACCGCCTTGCCAATCAGGGTGAGAAGCTCAGCATAGTCGTGGTTCATCAGCGGCGGCACATGTCCGAGACAGTCGTGAATCATGTCCGGCTCGGGGGTGAATTCCGGGTGAGAGCCGTGACGAATGAACTGCGTCACCGGAAAGCCACGCCTGCCGATGTATTGATAGAACGTGCGGTACGGCAGCGCCCCCTCGGCAGGCACGAGGTGCATGTTCGTCTCGCGCTGCACACGCTCGCTCAACGTTCGCAGCTGGGGAATCTCCTGCTGGTTGATCGCGAGATCGCGTTTCGCCGCGAGGTAGATCTGACATGCATGCCTGATGTGAAGCTCGTTCAGCTTCGGGCTGACGTCGCGCCAGATACGCGTTTCTTCGGCGGTGTAATCAATGAGTGGAGGACCGAGTTGCTCGAGGCGGTGACGGCGACAAAGTGCAAACAGGTTCTTTCGACGCTGGATATAGAAGGGATCGCCGAGTCCTGGATGTCCAGGCTCGAGTTCGAGCTCGGTGGCTTCCGGCGGGGTAACCATCACCTCCGGATCGATCGGCACGCCGTACTCGACGAGCTTCCTGGCTTCCTTCATGGCGTCAGCCTCGTTGAGCTGTGCTTATGCACCAATGACGCCAGATCCAGTGTACGCCCTGCAAACGGCAGATGCCAGTTCGTTAGCGTTCAGGTGACAGGTTGGGCGGTATCACCGCACAGGAACGAGTTGTTTCAGCTCGTCGGTCCAGTTCAGAACTACGCGAAACTGCACCAAGGCTGTTGCACTTCCGCTTTCGTCGGGAACAATCGGGCCGATGAAGGTGCCGTCCGGCAGGATGTCCCATGCGCGCGGCGACCCACTTGTCGTGTTGCCGGTGACCACCGCAGGCACAATTCGCGGCACACCAAAGCTGAGGCCGGCGTCCTTAGACACGCGCACGATCGCCATCTGCCCCGACGCACCGAGCGGAATGTAAACCAATCCTTCGCCGTCAGGGGTCCAAACCGGGTGGAAATCCGAAATGATCTTCGGCGCCTGGTAGCGTGCTCCAGTGGGCGGAAACGGTTGAACGAAGACGCCTCGATTGGCGTTATCGAGGGTTTCAAATGCCTTGCGGTACGCGATCCATTTGCCGTCACGGGAAAACACTGCACCAATCCAGTCGCGCGAGTTGACGTCTTCAATCTGGCTGACCTTTCTGGTCTCAACGGAGAGCATCCAAAGCGATGCCTGGGGATTATCACGATAGTCAGCCGCCGACACACCATCTCGGACTGCATACAGCAAGATCCTCCCGTCAGGCGACCAGTCCTGCGGCTCATGCGCCGTTTTTCCTTCAGCCCGCGTCAGGCGTTCCGCGGTCCCGGTGCCGTCCGCGCGCTGGACGAAGATGCCCAAATCGCCTTCTCGATCCGACTGATAGGCCAGCCGTGTGCCATCAGGTGACCACACTGGAAAGCGGTTGTTGCCGCTGAACGTCAATCGCAGCGGGGCGCTTTTTCCGTCTGATGCAGCGACAACGACATTGGCCTGCTTCCCATCGTCGGTACCAAGCGCGAGCCGTCGGCCGTCGCGCGTCGCTCGAACCAATATGTACGGCCCCACGGGAAGCGGTAGCTGCTGCACGCCGCCCCCTGCGGCCGCAGTCGCTATCGCGCGCTCACGCGTCCGGGCCCGTGCTGGGCCGGGGATGTAGATCAGCGTGCCGGCGTCCGACACGGCGTAATGCGCGACGCCGGTGGTCGCATTGAGCGTTCGCCGGACCCCCTGGACGACGGGCACGGGAGTTCCGGTCGTCTGCAGGGTTCGGCGGTCAAATGGCAGCGCCATGATAGTTCCGGCATTGGCGTATAAGAGATGTCCACTCGATAGGTACTTGGCATCGCTTCCGCCCTCGAAGACGGTCTTGCGTTCGCCGGAGGAGAGCGACTGAACGACGACTCGCGCTTTGTCCCAGCGTTCGAGGTCGTCACGCGTGGTGGCGACGCTGAACAGAAGTTGATCGGCTGCGAGCATTTGAGGTCCGTACACCTCCTCGCCCTCGGCCATCTTCACCAGCTGCTCGGGTGTGCCTCCGTTTTCGGAACAGCGAAAGATCCCCTTCGTCCGCTGACCAAAGATGATCCCGCTTTCTTCCCACACAACTCCAAACGGTGGTTCGACCGGGCAGACGGTCACGGCGACGCCGCCCTCGGATGCTATACGCTTCAACGTTCCATCAGGTGCATAAAACACAACCGCACGACCGTCGGGCGAGAACGCTGCGCTGCTGATTTCGTCCGACGCCCCGCGAAGCGTCGATTCGGAGCCGGCAACGGGGCGCGCTTCGAAGTCCGTCATGGTTCGGCGGAAGAGCCGGCCATTCGCCGTGTAAACCACTTGCGATCCATCGCGTGACACGGCGAGAACAGAACGGCCAGTGACGGAGAATGTCGAGCCCTCCTGGAGGACGACGGAGAAGCGTACCGGCTCGCGAATCGCCCCGCTCCGCAAACGGCCAGTCCACTCGACGACGCTGGCGAGCCCCACGACCGCAACGGCTGTCCATGCGAGCCAGGTCCGTCTGGTTGTGAAGCGGCCGCGCGGTGTTGCGTCCTGGCGATCCGGGGATGTGCTCGTGGCTGTCGCGCGCGCCTCGTCGATCTCGAGCCGCGCAGTAGCGGCATCCGCAATCCTGTTTTTGGGATCCTTTGTCAGGCAGCGGCGCAGCAAACGCTGGATGGCGAGCGGCGTGCTCGCGGGCAACAGCGACCATTCGGGCTCGCGGCTCAACACGGCAACTAGCGAATCCGTGACGTCTTCGCCGTCGAAGACGCGTTTCCCCGTGAGCATCTCGAAGAACACGCAGCCGAACGCCCACAGATCGCTGCGCTTGTCCGCCGATCGTCCCTTCGCCTGCTCGGGGCTCATATAGGCGACCGTGCCGAGCAGCATGCCGGCGTTCGTCATCAGCGCCGGTGAGGTAAGCGTCGGAGATTGCGTGAGCGCGTGGGCCTGCCGCGGTTGTGTGGACCCCGCCGGCGCGGATCCCGAGTCCCGTGTCCCCGATCCCGATTCGACTAGCTTGGCGAGACCGAAGTCCAGCACTTTCACGGTGCCGTCGGGCCGAACCTTGATGTTGGCCGGCTTGAGATCCCGATGGATGATCCCCTGCTCGTGCGCGCCTTCCAGTGCTTCCGCGATCTGCCGCGCAATCGGCAGCGCCTCGTCGAGCGAGATCGATCCCCGGTGGATCCGGTCGGCAAGCGTCTCGCCCTCGACCAGTTCCATCACGAGCGCTGGTATGCCATCCAACGTCTCGAGGCCGTATACATGCGCAATGTTGGGGTGATTGAGCGACGCGAGGATCTGTGCCTCGCGTTGAAACCGCGCGAGGCGAGCCGGGTCCGCGGCAAGCGCGTCGGGCAGCACTTTCAGCGCATCATCGCGCCGAAGCCCGGTGTGATGCGCCCGCCAGACTGTGCCCATGCCGCCTTCGCCAAGCAGGGCGGTTATCTCGTACGGACCGACGCGACTGCCGGCGCTTATCGCCATGGCGAGCGAATTCTACGCGAATCGCGTCATCGGCGTGGTTCCATCGTTACGGGGCGGAGACGAGCCGCCGCGACTCGACGAACCAGTTCATGAAGCGCTATTTCTTCTGAGCGTCGAGGAAATCGAAGATCTCTTTCGCGTACGTCAGATACGCGCCCAGGTGAGTGCCTCCCGGCACGGTGGCGTAGACCGTCGTGACGCCCGCGGCTTTAGCCGCATCCGCCATCTTCCTGGACGCCTCGATTGGATTCGTCGTGTCCTGGTCGCCGTGGATCACGAGCAGCCCCATCTTCCCCTTGATGCGATCCCAAGGATAAGAGTCGAACACGATCGGGCCTGAGCTGATCACCAGGGCCGCAAAGCGCTCGGGATACTTGGCACCCAGATACAGGGCACCCGAGCCGGATGGATTCTGCCCGTGAAGGTAGATGCGCGAGGTGTCGACGCCATACTCCTTGGTCACGAGATCGATGACGTTGAGCACGTCCTGCTCTGCCCGCTCGTCTTCCTGGGGAGTCCATCCCTCCGCGGGAGCTGGCGCCTTCGGCCTCGCGATCTGATACCGGCTTCCGTAATACGGTTGCCGCAGCGGTCGATAGCCCATCGGCGTCACGACCAGGTATCCGCGTTGCTCGGCCTGTGTCACGAGGCTGTTCGGCTCGCGATACGGGTTGTCGACGCTTTGACCCGCGCGCAGGGTGACGAGCAGCGGAAGGCTTGCGCCCGGCTTCCATCGCAACGGAACAAAGAGACGGTACGGGATGGACTCGGTCGTCCCGGGAAACTCGTACACGCGATACTGCTCGCCGACGTGTTGATAGAGCGGTCCACGCGGGTTCGGCTGCAGCGGCTGTGCAGGGGCACCGCCGGGCGCCTGCCCTTGTCCTGACGTCGGCGCCGGTGTGTGCCACAGCATCATGACGACGATCGAGAACACGAGTCTCTTCATGGTTGAATCGTCTCCCGCCCGCGCGGAGCGCGGGCAAAGGATACTGCGACTAGCGAGGCGGAGCCACCTGCACGTCGGGAGCCTCGCTAGTCTTAACTTCGAAGCGACGGAACTTTCCGTAGGTCGCCTTCCCTCTGAATTCCCCGGTGCTATCGGGATACCAGTCCTCCATCACCGTCGGGACATTGATCCCGAGATCCTTGTCAAACTCGAAGAGCGTCGTCACTCGAATCGGTGCAACCTGACCGCCCACCTGCAGCTCGGTCTTGACGACCCGGCCCGTCCCTTCTTCGATCCAGATCAGCCCGCGCGAAAACAGGTCGGCATTGGCATTGAGCTTGAGCAACGTTGGTCGCCTGAACTCTACGAAGCGAACCGTGCGTACATCGGGGCCCAGTTTCTTGTCGAGCCCTGCCAGATTGAAGCGGAAGCGGTCGACGTACTGCTCCTGAAGAAAGGCCACGACGATCAGCGGGTTGCTGACCGTGCCGACGTCGATGAGG
Organism: Vicinamibacterales bacterium; assembly: GCA_035649635.1. GTDB lineage: Bacteria > Acidobacteriota > Vicinamibacteria > Vicinamibacterales > UBA2999 > Gp6-AA40. The sequence continues at coordinate 12,408 of DASRJE010000215.1, read as the reverse complement.
TTGTAGCGCGCACTTGCGTCTCGAATCTCGGCCGCGCGCCGGAGCGCACTGGATGATGGCTGGAGGAACAGTTTCATCAGGCGGTCTTCGCGATCGCGAACCGGCTTGCCGTCGACTTCGGCCACGTCTCTGAACGACTGCCACATCTCATCGCCCGGCGTTTTTACCAAAAGGAAGTCCGATACCAGCAGCCGGTTTCGTCTCGGTACGGTGATTTGCTGCTCGTAGCGCTCTTCGGCAACGACGTTCGAGAACCGGTCGACGAAATCGTGCGCGTAGGCAGTGGCCTTCGGGATGAGCTCCTTGACCGATGGTGATTGAGCGTGGAGCGCAACGCCCGACAACACAGCGAGAGCCACTCCAGTCACGAGCAGCCGCTTCATGGCGTGCCAATATTAGCGCTGTCTGGCTGGATCGCATGTAATACTCGGGGCTCGGGATCCGGGACTCGGCGCTCGGGATCCGGGACTCGGGGTTCGGGGCTCGGGACTCGGCGCTCGGGGTTCGGGACTCGGGGTTCAGGATTCGGGGTTCGAGAGCCGAATATGAGCGACGACACGAAGCAGTGCCCGGTCTGCGGCGAGACGATCAAGGCAGCGGCCATCAAATGTCGCTTCTGCAACACCGATCTCGAGGCATTCAATGCCGCCCGCGAGGCGGAGGTGGAGAGGCCGCTCTTCGCAGGCCATCCAGCCGTCATCTACAACATCGGGCAGTGGTTCCTGGTGCTTGTGACAATCGGGATCGCCTACGTCGTCTACTGGATCAAGAGCCGTTCGATCACCTATGAGATCACGAGCCAGCGCCTCCGCATCGAGCACGGGCTGCTCTCGAAGATCAAGGAGAACGTCGAGCTGTTTCGCATCGACGATTTCGATCTCCACAAGCCGCTGGGAATGAGGCTCGCCGGTCACTGCCAGCTGCACCTGCGTTCGTCCGATCCCGATCAGCAAACGGTGTTCATCTACGGCATTCCGGACCTGGAGCATCTCGCCGACACGTTGCGCGACTGCGCGCTCAGGGAACGAAAGCGGCGACGGATCACCACGCTCATCGATGCGTGAGGCGGGCGAAAGAACTCGCCAGGCATCGGTCTTTGCGTCAGAATCACCCAGTTGACGGGAGGCGCTATGACGCGTCGTGACCACTGTTCGAGAATCACCATCGCCCTCGTTCTCGCGGCTTTTGCGGCATCGGGACTCGAGGCTCAGCAACCAGCGCCTCGAGCCGCGCGAAATGCCGGCGCAGCTGGCTGGGTGCTGCCACGCACCGCCGACGGCCGCCCCGATCTGGAGGGAGTGTGGGAGAACAACAGCGCGACTCCTCTGGAGCGGCCGCGCCAACTCGCCGACAAGCCTCGACTCACAGACGACGAGCTCGCCTCGTTCGAGCGTCGCGCGCGCACGCTGTTTGGGCCGGAGGCGGAGGCGACCTTCGGCGACGCGCTCTATCTGACCTTGCTTGCCGACACACGACCCGCCGGACTCGGGGCGACTGGCAGCTATAGCCAGAACTGGCTGCCGAACCGGTACTTCGAGCACAGAACATCACTGATCGTCGATCCCTCCGACGGAAAGCTGCCGCCGCCGACACCAGCAGGCGCCCAGGCACGCGCCGCCACGGCCGGGCGTTTCGGACAGGTGGGAAACTCGGCCCAGGACATGACGCTGCAGGATCGCTGCATCCACTACGGCTTCCCCGATCTGTTCGCAGCGTACATGGCGGTTTACCGCATCGTGCAGACGCCAGAGTACGTGGTGATCCAACTGGAGAAGATCCACGACACGCGCATCATCCCTCTCGACAGCCGCGCGCACCTGCCGTCCACCCTGCGTCAGTTTCTCGGCGATTCACGCGGAAGATGGGAAGGCGACACCCTCGTGGTCGAGACCACGAACTTCCATCCCAAGGGCAATCCGTTTGGTGGGTACTTTACGCTCTCGGATGAAAACCTGCACCTCACCGAGCGCTTCCGCCGCACGGCCGACGACACGTTGGAGTACACGTTCACCGTGGACGACCCCACGATGTGGACGAAGCCCTGGACCGCGATGGTCACCTGGAAGCGTTCGCGCGGCGAACTGCTCGAGTACGCATGCCACGAGGGCAACTACAGCCTCCGCGGCATGTTGTCGGCAGCCCGGGCGGAAGAGGCGGGCAAGCGGTAGGTTCGGCGGTATAATCGGCGCCTCTGGTGGACCTCTGTCTCTCGGGAGGGCCCGTGTATATCACTTTCCTTTTGGCGCTCCTGTCGTTCGCTGGGCCCGGAAATCAGCAACCGGCCGCTGCTCCGGCCGCATCGACGTCGCTCGATTTCGAGTTCTTCAAGACCCGCGTGCAACCGATCTTCCTGGCCAAGCGTCCCGGCCATGCCAGATGCATTGCGTGTCATGGCTCCGGCACACCGTTGCGGCTGCAGCCGCTCGCCGCCGGGAGCAAGACGTGGAGCGATGAAGAATCGCGGAAAAACTTCGAGGCGGTCCGGCGCGTCGTCATGCCCGGCAACGCGAACAGCAGGCTCCTGATTCATCCGCTCGACGAAAAAGCGGGCGGCGACTTCTATCACAGCGGCGGTAAGCATTGGAGTTCCCAGAACGAGCCGGAGTGGCAGACGCTCAAGGCCTGGGTCATGGGACAAGCGGCGAAGTAGCGACTGATTCGGTTTCGAGGAGTTGACGCGATGACGATCACACACGCGACACGTCTGGGCCTCTCGGTTTTCATGGCGACGGTTCTGGTCACTGCTTCCGTGGCCGCGCAAAAGGTCAGAATCGTTCAGACCAACGCCGCCGGGGACAACGTTCATCTCATCGATCCGGCTACCAACAAAGTCGCCGGCATCATTGAGGGGATTGAGGTAAGTCATGGCGCCGGCATCGCTCCCGACGGTAAGCGCATCTATGTCAGCGACGAGGCAGAGAGCACGCTCGACGTGGTCGACAGCAAGACGCTGAAGGTCACCCACCGCATTCCACTGAGCGGACACCCGAACAACATGGCGGTCGGTAAAGACGGCCGCAAGGTCTACGTCGGCATCATTCAGGCACCCGGGGGCGTCGACGTCATCGACACCGTGAATTTGAAGCGCGTCAAGACGGTCCCGACCAAAGGCTCGATTCACAACGCCTACGTCACACCCGATGGGAAGTACGTCGTTGCTGGCTCGATTCAAGGCAGGACGATCAACGTCATCGACGCGAGCACCGACGAGCCCGCGTGGACGCTCGACATGGATCTGGGCGTTCGTCCGATGACCTTCAGCTGGAATCCCGACGGCTCGACGAAATGGATCTTCGCGCAGCTGAGCGGTCTGAACGGCTTTGCCGTCGTCGACTTCGAAACGCGGAAAGAGATTCGCCGCATCAACAATCCAGACCTGCCGCCAGGAAAAGCAACCGTGCCTGAGGGATCAGATCCTTCCCACGGCATGGCGGTGACATCCGATGGAAAGACGCTCGTCGTCTGCAGCCGCCTGAACAACTATCTCTACTCATACTCGCTTCCCGATCTGAAGCCACTCGGAGGTGCAGAGCTGAGTGGAAAGGGAGCGGGCTGGGTGACGTTGACGCCCGACGGCAAGAAGGCCTACGTCGCCAACCCCGTGACCAATGACGTCTCGGTGGTCGACATCGCAACGATGAAGGAAGTGGCGCGAATCCCGGTGGGGTTCGTGCCGAAGCGCAACGTCACCGGCGTGCTTCAGTAGTCTAGTACCGACGCGAGGAGAGCATCCGAAGCCGGGTGCTCTCCTCCGTTCACTTCTTGACTCCTACGTCTTCCCCGCGCAGGAACTTGAGGAGCGGCGGGTACAACAACTCGGGCGCCTCGAACTGCGGGTTGTGACCGACATTCGGGATGACGTAGAGCTGCCCGTTCTGCACCGTCTTCGCCACGTGCCTGGCTTGACCGGGGTAATCGGCCCCGTCTTTTTCACCGCCAATAACGAGCGTACGGGCCTTGATGCGCGCCCAGTCGTCGACGACGGGGTCGGCGTAGATCGCCTGCTGCTGCAGCGCTCGAACCATCGCCATGCGTGGCCAATCGCCGCTCGTGATCCAGCCGTAGTGAATCTTCACGTACTTCATGTACTCGGGCTTCCACTTCACGTAATAGGCGCGCATCCCGCGCACGATTTCCGCGTAGTCGCGCGCGAGATTGGCTTTGTACACCTCTGATGTCTCGCGCCACGGGCGCTGGCTGCGTGCGTCGGTCAAGCCGATCTGATTGATCATCGCGAGATTGCCGACCGAGTCGGGATACGACGAGGCAAAGCGACTGGCCACCATCCCGCCCATCGAATGCGTGACGATATCCGTTGTCTTGATGCCCAGATGGTCGATCAGACGCTTGCTGTTCGAGGCGTGCGTGCTGATCGAATAGTGCAGGATCGGCTTCGACGATCGGCCGAAGCCGACTTGATCCGGCACCACGACACGATAGCCTTCCTTGCGAAGGGTCTCGATCGTGTCCGTCCACGCCTCGCCGAAGAAGTTCATCCCGTGCAGGAGGATGACACTCCTGCCATTTGGCGTGCCCAGGGGCGCGACGTCCATGTAAGCCATGCGGACGTCCTGACCCTCCAGCGTGAACGAGAAATATGAAACCGGATGCGGATACGGTACGTCTTCGAGGTTGATGCTCATCGGCCCCCAACCCGGCGGTGGTGAGGCCGGCGGCTCTTGCGCCGAGGTCGCAGTCGTTATCAAAAGAACACTGGCGAGCAGGATTGCGACGACAGTCGTGCGACGCATGTCTTTCACCTTTCTCTCTTTAGACCCGCCTTTCAATGCCGCCGGACGCGGATTATATCAACCCTGCACGCGCGCCAGCCCTTGTGACACTATGGCTTAATGCCAGTCGGCCCGGTCAAGGGCTCTGTCCTTGACACGTGGCGAGCCCTCGCCTGGTCGACAGCATCTTTTTGCGCGCTTCGCGCGCCAGGACCGCTATGCCCCAACAACGAGTACACGATTTACGCAACGAGGTGCATAGCGGTCCCGAGCTCGTCGTCATCCACGAGCATCCCGAGTGGCAGAAGCCTCTCTTTGCTGCGCTCGAACGACGCGGGGTGGCGTTCGCGGCCTTCGACGTGAAGCAGGCCGCCTTCAGCAACGTCGATTCGCCGCGCGCGAAGGTGTACTTCAATCAGGCCAGCCCGAGCGCTTACGTCCGCGGGAACACACGCGCGGTGCCGCTGGCGCTCGCCTACATGAGAACGCTCGAGCGGTTGGGCGCGCGCGTGCTGAACGGCGCCGACGTCTTCGCGCTCGAGTTGAGCAAGAGCGCACAAGCCACGCTGCTGCGCACGCTCGACATCGATACACCGTGGTCGATCACGTTCAACGACGTCGCTGCTCTTCGCGCGTACGCGGACCAGATCCGATGGCCGGCGATCCTCAAGCCCGATCAGGGTGGCAGCGGCGCACGCATTCACGTGGTGGAATCGCTGGAACACGTCGAGTCAATCTTTGCCGGCGATCCATCGGTGTGGCTGCCTGACAACTTGTTTCTGCTGCAGGAGTACCTGCCTCACGACCCCGAGCAGGGCATCGTGCGGCTGGAGTTCCTGGGAGGCGAACTGCTCTACGCCATGCGTGTAAAGACGCACGGCCGCTTCAACCTGTGTCCCTCGCCGGTATGCAACCCCGAGGGGGGCGAAGGTGCATGCGAGGTCCCTGCAGTCCAGCAGGCCACGCCCCCAGTTGAGTTCTATCCCTTCCTTGATGTTCCGAATGAGGCTGTTGAGACGGCAGCAAGGATCGTCCATGCTGCCAGACTGGACGTCGGCGGTATCGAGTATCTCGAGACGCCAGACGGCAGACGAGTGTTCTACGACGTAAACGCCAATTCCAACCTTCGTCCCTCGGTAGCGGCGGCGTTCGGTTTGGAACCATTCGATCAGGTAGCGGCCTTCCTGGAGACGGAAATCCGACGCAGCGTTCAGTAGCCCGTCAGGTCCTACCCTCACGTGGGTATTAAGGGAGTGCTGTGTCGCGTTGCCAAACACACGATTTTGGTTGATTTTTTTCGATCAGTGCGTTACACCGCGGTTGAGCGGCGCCACAATCGGCTGGCCCGCGCTTTGCTCAGGCGCACAGCATGGCCACTCGGACTGTCGCAGATCGGCCATTTTCGGACCTGGACGTCCTCGATTCCGGCGCCCGCGACGAGGGCGCTGAAGTCGATCTGCTCGGACTCGACGATGAGACCTCCGAGCAGACAGACGATGCGCTGAACCCTGCCCGGGGCATTCTCCTCGCCCTGCTGCTTTCGACTCCCTTCTGGATCGCCATCGGTTACTGGCTCATTTGGTAGCGCTGCCGCTTCAGTGCCGCCGGGGCTTCCAGCCTCTTGCCTTCGTTCGAAGCCGCGAGCATGATCGTGCGGCATTACTAAGCCGGTGGACCACTTCCCGGGCTACGTGATCGAGCCGGAAACGACGCCCGACTTCGCAGAGTCCGCCGTAATACAGTACCGTTCGGCTATCGCCGTACCTCAGAAACGAGGCCTATGAAACGACGCACTTCGACTGGCGCGATTGGTGCGGCTGTGCTGTGCCTGGCCGTGGGTACCTTTCAGATAGTGCTGGCTTCCGCCTTCGCCCAAGGCTTCGGCGGGACAGGCCAGTCAGCCACCGGAGTGGATCTGGTGTTCTCAAACGGGAAGATCGTGACCGTGGACGAGCGATTCACTATCGCTCAGGCTATGGCGGTCAGAGGCGATCGGATCGTGGCGGTCGGTGCGAACCAGGAGATCGCCAAGCTGGCCGGGCCCAACACCAGGACGATCGACCTGCGAGGACGGACCGCGATCCCGGGGCTGATCGATAACCACCTGCACCTGCTTCGCGCGGGCAACACCTGGGAGCTGGAGCTGCGGTGGGATGGCATCGACTCGCGGAAGCGCGCGATCGAGATGATTCGTGCGCGCGCAAAATCCGTGGGCCCGGGCGGGTGGGTGTTCAACATCGGCGGCTGGGCCACGGCGCAATTCACCGATGACCGCAAGCCGTTCACCCGTGCGGAGCTCGATGCAATCGCACCGGACAACCCGGTGGCACTGCAGGAGTCGTACTACCAGGTCTTCCTGAACAGTCGTGCGCTGAAAGCGTTCGGGATCGAAGCCGGCAAACCCGATCCACCGGACTTCGTCAGCGGATCGATCATGCGCGACGCCTCGGGCACGCCGACGGGCATCATCCGCGGCGACATCGCAGCCACTCGGCCGGTCGCGGCCCGAATGCCGAAGCTTCCGCCGGATCGGCTCGAGGCCAGCACGCGCGCACTCGTGGAGGACGTCAACCGCGCTGGCCTCACCTCGTTCGGTGTGGCCGGCTGCGATGCCGAAGTGTTGAAGATCATGCAGCGATGGAAGGCCGAGAATCGTCTTCCGGTCCGCATCTTCTGCATCGGCGGCGCAGCCGCCGGCTCCCCGGAGCAGGTCGACAAGTCCCTTGCTCAGATCGCCCGCATGAAGCTGTTCCAGGGCGACACCTACATCGACGACGTGGTGTTTGGAGAGAGTGTGTACACGCCGCTGCACGATCGGATGTTTGCGACGGACTCGGATCCGGCGCCCGACCAGCTCGCGCAGTGGCGCCGCATGGCGATGGAGATCGCGAAGGCGAGACTGCCGCTGCACGTACACGCCGAGTTGCGCGACACGATCGATGCGTTTCTCGATCAGATCGAAGCGGTCAACAAGGAGTATCCAATCAGGAACCTGCGCTGGGCGCTCGCGCACGTCAACCAGATCAATGCGTCTCAACTCGAACGCATGAAGAAGCTCGGCATGTATGCCGCCGTGCACCCGTGGGCCGTCATCAACGGCGCGATCATGCACGAGGGATTCGGCAGCGGCGCCGACGACATGCCACCGCTCGCGACGATTCAGCAGAGCGGGATCACGTGGGGCCTTGGCAGTGATGGGACCGCTGCGAATCAGTATCTGCCGATGACGGCACTTTCCTTCGCGGTCACCGGCAAGATGGCGGGAGGGCTGAAGGTCATCCGCCAGACCATCGATCGCGAGGACGCGCTCATCGCCTACACGCGCAAGAACGCGTACTTCGTGTTCCACGAGAACGACATCGGCTCGATCCAGGCGGGCAAGCTGGCCGATCTCGTGGTGCTCGATCGCGACTATCTGACCGTGCCCGCGGATCAGATCAAAGACATCAGACCGGTAATGACAGTCGTTGGCGGGAAGGTCGTATACGACAGCGCGGCGGTCTCGACGCACTGAGGGGCGCGGAGGAAGCGGAGGACGCGGGGAGAAGCGTTAAACGCAGAGAGCGCGGGGGTGCAGAGAGTTCAAATATGGGCAGGTTTTCGCGTCACGGGTGGCCAGCCGGCCGTCAGGCCGGCTCATACAACGCGAGGGTCCTGGGAACACAAGCCCGCACGATTTATAAGGCTTGTGTTCCTCGGGGCCCTCGCGTCGTATGCCTGCGCTAAGCGCGGGGCCACCCGTGACAAGCTCTGCGTCCCTCCGCCTCTCCGCGGTCTCCGCGTTAACGCTTTTCTCTGCGCGCGCCGCATACCCTGCGTTACGACCGTGACACACACGCCGTATGCGTGTATAACGACGCCAGATCGAACAAGGAGTCTCGGTATGACATGGCGTGCACTCGGTGTCGTAGCGGGATGGGTCATCATCGTTGGCGCGTCGACGTACGCGCAGGCGCCCGCATCCAAGAATCCCTTCGAGGGTGATCAGAACGCCATCAAGAGCGGCATGGGACTCTTCCGCGCGCGATGCGCGGACTGCCACGGCATGGACGCCCGCGGCGTGCGCGGGCCGGACATCACGCAAGTCTGGGCGTCCGGGCGCACCGATGACGGCCTCTTCACGACAATCAAGAATGGCATCGCCGGCACCGAGATGCCGGCGCAGCCACGGCTGTTCGAACACGAGACGTGGCAGATCCTCGCCTATCTGAAGACGCTGGCCGCATCGGCTCGACCGGACCCGCAACGCGGCAACGCCGAGAACGGCAAGAAAATTTATCAAGCCAACTGCGTCGGCTGCCACCGCGTCAACGGTGTCGGTGGACGGCTCGGTCCCGATCTGTCCCGCATCGGCGCCGCCAGGTCACGCGAGGTGCTCGAACTACGAATCCGCGGCGGCGTCGAAGGCTTTCTTCCCGGTTACGAGCCGGTCACGCTGACTCCCCAGGAAGGCCAGGCCGTCGTCGGCGTCAAGAAGAATGAAGACCTCTTCTCGGTCCAGGTCATGGACACGCGAGAGCGGATCCAGGGATACGACAAAGCGATGCTCAAGGAGATGCAGAACAACCCACGATCGGCGATGCCTCCGTTCGGTTCCAACCGCATCAGCGAGAGCGACCTCGACGATCTGATCCGCTACCTGCAGACGCTGCGTGGTTTCGATCCCTCGGTAGTTCAGTAAAGAAGAAGAGGAGACGTCATGCGTGCTCGACTCCTGTGTCTCGTTGTGATCGGAAGCAGTGCAATCCTGGCGGCACAGCAGGCGCCGCCGGCCCTGGTCACACCGCAGGAGATCGCTGAGGGGCTGCCCAAAGACGGCTCACGCTGGATCACCTTCGGGGGGAGTTACACCAATCAGCGGCATAGTCCGCTCACGCAAATCACGCCGGCCAACGTCAAGGGGCTGGTCCCCCAGTGGACGTTCCAGACCGGCACGCTCGGGAACTTCGAGACGACGCCGCTCGTCAGGGACAACATTCTCTACGTCACCGGTCCACAGAACGTGGCGTGGGCGCTCGATGCACGGACCGGGCGCCAGATCTGGCGTTACCGGCGCGAGCTCCCCAACGATCTCACGGCGTGCTGTGGCCTCGTCAATCGTGGTTTCGCGATGCTTGGCGACAAGCTGTTCATGGTGACACTCGACGCGCACCTGCTCGCGCTCGACATGCGCACCGGCGCCATCGTCTGGGATGCCACGCTCGAGCAGTACAAGAACGGGTATGCGTCGACCATCGCGCCGATTGTCGTGAAAGACAAAGTCATTGTCGGCGCGGCCGGCGGTGAGTTCGGTATTCGCGGGTTCATCGACGCGTACGAAGCGCAGACCGGCAAACGCGCGTGGCGCTTCTACACGATCCCGGGTCCGGGTGAACCGGGCAACGACACATGGGCCGGCGACTCGTGGAAGACGGGCGGCGCAAGCGTGTGGGTCACGGGCGCATACGACCCGGATCTCAATCTGCTCTACTACGGCATCGGCAACCCCGGTCCTGACTATCACAGCGAGAGTCGCCTGGGAGACAACTTGTACGCGGCCTCTCTCGTCGCGGTCGATGCCGACACCGGGAAGCTGCGGTGGCACTACCAGTTCACGCCCCACGACGTGCACGACTGGGACTCGACCGAGGTGCCGGTCCTTGCGGACCTCACGATCGCCGGGCAGCCGCGCAAGGTGGTGATGTTCGCGAATCGCAACGGCTTCTACTACACGCTCGATCGCACCAACGGCCGGATCATCCTTGCCAAGCCGTTCGTGCAGACGACCTGGGCGCGCGAGATCGGGAGAGACGGGCGCCCCGTGCTCGAAGCGGGACACACACCCGACGAGAACGGAGAGATTACGTGTCCCGATATCACCGGGGGCACCAATTTCTGGCCGCCGACGTTCGATCCCTCGACGCGCACCTTCTTCGTCAACGCGCGTGAGGCCTGCATGACGTTCTACTCCTGGAAGCCTGACTACAAGGCCGGCGAGCGCTTCACCGGTGGGGCGGGCCAGCGCTACAAGAGCGCGACGATGCCGGTGTACGGTGCGTTGCGGGCGATCGATCCGACTACGGGTGAACGGAAGTGGGAGTTCAAGTATCTGAATCCCTCGACCTCAGGGCTGCTGACCACCGCCTCCGGCCTCATCTTCAGCGGCGACAACGACGGCAACGTGCTGGCGCTCGACTCGAGAAAGGGGACGCTTCTGTGGCGCTATCAGATGGGCGCCAATCTGCACGGCACGTCGGCCATCACCTACATGGTGGATGGCCGTCAGCACGTACTCGTTCCGGCGGGCACTACGCTGACGGCCTGGGCTCTGCCGCAATAAGGTCTTGGCTACCTGGCCTTTGCACCTTTGACCTTGGACTTTCGACCTGCGACTTTTGACCTGACTTTTGACCTTTGACTTTTGACCTTTGACCTTGGAGCTCCCGCCGGCTGTGGTCCGTTCTCGGCGCCAAGATGGAGCTCCATCCGCTCGCAGTAGAGATGCGCGGTGACAGTCGCGACGCGATCCACGTTCGCCTCGGCTGTGTCCGGAGCGATCTTGAAGATCCCAAGGTTGAACAGATCGACCCGGAGCAGTTCGTCTTTCAGATTCGGCGACAGGATCGCGATTGAGCCGTTCTTCTCTTTCTTGTCTTCACTATTGCCTTTGACCACGAAGCTCTCGAACCAGTCGAGCCAGGTCTTTGCCGACGATTCCGCCAGGTTGATCGCCAGGTTGGGAAATTCCAGCTTGCCCGGTTCCTTCAGGTAGTCGCGTGCGTCGCCGATGTCGTCCGTGGCCAGCGATTGCCTCACGGTGAATGACTCGACGGAGCGGACCCTGGTGCAATCCAGGCCGTCAATCGTCAGCCGGAAATTCGAAGGGAGCCAGAGCTTCTGCTTGGACGGCGCCGACACTTTGCCCGACGCCTTGGAAGTGCGTGTGTACTCCGGCGCAAACTTCAGCGTGAGATAGGCCGGATCCTTCGAGCCCCCGTCGAGCTTTGGAAAGGACGTTTCAGTGACGAGCGCGTTGAAGAACTCGCGTTGACTGACAGCCGTCTGCTTCTGATCGACGGCAACCACGGCGCCGTTCTTTCGCTGGTAGTTGGCGCTCCATGACGCGTTGATCCACTCGTAGACATCCTTGCTCATGGACAGGCCGAGTCTCGCGACGAACGGGTCGTAGCCGATCGCGCCAAGGTGCTTCTTGACGAACGGTGACCCGCCGACAGGTTCGGAGATGACCTCCGCGGTGGCGGTGCCGCCCTCGATGGATTTCAGGAAACCACTCTTGATGCCATCGAGGACCAGTTGAAAGTTCCCCGTGACGTAGCTGCGAGCTGGCATGATCAAGGTCGTGAAGCCGACGTAGGTAAGGGTACTCGCAATTGGCGATTGGCCGATCTTTGATTGTTGAATCGTTGATGACTATTGATTGGTGATCGTTGATCGTTGCGGCATATGAGCCGCGCCCATTCCAATCAAAAATCACCAATCGCCAATCACCAACGAATCAACCATCAACAATCAAAGATCAACAATTTCAGAACGTCACTCTCACGTTGAACCGAATCAGCCGCGGATTCAGGATGCTCTGCGGCTGCAAGAGGCTCGGCCCGTACTGGGTGTTGACCTGCGTGACCGCGTTGCTGTTGAACGCGTTGAAGAAATCGAACTGCGGCCGCACCATCATCTT
>DASRJE010000214.1:0-5936 GCA_035649635.1 Vicinamibacterales bacterium | reverse complement strand
CATCCACGAGTCCATGACGGACGCGGCGCTCGTCTGCCCCATCGCGATGTTCTCGCCGAAGGAGCTCCACCGGTATCCGACCGCGGCGAGCCGGTCAGGAGGCTCTGGATAGCGGACGCCGGCGATCTCGTGCGCCATCTGACCGGTCCGCGCCATCTGATCGGCATGAATCTGGGCCGCCTGCATCAACGCATTGTTCACGCGCAGTGCGGCCATCCCGGCGTCGCTGCGTTCGGCGTTCGTCAGGTCCACGATCGAACCGGTGATGCCGCCGCTGGCCTCGGGTGCGGGCATCTCGGTCGGGCTCGCTGGCGTCGTGCAGCCGGAGGCCAGGACGAGCACCCACACGAGCAACCCCTGACGGACCCCTTGGATCATGCCGCGTGATTCGTGCAAGCGACGCGCCGCCGCCAGAACCGTTGTTTTTCTGGCAAAATCACCGATCGCGATTGCTGCTTGAACACGGTTTCGTGAATGGCTTACGCTTGCGCACCGCGCGGCCGGGGCTGCACGCGCGTCGATTCGTGCGCCGGGGTGGCCGCCGTAAATAAAATCGACGCATTAATGGTAGTCATTGACGACCACGAGGAGCCTGTTCCGACATGCGACGTTCGATAGTGTTCGCCTTTGTTCTCATCGCGGCGAGCCTGGCAGGCGCGCCGGCGGGTGCGCAAGAAGGGCACCCTCTCAAGGGGTCCTGGATCGGGACCTGGGGTCCAAGTAAGGTGCATAGCCCCGACATCCTGGTCATCCTGAACTGGGACGGCAAGACCATCTCGGGGATGATCAATCCAGGCACCGACGACATCCCTATCAAGAACGCGACGCTGAACCCGGAGGGATGGGTCGTCCACTTCGAGGCAGAGACCAAGGACAAGGCAGGCCCGCTCAACTACGTCTTCGACGGCAAAATCGACGGTCTCGCGTTCCACAACCGCTCGGTCGCGGGCACGTGGAAAAGCCAGCGCGAGAGCGGCCAGTTCAAGATCCAACGTCAGTAAGCAGAGCGGGAAACCTCGATGAGACATCCGAAGTTCGTAGCGGCAGGAACGCTCGCTCTTCTTCTCGCAGTCGCGGCTTCGACCACCGCCCATCACGCGATCTCGGCGAAGTTCGACTCGAAGAAGCCGACGACGCTCACCGGCGTCGTCACGCTCGTCGATTGGCGAAACCCGCATGTGCACGTCTTCTTCAACGTGCGCGACGCCAAGGGCACGACGCTCAACTGGGCAGTCGAAGCGGAGAGCCCGATCGACCTGCAGGAGGGTGGCTGGAGCGCCGACACGCTGCAGCCAGGCGACACGATCACGGTGCAGGGCATCGCTGCCCGCGACGGCAGCCGTCAGGTCTGGGGCAATTCGATCGTCGTGAAGGCGACCGGTCGACGTGTGCTCTACGTCACGCCGACACCGCCGCCGACACCGCTCCAGGCACGGCCGGCGCCACGATGGCCCGACAAGCAGCCGCGGCTCGGCCCGATTCCCGGCGGGGCCCAGGGCTACTGGGGCTTCCCGACCTCGACCGTCCTCATGGAGGCCGGCAGCAACGTGAAGATGGATCAGTGGGGACTGCTGGCGAACGTCGCCGACGCCCCGAAGGTTGCCCCGATGCAGCCATGGGCGCAGGCGCTGTACATCAACCGTCAGAACCGATTTCTTCAGGACGACCCGACTTACCTGAACTGCAAACCGCCAGGTGGACCGAGACAATTCCAGCTCCGCTATGGCGTCCAGTTCGTGGAAGATCGTGAACGGCAACGCATTTTCGTGCTGATTGGCGGCGGAAACAGCAATTACCGCATCATTTACACCGACGGCCGCAGCCATGCCGGGCAGGTGGGGGGCGACGACGACAACCCGCTCTATTACGGCCGGTCAGTGGCAAAATGGGAGAGCGACGCTCTGGTGGTGGATACGCGGGGGTTCAACGAGGATTTCTGGTTCACCAACGGTGGACTTCCCCACACCGAGCAGCTTCGGCTGGTCGAGCGGTTCACCCGCACGGATTTCGACACGCTGAAGTACGACGTGACGATCGAGGATCCCGGCGCCTACACGCGCTCGTGGTCGAGCGGCTGGACGTTACGATGGGTGGCGGGTGAGGAATTGCCGCGGCACTTGTGTCAGGAGAATCGGCCGTAGCAACACGCGGTTCAGCGTTCACGGTTCAGGGTTCATGGTTCCGCGTTCTACGAGTTCATGGTTCGGAGTTCATCGTTCGCGCGGGATAACGGAGGCATGAGATGAGGGCGTACATACTCGCTGGTCTGATTGCGGTAGGCGTCATGTTGACGGCCGGGACCGCCGTCGCACATCACTCGTTTGCGGCGGAGTTCGATGCCAACAAGCCAGTCACGCTGACCGGCGTCGTCACCAAAGTCGAGTGGACCAATCCTCACGTGTGGTTCTACATCAACGTGAAGGATGCGAAGACCGGCGAGGTGACGAACTGGGGCGCCGAGATGGGACCGCCGCACGGCCTGCAGCGTCGCGGCTGGCGTCGTGAAACGCTGAAGATCGGCGAGCAGGTCACTGTCGCCGGATCGCTGGCGAAGAACGGCAGCAAGCGCATGAACGCCCGCACGGTGACGCTTGTCGCCACGGGTGCGCGTCCGGGTGAGACGCTCGACGCAGCGTCCAGCCAGGGCGGCGACAACCAGAATTAGCGCGCCGCAACATGCGATCCCGACTCCCACTCGTCGCGGGGGCATTGGTGTGTCTCGTCGTGCCGCTGCTCGCGCAGCAACAGGCACAGGAGGCGCCTCAACAGCCGTCCCGAAATAGTGTCCAAGTGGGTGTGCCCGAGGGGCGCCAAGGTGGCGCCGCTCGTCAAGGCGGTCCCGCCGGCCGCGGCCGACAGGCCGGACCGCCGCAAGCCCCGCCGCGCAACGCGGCAGGGCGCGTTGTACTGGGAGGGGCATCTCCGGCACAACGCAACGGAGTATGGCTGCCAGGTGGCACTCCGGTCACCAACGCCAACGTGAAAGAGATTCCATTCCAGCCGTGGGCGCGCGGCGTGCTCGCTGATCGCGACGAGAACCAGCTGGAGCCGCATACGCGCTGCAAGCCCTCCGGCGTGACGCGGCCCTTCCTCACGCCCTACGGCGTCGAGTTCGTCGAATTGACCGAGCTCGAGCGCATCTTCATCTTCGATATCGGCGGCCCGCACACGTATCGCACGATCTACATGGACGGGCGCTCGCATCCTGCCAAACCGACGCCGAGCTACTACGGCCACTCCATCGGCTGGTGGGAAGGCGATACGCTCGTCATCGACACGGTCGGCTTCAACGAAGGTTTCTGGCTCGATCGACGCGGCTCGCCGCACACCGATCGGCTGCACACGCTCGAGCGATTCACCCGGAACGATCTCAACGTGATGAAGTACGAGGTCACGATTGACGACCCGGGGGCGTACACGAAGACCTGGAAGAGCGGCTTCGACTTGCGGTGGGATCCCAACGTCGAGCTCTTCGAGTACGTCTGTCAACAGATGAACTACGCGCACGAGCTGATGCTCGGCGCTCACGAATCGGTCGACCGTCGTAGTCCGATCGTTCCTTAGTCGTAGGGTCCGGCTTGAGCCGGACCGGACGTCCGGCTGAGGCCGGACACTACATTCATGCGATATACGCTGACGCTCGTCGCTGCTGCGGCACTGTTCCTATCGCCACTCCTCACGCCGCGTCTGGTCGGTCAAGAACAACAGCCACAGGCACAGCCACAACAGCAGCGGCCAAGCGTGCAGGTCGGCGTGCCCGAAGGACGCGAGGGTGGGGCACGTCAGGGTGGCCAGGGACGCGGACGACAGGCGGGCCCGCCACCGAAGCCGACGCCTCGCGGCGCCGACGGCAAGGTGCTGCTCGGCGGCGCCACTACCGCGGAAAAAGGTGTGTGGCTGCCGGGTCCCGTCATCCCCAATCCCCTCGCGATCAAGGACACACCGTTTCAGCCGTGGGCGAAGGCACTGTTCAACGACCGGCAGCAGAACGAGCTGGAGCCGCACACACGCTGCAAGCCGTCGGGCGTGTCACGTCAGTTCCTGACTCCGTACGGCGTCGAGTTCGTCGAGCTCCCCGAGCTCGAGCGCGTCTATATCTTCGATATCGGCGGGCCCCACACGTATCGCACCGTCTACATGGATGGCCGCACGCACCCCGCGAATCTGAAGCCGTCCTACTACGGTCATTCGATCGGGTGGTGGGAAAGCGACACGCTGGTGATCGATACGATTGGCTTCAACGAAGGCTTCTGGATGGATCGCGACGGCCTGCCGCACACCGAGAAGCTGCATACGATCGAGAAGTTCACCCGCACCGATTCGGCGACGATGAAGTACGAGCTGACCGTCGACGATCCGGGCGCCTATACGAAGCCGTTCAGCGGGATGACGAACCTGCGTTGGGAAGCGGGCACCGAGCTGTTCGAGTACGTCTGCCAGCAGGCCAACTACGCACCCGAGCTGATGGTCGGCGAGCACGGCAAGGTCGATCGCAGCACGCTGATCGTTCCGTAGGGTCCGGCTTTAGCCGGACCTCAATTCCGCTTACGATTCAACATCAATCTGATCGGCTCAGTGCGCTCTTCCTCGAGCAGCGTGTTCATCAGGAATCGACCGTCGCGCGCCACCATGTACGAGGCGCTGGTGAGGTCCTGCACTGCGCCGCCGATGCGCGTCGAGAACAGGGCGGCCGGCGCCGACGGTTCGATGGTTCCGTTCGCAAGTGTGCGCATCGGGACGGCCATGAGACGGTCATCGAGAGCGATATAAAACAGCTCACTGCCATCAGCGCTCCAACGCGGTTGAGCCCCGCCATTGCTCGAGACTCGGATCTTGCCGTCGGACTTTGGAAACGCTTGAACATATACTTCCATCTCACCTGACTCCGCGGACTCGAACGCCACCCAGCGCCCCTCTGGAGAGAACTGGCCGCGGCGGCTTCCGTCAGTGACTGGGATTGGAGTGCGTTCATCCAGAGGCAACGCCCACAACCGACCTGTGCGTCCATCAACGGCACCAGTCCTGTCGACTGTGTCCGCTCCGCCGTACAACAGAAACTTCCCGTTCGAGGACCAGTCGACCGGGAATCCCTTGATTCGGAGCGATTCCTCTTCTCGGCTGGCAATCGTCCGCAGGCGGAGCTCAAACGCGCCCTCGTGAAACGCCGCGAACGCGAACCGCGTTCCATCGGGAGACCAGATCGGCTGGAGCTCGTTCGCCGGGTCGCTGGTGACACGAGTGAGCAGCCCGCGTCGAACGTCCAACACGTAGATGTCGACATTGCCGGCAGTGCCACGATGCATCGCGACCTGCAGTCCGTCCGGTGACAGTTGCGGACTCCACACTCGATTCACATCGGGTGCACCGACAGTCTGGAGCGCATGTCCAGAACGGTCGACCCAGACGAACTGACGACGGCTGTCGGCGGCTGCCGTCCGATACGCGATCAGGCCATCGCGTGAGACCGATAGCGCTGCGCGCGGGTTCACGCTGACTCCGACCTGATCGGCCAGAGGGTGCGGAGCTCCGGACAGGGCCAGTCGATCGGGATCGAAGTCCTGTTCGAACAGCGTGGCTTGTCGAACGAAGAAGATCCTGCGGCCGACCACATAGACCGGTGGCGCCGTATCACCGTCCAACAACCGTCGCGGGCTCAGGCCGTCAAGTGACGTCACGTAGATTCCTCGGACGTTGTCGGCGCCGCGCACGTAGAACAGCAGGTGCCGGCCATCGGGCAACAACTCCGGATTGCGATGTCCTTGTTGATCCTTCTCTACCGTCGTGACGCGTGTGACCATGCCGCCCTGGCTCGACACCTTTGACAGACCCGACGCGGGACCTGCCGTGAAAACAATCGTGTCGTCCGGGCCCCAGACGCCGCCGTTCGAGCCTGTGGAGCTAGCCAGGTTCTGAACGGAACCCGCATCGATATCGAT
>DASRJE010000213.1:0-40510 GCA_035649635.1 Vicinamibacterales bacterium | reverse complement strand
CGACGAGCGTTGCGCCGAGGCCAGGAAGTTCGAGCGGCTCGATGACGCGTTCCGGCGCGGGGATCTCGAGGCGTTGCGCGCGGCCGTCGACGATCCCGATCTCGTACCCAATGGACCGATGCCGATGACGATCGGCTCGTGCCTTGTGTACGCCGTCTACCACAGCCCGCTTACGTTCATCCGCACGCTCCTCGAGATCGGCGCCGATCCCAATGCCCCCGTCGACGATGGGTTCCCGACGCTGATCGCGGCGTTGAGTTGCGCGCGTGAAAGGCCTGGCATTAACACGCGCACCGATGTCGACGATGTGATTCGGTTGCTGTTGTCGTTCGATGCCGATCCGAATCAACGCGGTATCCATGACTACACACCGCTCCACATGGCAGTCGCCGAGCGAAATCTGCTCGCCATTCAGCGGTTGCTCGATCACGGCGCGGATCCCGATCTGCGGACGCGAATTGACGACTGCGAAACGCCGGGCGAAATGGCGGCTGCGGCCGGCATGACGGAGGCCGCCGCGTTGCTCGCGCGAAGAGGTCAACCGGTGCGTCAGCGGCTGCGGTCGGGGCTGACGCTGCTCACGGATCTGCCTGGTTCAGGCGATGTCATTCGCCGCCAGCAGAACTACCGGATTCGACTGCGACTCTGGTTGAACAAGGGTGACCCCGTTCGCTGGCCGGAGCAGTGGGGCGTCGAGGGTGCGCTGCGCTGTGACGACAACGGTGAGACGGTCATCAAACTTGTGCGCATCGATCGTGTCTCGCTCGTGAACGGTCTGTTCTACGGAATCGAAGGAATGCGCGTAGGCGGGACGCGCCGGCTAGAGATTGCTCCGCATCTCGCCTACGGAGAAGCAGGTGTCCCTGGCGTGATACCACCGAATGCCGTGCTCACTGCCGAAGTAACCATTCTCGAAGCTGTGGGAATTCCAGAATCGCGAACCTAGGCCCCACGCTTCTGATTTCGTCGCCCAACGTCCGGTCCTGGGTCCGGCAGATCGTGAAACTCAGGGCTATTAGCGAACGTCTCCTCGTCGTCTTCGGCGCGAGGAAACGTCGACGGATTGAGCGGGCTGATGCCTTCGAGTTCGGGAGTGGACCCCTCGACTTTGCTGCGATCGGCAGGCTCTGGTGTTCTGTTCGTATTGCTGCGGTGCACGAAACCCTCCGACGATCGTCGGAGCAACGGTCATGCCTACCCGCCGTAGAGCGGGGCTTGCCTGCCCACCGTAGCCTTCGGCGAAGGTGGAAGCCCCCCGTGACCACGACCGCGCAGGCTAAGGCCTGCTCTACGGTTGAACTCGTTGCGTGCGGATCACGGTCTGTCCGACTGAGCCGCTGGTCCATGCGACCAGAGTCCCGTCGGTCACGTGCGAGAGGACCGGGTATTCAGCGCGCGCGGTGTCGCTGATCTGTTGCCTCACGAATCGCGGTGCGCTCTTGCCATCGAGAACCGCGTGGGCAAAAGCCACACGTCGTGTTCCCCTGGCTTGCTCGTCCCACGCGACGATGAGCTCACCGGCGCGGCCAAGAGAGATCTGCGGATGGCGAGGAAAGCCCTCGGTGGGTATTCGTTGCCGCCCCGTGAATCGTCGGCCATCGTTCGACATCGCGTAGAAGAGCGCGAGCGTTGGTTCGCTCGCCGCTGTTGCACCAGGAACCAATGTGGGCCAGACAACGTGAATACGTTTGGCTTCGTCCACGGCCAGCGCCGGTCCATTCTCCGGACAGCCATCCAGCACCCAGTTGTCGTCGCTGACGCGCACGGGCGCCGCGAAAGTCTTACCTCCATCCGACGACTTCGCGAACGCAAGGTCACGAACGTTCCCGTCGTAGACGTGACGCCACGCCGTGTACACGCCGCCATCTGAGTCAGTGGCAATCGCCGTCTTGCAGCAGTAACACACGCCTCCTGTGAGCTGGCGCGAACTGTCAGGTCGATCGAGTCTCGCGAACATCAGCTTGGACAACTGCGCTCGGGCGACGCCGTCCGCCGGCTTTTGCCCAGATGCAAGGTGCTGATGTTCAGCGTGCTGCATGGATGCGCCTCCACGATCCTTCGACGCCTCGCGATGATCCAGCCAGACGGCGACGACTTCACCATCGCGGCCAGCGGCGATCGATTGCCAGCCACGATTTCCGGCTGCCTCACTGCCGGGAACGCGAACCGGCGCCGCAAACGATTTCGCGCCGTCCTCCGACCGCGCCGACAACAGGCGTGCGCCAGCGGGCGCTTTGGCGGTCCACACGACGACGATGGATGGATGGCGTCCGGCGCGTGGCACCAACGCCACCCGCGGCGGCTGTTCGCCGGAGAGATTCGCGTCGCCCGCCACCTGGTTGACGCGCGTTGGCGTCGCGAACGTGCGCCCTCCATCCGCGCTCGCGGCAGCGTAGATATCCGTGACGCCGTCGTTCGTCCTCGCTCCCCATGCGACGACGGCGAACGCGCCATTCGCGGCGAGCGAGGCATACGCATTTGCGCGCCCCTTGACCGCGATCGGGCTGCTGTCGTGGGTCGAGTCGCCCATGAGCGCGACCGGGATCAGCACGATCCCTATAACGATCGGTGTGCTGTTTTTCAGCAGGTTCATGCCACTGGTCCCTTCGATGCGGAGCCGTCGAATGCATCAAAACATCAATCGCACGCCGAACTGAACCGTTCTCGGATCGCCAACTGCCGTGATCTGGTTGAACGTCGCCACCGGGTTGATTGGGTACGCGCCCGGCCCGAAATTCGTATTCCGAGTCACGGCGTTCACACGATTGGTCACGTTGAAGGCTTCGACAAGCCCCTCGACCCTGACGTCGCCGGCGACTCGGAACACGCGGCTCACACGAAGGTTCAGAGTCAAGAAATCACTGCCGATTCCCGCATTCCGCGCAATGAGGCTCACGGCGCGCACGTCGAAGTTTGGCAACGTCGTCGCACCGTTCGCGAGCGGTCTGCTATTAGTCCCTTGCAGGTTCGGCACGCCGGACGTGATGTTGAAGGGAAGCGCTGAGTAGTACTGAAGGAAGCTGCTCACCTGGAAGCCGTGAGTTAGGTGTTCCCACGCAGTGCTGGCCGCGTCCATCGGCGTGTTCACGGTGCCATTGACGACCAGCCGATGCCGCTGATCGTCGTCGGATCGACCCCAATCTCTCATGATATCGGTGGGATCCACCGGCGAGCTGAAAAACGCCTCGCCGACGTTGTTCATCGATTTCGAGAGCGTGTAAGTGAGGCGTACGTTCGCCCACCTCGTCGGCCGTTGCACCAGCGACAAATGCAAGCCGTGATACGTCGACTCGGCCACCGACGAATACTGGCTATTGTTTCGATAGCTCGCATTCGGCCGGCAGCCGTTGTTCGTGCCGGCGGCGACGCAGGTCGGCACATTCTGATTGACGGACATCAGCAGATTCGAACCACTCAGGTATTGATATCCGGCGCTCGCCGTCAATCCGGCCGCGAGCACGCGCTCCACTTCGATGCTGACCTGCCGTGAATATGCGTTCTGCAGTTGGCTGTCCATCGTCGTGAAGTCGACGAGGGTCGTTGTCAAGATTTGGGCCGGCAGGATGTTCGGGAAAATCGGCGCGCCCGCCTGCGTGGGAATCAGTCCGGACACGCTCGGCTGATGAAGATTGTTCAGGTCCGTGGTGTTGCCAGCGGACAGGATGGCATTGGCGGCCGCCCGGAGCGGCACCCGATCGAAGAACAGACCAGCGCTGCCTCTGACGACCAGATCCGGCGACGATGACGGCGACCATGCGAACCCGACCCGTGGTGACACGTTGTTCGTGTCGGTGTCGATCGGCGTGAGGAATTGAAGGTCGTAGCGCAGCCCGAGGTTCAGCGTCAGGCTCGATCCTGCTCGCCACTCGTCCTGTGCGTACATCCCGATGTTCGGATTCGTCTGCGACACGATGGGGTCGCCGAACGTCTGCGTGAAGCCGCTGTAGTTGCCGGCCAGAAAGTTTGGCAGCGACGGGAACGAATAACTGCCGCGGAAAGATCGGGGATAGGTGATGGTGTCGTCGTTGAACACGAAGTCGACGCCGGCACGCAGGGCATGTGCACCTGCCTGGTGGGATACCGTGTCGACGAGCTGGTACATCTTGTTCGTACGCCGCGTCGGGCTCCCCGATGATGTGCCGAATGACGCTACCCCCGTAATGCTCACTGCGGGTCCGACCAAATCAGTCGGAGGCGCCTTGAGGTCGGCATACGCAAACTGCGCCCGCGTCTCGTTGACCGTTCGTGACGACATCGTCCACGTGTTACCGAAGCCGAGCGAATGGTCCACGTTATCGAGGCCTGCGGAGGCAGTCGCGGCGTTCAGCGCGCCAGCGCCGCGCGAGTTATCCGCCGTTACGCGGTAGAGGGCATACCTCACGGTGAGATGGTCAGATCCGCTGGCATGGTGGTCGAGCTTTCCGAGCACGTTCGCGCTGTGCACCGGGTTCGGATAGATGCCAGTGCCGATTGAAGAACCGGGATAAGCGGTTGCCGCCAGTCGCGCGTTGATGACGGGCACATTCTCGGGGAGGATCGTCACGAGCCCGGTTTGATCGAGCAGACGACGCTCGACGTTGGTAAAGAAGAAGGTTCGGTTGCGCGCGATCGGACCACCAACGCTCCCACCGTACTGCTGCTGGTCCATCGGGAGCGTCGTGCCGGACAAGGCATTCGGCGCGTTGAAATTGTCGTCGCGGATGAAATCGTAGAGGGTGCCGCGTAGCGCGTTGGTCCCGCTCTTGGTGACGATATTGATGTAGCCGCCAAGTGCGCGGCCCAGTTCCGCCTGCCCCCCTGACGTGACGACCTGAAACTGTTCGACCGCATCGACGCCGTACGTGATTCCACTCAGCCCCGCTGCATCGTCGTTGGCAGACAACCCGTCGACGATGAAGTTGTTCGAGAGGTT
This sequence comes from Vicinamibacterales bacterium, assembly GCA_035649635.1. GTDB lineage: Bacteria > Acidobacteriota > Vicinamibacteria > Vicinamibacterales > UBA2999 > Gp6-AA40. The sequence goes on along the minus strand of DASRJE010000213.1, from coordinate 35,598 downwards.
GCGCTGGCTGCTGATCGAAATACCCTGGCCCGGCACGGCCGACGTTTCCGGAAAGAGCTGCGTGCTGCCGATGTTCGTCGGTGACACGCCGGGGACCAGCAGGGCGAGGTCGAGGAAGTTGCGTCCGTTGAGCGGCAGATTCTGGATCTCTTTCTGTGGCACGGTCGCAGCGATTTGGCTGCGCGCAGCTTCGAGGATCGTGTCTTCGCCGATCACGGTGATGCGTGATTCGATTCCAGCCAGGGCAAGGACCACCTGGATGTCGAACGCCGCGCCTAGAGTCGTCGCCAGCGTTCGCGTGTTCTCCGTGAAACCGTCAACGGAGACCTTCACTTCATACGTGCCGACCTTGAGGTACGGGAAGCGGAATCGTCCTTCCGAATTCGTCACCGTCTCGGCGGTGATATTCGTTTCAGTCTGACGCGCGCTGACTTGTGCGCCTGGAATAACGGCGCCCTGCACATCGGTCACGCGTCCGCTCACGCTGGCGAAATTGATCGTCTCTTGCGCGAGCGCGACGTGTGCCGGCGCGACGGCGCAACATGCCGTCGCCACGAGGCAACACACCCAATTCGTTCTCATAAACCCTTTCGGCGGGTCTAAAGACCCGCCGCTGCAACGCTGTGATCTCGGCGGGCCTAAGGCCCACCGCTACAGCAGGCAGAGGCGCGTCTTCAGACGCGCCTGACAACCCGCTTGAGGTCTGCAACTGATGAAGGCAGGACTTTATTCCCGCCTCGCAGGATCAGCGTGTCAGGAGAACGAAGGTTTTGGCGGCGGTGACAGAGGAGCGCGACGCACGTCAGGAGCCGGCGTCGTGCGCCCGCGCAGCGAAATGGTCGCGGACAGCGGCACCGCGATCCCAATGCCGCCAGGCATGACAGCGATTTCCGTCGTCAGCAGCGTGAGCGGATCGGCCGAACAACTGCACGCCAGGCGAGCGGTGTCGGTCGAAGAGTTGCTGTCCTGATGATGGTGGCCCTGATGCGACGAGTCCAGTGGCGTACCCATCGGCTGCTGCTGATGCATCAGGCAGTCAGACGCGGGCACACCTCCATGCGTATGCGGACGATCCACGCACATTCCAATCGTGCCAAGCGCCGACACGCTTACCTGAACGGCCAGTAGAGCGACCGCTACAACGTACCAGCGCAGGCGTCGACTTCGCATGGGAACGATGGGGCCTATCTTAGCGCGGGGTCAGACCCCTTGACAATTCGGCACTCAAGGGGTCTGACCCCAGACCTTCAGCGACACCGGCATGCCGAGAAACCCGCCATAACGCTCGACGGCCTGGCCAAGTTGCGTGCGTTCGATCCGGGTCAGCTTTCTCAAGGGAAATACGTCGAGAGAAACGCGCCCTGCCGTGCGTGTTACACGCCACGTACCGGCCACCTGGCCGGCGGCGATCAGCGCATGCTGGAACCTGACTCCTCCGTGCGAACGGGATGCTACGACCATGGGACCGTGTGGCACCGCGTGTCGATCGCGATACGAAACGAGGTACTCGTCGTAGATCGGCAAGAGGTCGACCCTCGGTCCACCTGGCGGCTGGCGTGGCCCGTCACCGATCTTCCAGTAGGTTGTACCGCCAAAGTCGACGGTCTTCGCGCGGTTGATCTCGAGCCCGCGTTTGACGTCGGCCGTCTTGAGCCCCGACCACCAGACGAAATCGCGGATGGTTGCCGGACCGTGACTGCGGAAATACCGCCTGGTCAGCTTGGAGAGCGCCTCGTCCCGGGGCAGGCGCGCGGCGCGCGGCGCGCGAATGGCGAGCTGCGCATACGTGAACTCCTTGCCGCGACGCGGACCGCTGCAGATAACGGCTTCGAGCTCCGCATGAATAGTCAGCATCGCAAGCGGTACGCCCTTGGCGGTGATTCCGGCGCGTACGAGATGTGCACCCAGCTCACTCCGCGTCAGTGGTCCCCCGTCGAGCGCGCGCTCGAAGACGGCCGCGGCTCGCGTGCGAAGGGCATCGTCCAATCCAAGCTTGCGGCAATAGTGCGAGAGGACCTGATGGACGTGCGGCGCCGTCAATTCCAGCATCCAGCGGATGTCCGCGGCGGAGACGAAATGCCAGGTCGGCCGCATGACATGTGTGCGCAGGATCCGCCCAGCGTCGAAGGAGCGGTCGAGTGCCGCTTCTGTTGTCGTTTCTGGCAGCCGAAGACCGAGCGCCCACTTGGCAGGACCAAACTCCTGCGCCTGCACCGCGCCAAGCCACGACACGACATCGGCCGGCCGCTGGTGGGCTGTTCGAGTAATGCACTGGTTGTGAAGTCGCAGGTAGGGAATCGAAAACGCGGCACTCACGCGTGTCAAAGGCGTCTTAGCGGGCGCCCGGTTTTTGGGAGTTGGATCTCGGGAGTTGGGAATTGAATGAGTCAACGACTCGTTTCGATTGCCCTGGTCCAGATTTCGGCTTGCTCGGGCGTCATCGCGCCGTGCGGCCGGAGGCGTGCGTCAGTGTAGCCGAGCTGATCGAGGTCGAACAAATACTGCTGCCGCGAGAGCAGCGTGCCGCGGCACACGCGATTATCGGGCTCGGGTTGTTGACACTGAAGCCGATTGGTCAGTTCGCTCATGACCACGTCGGGGATGTCCGCCCGGCGGTCGGGGTACGTGAACTGAAAGAGGATCAGGTAGCTCAGGAGCACCGGCCAGTTCTCGCCGAAACGCTCGAGAAGACGGTTCCAATCCAGTTGGGCGGCTTGCGCGTGGAGCAGATGCAAGACGGCTGCGCCGTCGTAGCGCTCACGCTCCTGGACAAAGGAACTGGACCACAGCAACTCTTCCGGCGGGCAGAGTGACACGGGGATACCAAGCACTTCTGCCGACACGGCATGGATGAACCAGCGATCGTCCACACGCACGATCCCATTGCCCGAGCTGAACACCACGTCGATGTATTGATCCTCGCGACGCACTTTGCCCAGCCAATGGGGAAAGGGTACGTCGACGTGATAGCCCGCTTCGGAAAATGCCGCGAGGACGCGTGGAACGTCCTCTCGCCGCAGCACCACGTCGAGATCCTTGGTCTCGCGATCGCGCCCGGTGTAGCGCGAGTGCGCGAATGCGCCGCCGACCAGAAACGGCGCGCCTGTCGCTTCGAGCAACCCAAGCGCATGGACATAAAAGGCGAGCAGCCGATCTCCAGCCATCGGGACGCGTCCGGTGTTCACTGATTCTGTGACGCAAGGATCACCCATCGACGACGACCTCCAGCATCAGGAACGGCGCCCGTCCCGGGAAGGTGCGATTCAGAAGCGGCAGTGAGACGTTGTAAACGGGGACATCGTTCTTGGTACGGCCTTCGTGGCGACCGCGATGCGCATGTCCGTGTATGACGAGGGAAACCGGGAAGCGGCTGATCGGTTCCTCGAGACGGCTCGAACCGACGAAGGGATAGATCTCGAGAGGCTCGCCTTCGACGGTCTGCCGAACGGGGGAGTAGTGCAACAACACAATCTGTCTCGACGAGCGCAGGCGCGCGAGAGACGCCTCCAATTTGAGCGCCTCGTTCACCGCCTCGTGGACGAATTGCTTGATCATTGGCTCGCCCCAGGGGCCCAGCGCGGCGGTCCCGAATCCACCTGCAAACCCCTTCACGCCCGCGATGCCGATGCCATGCACCTCGCATGCTTCTCCATCGAGTATCGTGATCCCGGAGTCGCTCAGGATGTGAGAGACCTCTTCCTGATGACCTGATTCGTAGTCGTGGTTGCCGAGGACCGCTACACCCGGTACGCGCAGCATCGACAATTCACGCGCGAGCACGCGCGCTTCTTCGGGCTGTCCTGTGTCGGTCAGATCGCCAGCGAGCAGGACCATATCCGCCGCTTCCGAGATCTGCGAGAAGAGCGGCTGGAACCTGCCGACCGACGTACGCGTGCAGTGCAGATCGCCGAGCGCCGCGATGCGCACTGGTTTGCGCTGCGTCGTCACTGTCGGTGCCTCGCCGTGCGGCTGAGCGTTCCGCGGCATGGTAGGCATCTCATCCTGCAAACAAGGTGCCTATACAGTCGCGCCGCGAAAGGCTGTGTTACGCTCGGAGTTCCCTTCGAAGGATTCCACATGACGACCTATACCTTGATCCACGTGGTGATCAGCTTGATCGCGATCGCCGCGGGCTTCGTTGTCCTTGCCGGCCTGCTGAAGAGCAGGAGACTCGATACATGGACGGCCTTATTTCTAGTTACGACCACCGCTACGAGCCTGACTGGGTTTGGCTTTCCCTTTGTGCGTCTGCTGCCATCGCACATCGTCGGAGCGATTTCGCTGGTGGTGCTCGCAGTGGCGGTCCTGGCCCGCTATAGCTACCACATGGCCGGCGGCTGGCGCGCGGCGTATGTCGTCACTGCGGTGAGTGCGCTCTATTTCAACGTCTTCGTACTGATCGTACAAACCTTCCAGAAAGTACCGGCGCTGGCGGCATTGGCGCCGACGCAGTCGGAGCCTCCCTTTGCGATCACTCAACTGATCGTACTCCTCGCCTTCCTCGCCCTTGGGTACTTGGCGGTGGTCAGGTTTCGCGAGAAGACGGGTGCTGTGGCTCAACAATTTCTGTGAGCCGCTCTTCGAGGTGTTTCAGGACGATCGCCTGACTGGGGAGGATCTTGCGCGAGGCGGCCGCGAGATCGAACCAGGCGGCGCGATCGACCTCGGGAAATGACCTGCGGTTGCCGGACTTGGGCGGCCATTCCATCTCGAAGAGATTGCTCTTCAGCGAGGCGGGATCGAAGTCGCTTTCCACCGCCCAGACGTGGACGACCTTTCCACCAGTCTGTCGCACCGGTGAGAGCGAGATGAACGGGCCAGAAGGGCGCGCGCCCGTTTCTTCTTCGACTTCACGGCGCGCTGCGGCGAGAACGTCTTCGTGCTCGTTGACCTCACCCTTCGGGATCGACCACGCGCCCTCGTCCCTCCGGGCCCACAACGGACCTCCGGGATGGACCAGCAGAACTTCGACCGAGTTCCCGCGTCGCCGGAACAGCAGGAGACCAGCGCTCTGTTTGCGAGGCATCACGTGCGCCGCGGCCATCGCCAGAGAGCGATCAGGCCAACCACACCCGCAAGGGCACTGAGTGCAAGCACGATACGGCCGGCAACTGCCTGAGCGGGGGGCTGGTGGGTGCCGGTCCACATCCAGCCCATGGCCGACAATCCAATCAAGACGAGAATGAACAGTGAAGCGGCGACCCGGATCGCGTTCACGAGCGTCGATTCTGGCCGTCTATCGGACGGGTGGCCATAGTTGTTTTGTAGGATTGGGACATTTCACGGGCGCCTTTTATACTTTCGGAGTGTCCGGCCTCTAGCCGGACGTGGGACCCGAGGAGCTCTCGCCATTTCATGAACGTAGCCCACGCTGCCACTATTCGTAACGACGCGTCCTTCATGGGGCGGCTGAACGGATCCCAACACGAGACCGCGATGCGCCTGTTCATGGTGATCGTGCTGGCCCATTGGGGCGAGCACTTGCTGCAAGCCTTCCAAATCTACGGGCTCGGGTGGCCGGTACCTGAAGCACGCGGGCTCGTTGGCTACTTCTTCCCGTGGCTGATTCAGTCGGAAACCCTGCACTACGGCTACGCTGTCGTGATGCTCATCGGGCTCTGGACGCTGCGCCCCGGGTTCACCGGCCTTCTCGATCGCCGCTGGTGGACGATTGCCCTCGCGATCCAGTTCTTCCACCACATCGAACATCTGCTCCTCATCATCCAGGCCACGACGGGTTACAACCTGGGCGGACGGCCAGTCCCGACCAGCCTCGTGCAGATGTGGGTGCCTCGCGTTGAGCTCCATTTCTTCTACAACACGATCGTCTTCATCCCGATGGTCGTCGCGATGTATTACCACATGTTTCCGTCGACTTCCGACGCCAGGGCTCAGAAGTGCACATGCAACTGGGAGCATGGAGTGACCGCGTCGGTGTGACACCCTCCGCGCCATCGGACGTCCTGCGGTGGCGATTCGTTGGACGGTTCCTGCGCTGGCGCTATGCGCGAACGACGCTGCAGCTCGTCCTGCTGCTGGCGGCGTCGGTTCTTGTACTCCACGGCCTCTTCGGTCCACAAGTCGCGCCTGCGAACCTCGCGACTGTTCTCTCATGGGTGCAGTACCGCGGCTGGCTCATCATCACGTTGCTCGTCGCCGGCAACTTCTTCTGTACCGGCTGCCCATTCGTGCTCGTACGCGACACCGGTCGCCGCATCCGGATGCCATCGCTGCGATGGCCGCGATGGCTGCGCGTGAAATGGATCGGCATCGCGCTGTTCATCGCGGTGCTTTTCATCTACGAACTCTACGATCTGTGGGCGCTGCCGCGCGCGACGGCGTGGATCGTGCTCGGCTATTTCGCGATCGCCCTCGCTGTCGATCTTCTATTCACCGGCGCGACATTTTGTAAGTACCTCTGTCCGATCGGTCAGTTCAGCTTCGTCGCTTCGACAATGTCGCCGCTCGAACTGCAGGTGAAGCAACCCGATACGTGCAGAACATGTCGCACCGTCGACTGCATCAAGGGACGGCGCGACGAAGCGGTCCCATCGCGTGTCCTGCGGCGCGGATGTGAATTGGCGCTCTTCCTCCCGGCCAAAACCGGAAACCTCGATTGCACCTTCTGCCTCGACTGCGTTCAGGCGTGCCCGCATGACAATATCGCGGTGGCGACGCGCGTGCCGGGGCTCGAGCTGATCGATTCACGCCGCCGGTCCGGCATTGGATGGTTGCCCCGTCGCCGTGACATAGCCGCCCTCGCCGTTGTCTTCGTGTTTGGCGGGTTGATCAACGCGCTGGGGATGACGGCTCCCGGTCGGATCGCCGAACAGACCCTGGCTCAGGTCATCGGTGCGCAATCCGAAGGCCCCGTGTTGGCGGCGTTGTTCGCGATTGTGCTCGTCATCATCCCGGCCGTGCTGATGGCGGCGGCAGCCACGCTCACAGTGTGGCTCACGGGCCAACGCCTGTCATCCGCGCTCGATGTTGCCAGCCGTTATTCGTATGCGCTCATCCCGCTTGGTTGCGGTGTGTGGCTCGCGCACTACGGGTTTCACTTGCTCACGGGTGTACTCACGGTCATTCCCGTGACGCAGTCTGCCGTCGCGGATCTCCTGGGGCGGGCGGCGCTCGGCACTCCACTGTGGCAATTGACGGGAGTGAGAGCCGGGCTTGTGTTCCCGTTCGAGGTCGGCGTGATCCTGACTGGCGCGTTGGGATCGCTGGTCGTCGCGTATCTGATTTCGGAACGCGATCATGGTCAACGGCGAGTCGCGGCAACCATCCCATGGGCGCTCGTGACCCTTACTGTGACCATCGCGGCGCTCTGGATTACGTCTCAGCCGATGGACATGCGGGCCGTCGCCTTTCCGGGATGAGAACGGCGCTCGTCATCGTCTCCGCGGCATGCGGGCTTCTGGTGTCGCGGACCGCGTGCGCTCACGACGGTCCTCCGTATCCAATCGTGTCCAATCAGGTGCTCGGAGCGTTTCGCGTCTCGGTCTGGACCGATCCGGATACCACTGACGATGACACGGCTGGTGGACAGTTCTGGGTCATGATCGATCCGGCGCGGACTGGTGATCGCTTGTCGTCAGATGTGCACGCGGATGTGACGATCCGGGCGCTCGATCGTCCGGGGCCGTCGCTGACGGCTCGAGCGGCGCCGGTGAGCGGAGACGCGTCTCGTCAATTCGTGGCTTTGAGAATGGATCACGAAGGACGATTTGCGGTGCGCGTCGACGTGGAAGGCGCGGCCGGGCGCGTGAGCGTGGATTCTGAAGTCCAGGCCACCTACGATCTTCGACCGTCGCCCCTCATGCTCCTGGTGTATCTGCTTCCGTTCGTCCTGACGGGCTTTCTCTGGACCACATTGCTCGTTCGACGTCGTCGCGCCGCCCACGCTCGCGCAACGCGCTGATTATCGAAGCCTGGCGAGAATCGCCTTCTGGTTGGCCAGGATCTGATCCAACTTCTTTTGATTGGCGACGATCTTGTCCAGCGTGGCCTGGTTGCGCTCGATGCGCTGCTGGTTGGCGAGAATCTTCTTCTGGTTCGCAATGATTTGTTTCTGCATGGCCAGGGTCGCGTCGCTTGGCATCGATGATCCTTTCGTGATGGTAGTCACGGTAGATGAGATGTGAGACTGTAACAGAGTTTTTTGGGCGAGGAGAACGCGGGGGAGGCGGAGGACGCGGAGTTTTCAACGCAGGGATCGCAGAGGAGCGGAGTTACGCAGAGGCCACGGGCCGTGTCGGCCCAATGGGCCGGCACATAGAACGAGCACGCCAGCGCACACAAGCGCCCGCGAATTGTAATGGCGCTTGTGATCGCTGGCGCGCTCGTCCTATGCCGTGCGACGCACGGCGGCCCGTGGCATTCTCTAGACTCTGGCTTGTTGTCTCTGCTCCCCTGCGCTCCCTGCGTTAACGCTTTTCTCCGCGCGCTCCGCTCCCTCTGCGTTCAGACGATAAGGATTCACCATGAACGAATTCATCGAGATCAGATTTCGACGGAAAGGCAAACCGTTCCCGTTGAAGCGCCAGGTGGATGGAGGAATCGAGTTCGACGAGCCGGATCCAATCGAGCGCACTGTGGGTGTCAACTTCGATGCCGCAAGTCCGGCAACGCGCGAGCGGATGAACAGCATTCGCCGGGTTCAGGGCTGGGACCCGGGGCAGTTCAAGTTGCACGTGGCCGTCGAAGATGGAGCGCTCATGCTGCGTGGCGTCAACGGGCACGCCCTGCCTGAAGGTCTCTACAAACTGAAGGTGGCGATCGAGGAGGCCCGGACGCCACGCAAGTTTGCCGTCGCCAACGTCAAGCATGATGGCCACGCCAAGGTGGACATCGATGTGGAGCTCGATGAGCGTGGTGTGCGAGTCGACCTGGATGAATGCGATGACGGCATCCGGCAGCTGCTCGATCGGTCGGTCATCGACGATGTCGCGGCTGTGACGTGGCTCGAGGATGGCGGCCGCAGACCCACGCGACAGGCGTGCCTCCTCAACCTGCTCGCCAGCCTGCGCACGCGCCCGACCGCGCGCTCGCCGCTCGTGCACCTCGTGCACGATGTCTATTACGTGGCCAACGACCGCGTTTACGCGAAAGTCGATCGCGCACTCGTCGACACGCTGCAGGCGTTGGCGGACGACCCGGCGAAGCCGTTCTACGCTGAGGGTACGCCTCGATCAGCCGTGCACGGTCGCCTCTTGAGCGGGTTGCCGGAGCCACCGGAAATCAAAACGCGTTTCACGGCGTTGTCGAGTTTCCGAGGAGAGGGGAGACCCTCGATGCAGGCAGTCGTGGCCATTCCGCCACCGGATCTCCCGCACACGTACGCCGAGTTCGATCTCGACCTTGGCAACCCACTGCAGGACGTGCTGGGGTTTTTCGTTCACATGGGCGAGTTGCTCGACGGTAAGCCGACCAATCATCTGGACATGTGGAAAGTGCTGGCGAAAGCCAAAGCGTCAGATTTTCTGTACTACACAGTGGTTGCAGGCTAGCGCCGCCCGTGGTCGCGGGTTCGCGCCGAGCGACGGGCGTCTGGGCTATGATCGCCGCCCTGGGCCGGGGCCCGGTCATGGATTCCCCTTCGGAGGAGAGAGCAATGGTGACATGGATCTCAGTCGCGATCGTCGTGATGGTGACGGCGGCGACAGTGTCGTTCCGCGTCTCCGCGCAGCAGAATCAGATGAGCTTCTTTGTCGCGAGCGCCGGTTCGGGCAATGGCGCGAACCTGGGCGGGCTCGCGGGCGCGGACAAGATCTGCCAGACGCTGGGCGCTGCGGCCGGCGGCGGTAGCAAGACCTGGCGCGCGTACCTCAGTGCGAAAGCCGCGAGTGGCCAGCCGGCCGTGAATGCCAAGGATCGAATCGGCAACGGCCCCTGGTACAACGCCAAGGGCGTGATGATTGCCAAGAGCGTTGCGGACCTTCACTCGGATGCGAACAATCTCAAGAAGGACACTGCGCTGACAGAGAAGGGGACGGTCGTCAACGGCGTTGGCGACACGCCGAATCAGCACGACATTCTGACTGGCTCACAGGCGGATGGCACGCTGCAGCCCGGTGACGGCGACACGACCTGCAATAACTGGACAAGTAACAGTGACGGCAGCGGCTCAGGCCAACTCGGACATGCCGATCGCATGGGACGCGGTGCGACTGGCAGCTCGTGGAACTCCGCGCATCCTTCGCGTGGATGCTCGCAGGCAAATCTCGTGGCCACAGGCGGCAACGGGTATCTCTACTGTTTCGCCACAAATTAGGAACTCGATGTAACGCGGAGGCTAACGCCTCCGCTTACGAAGTCGGGTCTGAACCGTTGTCGCGCGTTCGTAGAGCGCACGCTTTAGCGTGCGCGGCAGAAGAAGTATGGAGTGAGAGATGAAGAGCAAAGACAAAGAATCGGCTGCAAAGAAAGCCAAGGATCGCGTTCAGGTTGCCGAGCGCGCGCACAAGGAGGCGGCCCGCAAGGCAGACGCAGCCGAGGAGGTGTCCAAGCAGGCAAAATCAGCGCTCAAGCAGGCCAAGAAAGAGTTCAAGGTCGCAAGCAAGGCCGCGCGTGAGGCTCGCAATGCTGCCGACGAAGCTCGCTCGGCATACAGCAAGGCCGCAAAGCGATCCGCGAAGGCCGAGGCCAAGCTTGGAAAATCCAGGAAGAAAGTGGCGTCGAAACCGGCACCGGCGCCGGTGAAGGAAGCGGCGGAAAAGCCCGTGGCCGCCAAGCCAGCCGCCGCACGGAAGGCCCGAAAGAAGCCAAAGGCTGCGAAGGCGCGACCAAAGGTGGCGAAGGTGGCGAAGGCGGCGGCAACGCGTCCCGCCGTGGAGGAGAGCGCCGCCGTCGAGGATAGCTTCGTCCTGGATGAGTCAGGGCGAGAGGTACAGTAGGTTTCTACTGAACGAGGAAGCGCTCCTCGTGCAGGAGCGCTCCTCCCGCGTCGCGTAGCTCGATCGTCCAGCTACCTCGTGTCTCAGCCGCGACGGTGTTGCGACTGTAGGTGCGGTATCCGTCGCCGGGATTCGCGCGGATGCGAAGGTTCACTGAGCGTCGCAGATTTCCATTCAGATACCACCGGTGTTGCACCGTGGTGTCGCTCGCCGACTTCACACGCGTGTAAAAGATGAGGACGCCCGGCTCCGTCGGGCTCGTCGCGGGCGTGCACCGCCAATTCGAAATGGACCGGCATAACTGAGACTCGGCGAGGGAGACCGTCGTCGAGCCAGTTGGAGTGCTGGCCTTGTTGGGCACGGGACGCTTTTCAGGTGCCGCGGGCGTTCTGGCAGCGTTGGTACCTGCCGATCGTTCGGGTGCCGGCTTTATGACGGACGGTTCCGGGGCAGTCTTGGCAGCCGGTGCAGAAGGTTGCTCGGGCGGCGTAGGCGCGTCCCCACGCGGCGGCACCTCAGGTGCCACAGTCGGCGCGGCGGCCGGTGCGCCCGAATCAGTCGAACGCGACAACCGATCCGCAAACGCGAGCACCAGCGTGAGCAGAATGCCGGTGCCAAGAACGACCCATATCGCATTCCGATGACGCGGCTTGACTACGATCGGGACCGCGGTGGGCGCGACAGGGACGTTGTTCGTTCGCAACGTGTCGCGGTCGGCGCGCGGTGACGTTGGCGAGGCGGACGGCGTTCGCGGCGGGAATGGAACTGGTGGTGCTGTGGCAACTGGCGTGCGCGGAGAAGAAGACGGCGGTGGCGGAGCAGCCGGGGCCGGCGGCGCAGTCGCTCGGGCCGACTGGTTCGACTGAGGCGGTGCGATCGGCTGGGGCGGTGCGATCGGTTGAGGCGGTGCGATCGGTTGAGGCAGAACGGTCGCTTGAGGCGGTGCGCTCGGTTGAACCGGATCGGTCGCTTGAGCCGGTGGGACCGGTGGCGGTTCGATCGCTTGGGACGGCGAACTCGACTGGGGCGGCCTGTTCAACCCGGGCGCCGCGGTCGTTTCCTCGGTGGCGGCCCGCTCGAATGGTGTGCCCGTAGCGGCACAGAAATCCTTCAGGTTCTGGCCGCTTGTGATGACCAGCGGGTCCTCCGCTGGCAGCGTCGATCGTGCGATCGCATATGCGCGCCGATAGCACGCCTCGGCGTCCGAGACATTGCCGGTGCGTTCGCACACGATGCCCAGGTTGTTGAGCGTATTGGCGAGATCCGGATGATTCGCGCCGAGCTGCGCTTCCTGCAGCGTGGCGGCCTTGCGCAGATAGTGCTCCGCTGAGACAAAATCCTGGACGGACGCCGCCTGTTCCGCGGAGTCGAGAATTGCGCGAAGCTCGAGAGCGGCTGCCGCCATAGTCCCTCGCGTGAGAGTACACCATGGAACCCAACGATCGCCTGGAGCTCTTCTTCTCCCAGTCCCTGGACGGGTTTTTCTTCATGATGCTGGATGAGCCGATCGTGTGGGACGACTCGGTCGACAAGGAAAAGGCGCTCGACTACATCTTCGAGCATCAGCGGGTTACTAAGGTCAACGACGCGATGCTGTCGCAATACGGCGCTACTCGCGAGGCGTTCCTGGGCACCACGCCGACCGATCTCTTCCGCCACGACCTCGACTACGGTCGTAAGATTTGGCGTGAGTTCTTCGACCGCGGCCGCTTGCACATCGAGACGGATGAACGCCGGTTGGATGGGACGCCCATTCCAATCGAAGGGGATTACCTCTGCTTTTACGACGACCAGGGACGCATCACGGGACATTTCGGAATCCAGCGTGACGTGACACAGCGCGACCGGGCAGACAAGGCGCTCCGCCGATACACCCGGCGGCTGCAGGTCCTGCACGACATCCACCTGGATATCCTGGGCTCGCGCTCCTCACACGAGATCGCGCAGGCCGCCATCCGTCATGTGCAGAGCTTGATCCCGTGCCGGCGCGTCAGCGTCGCCGTCATCGACGTGCGACGGGCGACCGGGCAGCTCATTGCGGTCCACGACGATGAAACCGGGTCGGAGCCGCGCGAGGGCACCAGCATTCCACTCTCGGAGTTCGGCCTCGTCGAAGATCTGCGAGCCGGGTTGGTCCGCAACCTGACCGGCCTCGAGAACGTATCGGGCGCCCTTCAGACACTCAAGAACTCCGGTTTGCGTTCCTTCATCAATGTGCCGCTCCTGGCCGACGGCGAACTGATCGGCGTCCTCAACGTGTCATCGATCGAAGAAGCGGCGTTCGGCCACGAAGCGATCGAGATCGCGCAGGAGGTCGCCAGCACATTGGCCGTCGTCCTCCGGCAAGCCCAGCTGCGGGAACGCGTGGAGCGACACGCCAATGAGCTCGAAGATCGCGTGGCACTCCGGACGGCGGATCTCGAACGAAGCGAGAACCGCCTGTCGGCGATCCTCAATGCGTTGCCCGATCTGGTCTTCGTTGTCGACCGGGATGGGCGCTACGTCGAGATTCTCACCTCGCGTGAAGATCTGTTGTATCGCCCGGCATCGGACATGCTGGGAAAACGGTTTCGCGATCTGCTGCCACAACCGATTGCCGACGCTCACCTGCGGCTCGTGCACCAGACGCTCGAGAGCCGCACCAGTCAGACGTTCGAATACTCGTTGAACGTCCGCGCAGGAGAACGATGGTTCGAGGGACGAACCGGCGTGATGGGCCTCGAGATCGATGGCAAGCCCGCTGTCACCTTCATTGCTCGCGACATCACCGATCGCCGGCGAGCCGAAGAACTCGAGTCGCAGAACGTGTACCTCCAGGAGGAGTTGAGCCTCGAACGGAGCTTCGGCGAGATCGTAGGTCAGTCTTCTGTCATGCAGCAGGTGTTCCGGTCGATCGAGCTCGTTGCCGAAACAGACTCGACGGTGCTGCTCCTCGGTGAGACCGGTACCGGCAAGGAGCTGATCGCTCGCGCCATCCACAGGTTGAGCCGACGTCGCGACGCCGTCATGGTCAAGGTGAACTGCGGCGCGTTGCCCTCGAGTCTCGCCGAGAGCGAGTTGTTCGGCCACGAGCGCGGCGCGTTCACCGGCGCCGTGCAGCAGAAACGCGGCCGCTTTGAGCTCGCCAACAACGGCACCATCTTTCTCGACGAAGTTGGCGAGTTGTCGACCGACGTGCAGGTCAAGCTGCTACGCGTGCTGCAGGAACAGGAACTCGAGCGCCTCGGCAGCACGCGTCCCACCAAAGTGAACATCCGCGTGATCGCGGCAACCAACCGTGACCTCCAGAACGAGGTCAAGCGGGGTGGCTTTCGCTCGGACTTGTTCTATCGACTCAACATCTTTCCAATCCACGTTCCGCCGCTGAGAGAACGAAAAGAGGACGTGCCTTTCCTGGCGGCACATTTCGTCCTCGACTTCGCGCGGCGGATGGGGAAGAGCGTCGATCGCATCGGTGCCCTCGCCGCGTCGCGCCTGGCGGCGTACGAGTGGCCAGGCAACGTCAGGGAACTGGCCAATGTCATGGAGCGCGCCGTCATCCTGTGCGAGGGACCCGTCATCCAGGACGAGCACATCGGGGTCCTCGGCCGGAGCTCACGGCCGATCGACTCGGATGTGTTTCTCACGCTGGCGGAAATGGAGCGTCAGCATATCCAACGCGCCCTCGCGCTCACCGGCGGAGTACTGGCCGGACCTCAGGGTGCCGCTCGGCTACTGGGAATGCGCCGATCAACCGTCTGGTCGCGAATGCGGAAGCTCGGCATTCACGGCTCGCGCGAATAGGCCTCGCGATCTGATAGAGATCAAGAGTTGGTGCTGATATTTCGGCACTGCTGCCGAAATGCCAGCAATTCTGGCCTTTCGCATCGCCGTAGACATCATCGATAGATGCAGTTAAATCATTGACCCACGAGAAATTACTGGCTTGCCACGATGACATCCCTGACGTGGCACATGCCTCGCTCTTCCATGTCCTATGTCGCGACTTCATGCGACGTCAAGCAAGTGGGGAGGGCACATGTTCACGCGAAGGCAGGCGATCCGGTGGGCCGAACTGTGGCTGTCGTGCTGGAGCGACGGCGATTTCGACACATTGCTCGCCATGCATAAAGACGGGGTTCGCTTCGGCGAGTGGAGCGTTCCCAGCACCGGTGGGTCGCGAATGGATCGCAAGGAAGCCATGAAGCGCCACTGGGCAGCCATACCGTTCGGTCTTCATTCCGTACCAGCAGAACTCGACGAGGTCGCGTGGGATCCAGAGTCACGCGAGATCACGATTGTTTATGTTGCCGACTTCGGTTTCTCACGCGTGCGTGGCTGCGACTTCGTTGCGCTCGATGCTACCGGTCGAATCATTGCGGGCGAAACGACCGTGGGATCGATTGTCGAAGTCTCTCGCGTGCCAGCGCAGTCGCACGCTCGCGAGTGGATGCTCAGCGAGAGCGCAGGAGGACGATGATGAATATCGCAGGTCAAGGGCTCGTGCGCCTCGCCGCGATCGTGGTCGTGGGCGCGCTGATGATCACGAGCGTCGGCGCAGGTGCCCAGTCGGTGAGCGCGCGTGAAACCACGCAGTCGGTGCAGCGCGCGCTCGAGCGGTTGCCGTACTACGGCGTGTTCGATTTCATGGCCTTCAACGTGGAACGGGGAACGGTGACGCTCACCGGTTACGCGTACCACGGAAGCCTGAAGAATGCGGCCGAGTCGGCAACCCGCCGAGTCTCGGGCGTCGACGAAATCGCTAACCGGGTGGAGCTATTGCCGGCGTCGCAGAATGACGACCGCATCCGGTGGGCGACCTTCTACCGGATCTACACCGATGCGTTTCTGTCGCGCTATGCCCCCGGCGGGCCCGATCAGATCCGGCGTGAGATCTACGACTCACGGCGATTCCCAGGCATGCATCAGCCACTCGGCATGTATGCCATCCACATCGTCGTGCGCAATGGCCACACCACTCTGTTCGGCGTCGTCGACAACACAGGCGACCGTCAGATTGCAGAGATGCGTGCGCGCGAAGTGACCGGCGTGTTCTCGGTCGAGAACGAGATCGAGGTGGCGAAGAAAGCGGTCAACACAGGTGAGTAAACAAATGGTCAGGCGCGTCTGCCTTCGACTGTGCTTCAGGCCAGGGAAGGCGCGCCTCTACTTAGATCGTAGCGGCGGGTCTTGAGACCCGCAGGCGAACCAAGAGGAACAAGCATGTTACCGAGAGTGTCGAGAACGGTTCTGGCGTCAGTAGTCGCGGTCGCTGTGATGACCGCGCCGGCAGCACAGACGTCCGCCCGAGCACAGGAGGCTCCGATTGCCCCGGCGCTCACCGGGCTTGGAACGCTGCACATGCCGGTGACGACGTCGGTGGCGCAGGCGCAGCGCTTCTTTGATCAAGGGTTGCGGCTGCTGTATGCGTTCAATCATGCCGAATCGATTCGTGCCTTCCGTGAGGCGGCGCGGCTCGATCCCGGTCTTGCGATGGCGTATTGGGGACAGGCGCTGGCGCTCGGTCCCAATCTCAATGCGCCGATGACGCAAGACAACGGTCGGCAGGCGTATGCAGCGATCCAGGCCGCGGTCGCGCGAGTCGCGGGCGTGACGCCGCGTGAGCAGGCGCTCATCGAAGCGCTCTCGCGCCGTTACGCCGCTGATGGCACCGGCGATCGCCCTGCCCTCGATCGAATGTATGCAGCCGCCATGCGTGCCGCGGCCGAGCGTTTTCCGCAGGATGCCGACATCCAAACGCTCTACGCCGACGCGCAAATGAACACGATGCCGTGGGACTACTGGCAGAAGGACGGCGCCGCCAAGCCGGAGACGGCGCTGGTTCTCGACGCTCTCGAACGCGTCATTGCGAGACAGCCTGACCATGCAGGGGCGTTGCACTACCACATCCACCTGCTCGAGGCTTCGGCCGATCCGGACAGGGCAGCAGCGAGCGCCGATCGTCTCGGCTCGCTGATGCCCGCCGCAGGGCATATGGTCCACATGCCGGCGCACATCTACATCCGCGTCGGACGCTACGCGGACGCTGCAGAAGTGAACGTGCGCGCCATCGCTGCCGACGAGGACTATCTCGCGCAGTGCCAGGCACAGGGGCTGTATCCGGTCAGCTATTACCCGCACAACCTGCACTTCCTCTGGGCGGCTGCCACGCTCGAAGGCCGTCGGGCGGTCGCGGTAGACGCGGCGAGAAAGGTTGCCGAGAAAGTGCCGCATCACCACGCCGGCAAGCTCGCATGGACGACCGATTTTCCGGTGACGCCGATGCTCGCCTACGCGCGGTTCGGGATGTGGCAGGACGTCCTGACTGAACCCGAGCCGCCTGCCAACGAGCCGTACGCAATGGGCATCTGGCACTACACACGCGGGCTCGGGTTCGTCGCACGCGGGCGTCTCGACGCGGCGGCACGCGAGTTGATGGCGCTCGAAACGGTCATGAAGCACGAAGCGTTCGCGACGACGTTCAAGGAGTTGCCGTTGCTCACCAATCTGAAGATCGCCTCCCGCATTCTCGAGGGTGAACTCGGCATGAAGCGAGGCAACGCCGAAGCGGCGCTTGCCTCGCTTCGCGAAGCCGTAACGGTCGAAGACGACCTTCCCTATGCCGAGCCGCCGCTGTGGCATCACCCGCCACGGCAAATCCTGGGCGCGATTCTGCTCGACGCAGGACGACCGGCGGACGCAGAAGCGGTGTATCGCGAAGATCTGAAGCGCTTCCGCGAAAACGGGTGGTCGCTCTTTGGATTGGCGAAGAGCCTCGAGGCGCAAGGGAAGTCGGCCGATGCGCTCGCCGCGAAGCAACGGTTTGAAAAGGCCTGGGCACGAGCTGACGTGCAGTTGTCCTCGTCGCGAATCCTGACGGAGAGCGCGGTCACGGCGCCGCCGTCATCGTTCGCGCGCGCGCACCATGCGCATCACGAGGGTTCCGCGTCGGCTGCAAGGCACGTCGATCTTCCCGACGGCACGAGGCTGATGTATATGGAGCGTGGCGATCCGGATGGAACGCCGGTTGTGCTGTTGCACGGGTACACAGATTCGATGCGGTCTTACGATCAGGTCCTGCGGTATCTGCCACGATCGTTGCGCGTGTTTGCCGTGACGCAGCGCGGGCACGGCGACTCGGGCAAGCCTGAGGGCAGTTACGCGTCTGCTGTGTTTGCACGTGACGTCGCCGCCTTTCTGGACGCCTTCGGCATCGAGCAGGCAGTGATCGTCGGGCACTCGATGGGATCGACGGTTGCGCAACGCTTTGCGGTCGATTACCCGCAGCGTACGCGGGCGCTGGTGCTGGAAGGCGCGTTCATGCCGCGCCCCGCGAATGCCGAAGTCGACGCGTTCCTGAACGAGGTCCTGACACTGAAGGATCCGATCGATCCGGCCTTCGTTCGGGAGTTTCAGCAGAGCACGCTGGCCCAGCCGGTTCCGCCCGAGTTCTTCGAGACCATCGTCGCGGATGCGATGAAGGTGCCTGCGCGCGTCTGGAAGGCCGCGCTCGAACCGTTTCGAACGATGGACTTTTCCGCGCAGCTGCAGAACGTTCGCGTCCCGACTCTTCTCATCTGGGGGGATCAGGATTCGTTCACTCGCCGGCCGGAACAGGACGCGCTGAGCCAGGCCATCAATGGTTCGCGGCTCGTGATTTACGTTGGTGCTGGCCATAGCCCTCACTGGGAAGAGCCCCAGCGGTTCGCGGACGAGATCGCGACGTTCGTCGCAACCACGGTCGCGAAATAGGAGTCTCAATCGAGGGAGAGACTGACACGTGGCGACCATGCGGAAGAGTGCGCGCGCACGTGATAAGCATTGGTGTTGACCAAGGAGGATTTCATGTCGCTGCGTATTAACGATGTTGCCCCGAACTTCACGGCCGAGTCGACCGAGGGCACAATCAACTTCCACGACTGGATTGGTGATGGGTGGGCAGTCCTGTTCTCTCATCCTAAGGACTTCACGCCGGTATGCACCACTGAGCTGGGCTATATGGCCCGCATAAAGCCGGAGTTCGACAAGCGCAACTGCAAGATTCTCGCGATCAGCGTGGACGGTGTCAGCAACCACCAGAGATGGTCCAAGGACATCGAGTCGTCGCAGGGACACGCGGTGAACTATCCACTGATTGGCGACCCACAACTCAAGATCGTGAAGCAGTACGACATGCTGCCCGCCGACGCGGGAGACACGAGTGAAGGGCGGACGCCCGCGGACAATGCGACGGCGCGGTCCGTGTTCATCATCGGACCCGACAAGAAGGTCAAGGCCACGTTGACATATCCGATGAGCACGGGGCGGAACTTTGACGAGATCCTTCGCCTGCTCGATTCGTGCCGGCTCACGGCGACGCGGAAGGTCGCGACACCGGTCAACTGGAAACAAGGCGACGACGTCATCATCCTGCCGGCCGTCTCGGATGACGACGCAAAAAAGACCTATCCGGAAGGGTGGAAATCGCCGTTGCCCTACATCCGCATCGTCCCCCAGCCTCGGTAATTGGGGATCGCAGCAGGATCTAAGGCTTCGAGGTCAGACGGCTCAGAACGGGCGGGATCGTCCTGACGTTCCGAGCCACGCACCCGCTCGGGAGCCGCTCGGCAGCGGGCGGCTTATCACCCGCGTAACATCCTGGAACAACGTAAAACGTCTTGGGCGCGGCGACGCGTGGCGCTTCTGCGCGGGGCGTCTCTCTCGCCAGGTCCCTTCTGTAATTCACCGTCTGGTCTTCGAGGATGCGAACGTCGAAGGTCGCGGTCTCGTAGCCGTCGGCCCGGAGCTCGATGCGGCGCGGACCCGGTTCGAGCCAGAGTCCTCGATCCTGAAAATCGCCGGCGGTTCCGACGTAGAAACCGTCGACGAACACCTGCGACGAGAGAGGCGAGACGTACAGACTAAGTCGCCCCTGGCTGACAGGAGCCTGATCGTTGGGGACCGTGTCGGCGTAGAAATAGGGTGCGTAGCCACCGTCAACATACCCACCGTAATACCCACTCCCTCGCAGCGCCGACAGCCGGCCGTATCGCGGGGCGTATGTCCACGGCGCCGCGCGGAAGACATCACGTGGTCTGGACATTCCCTGCCCCGGAACCTGCGGCTGCGGCATGCCGGGTCCGGACGGTCGCGTACTCGGCGCCGCCGGCCGCATGATCGGGTTGGGAACGCGGCTCGCAAACGGATCGGGCAATGCCTGGTTCAGACGCGGCGAGGGGTTCGTGCGCGTCGCCGGGCCATTCGGCGGAAATGGAGAACCAGAAGGAGGCGCAGGTCTAAACTGCGCAATCGACGCACTCGGCACCAGTCCGAGGAGCGTCACCAGCACAACCGCTATGCGCACGCCCATGACTCCTTATACACCTTTTCACTGAGTCAGTTCCGATTGAAACGTTTTCGCCTGCTCGGCCTTGCGCGAAGCCATGTAGAGCTTGACGAGAGCGTGTTCCGGGTGTCAGCGCGGCGATTACGGTCGTCGACTCACAGCAACTCGCGAGCGAGAGTCGGATCGACTTCCCGTTCGAGTCGTGGTCGTCTACCAGGCCTATAAGTCGAGAGCCTGAGTCGAAACCCGCGCCGGGTGTCGGATCCAGATCCGGGTCCCGCCGAGTCCCGGATCCCGAGTCCCGGATCCCGAGTCCCGAGTCCAGGATCTGAGGTATAACCTCCGTGCCGCGCGCTGCAAGGCGCCGAGCGTGGAGGTCACCATGCCGACCCGTTTCTTTCATCTCGCTGTGGTATGCGCGTTCATAGTCGGTTCTATCCAGCCTCTGGGCTCACAGAGTTCGACTTCCAAACCGTCCGCGCCCGCGCCGGCCGCTCTGAAGGGCAAGCTCGAACGGATCAAGATCCACGGCAAGTCGCTGGAAGGAAATTTACTGGGTGAGACGCCCGCCCCGGAGGTTTCGATTTATCTGCCTCCGAGCTATAGCACCGATCGGAATCGTCGGTATCCCGTCGTCTACCTGCTTCACGGATACACGAATACCGACCTCGGTTACTTTGGCTCGGAAGGCCGCCAGCTTCACGTCATCGCCGAGCGCGTGTTCGCCAGCGGTGCGGCCCGCGAAATGATTCTGGTGATGCCGAACGCCATGAATGCATTTGGCGGAAGCATGTATTCGAATTCGATGACGGCAGGCGACTGGGAGGGGTACGTCGCGGACGATCTCGTCGCGTATATGGACAAGACCTATCGAACGATCGCCTCGCGCGAAGGACGCGGGCTCGCCGGCCACTCGATGGGCGGCTACGGGACGATGCGAATCGGCATGAAGCGGCCTGATGTCTTCTCTGCGATTTACGCGCTGAGCTCCTGCTGTTTGAACGAGGGCACCGTCCGCGCACGCGGCACCGGCCCGTCCCCTGCGGAATTGGTCAAGACGATGGAGGAGGCGCGCGGTAATCGGGGAGCGCAAGGCACGCTGGCGCGCGCGGCGGCGTGGGCCCCCAATCCGAAGAACCCGCCGTTCTATCTGGACCTGCCAACGAAGAACGGCGAAGTCGTTCCCGAAGTGGCCGTGAAGTGGGCGGCCAATTCACCGGTCGCGATGCTCGATCAATACGTGCCGAACCTCAAGAGGATGAAAGCCATCGCTCTCGACATCGGCTTGCAGGACAATCTGATCACCGGTAACAAGCTGCTTGTGGAACGGATGACGGCGTTCGGCATTCCGCACACATTCGAAACCTACGAAGGCGATCACGGCAATCGCATCCCGGAGCGCCTGGAGCAGAAGGTGTTGCCGTTCTTTTCGAAACACTTGAGCGCGCATTAGAACGAGTCCCGAGTCCCGAGCCCCGAGTCCCGGATTCAAAGGAGTTCTCAATGGCCCTTATACGTCGACTTATATTCCTGGCCCTGGTGATCGCTGCCGTGTCGTGGCCCTACTCCGGCCGCGGACAAACGGGTGCCAAGAATGGCGAATGGCGCGCCTACGCCGCCGAAGAGGCGAGCACGAAGTATTCCCCGCTCGATCAGATCACGCGTGACAACGTCAAGACCCTCGAGGTCGCGTGGACCTTCAAGATTGACAACTTTGGATCGGCGGCCCAGACGGCGACGAACGAATCGACGCCGATCATGGTGGGCGGGAAGCTGTACTTCACCGCGGGGCAGCGGCGTACTGTCATCGCCGTCGATCCGGGTACTGGTGAAACGCTATGGACCTGGCGACCCGACGAGGGTCCGCGCTTTGACGCAGCCCCGCGCAAAGTGCACCGCGGGGTCGCATATTGGGCTAACGGCCAGGACGAGCGAATCGTCCTGGTGACGCCAGGATTCCAGCTCGTTTCCCTCGATGCGAAGACAGGGCGGCCTGTCCAGGGCTTCGGGGAGAACGGCATCGTCGACCTGTTCAAACAGCTCGACAATGATTCCGGGTTGGATCCGACTGGGCGCATCGGGAACAGCTCACCGCCTGTGATATCGAACGATGTGATCGTCGTCGGCCCCGCATTGACGCCGGGAGGGCGAGTCAATATCGCCAACGTGAAGGGCGACGTCATGGGCTTCGACGTGCGGACCGGGCGCAAGCTGTGGACGTTCCACACGGTTCCGCGGGAGGGCGAGCCGGGTTTCGAAACGTGGAAAGGTGACTCCGCGCAATACACCGGAAACGCCGGTATCTGGGGGCCTTTCTCTGCGGATCCGGCCCTTGGCTACGTGTATCTGAGCATCGAGTCGGCGACCAACGACGTCTATGGCGGCCATCGTCCCGGCAACAACCTGTATTCCGATTCGCTGGTCTGTCTCGACATCAAGACCGGCAAGATGATCTGGTATCAGCAGCTCGTGCACCACGACATCTGGGACTACGACATGCCGCCGCATCCGATCCTCATCGACCTCAATGTCGACGGGAAACCGGTGAAGGCGGTCGCGCAGCTCACGAAGCAGGCGTTTGCCTATGTGTTCGACCGCACCAACGGTCGTCCCGTGTGGCCATGGGTCGAGAAGCCGGTACCGCAGACAACTGTGCCAGGCGAGTGGACGGCGCCGACGCAGCCATTCCCATCGAAGCCGCCGGCGTTCGATCAACAAGGGGTGACGCACGACGATTTGATCAACTTCACGCCGGAATTACGCGCGGAAGCCATCAAGGCGCTCGAGCAATACACGATTGGACCGATCTACACGCCAGGAACGCTCGTTGTTGAGGGCAAGAACAAGGGGACGATCGTTGCGCCCGGCCTTGGTGGCGGCGCGAACTGGCCAGCAGGCGCCGCGGATCCGGAAACTGGATTCGTGTACGTCGGCTCGACAACGACGCCGGGACTGATTGGATTGAGCAAGAACGATCCGAAGGTTACCAACGTCGACTCGGACTACATGATGGGTGGCGCGATACCCACCATCCAGGGGCTTCGCCTGATGAAGCCGCCGTACGGACGCATCACGGCCTATAACATGAACAAGGGCGAGATCGCATGGCAGATCGCGAATGGCGACACACCACCGGCGGTCAAGAACAACCCGGCGCTCAAGGGTCTGACCATTCCGAAGACGGGCAGCCCGTCACAGGCCGGCTTGCTTGTGACCAAGACGTTGTTGTTCGCCGGTGAAGGCTCTGGCGGACAAGCGTTCTTCCACGCGTACGACAAAGCAACCGGCGCAGAGATCTGGCAGACGCCGACTCCAGGTCCGCAATCGAGTGTGCCGATGACGTACATGCATCAAGGCCGGCAGTTTGTGATCGTCGGAGTCCGAGGGCCCACCGGTTCCGGGGCGCAACTCTTGGCGTTTGCCCTTCCGCGCGAAGAGCCCGCGGGTCGTGGCGGCCGAGGCGGTCGGGGCGGCGCGGCGGGCGGACGGGGCGGAGCAAACCCGGAGAACTGAGCCGGCGAACTCCCAACTTCCGATTCCCAACTCCCAACCTCCAAACTTCGCCGTCTTGGGAGTTGGGAGTTGGACGAGCGACAGACGTTGGGAGTTGACCTTGGCTTGCCAACCGCAGCTCACGCTCTTGTGGCAAGCGTGAGCGAAGGGCCTGCCAACCGTAGCCCGTTCGGGAGCATCGATGGCCCACCGCCGCGTTGCTCCGCAACGCTATGGTGGGCAACCTTCGTCTGCAATCATGGGCGAAGGTTGGCGGAAGCGCCTGGGGGTCGAACCCAGCCTTCCCGCAAAGCGGGGAGCAACCGGTTTTGAAGACCGGGAGGGCCACCGGGCCCCGTTCGCTTCCGTTTGAAACGCGATCTAACAGTATCAACAAGTTAGCGGTTCACCCTATGCGGGTCTGCCGCTTGCTTTGGTCGCTTTGTCCCCGCGATTTGTCCCTGCAGCGCCAAGACCGGCGCGGATGTCGTTTCCGCTGGTGATGTTGTACCGCTCGAAGACCGAGCGCGTCTTATGGCCGGTGATCTTCATCGCGACAGATTCAGCCACACCCGCGCGAACGAGATTGCGAACCGCAGAGCGCCGTAGGTCATGCATCAGGCGACCGGGATACCCGGCCCGCTTGCACGCACGTCGCCACGCATCGTCCATGCACTTGATGCGCTTGCCGCCTCGATGGAAGACCCACGGGCAGATCGCGTCCTTGGTCTTTAGCTCCTCGTGTTCGGCCCAGGCGGCTTCTAGCCGGCTCGTCAGCGCGGCATTGTCGCCCACGTAGATGATGCGCGCTCACTTCTTCTTGTTGATGGTGTAGTCGTCGTCGACGTTTTTCGCGGCGTCGTCGAACGTGAGCCGCGTCGACTTGGCCGTGATGGGGACGCCATCTGCGATCGCGCCTTCGCGCTTCTTCAGAAGGTCGCGGGCCTCATCGTACTTCGTGAAGCCGGTCGACTCGTCGATCCGCTGGCCGTTCAAGCTCGGATCGGCTTCCCATTCCTCTGGCAGGCCATTCCTTGAGAACGGAGTCGAGCGATCGAAATCGATCTTATGGAATCCAAGCTGCTGCCTTATGCAATCTGATGCCGACGTCTTTCCAGCCCCAGACGGACCAAGGATTAGGACGATCGGTAACGTGACCAAGTGGAGCGATTCAACGCGTCTACCGTTGGTTCGATTCGAGTGGGAGCAAGAGTCGCAGCTGCGGACAGTGCGAATTTTCGGTGGTTCGGCGAGAGTGGGTGATCCAGTGCGGGTGACTGTTGCTGGCGACGAGGTCGAAGGCCGAATCGAGAAGATCGAATCCTCCACGATCCATATCCGGATCGGCCGTCGCCTTTCTAGTCCGCGGGTTCCTCGCTCGAGTCCTTCGACATTCTCACTTATGTGAGAGGGCGACGTTCCGCGCACGTCTTGCCAGTATACGTTCTTTCGTCGCTTTGGCCATCCCGCGTCTCGCCGAATTGTGAGGCGCACGATCCAACACGACGAATTCAGCAACCTCCCAAGTGAAGGGCGGCTTCTGGCGCCGCTCGGTCTTTGGTTGGTCAGTCGGCTGGCTCCGCTCGGACGACGCTCGTCCGTCAACTTGCCGCCGGTCCCAAGAGACGACTACGGGAAGGCCAGCGGTCTTTCGCGTGAGCGCGTCGAAGCGTCGCAGCGCGCCACGGCGGACGACGATACCGATAGGCTTTGGCGATGGCGCTTTCGCGCGCCGTCGTTTCTGTCCAGTCTTCGTGTGTTTGCGCCTCATTACAGGCTTATCGGCAGTTATGGTGTACAACTTGCCGATTCTGATTGGAGACCTAGCTCTGCCGCTGTTCACGTGAGTCGCAGACGTTCCACTGGCGTCGGCACTCAACGGGATATCAAGGGCCGCCCTTGGCTAGTTGGCACCCACGATCCTCCAGCCCGGTATCGGCGCGCTCAGAATTTTGCTTGTCAACGACGTGCCGCCATCGGCGCCGCCCATATACCACAGGGTCACCGCATTCGTGCCGTCTTGTGCCAGATCAGATTTGGTACTGGCCACCGGGCCCCGTTCGCTTCCGTTCCGAGATGATATGTTGCCTCAGGGCTCTTCGATCTGATGCAGCACGTCGTCGTGGGCACCGCCGGCCACATCGATCACGGCAAGAGCGCGCTGGTCCTCGCGTTGACCGGCACAGATCCCGATCGTCTGCGCGAGGAGAAAGAGCGCGGCATCACGATCGACCTCGGTTTTGCCCATACCACCGAGCAGGACGCCGTCCTCTCCTTCGTCGACGTACCCGGCCATGAGCGCTTCGTTCGCAACATGCTCGCCGGTGTCGGGGGTATGGACCTCGTCATGCTGCATGTGGCCGCCGATGAGTCGGTGATGCCGCAGACGCGCGAGCACTTCGAGATCTGCCGCCTGTTGCGCGTCCCTGCAGGGCTCGTCGTTCTCACCAAGTCCGATCTGGCGGACGAGGGTATGCTCGACGTCGTTCGCCTCGAGATCCAGGAACTGGTCGCCGGCTCGTTCCTCGACAACGCCCCGATCCTCGTCGTCTCGGCCCGCACCGGGCAAGGCATTCCGGAACTGCGTCGTACGCTGGCGGGACTTGCTTCGTCGACGCGACGACGACGATCGGAAGGGCCGCCGCGATTGCCGATCGATCGCGTCTTCTCGATCAGAGGCTTTGGCACCGTCGTGACAGGGACGCTCCTCACCGGGCGGCTGGCTCAAGACGATGCCCTGGTGCTGGAGCCCTCGGGACGCACGGTGAAAGTTCGCGGTCTTCACGTGCACGGCGAAACGCAGGATGCCGTTCTCGCCGGGCAACGGGTGGCGGTGAATCTGGCCGGTGTCGATGTCGCTGAGGTCGCGCGTGGCGAAACACTGACGCGCGCGGACGCCGTGACCGTGACTCGTCACGCCGACGTAGGCATCGAGCTCCTGCCAACGGCGCGTCCACTCAAACACGGGGCACGAGTCCGATTCCACCAGGGGACGC
The DNA here is from genome assembly GCA_035649635.1 of Vicinamibacterales bacterium. Lineage (GTDB taxonomy): Bacteria > Acidobacteriota > Vicinamibacteria > Vicinamibacterales > UBA2999 > Gp6-AA40. The sequence continues at coordinate 8,911 of DASRJE010000213.1, read as the reverse complement.
GCGAGCTGCTCGGACGGGTGGTGCTGCCGGGGAGCGCGGAACTCGAGCCAGGCTCGTCGGCGCCTGCTCGCATTCATCTCGCGGCGCCGGCCGTTCTCGTCCGCGGCGACCGGTTCATCCTGCGCGCCTATTCGCCGCTCGAGACGATTGCGGGCGGAACGATTCTCGATCCCCATCCGCCGCGGCGAGGAGTCCGCACGGCAGCCGGGCTCGCGCGGTTCTCGCGCATCGCGAGGTCGGAGAGCGATGCCGTGATGGTTATGATCGACGAAGCGGGGTTGAGCGGTTTACCGGTCAGTCAACTGACGGGCCGCGCCGGCGTCGCGTGGGATGAGCGTCAGGCGCTCGTCGACGGCCTCACGCAAGGTGGCCAGGTGATCGAGATCTCCGGTGTCCTGGTCGCCGCGGCCCGGGTCGCAGCGGTGGAGGAGGCATTGATCACGGCCGTCACGCGGTATCACAACAGCCATCCGCTCGAGGAGGGGATGCCCCGAGAGGAAGTGCGTGAGCGCCTGTTCGCAAACGCATCGACGGCGGTGTTCGATCATGTCCTGCGCGGCCTTGTGGAACGCCGCCGCATCATCGCCCGCGATCGCATCGCGCTCGCCGGTCACAACGTGGCATTGACAGACGAAGAGGCGCGCGCGCGCGACGCGATCGTCGAGCTTCTGCGCGCCGCCGCCCTCGCGCCGCCGGATCCGTCGGCCATTGCCGCACGAATCGATGTGCCAGTCGACGTGGTCAACCGCATCACGATGCTGCTCGTCCGGCGCGGGGTTCTGATCCGCGCCGGCGATCTGTTCTTCCACGAGTCGGCGCTGTCGCGACTGAAAGCGGAGATTCAAGCGCTGAAACAGAGCGGCACGGACGAGAGCATCGATGTCGGATCGTTCAAGGATCGTTACAACATCACGCGCAAGTACGCGATCCCGCTCCTTGAATACCTGGACAGGGAGCGCGTCACTCGACGAGTCGGGGACGCGAGGAAGATACTCTGAAAGTTTAAACTTTGAACTTTTCACTTACAGCCTCTCTGCCGGTTCTCAAAGATCTTGTGCTCCTTGGGGGCGGCCACGCGCACGTGACCGTTCTCAAGCGCTTCGGCATGCGGCCCGTCGCCGGTGTCCGCGTGACGTTGGTGTCGCGGGTGGTGGAGACACCGTATTCCGGCATGTTGCCGGGGCTGATTGGAGGTCACTACACGAGCGACGAGGCACATATCGACCTGCAACCGCTGGCGCGCTTTGCGCGGGCGCGCGTGGTGTTCGACGAAGCAATCGGACTCGATCTGGCCAACCGACAGGTACGCTTCAGGGATCGACCACCGATCGGCTATGACGTGCTGTCGATCGACATCGGATCAACGCCCAACCTCACGGTGACAGGTGCGGCCGAACACACAGTGCCTGTCAAGCCCATCGATCGCTTGCTCGATCGCTGGTCGGCGTTGACGGCTCGTTTGTACCAGGGCGACACGACCAGGCGGATTGCCGTGGTCGGCGGCGGCGCCGGCGGGGTCGAGTTGCTCCTGGCGGTGCAGCACTCGATGCGCACGCGCCTGGCGAACCAGGGGCGCAGCGACGGCCATCTCGAGTATCACTTGTTTACCGAGGGTGATCTGTTGCCCACGCACAACCGCTCCGTGCGCCGAAGATTCGAGCGGATTCTCGGCAAGCGTCAGGTCACCGTTCATCGCGGCAATGCCGTCGTCAGCGTCGCGGCAGGTGTGCTTCGGACGGCGGACGGCGGCGTTCATCCGATCGACGAAACCCTCTGGACCACGCAGGCCGCTGCCGCTCCCTGGCTCGCCCAGTCAGGCCTGGCAGTTGATGACGATGGTTTCGTTCGAGTCTCGAGCACCCTTCAGTCCACCTCGCACGGGGACGTGTTTGCCGCTGGCGACATCGCCTCGATGGTGGATCATCCACGCCCGAAGTCAGGTGTATTTGCCGTTCGTCAGGGACCGCCGCTGGCGAGAAACCTGCGTCGCGCATTGCTTGGTGAGCCGCTCGAACCCTATCGGCCGCAGCGCCAGTTCCTATCGCTCATTTCCACTGGCGACCGGTACGCCGTCGCCTCACGTGGTCCTATCGCGTTCGAGGGCGCCTGGGTGTGGCGATGGAAGGACCGGATCGATCGACGGTTCATGCGCGCCTACAACGTCCTGCCCGAGATGCCGCTGCCCGCGCCGCCACACGTTCCCGTGGGGCTCGCAGATGAAGAGGCGATCGCAACGCTGAAGGAAACCGCCATGCGCTGCGGGGGCTGCGGAGCCAAGGTCGGCGCGTCAGTGCTGACGCGTGTGCTGCAACAGGTCGGACAATCCAATTGCGCGAACGTGCTCGTTGGCCTCGATGCTCCAGACGACGGGGCGGTGGTGAAGGTGGGGGATTCTGAAGCCATGGTGCATACCGTGGACTTCTTCAGATCGATCATCGACGACCCGTACACGTTCGGCCGGATCGCGGCCAATCACTCATTGAGCGATGTGTATGCCATGGGTGGGGAACCGACCTCCGCACTGGCCATCGTCACGGTACCACCCGGACCTGAAGCCAAGGTTGAAGAGACGCTGATCCATCTGATGGCGGGTGCGACCGCCGTGTTGCGCGAGGCGGGAGTGCCTCTCGTCGGCGGGCACACCAGCGAAGGGGCGGAACTTGGTTTGGGGTTCTCAGTAAACGGGCGCATCGAACAGGCGCGTGTGCTGCGTAAGAGCGGGCTGCGGGCAGGCGATCGCTTGATCCTCACGAAACCAGTTGGCACGGGCACGCTGTTCGCGGCCGACATGCGTCATCTCGCCAGGGGGCGCTGGATCGAGGCGGCGGTCACGTCGATGGTGCGCTCGAACCGGCAAGCCGCCTGCTGCGTCCTGCGCCACGGAGCGACCGCGTGCACTGACGTCACCGGGTTTGGCCTCGCGGGACACCTGGTGGAGATGCTGCGGGCGTCGGCAGTGTATGCCGAGATCGATTTGGGTGCTGTACCCACACTCGATGGGGCAGAGCAGACCGTCGCGCGCGGCATCCTCAGCTCGCTTCAGCCGCAGAACGTGCGGCTGCGTCGCGCCATCGTTGTCGAACCGGACGTGGCCGAACATCCACGATTCGCCCTGCTCTTCGATCCGCAGACATCAGGTGGTCTGCTGGCCGGTGTCCCGGCGTCGGCCGCCGAAGCGTGTGTCGGGGAATTGCACGCCCTCGGCCATCGCACGAGCGCCATCATCGGCACGATCACTTCGCAAACGGATCGTCCGGAGATGATCTCGGTACGGCGCTGAGCGACGAGTTCGGTTCCCGCCTTCGGTCATCAGCGGGGCCGTCCGCCAACACCATCTCTGGCTTCTGCTTGCGCTTCTTGGCCACTTCCTGCATCGAACGCATCACGCTTGTGTACACGAAATGGCCAGGCTGCACGCCCAGTTGAACAAGCGCCGTGAGCTGGGCGTAATACGCTTCACGCTCGTCGTCGCCAGGATGACGCACGTGCCATTCCTCATGGATCAGGACGCTCGCCAGCTTCTTTAACGCCAGTGGTTCACCGCATTCGGACCTGTAACTCTGAACCGCGCGGAACAGGGGAGACGAGGTGACCACATAAATGTTGTTATCGTTCGGACGAACGTATGCTTCGACCTGGGCCGATGCGTGGACGGGGGGAACATCCACGAGCACGATGCGCGGCATCCTGGCCTCGCTTTTACCTAGCAGCGCCAGCGCACAGGCGATGACTGCGGCAGCCGTTGGCATGACCAGCCTCCTGTCCTTCGACTGGGCTCAGGAGTCCCGAGCAAAGTCGAGGGGGATGCCGCAGGCTGGCCTCACCTATACTGGGTAGAGTCCGGCCCGCAGCCCTAACCTGCGGGTTGTGATCAGGGACGTCGGCGCGTTGCCGCGCGTCGGCGTCCCGCCCTTGCGAAACTGTCTTCACCTCATGACGTCGCATCCGCGACTCAGGTTCACAGTCGCGCATGCGCCCGGCACTGTGCAGCCTCCGTACCACGACGAGTGGGGCCATCGGTGGCGTCGCACCCAGGGGAACTTGTGCTGTTTGACGGGAATTTCGTCGTCAGGGTTTGCTGTCTCGCGATCGGACGTACCGGTTACGCGACTCCGCGTTCGGAACCGGACGCCGTATCCCGTGAGCGAACAGCCGCGCAGTGCGCTCGAAGATCGACGCTCGCCTCGAATCGCGGATCTCGTCGCGGGCTCGCGATCCGCGAACTGATATTCCATACCGCGCTTTGAGTAACCCATCGTGGTTCTACCGATTGTGGGAGACGTGCGTCTCTAACGAGTTTCGGCGAGAGCACCGTTTGGTTCCTTTTTTTTGACTACGCTGTAACGTCGCTGTCCAGCTTCGCAAGCTGCATGAGGAACGCGGATTCATCGTCGAGACAGCGGATGTCGAGGAGGAACGTATCCTCCTGGACGCGACCGATCACCGGAATGGGCAGGCGGCGGAAAGCCGCGGCGATCGCTTGGACCGATCCTCCACTGCGGCGCGCACGCGGCTGTATTGCCATACCCGCGCTCGGGATCGTACGAGTGGGAAGCGCGCCACTCCCGATCTGACTCTGACAATCCGTGACGCGTACTGTTGCGACCCGATCGAAAGCGGCGGAGAGGGGCGGCAACAGTCGTTCGGCGGCGGCCCGGATCTCCGCGATTGGTCTTGTCAAATACCTGAGAACCGGCAGTCGTTCAGTGAGCCGATCGGGATCGCCGTAGATCGCAAGTACCGCTGAGAGCGCGGCTACCGTCATCTTGTCGATTCGGAGCGTGCGTCGAAGGGGGTTGCGTTTGATCGCGGCCACGAGGTCGGCCCGCCCTACGATGAGACCGGCTTGTGGTCCGCCGAGAAGCTTGTCGCCGCTGAAGGTCACGATGTCGGCGCCGTGTGCGAGCGCCTCTGACGGAGTCGGTTCGTGAGGGAGACCGTACGCATCGAGGTTGACGAGCATCCCGCTGCCAAGATCGACGACGAATGGTATGCCTTGCTCGCGACAGAGTGACGAGAGCTCCTGCTCGGGTACCGTCGCCGTAAAGCCAACGACCTCGTAGTTGCTGGTGTGCACCTTCATGACCAGCCCCGTCTTCGGTCCGATCGCCTCGGCGTAATCGCGCAGATGGATCCGGTTGGTCGTGCCGACCTCACGCAGTGTGCAGCCGGCGCGCTTCATGATGTCGGGCATGCGAAACGAGCCGCCGATCTCGATGAGCTCTCCGCGTGACGTAGGAACTTCCTTGCGCAGAGCGAGCGTGTTCAACACGAGCAGCACGGCGGCCGCGTTGTTGTTCACGACGGTGGCGGCGGGTGCGCCCGTCAGCCTGCGCAACGCCGCCTCGATGTGATCGTCGCGGTCACCGCGCTTTCCGGTCTCGAGGTCGAACTCGAGATTGCTGGGTTCACGCGCCGCCGTGAGGACGGCCTCAATCGCTTCAGGCGGGAGAGGAGCACGCCCGAGATTCGTGTGCAGAATTGTTCCGGTCAAGTTGAAAACTCGCCGCAGCGATGGCGTCGCGTATGCCGTTGCCCGCTGGGCCACTCGCGCGATCAGATCCTCGTCGTCGAGAGCGCCGCCACTACTGGTGATCTCGTCGCGAGCCTCGGCGAGCACCTGACGAATGGCGTCGGTCACGAGCGACCGGCCATGCTGGTCGATTGAGGCCTTGAGCCCCGCGTGGCGCAACAGGCGGTCTACGGAAGGTAGCGATCGGAGAGAACTCACTGGAGAATTCTAGCGAGGCTTGGGCTCATAGCGCCTCGCTAGACACAGCGTCTTCTGGCCCCGCTTCCGCGGGGCAAGCCGCCTTGACCGGGGAGAGCCTGATTCAGATACATCGAATCCAGGCGGTCAAGTCGGCTAATGGTAAGATCGTTGCCGTAACGCAGGGTGCACCCCGTCCGCGGAAAGGGATCATCCCACCTGCGCTTTTCAGTTCAACCGAGCATCGACACCCTCTTTGCCCGTCAGCGGACACCGGGCGCTACAGGAGGAGTCATGTCTCGCCAGTTGCCTGAACGTCCCAGTCTCGATCATCTGAGGAAACAAGCGAAGGTCCTGCTTCGCGAATTGAAGCGCCGCGATCCAGGCGCCAGGCTTACGGCCGCGCAACACGCACTCGCACTGGAGTATGGCTTCGGCAGTTGGCGCGATCTCAGGGCGCACGTCCGGAAACTGGCTGACGAGGACGGCGAGGTGTCATCGGTCGACCTCGCGTTCAACCGCTACACGCCAACGGCGAAACTGGCGCTCTTCTTCTCGCGTGATGAGGCCAGCCAGGAAGGAAGATTCTCGATCGAGCCCGAGCACGTCTTGCTTGGGTCGATCCGTGCCGGACGCAGTTCAACGGCACGATTCTTCGAAGACGCGCATGTGTCCATCGACGCCGCACGCGCGCAGATTGCGGCCCCAGGCCGCGGCGCCGAACCGGTGCCGTATTCCGTCGAGATTCCGTTCAGCAGCACGACCAGGCTAGTGCTGTTGGCTGCGACGGGAGAAGCCGATCGACTCGGACATCACGTTATTGCGATCGCACACCTGTTGCTGGGCATGCTTGACCGTCACGGAACTCTTGCGAGCTCGCTTCTCACCGGTTGGGGTATCACCGCTCAGCGGATCAGAGAGGACATTTCCGACCTGCTGGACGAACGCGAAAGGGATAGCTGAAAGTGGAAGCACGCGTGGCTGGTGACACTTCTGCCCCGTTCGGCTGGCTGTTGTTTGATGGCGCATGCGGCTTCTGTCGCAGCTGGGTTACCTATTGGGCAGACACGCTTCGCAAGCGGGGGTTTGAGATCGCCGCGCTGCAGGACGAGTGGGTACGGGAGCGGCTTGGTTCGCCAACAGAAGAAGACCTGTTGGCGGACTTCCGCCTGCTTTTGAGGGATGGCCGGCAGATATATGGCGCAGACGCGTATCGATACGTGATGCGACGGATCTGGTGGACATACCCGATCTATTGGCTCTCGCTCGTGCCGGGATTGCGCCACCTCTTCGACTGGAGCTATCGGAGATTTGCTGACAATCGGTACCATTTTTCACGATCGTGTCAGTTGCCACCGCGTGAATAGCGCAATGGAGGCAGAGTCTTAAGCAGAATTCATCAAGACTTCAGAAACCGCTCAGGAGGTGCGGGGTATATTGCAAATCAGTTCTCGCACCTCATGTGCGATGCGAAAGGTCTGTCAATGCGAAAGAGTCGCTGGTTCATCCCGCTGACTGCGGCAGTCTTCCTCGGCGTTCTGGTCTCGGTTAGCGCGTGTCAGGGTCAGAAGAATCAGGGTGCGGCACAGGCATCAGCGCCTGCTCCGGTGCCGCCGGAGTATCAGCCGACCGCCACGATCAAGGACATCATGCTGTCGATCGTCGATCCCAATGCGGACGTCGTGTGGCTGTCGGTGACGACGGTTCAAAGCTCGAAAGGGACGGTCGACACTGCGCCGAAGAACGACGAGGAGTGGAAGAAGGTGCGTCAAGGCGCCGTCGCGCTCACTGAAGCGTCGAACCTGCTCATGATGCCCGGCCGACATGTGGCCGGTCCCGGCGAGAAGTCGGAAACACCCGGCGTCGAGCTCGAGCCGTCGGAGATGGAAGTGTTGATCAACAAGGATCGCGCGTCGTGGGTGATGCGAGCCACGAAGCTGCACGAGGCCGGTGTGGCCGTCCTGCAGGCGATCGACGCCAGGGACTCGCAGAAGGTCTTCGAGGTCGGCGAGCAGATCGAGCAGGCCTGCGAAAACTGCCATCGTCAGTACTGGTATCCGAACGAGCAGATTCCTCCAGTTCCCTCGAGCACCCAGTAATTCAAAGGTCAAAGGTCAAAAGTTAAGATCAGTCAAAGGTCAAGGGTGCAGAGGCGAGAGCGAGTCGGTTTGCACGTGGCGCGCGGGGCATCGATCGCGGCGGCTGTCCCTCTCTTGCTCTCTGCCGTGCTGCTCCAGGGCTGTTCAGAGCCACCAGCCGTTGAACCTGCCGCTGCTGAGGCTTCTTCGTATACGCCGGTCCTCTCCGTCAAAGAGTTGATGGAGCACATCGTCGACCCGATCGCGGACTGGATCTTCGATGCAGCCGTCATCGACGTCAGCGAAAAAGGGACCGTCGAGACGAAGCCTTTGACCGACGAGGACTGGTTGAAGGTCGAGCGCGGGGCGCTGATCCTCGCTGAGTCCGCCAACCTGTTGAAAATGCCACGGACGATGGTGCCCGCCGGGGACAAATCGCTGAACGCCGAGCGGGGAGGTCCTGAACTCACGCCGGCGGAGATCGAGGCCAAGGTCAAACAGGATCCAGCGGCGTGGAATAAGCATGCTGACGCCTTGCGCACCGCGGCACTCGAGTCACTGAAGATCATCAAGACCAGGGATCCTGAAGGCCTGTTCACTGCCGGCGACAAAATCGACAAGGCCTGCGAGGGGTGTCACCTGGAGTACTGGTATCCCGGCGATAAGAAGGCCGTGCTCGAGAGTCAGAGGAACACGGTTACTTACGAAAAGCCGAAGAAGTAGCCCCGTCGCCAGGTGGCCCAGCAATCCAGCTACCCATGTTCGGGAAGTTGATCTCCCGCCGTTGGGCGGGTAAGATGCCGCCACGTCAGGACTTCCGGGTTTTTGCGGGTCGCGTCTAACACACCCGCACTCTTCACCCGGTGCCGGCATATCTGACATGCGGCGCTCCTCCGCGGCAATCATCCTCGTCGCCATCGGCCTCCACGCGGCCGGCACTTCGCTTTCTGCTCAACACGCCACAGCTTTCGACATCGAGGATGGTGGCCGCGCGTTTCGGAACACCTGCGCCAACTGTCACGGGCCGGATGGCGATCAAATAGCGGGCATCGATCTCGGCCGCGGACAGTTCCGCCGGCCGTTGACCGACCAGGAGCTCGTCGGGATCATTCGAAAAGGCATC
>DASRJE010000212.1:0-16118 GCA_035649635.1 Vicinamibacterales bacterium | reverse complement strand
CGTCACCCGAGCCGGGGTTCGCTTGCGCGGCTGCGGCGGCGGGGAGAACGACGCCGAGTAAAAACAGCAACGTCGCGGCCCTGAAAATAACTCGCATACGAACCTCCTGACGCCTGAGTGCCAGCCGCGGCATTATAATGCCCGGCTTCTCCTAACGTCAGACCTCAATCGATCGCAAAGTCCTGCCTGAGCCATCCCATTTGCCAATGAGAAAAGCAAACGCGTCCAGTTCCTGGGGCGCGTGGAGTCGAGGTATCGACTTTTCGCCAGCCACGGGATCGTGATCATAGGAGCGCGAAGTCTCGCGTGATCTGCTGCAGCACCTTCTGATCGACGACGCGGGCGTCGCCTGTATCAGGCTCGTTTTCGGAGTAGACCGTCAGCTTCACCACGCCGCATTGCGGACCGAGCGCAGCGGGATCAAACACGTAGAGCCCTTCGTAGATCGCCTCGGTCTGCGAGACGCGGTGTTCGACCACGAACGGGTGGATCGGCGTCACCTCCGTGTCGCCGCAGAAGGCACGCATCCGCAAGAAGCCAGCCTTCGCGCGCTTCATCGGCGGCAGCGACATCCCTTGCGTCATCGCCGCGCCGCGTGCCACCTTGGCCCACAGACTCTCCGCCATTTTTGGCGTGACGCGCACCAGCAGCGCACGCGGATAGTCGGCGAGGTATTCCGACCAGTTGCCGAACTCCAGCACCGGACGCCGTACCTGATCCTTCGCGCCGTAGAGGTGAACCGGTGTGATGAACGTGATGTCGAAGTCGGTCGTGCTCATCGAGTACGGACTCAGACTGCCGGCGCGATTCTTCACCGCCTCGCTGAGCGCGCTGACGGCGACGGGCCGCGGGTCGAGCGGCAGGTGTATCGCGTCCGGCGGCATCGCCTCGGCCATTTTTTTCTCTGCCGATGCAATCAGTTCGCAGGCCTGGTCGATCCTGACGATCCGCGCATCCGAACGGGCATCGGGATCCCGATCATCGACGGTCGTGAATCCAATCAGGCCATCCGCCGTAAAGACCGGCCCCCCCGCACTCGTTCGAACGAGTCTCATTTCCGACAGAACCAGGCGCGGTCCGACGCCGGTCACCTCCCCAGGCGTCAGGCGCTTTTGTCCCGTCATCCCCACGTCGACCGTGTACAGCTCCTGCCGGTTCGCCACCGACGGCCTCGTCTGGCCGCATCCGAGCGGCAGTGGCCGCAGTGATGTGACAACCGACGGATTGACCCAGAGGATGGCCACGTCGCGCGCGGGATCCAATGCGAGAACGGTCGCCGTGACCCTCATGTCGGGGGCAAACTGCACCTCAGCGGACGTCGCCGTGCCGACGACGCGCTGATTGGTCACGATCAGGCCCCGGGCATCGACGACAAATCCCGACGCGTGCTGGGTCGGCGTCCACAACGCAACGACACTCTCTTGCCACTGAGATGCGGCAAACAAGGGGTCCGTCGCTGCGGGTGTGGCAGATGTCGCCGCGGCTGTACTGGTACCGACCGACGCGTTGCCCGCTGTCAGTGCGAGCGTGGCGTCACGGCCGGCGACAATGTCAACGCGCTGCGACCATTCGTAGCTTTTGCCTTCGAACGCCACCGGCTGATCGGATTCCACGGCATAACGCCCAGGAGGCAGCTTGACGTCGACTGTACCCGTCAGCGTGGTGAAAATGCGCCGCGGCTCCGCGCTTGGTGGCTCGTCGCTGATGAGCAGCGCGTGGCGTGGCACTGACGTCGTCTTTCCCGTGGCGTCATTCAGCGTGACCGTGATGTGGAGCGTGCTCAACGCCTGGGCAGACACCGCCGACGAGCTGATGACCAACAACGTTGTAACCAGCAACGCACGACTCATAGAACCATCGTCCGCCCCTGGCGAGCCGAAGTCAACGGAGTCTGTCCGACTCTCGAGCAAGTACTTGTGTCGTCATCACTCTGGTCCTCTTCGGCGATCAATTTCAGCGGCACACGCGCCTTCAGCTCTTCCGCCCAGTTGAGCACGATCTCGATCCGCGGCCGCGGCGTTTGAGACGCGGCGGCGGACTCGGCCCGACGAATCAGAATGAAGCGCTTGCCGCTCGGGTCGACGCCCCACGCATCGCCCGCGAGGCCATGCTCTTTATGAGCGCGGTCCGGTGATCTCGCCGCGCGCCGCCGCGCACCACGTTTCGCTCAAGAACTCGGCGATCTGCTCCAGGGTCGTCGGCCCTCCGGGAACGGGCGGGGGGAACGTCAGCGCCGGGAGCTGCCCCGTTTTCATGAGCGCATCGATTTCCCTGGCCGCGGCGATGGACACCCCGCATGCTCTCTCGAAGGCCGGCGGGTTCGCATCGAGCGCCTCGGCGAGCGACTCCATCTTCTTGTCGAGCGAATTCACCTGCCCGCACTGCAGGTCGGATGCCGCGGCCGACGCTTTCAGCCAGTTGACGTACACGTGAAACGCGGGCAACGGGTGTGCGGTGGCGCCGACGTCGACGGTGCAGATCACCGCAGCCGCCGCCGATCGTGCCGATGATTCAGTAGCAGCGAGTGTGCCAGGCGCCACACTGGCGAGATCGCTCGGTGCGGTCGGAGTGGACGTGCCGCACGCTGCAGTGCACAGCGTAACTACCGAGGCGAGCAGAATCCGTTGCGCAGTCATCGAGTCCTCCTTCGGCTGTGAACGGGACAAAGAGTCGCTTGCCCAACTGGAACCGACGCCGGATGATACGCCTATCGCCGCGTCTACTTCTTCTCGCGTCCGTTCATGACGTCCCTGAACTGCGCCACGTCTTTGCCTCGGATGTACTTGTCCATCCAGCCGAGGATCGCTCGCAGGCGCTCGATGCGGTGCCAGGGCTGTCCGCTTCGCGACAACTCGTGCGTCTCATTCGGGAAGCGAACCATTGCGGTCGGATGCTTGAGGAACTTCAGAGCGCGGAACAGTTGCTCTCCTCCGCTCTCGGGAGGCGTGCGCCAGTCGGCTTCCCCGAGGATGAAGGCAATCGGCGTTCGGATCTTCTCGACCGACGTGATTGCCGAGCGGCTCGCATACTCCTGCGGATCCCGGAATGGCGGTTGGCGGAACCATTCCGGCTGGAAGAGGGTGAAGTCGGCCGTGTACCACCACGAGGCCCAGTTGGAGATGTCGCGCTGCGAAACGGCCGCCTTGAAACGGTCGGTCTGCGTCACCGTCCAGTTCGTGAGCACGCCGCCACCGCTGCCACCGGTGACACCCAGTTGGTCCGGGTCCGCCCACCCCCGCCTGATCAATTCGTCCACACCCGCCATCAGATCCCGATAGTCATCGCCCGGATACTTGTACTGGATGATGTTGCCGAACTCCTGGCCGTAGCTCGTACTGCCGCGCGGATTCGGATACAACACCAGATAGCCGTTTGCCGCGAACCACTGGAACTCGTGATCGAACACCCATCCGTACGCCGAATGCGGGCCGCCATGAATGTCGAGGATGAGCGGATACTTCCGGCCGGGTTGAAAGTCCGCGGGCCGCTGCACCCAGGCGTGAATTTTCCTGCCGTCGAACGACGGGTACCAGATCTCTTCCGGCATCGTCAGAGTCAACTGTGAGAACAGCGCCGAGTTGACCTGCGTCAATCGCCGCGGCTCTCCGTCGCCGATGAAGAACAGGTCTCCGATTTCCACCGGCGTGGAGATGAGGGCGACGATGCGTCTGCCGCCGTCGGAGCTGCGGTAGCTCTGGACCGCGTGCTTGCCGTGCGTGATCTCACGTGCGGCTCCACTCTCCGCGTCGAACCTGTACAGGTTGGCGCTGCCCTCCCGCGCCGCCACCGTGATGATCGATCGCCCGTCGTGACTCCAGAGCACAGGGCTCGAACCGGCCGCGCGCGGCGACGCATTGTCGCCGCCGACTCCGTCTGCCACGTCGTAGTCGAACGACGTCGTCAGGTTGCGCGGCTGGGCGTTCGGGGTCAGCGCCACCGTCCACAGGTCTGGCTGCGAATAGGAGCGCACCGGCTCGTTGACACTGGACACGAATGCGAGTCGGCTCCCGTCCGGCGACAGCGCCATATGCGCGAGGTCGATGTTCAGCGCGTTGAGCAGCTGCGCGTCGCCTCCCGAAACGTTCACCACGAACAGATCGCTCCTGGGTAGTTCGTAGTAGGGCTCCTGCAGGTGCGAGCGGGTGAAGTAAATCTGACGCCCGTCGATCGACCACACGAAGTCGTCGTCTTCCCAAGCACCTTGTGTGACCTGCCTTGGCGTGGCCTTATCCTGTGACGGCGTAGGTGCATCGACGACCCAGATGTGTGCCGGGTGGGTCGGATCCAGATATCCATCGTCGTTCGAGCGGTAGACCGCACGCGTGATCGTGCGCATGTCGGATTCGCGTGTTGCATCGTCGGTGCAGCCATCGCCGGCGGCCTTCGACGCATCGGCCGGTGGTGGTTGCGTTGGCCCGGCGGACACTTGAGCCGCGGTCCTGGCGTTATCGTCCCGGCAGCCGCGCTGCTCGCGAGCCTGACGTGTTTCGAGATCGTGCTGCGACGTTTCGGTCTTGAATCCGATGCGAGTGCCATTCGGAGACCATTTCGGGCTGGCGGCACCCTTCGGCAGGTCGGTGAGCTGCAGCGGCTCTCCCCCTCGCATCGAGAGCAGGAACAGCTGCGACGGCAGCCGTTTGCCTTCGTGTTCGAACCCGCGGACAAACGCCAGGCTGCTTCCGTCGGGCGACCACTGTGGCGAGGAGTCGTGTGGCCCCGCCGTCAATCGCCGCGGCTGCTCGTCGCCGGTGGTCGCCGCGACGAAAAGCGCCGACTCGTATCCGTCCTTTTTTGCATTCACGCTCACCCGCACGAACACGACACGGGATCCGTCAGGAGAGACCTGCGGATCGCCGATCCACGTGAACTGGAACAGATCGGTTTCCGTGATCGGGCGCTTCGACTGGGCGGTGAGCGTACCTGCGACAATCGAGACGATGAGGAACGCTGCGGTGGGCAGGAACCGTAGACGCATGCGGACTCCTTCAGTGCGCGCGAGCAGTATATCCTCGCTCTCGAAGACGATATGAACGATTGACGCGAACGATAAGAACGATCAACGTCGTGCACGACTGACCCATGATCGCGCGCGAGCGACTGCGACCTTCGCAACGCCTTTCCAGAGAATGAGGCGCCGCATTATCCGCATCGTTCACCGGTTTTCGCGGGGGTGTCAGCGCGTGGGAACGCGTTGCTTCAGCTCCTGGTCCCAGTGCTGGACGACGATGAGACCGGAGGAAACAGGCTGCGAATCGGCTCGGGACGGTTTGATCATCAAGAGCCGCTGCCCGTCCGGCGAGACGTCGTAGGTCCGCGCAATCGTCGCGGGGCTGCCTGAGAAGTAGAGCGAGTCGAGCAACTTGGCTGGTGCTTCTGCATGCCAGCGAGAATTCCGGCCTTCGAACTGGACTCCCATGAGGCTACCGTCTGCCTGGAAGAACATCAGCCGGTTGGCGCTCCAGGCAGGCATCCTCCCGCCAGCCGTCGATACTGGCCATTGGCCTGTCGCCGTGTCTGGAAATGGTCGAACATAAATCTCGGAGCGACCCGATCCGTTCGACTGAAAAGCGAGCCAGCGCCCATCGGGGGATACGACGCCGTTCAGCTCGCTGAATGCAGTTTCGAGCAGAGAAGAGGCCTGCTTACCTGGAAGCGCAATGCGCAAAATGTCGAACTGCCTTGTTGTCGTGAGTTCGAAAAACACGACCTCATGCCCGTCGGGAGAGAGGCCCGTCGGCGCCTGTGTGTTCGCACTGGTCGTCAGACGCTCCGCGTCGCCGGTTCCGTCCGCCGCCTGCGACCACAGATTGTAAATGCCACCGTCGCGCTGCGAGGCGAAAATCAGGCGCTGGCCGTCGAGCGTCCATACGGGCGCCGCGTCATTGGCTGGATCGGCCGTCACACGCGTGAGGACCTCGCGCTCGGTGTCCCACACCCAGAGGTCTTGATCCTGGCCGGCGATGTTCACAGCGACACGAGTGCCGTCGGGCGAGAGCCGTGCGTTCAAATACGCGCGCGTCGGTGCACCCAGTGGCGTCTCCCTGCCACTACGGTCGACCCACACCAGGTCCTGTAACGCGACGGTGGGGACTGAATCGGCATAGACGAGCGTCCCGTCTCTCGCCACCGCAAACTGTCCGCTGCTGTTCACGGTCGTCACCAGCTGAGGGAGAACGCGAACTGGTGACCCGTGGACCTCGAGTCTTCGCGGGTCGAACGACACAGCCCACAACGCCCCCGTCGCAACATAGACGAGATGGCCGCTGGCCACGTATTGGGCGTGACTGCCACCAGGGACGAGGATCTTCTGGGTGTTGTTTCGCAGGTCGACCACCGCGATCCGATCGGCATCCTGCCCGCCGGTCTCAGAACTGATCGTGAAAAGGACAGCGTTGCCGCCGGGTAACGATTCTGGCCAGGCGTGAGCAGCCTGCCCGCCATTACGGTCTATGCGGGTCAGTTCTGTGACGGGTCCTCCGGCCACCGAGACGCGCTGCAAGCCCGTTGTCTTGTCGTTCGTCGCGAATACGATCGTGTCGTCCGGCAACCACGTCGCACCGAGGGGATTTCCGTTGAAAGTAGCGATAACGAGCGGTGCTCCGCCGGCCACAGCCACTCTCTTGAGTGCGCTTCCGTCGGCGAATCCCACCCATCGACCGTCCGATGAAACGAATGGGACGTTGAGCTGTTGCCCGGCAGCTATCTCCAGGGGCTCCAGGGCGTCCAGCGCGCGAACGAAGAGACGAGTGCTGTTGCTACCGATGTACACAATCGCCGAGCCATCCGGTGTGATCGTCAGCGCACGGTTCGCTCGTCCGGTGTTCGGGAGCAACGCGGCCGCGGAACTGGTCGACGGAATCACCAGCCGGGAGAGGCGCGGCGGCACTGCCGTGGGCGACCACAGCCACATGGCGACTGCGGTCGCACCAGCAGCAACGAGCGTGGAACTCGCTGCGACGATGGTTAGTCGCCGCGCAGACATCTGGCCCGACCCTCTTTCCACAGTCGCGCTCTTGGAAGTGTCAAAGGCACCCGATAGAAGCAACTGGATGTCAGCGATGTCTCGAAGGCGTCGCTTCGGGTCTTTCTCCAGGCAACGCGTCAGCACCGTTCGAACCGTGGAGGTCGTTCCTTCGGGCAGAGCCGTCCACTCGGGCTCACGACTGACCACGGCTGCGAGCGTGTCCGTAAGCGTGTCACCGGCAAAGGCCGCGCGGCCACACAGCATCTCGTAGAGGATGCACCCGAAAGCCCAGATGTCCGTTCGCTTGTCTACAGGTTGCCCACGAGCTTGCTCCGGACTCATGTAGGCCGCAGTGCCAAGAACCAGACCCGGCGTCGTGGCCAGGGACGTTGAGGCGGCCGATTGCGGCATGGCGACGTCCATGCCACCAGCCGCACTGGTTTCCGCTGCGAGCCTCGCGAGCCCGAAGTCGAGGACCTTGACTGCACTCTCGCTCGTCACTTTGATGTTGGCGGGCTTCAGATCACGATGGACGATGCCACGCTCGTGGGCCGCCTCGAGCGCGCCCGCAAGTTGTTGTGCAATGTCGAGCGCCTCGTCAACGGGAATGCCTGCGCGTTTCGCACCCGACCTCGAGGGGCCGAAACGAGACCGATCCGAACCGCCGGCGTCGAAACCAAGTCGCTCCGCGAGCGTCTGGCCTTCGACGAGTTCCAACACGAGCGCGGGCACGCCGTCCACGTCTTCAATCCCGTAAATGGCGCCGACGTGCGGATGATTCAGGGTCGCGAGCATCCTCGCTTCGCGCTCGAAGCGGTGCAGACGCTGCGAGTCGCTGCTGAATATTCGTGGCAGAATTTTGATCGCAACATCTCGTTCCAGCCGGGTGTCACGCGCCCGATAGACTTGGCCCATGCCCCCTGCCCCGAGGAACGAAGTCAGCTGATATACGCCGAATTGACGTCCTACGAGTGAGTTGGACCCATCGGCGGCCAACGCCTGTGCCGCTGTAGCGAGGGCGGGTGTATCCACGAAGGCCTCGCCGGAAGCGTGAGCCAGCAACGATTCGATTTCCTGCCGCAATTCCTCGTCGTTCGCGCAGGCCTCGCGCACGTAGTCACTTCGAACCGTCGCGTCGCGGTCCAGCGCCGCATGGAGAATGGACGAGATCCGTTGCCACCGATCTGCGGTCACGACGCGCCCCTCGTCATCTCGCGCGTCAACCAAGCACGGGCAAGCTTCCAGTCCCGCATCACCGTCCGTGCTGATATGTGCAGCGCGGCTGCCGTCTCTTCGACGTCAAGCCCCCAAAAAACCGGAGCTCGACCACCTGACTTTTTCGCAAATCCCGTTGCGCCAGCTCCCGCAGCGCATCGTCGAGTGCCAGGAGGCTCGCGCTCCATTCATTCGCCGTGACCATCTGCTCGTCGAACGCGACCCGCCGGAGTCCCCCCGCGCGTTTCAATGAGCCGCGCGATCGGGCGATGTCCACGAGCACCCGCCGCATCACACGAGCGGACACGGCAAAGAAGTGCGCGCGATCTTCCCAACGCACGCGACGAATGTCGACGAGTCGCAAATAGGCTTCGTGAACAAGCGCGGTGGGCTGAAGCGTCTGGCCCGGACGCTCACGGCTCATGTACAGCCGCGCCAGCCGGTGGAGCTCTGCATACACCATCGGCACCAGCGCGTCACGAGCGTCCTCGTCGCCTTCGCTCCATGCCCGAAGCAATGCCGTGACTTCCTGCCCTGGCGGCAACGCCCCCCCTTACGGTCGCGGTTATGTGATGAGTAGCTGCCGGGATTCTACGCCTGCTGCCATCGCGGTCTGTGGCAGTTTTCAGTCCCTCGCTCCGCCTTCACCGGTGACGGCCATGCCGGCCGATGAGGGAGGGGACGATGCAGCGGACTACACGATGGCAGGTGATTTCGTTTCTGACCGCAGCAGTCGTCGCGGCCGCTCGGGCGGCCGACGCTGGTGAGCCGCAACGGCCCCCACCGATCGATCACGCAATCCGGCTCCTGGGATGGCACCGGGCTGATACTCCGCACATTGAGCTCGTCACGAACAAGCCACGAGAGGTGAGCGCCATGGCGGAAGCCTGGGTTCGGTTCACAGATACGGGACGCGCTGAGCCGACCATCTATGTGTGGACCGGTAGCGAGACGTATCGTGATGCGGCCGGGGGAAACTATCAGGCACTCGTCCGGTTAGCGGGTGTCCTCGTTCACGAACGTTGGCACGTGCGCCACGGGCGTGATCACGTCGGTGCGTACAACGCTCAACTCTCGATGATGCAATACCTCGGCGCGAACTCGATGCACATGGCCGGTGTGAGAAAAGCGCTGGTCCGTGCGGAGCAACAAGCGAAGAAATCAGCACGCCGTTGAAAGGGATCTCTGCAAACGAAGCCCACCGCTACCTGGCTCGTCTGATCGCTGCCTGAGTGTTTGGCGCTTCGAGGCAAGGCCGTAGTAGCTTTATTGCGCATGGCGCAATCAGTTCGATTCGGGCCGTTTACATTCGACAGCGAGTCAGGCACGCTGAGCAAGCATGGCTCGGTGGTTCGACTGCAGCCGCAACCAGGCCGTGTGCTTGCCGCGCTCGTGCGCCGTGCTGGAGATGTCGTCTCGCGTGACGAGTTACGCCAGGAGGTGTGGCCGACCGGTACGTATGTGGATTTCGAGCGCGGCCTCAATTTCACCGTTGCGCATATCCGTTCAGCGCTGGGCGATTCGGCCGATCGGCCCGTGTACATCGAAACGCTGCCGAAACGCGGCTATCGATTCATCGCCCCGGTTACACAGAGCGCAGACGCAGTGTCTACGCCGACGGACGCGAGCCCAGCCGCCACAGCTCTTTCGGTGCGGAATCGTGGACGCGTTCTGCTCTGGGTCGGTGTGGCAACTGCAGTCGTTGCACTGGCGGCGCTCGGATTCGCATGGGCCGAATACGGGACGCGCCCGATCCGGGTTGGCGTCGTGTCATTTGACAACGAGACTGGACAGGACGCCTTCGACGAGGTGGCCAAGGCGATCGCCGACCAGACCGTGGCGCGCCTTGCTGCACCTGAACGCGTCGCATGGTTGCACGTAGTAGGCAATTCCGCTGCGCTGAGGCGGCCGCGCGATTTTCGGGATATCAAGGAGATCGGACGCGCGGTCGACGTGCGCTACGTCGTCCTGGCGCAGATGAAAGTCGATGCGTCGAAAGTGCGGCTGATCGCTCACCTGATTCGGGTCAGCGATGAAGCGCATCTCTGGGCGAACAGCTACGACCGCGAGGCATTCACCCTGGATGCTCAGAACGAGATCGCCGAAGACATTGCGAGTGCCGTGTCGAAGCAGCTTGC
Organism: Vicinamibacterales bacterium; assembly: GCA_035649635.1. Lineage (GTDB taxonomy): Bacteria > Acidobacteriota > Vicinamibacteria > Vicinamibacterales > UBA2999 > Gp6-AA40. Next base: position 5,801 of record DASRJE010000212.1, on the reverse strand, counting down.
GGTTCCTGACAATCGCCCGTAACCCGCTGAACGGGCAAGGCTTCACCCCTCACACGAATCCTCATCAAACGCTGGCTTTTCCTTCGGCGCTCGGCATGCGACATACCACTCCTCGGAGGTGTGGAATGCCGTTCTCTCGCCGCCTGTTTCTTACCCTGACGCCCGCTGCGCCGTTGTTCGTCGCTGAGGCCGTACACGGACAGACCGTGACGCCCAGCGATTCTTTCCCCGCGCACGACGCCAGCGTCGTGTTCGAGGTGGTTTCGGTCGCGCACGGGAACGTCAACCGTGTCCGCGAGTTGCTCTCGAATCGGCCGGCGTTGGCCAACGCGGGGTGGGACTGGGGCTTCGGCGACTGGGAAACACCGTTGGGAGCAGCGTCGCACGTTGGCAATCGGGAAATTGCGGCCTTGCTCCTGGACTCGGGCGCCAGACCGACCATTTTTTCCGCCGCGATGCTCGGACAACTCGAGGTCGTGAAGGCCTTCGTCACAGCGACGCCGGGCATCCAGCGCATACGGGGACCGCATGGAATCCCGCTGCTCGCCCACGCGAAAGCGGGCGGCGCCGCCGAGGTTGTCAAATACCTCGAATCGGTGGCGGATTCGAATGCGCCCTACCGCAACGAACCACTCACGGATGCGGCTCGGTCAGCGTGCGTAGGCACGTACCTGTTCGGTCAGGGATCCACGCAAGAGGTCGTCGTGTCGACGACCGAGCGGAGCGCGTTGACGATCCGCCGCGCGGGCGGTGCGGACCGAACCCTCTTCCATCTGGGCAACCTGACGTTCCATCCGGCGGGAGCGGACAGCGTGCGAATTCGATTCGGCGCGGGTACCCCGGCACCGTCTCTAACGATCGAAGACGGCCCGGTGCAGATGACTGCGCGTCGAAAGTAGCGCCGAGCACTCATCGTTGTGAGGCACATCATGTCAGAGATTCCAGCACTGTTCCGCGGTTTGTGGCGCAACCGCGCATCGTCGGTGGCGGCCATTGTGATGGTTGGTGGCGCAGCGGCCGTCGCCACCGCGACGTTTTCGCTGGCCTATGCACTCCTCTGGCGCGATTTGCCGTATCGGTCACCGGAGCAGCTCTATGTGCTCGTCACCAGCCACGTCACCGGAGAAGCGGCGGTGTCGATGCCCGACTTCAGGGTCCTGCGTGAGGAGGCGAGTGGGGCGCGCATCGCAGCGGCCGGATCATTCGTTCCCGAGTACGCGCTCACAGGCTTCGGCGAGCCGCGCCAGGTCCGCGCCCGTGTCGTGTCAGCCGCGTACTTCGAGACGTTCGGGGTCCCGCTCGTCGCTGGCCGAGATTTCCGCCGTGGCGAGGAGGGTCCCGGGGCCGCCTATGTGGCCATCCTGACGGATCGCCTGTGGGCCGACCTGTTCGGACGCCGAACCAACGTACTCGGTTCGGCGCTCTCGCTCAATGGACGGTCTTACGAGATCGTCGGCATCCTGCCGCCGCATCGCGATCCTCTCGGGGACGTCGACATCTACGTCCCGTACCAGTTCTCGCCCACGATGGCTCGCCGACTTCGACTGCTCGCTCCGATCGTGAGGCTGGCGGGAACCACCCGGCGTGAATTCGAGAGCGACGTTCAGCGCCTGACCGGCCACACCGGCGATCCCGACGCCGCCGGGTATCGGATCGACGTAATCCCCCTTCGCGAACGCCTTGCGTCTCGTTTGAGCAATACCGTCACTTTGCTGTTCGGGAGCGGAGTCTCCTTGCTGGCGATCGCACTGCTGAACCTCGCGGTCCTGTCCGCGACTCGGGCCAGGCAACGGCTCGCCGAGTTTTCGACACGGCTGGCCCTCGGCGCCACGCAGCCACAGATCCTCGTCCTGGCCGCGCTCGAAATGGTGCCCCTGATGCTGTTCGCCGCCGCGATCGCGTTTCCATCCTCGCGCGTCCTCGTCGGCTTGCTTCGCGCCAAATATGGCAGCGACGTGATGACGACGGTCAGCCTCGACGCGCGGGCGCTGTTGTTTCTTCTGGCCATCCTGGCCTGCTCGATCGTGGTGGCCGTTATGGCAGCCAGTCGTGCCGTGTCCACGCGTTCGACACAGCGGTCGGTCGCAGCCTCTCAGCTGGCCGCCGGTCGCCCATTCGTGATCGCACAGATCGCGGTCTCGCTGGCGCTGGTGATTGCTTCGGCGCTGCTGGCGAAGAGCTTCGTCGAGTTGCGGAACGTCGATCCCGGATTCCAGGTGTCACGCGTGCAGACGACGCGGGTTGCAATACCTGTGGCGCGATACGGTACCCCCGCAGCCCGAGCGGTATTCTGGCGAACGTTCCTCGAGCGGCTCGACGACGCTGGACTGCAGGTGGCACTCACGTCGGATCTCCCGTTGACGGGCCAGGGACTCCCGACATCGTTCCTCGCACACCTCACAAACGGCACGCGCGTTCCGCACAGAATCCGCTCGGTATCGGCTGACTATTTCGACGTGCTGAACATCCGTCTTCTTGACGGCCGGGCGTTGACGGACAGCGATCGTGCAGGTGCGGAGCAGGTCGTGGTTATCAACGAATCTCTCGCGTCGCGTCTCGGTGTCGTGGGGCCCCCACTCGGGCAAACGGTGGGGTTCGACTTCGTCGATCCGCCATACATGGCCAAGGTCGTGGGGGTTGTCGCGGACGTCCGCCATGAGCGCCTCGGCGTCTCCCCGATGCCAGAGGCGTACTTTCCATCCGAGCAGACCCCGCAGCCGACGTACTCGATGGCGATGCGGAGCGAGCGGGACGCCGCGGACGTGACACGGATGATTCGGACAACGCTGAACACCATCGACCCTGGCCTGTCCTTCAGTACCGTCACGTCGATGACCGATTATGTCGAACGGAGTTTGGCGTCGCCGCGGATGCAGGCACAGCTCATAGCCGCGTTCGCCGTCGTCGCGTTGATTGTGGCAGTAACGGGTCTGTACAGCTTGCTCGCCTTTCTTGCCGATGGCTCGCGACGCGAATGGGCGGTCCGCCTCGCGCTGGGAGCCTCGCCGGGGCAGATTCAGGTTGGCCTACTGGCGCTTGCGTTGAGGTACTCGGTCCTGGCGACGGCAATCGGTCTCGCCGTCGTGCTGGCTGCTGGCGCCACGCTGAAGGCAGTCCTGTACGGCGTCGATGTATGGGACCCGACGATCGTTTGCGTATCGGCGTTGTTCATGATTGCCACGTGCGTGCTTGCCGCCGTGGGGCCGGCGATGCGGGTACGCGAGATCGGTGCGTCGGAAGTGTTGAGAGCGTAGTCACATCACGTTCGAGCGCAACAGGGGCAATAGCACCGGTTTGCCCGCCGGCGTCGAGGTCCTCCTGATCTCTGTGATTTTGTCAGCGCTGCATCGCGACGAAATCGTCGTATCGCATTGCGAGCCGCTGGTGGAAGGCCGCTTCGAATCTTACGCCCATTCGGAGATCGCGCAGGAGCGTGATCACAGCGGCTGCCCCGCGCATGTCGAGCAGGCGTTGTACTGCCAACGTGCTCTTGGCATACGCCGTCGCCACATCACTCGGATCCAGTTTCGAAAAGCTCCCATGCAACTGATTCAGCGGCGGGTGACCGTTCGCATCTTCAAGCTCTGACGTTGCCCATTCCTTCCCGCCAGGTTCCTGCGCGGTCGCAAGGCCTTCGTTGATCCAGAACGGCACGCTGCGTCCGCCCACCTGCGCGACGAGCGCATGTACGAACTCGTGCACGAGCACCCGCTCGAGTTCCTCGGGCTCGCTAAGAGCGCCTTTCACGGCGACACGAATCTGCCCGTCGTAAATCCCGCCGGCCCAGGCTGGCGCTCGCGTAATGTCGTGAAATTGTTCCAGCGTGTAGAGCACGACCGTGATGGTGTTCGTGAGTTGGACCGCCAATGCGGCGCCGACGCGCGAGTAGGCGGACTCGAGGTACTCGACCGCGCGTCTCGCGATGGCATCGTCAGCGGGCCCTTCGAACAACACGCGGAAGTGCGCGCCTCTTGACGTGTAGAGCCGTGCGGAAAAGCGCGAGTCCTTCCGCCATTGCTCCAGACGCGCGATCAGCCTGCGGTCGTTCTGCGCGTACGGCGCAACGGTTTCATAGGTCGCGACTGCGTCAGCAACGCGACCGGCCTCGTACTGCAGCTCACCGAGCAGAATTGCTGCCTGCACCATTCGCGGCTTCAGCTTCAAGGCGCCGGTGAGCGCCGCTTCTGCCACATCGTTCTGCCCCAGCATGAAGGCGGACAGCCCCTTCCCGAACCAGAGAGAAGCATCGTCAGGAGCGAGGTTCACGGCTTTCGTGAAGGCCTCGAGCGCATCCCCGAACCGCTTCTCTTCGAATGCCTGGTCGGCCTCATCGGCTATTGCGTCTATTGCAGAGGGCGTCCGCTGGGCGTTGGCTACAACAGGCGCTAGTAGCACCATCACCACCATCCCGCCCAGGATCGGAGACATGGACTCCAACTGTGCAAGCCGAACACCGCAGTAGTCAGGCCGTTGAGTGGGCGAAACGGGCCCGAAAGACCCAGGTCGTAGAGCAGATCGGGAGCGACCGCGAATCGATCGTCTGCGCGGAGCCAGACAGCGTTCGCGCAGACTCCAGACTGGGTCTTACTGTTCCAGCTTCGCCATCCAGTTCAGCACCATCGTGAAAGGTGGCGGCGGACCTGAGGTGGTGCCCACTCGTATGAAAAGGAACCGATCGTTCGAAGGACTCAGGGTCCAACCGCCACCGCCCTGGCTGATGACGCTGAACAGGCGCTTTGGAACGCCACTCTGAAAACTAACTCCCGACTGGATATCCACTGCCATCAAGTCGGCATTGAATGAATAGAACAGCCGTTTGCCATCGGCGCTCCATCGAGGAAACAGTCCTCCGCCGCTCGAAACCATCCACAACGGCCCTGCGTCGCTGGCTGCTGATCGAGATTTTGGCGTAAACGGGCGTACAAACACGTCCGGGTTCGCTGAAGAGGCAGCAGAGTACGCAATCCACCTCTGGTCTGGCGAGAACTGCGCAACCTGCTCCCGAGCAGTGGTGCCCAGGAAGAGAAATGGCTTTCGATCGCCTTCGAGTGGGAGAATCCACAGATCCTCTCGAGTCTTCAGGTCGATTGATTGGAAGAGCAGGAACCGGCCGTCGCGCGACCAACTCATCGGCGCCTTGTCCTGATCGGACTGCAGCACGAGTCGCTCCTCGCCGCCTCCGTCCGCGTTCTTCTCGTAGAGATCCCTCCGACTGCCACGACTCGACGCGTATACTACGCGTTTCCCGTCGGGGGACCAGACCGGCGTCACATCCGGGCGTTGATCGAAGGTCAGCCTCGTCACGCCCCCGCTACCAAGATCCCGGATCCAGATATCTTGATTGCCTGCGCCATCGACAGCCACGAACGCCAATCGAGTACCGTCAGGAGAAACTGCCGGAGCGTTGTAGAGGCCAGGATCTCCGACCGTCCCCAGGACGCGACCGGTCGGATCGAGCCAGGTAAATTGTGGCAACCCGGTCCCGCCGGCTCGATAGACGAGCGCGCCGTTGCGTGCGACTGACCAGAGACCGGAGGTGGCGCCCGCAAAGGAGCCAACACCATTCGCCACCGGTACGGGCGTTCCGCTCAAAGTCGCCGTATCAACGTCAAACGGCTGCGCGACGAGCGCCTCCTCTCGCTGTATCAGCAGATAGCTCTTTCCGCTGATTTCCGATGTGACCCACCATGCCTGGCGATTGGTCACCACGAGCGGGTTCAGACTTTGCTCCTCCGGCTTCACGTCGAGCGAGCCAACGTAAACACCTGTTCTGTCAGGTGCGCTCGAGACGCGTAGGTACA
>DASRJE010000211.1:0-53316 GCA_035649635.1 Vicinamibacterales bacterium | reverse complement strand
ACAATCGCGATGGCGAAGCCCGTGACGCGCGCCTGTCGTATCAATCCACTTGAAGCACTACACGAAGAGTAGCGGCGGTTCTCACGCGCCGTGTGACTGTCGTATGTCGTAGCGGCGGGTCTTCAGACCCGCCGTCTGAGTGGCGTATGCTTTGGCCTTCTCTGGCAAAGGACATTTGCATGGCAAGCTCAACCGTCAGGCATGAAGACGCAGTCTCCCCGGACGAAGCCGCGCTGACAGCAGAGTTCATCGAGTTCTTGAAAGACGCCAGCAGGAAGCGCTACCCCTCGGGAACGATGAAGCGCTTCAATCAGGGCCGCCAGACGGCGTTCGTTCAGGCGGAGTTCACTGTTCCCGATGGGTTGCCGGAAACGCATCGCGTTGGTCTCTTTGCCGTTCCGCGAACCTACGCAGCCTCGATCAGATTTGCCAACGCGGCCTCCGAATCCGATCGAGATCGCGATATCCGGGGCATGTCGATCCAGGTGTCGGACGTGCCAGGCGAGAACCTGACGCCGGGAGCGAACACGCAGGACTTCGTGCTGAACAGTCATCCCGTGATGATTGCGGGAACCACGCGTGACTTTCTCGAGTTGCTGAAGGCGAATGAGGCAGGTGGCGTTCGGCGCATCGTGTACTTCGTGACGCATCTCAACTCGGCGCGCATCGGCGCCGCGGCGCGACAGAATCCGAGCAGTCACCTCGACATCCAGTACTGGAGCACCACGCCGTACCAGTTCGGTCCCAATCGCGTGGTTAAGTACGCGGTGCGGCCGACGTCGCGTCGTACGAGCACAAAACCAGCGACACTCACTGATACCTACCTGACCGATGCCATGCGTGCGCATCTCGATCAGGATGAGGCGACGTTTGACTTCCTGGTGCAGTTCTACATCGACGATGGGCGGACTCCGATCGAAGACGCGTCGGTCGAGTGGCAGGCGCGGGACTCGCCGTACCATCGGGTGGGAATCATTCGAATTCCGCGGCAACGGTTCGAGGATGCCGAGCGCGTGAATCGGGGTGAACAGATGAAGTTCAACCCCTGGCATTGCCTGGTGTCGCATGCTCCGCTCGGGGGCATGAATCGCGCTCGCCGCGAGATCTACCGCGCCATGGCGGAGTTCAGAAAGCAGGGAGGAAGGTAAAATCGCGAGATGGCTTTCCGTTCCGCTCTCGTCACGTTTCTCATCGTCAGCGTCGGCATGATCGGATCGTTGACGCCGAGCGCGCAAACGGCGCCGGCGCCGGAAGACGTCGCCGCCGGCTTGCGGATCTACCGGCAAAAGGCCGACTGTCAGGCGTGTCATGGATGGGCAGCGGACGGTCGCAAGATGGACAGCCAGATGCCAGACGGAGCCAACCTGCGGGCGACGAAGCTGGATCGCGAGAAGCTCATCATGGCGATCAAGTGCGGCATCCCCGGCAAGGCCATGCCGGCCTTCGATCGCCTCGCCTACAGCGATGGCCGATGCTACGGGATGAAGCAGGCCGATCTTCAGAAGCTTGGCACCACGATGCCGGATCCGGCCGCCACGCTCCAACCGCGCGAGATCGAGCAAGTCGCCGACTTCCTCTTCGCCAAGGTGGTCGGCAAAGGGCCGATGAACCACGCCGCGTGCGTCGAGTTCTTCGGATCCGACGTCGAGGCGTGCAAGGAGTTTCAGAAGTAACTCGGTTTCCGAACCCCGAACCCCGAACCCCGAATCCCGGAATGCTGCTTCATCTCTTGACACGCGTGTTGAAGGGCGAATATATTCGCCCGTGTGGGCGAAAAACTTCGCCTACCCCTCAATGCCGCCATGCAGAAGCTTGCACGCATCGATCTGACCCGCCGCGAGAGCCAGATCATGGGGATCCTCCACCGCCGCCGTCGAGCCACGGTCGAAGAGATCCGTTCGGAGTTGCCTGACGCGCCCACCAAGTCGAGCGTGCGGAAACTGCTCGACATCATGATCGGACGCAAGCTGCTCGGGCGTGAATACGACGGACTTCGCTACGTGTACTTTCCTGCCGCCAGACACGAAGACGCCAGCCGTTCGGCGCTGAAACACCTGGTGCGCACGTTCTTCAACAACTCACCCAGTTCAGCGATGGCGGCACTGCTCGACGTTGCAGATACGCCGCTGCCGGAAGCCGAGTACAAACGCCTGCGGGCACTGTTGACGCGCGCGCGCGACGAGAAGGAACGAAAATGACGCTGCTCTCCTGGCTCATCAAAGCATCGGTCGTCGTCGCAGTCGTCGCCCTCGTCCAGGCCACGCTTGGCAGACGCATGTCCGCCGCCATGCGACACGCCATCTGGGCGCTGACGATGGTCGGCCTGCTGCTGGTGCCGGGGCTTTCGTTCACGCTGCCCGCCTGGAAGATTGCTCAAGTCGACGCGCCGCGCGCCGCCGCTTCGCTGTCGCAGCGAGTGACGCCGACGACCGACGCCGCGATCGCAGGTCCTTCGGGATCGGTCTCGCAGGAACCGGATGCGATATTTCAAGGGTCGTTGCCGTGGCCGGTCCTGGTCGCGTTCTACGCGACTGTCGTCGCCGTGCTGTTGGCGCGACTCGCATTGCAACGTCTCTCGATTCATCGTCTCGCTCATCGAGCAACCGACATGACCGATCGGCAGTGGCTGCGACTTCTGGCCGAATGTGCCGCGATCGTCGGAGTCCGGCATTCAATCCGGTTGCTGTCGAGCTCCGAGCAGGTCGTCCCGGCGATGTTCGGCGTGCGACGTCCGGCGATCCTTCTGCCGGCCGCCGCCGATGAGTGGCCCGACGACCGTCGCCGCGCGGTGCTGCTTCACGAGCTCGCGCATGTCGCGCGCCACGACTGCCTGTGGCAGACACTTGCTGCTGTTGCGTGCGCGATTTACTGGATCCATCCCGCCGCCTGGTGGATTGCACGCCGAATGCGCGTGGAACGAGAGCTCGCGTGTGATGACTTCGTGTTGTCCGCTGGTATGAGCGCATACGACTATGCCGATCATCTACTGGAGCTCGCGTACGGAGCGCCCGGTCATGCCGTGCCGGCAGTCGCGATCGAGATGGCAAGCCCCAGGCACCTCGAACGACGACTCGTCGCGCTGGTGGATGAGACGCGGCCGCGAGCGGTGCCCGCCCGGTCGACTCGGTTCGCTGCCTTCGCCCTCATCCTCTTGATGGTCGCGCCGATTTCGAGCGCGGCCCCGGGTGATGGAGATCTCGCGCAAGCAGACAATGACGAGCAGGTGATGGGCCTGTGGGAAATCAGACCTGTGTCCGCTGGGTTCGTGGAGGTGAGACTGTGCCACGCTGATCTCTTCGCCCGTTCCGAAATTCCGATTCGGGAGGTGGACGGGCTCTCACAGGAGTGGCTATCGGGCACGAGCAGGCCGAGCCGTCTCATTCTTCGGCGTGATGCGGGGACGTTTACACTCGATGGGTCGGTCGGGCGTGGGAACGGTTCCGGAACGTACTCATTCGTCACCGACCCACGTTTTCCAACCAATTTCGAGAGCCTTGGCTTCAAGCCCCCCACCGTTGCGATGGCAGCCCAACATCCAGGCCTGGGCACGTGGACGCACACACTTGCCCTGTACGACGTTGGCTTTGAAACCCTGAAGACGCTCCAACAGCAGGACGGCGCCCGGATGTCTTGGTCCGAGTTCGTGCGCGCGAGGCAATTTCATACGCAGTTCGAGGCGATGCAGCACGCACTCGCTCGAGCGCCGGCGCGAACCAACAATTGGTGCTAAAGAGCTGAGTCCACCCCGCCAACCTTTTTCCGAACGCCTCCGTCCAAGAGGGCGTCCCGGCTACTCTCGGTAACCGAGGACAGCAGTCATGAGCAAACCGCCTGACCTCGTGCAGGGGACGCTCGACCTCCTGCTGCTGAAGATCATCGGTCTGGCACCCCAGCACGGCTGGGCAAACAGCCAGCGACTGAAGCAGATCTCCGACCAGGAGCTCCAGGTGAGCGATGGATCGTTGTATCCCGCGCTTCACAAGCTGGAATTGGCCGGCTGGATCACCGCGGAATGGAAAGTAGGCGAGCTCGGACGACGCGCCAAGTTCTACACGTTGACGCGTGCGGGCCGGAAGCGGCTCGAGCACGAGACCGAACACTGGCGCCGCGTGTCTTCCGCGATCAGTCGTGTTCTGCAATTGACGGAGGTGTGAGCCATGTGGCGCCGTTGAATCTACGCCATTCGAGCGCGAGTGCGGGCGCTCATTCAACCCAAACGATCCGATGGTGAGTTGAGCGACGAGTTGTCGTTTCACCTGGCCATGGAGACACAGGACAATCTCTCGCGCGGTATGAGCCAGGCCGAGGCAGAACGACGTGCGCGGCTGGAGCTCGGAGGAGTTCAGCGGTTGAAGGAGGATCTGCGCGATCAGCGATCGGTGCCGTGGATCGATCATTTGCGTCAGGACGTGGGATACGGGATTCGTACGATCCTGCACACGGAGATCGCCAGCGCCGCCATCATCGCGACGTTTGCGCTAGGCATCGGCGCCAATGCCACGATCTTCTCGCTCATTAACAGTGTTCTCCTCTCGCCGCTTCCCTACGACGCGCCCGACCGGATTGTCGTCGTCGAGCCGTTCTGGAAGAACACAGGGAAGACGGGCCCGGTTTCGTCGGCGCCCGATTTCCACGACTGGCGAGAGCAGAATCACGTCTTCCGGTTCCTCGCGTATCACGCCGGACGCGAGGTCAGGGTGGTAGCGAACGGCATTCCTTCGTTCGCCTCCGTTCAACTGGTCACACCGGAGTTCTTCAATGTCTTCGGCATGGTGCCTGTCAGTGGGCGCTTGTGGACCGAGGTCGAGGAGACGACGCCGCTCGCGGTGGTGAGCCACCGATGGGCGGTCGATCGTTTTGGTGATGCCGGCGGGGCCATCGGAAAGACGGTCGAGGCGGTGGGACGCGCCGCTGCAATCATCGGCGTCGCCGCCCCCGGTTTTTCGTATCCGAATTCGACCGACATCTGGATGCCGAGCTCGCTGATTCCGGTGAACCCGAATCGTGGTGGCCACAGCTACTTCGTGATTGGCAGGTTGAAAGCGGATGTCGATCTCGACGAGGCGCGCACCGACATGCAGGCGATCGCCGCGCGCCTCGAGCAAGGCTTTCCCGAGAACCGCTTCAAGTCCGTGGCGGTGACACCGCTGCTGGACAGGCTGACGAGCGAAGCGCAGTCGACGCTGTGGCTGCTCTTTGGCACTGTGATCGGAGTCATGCTCATCGCTTGTGTCAACGTCGCCCACCTGCAACTGGCTCGCGCTGCCGCGCGCGGCCGGGAGATGGCGATTCGATCCGCGATTGGCGGCGGTCCCGGCCGGCTGGTGCGGCAGGTCCTGACCGAAAGCGTCGTGCTCGGCAGCGCTGGCGCGTTCGTGGGGCTCGCGTTCGGATGGATCACGTTGAACACCTTCCTCGCGATGGCTCCTGACGACATTCCTCGACTGAGCGAAGTGCGAGTCGACGGACGTGTCTTGCTCTTCACACTTGTCGTCACCGTCCTGTGCAGTGTCCTGTTCGGTGTCGGTCCGGCTCGCCGTGCCGGACGCGCCGATGTCACCGACGGTTTGCGACAGTACAGGAGAGCCGTGGCGAGCGGTGTTGCCCCTCGCTTTCGATCGACACTCGTCATCGCCGAGGTCGCATTGTCGCTCGTGCTGCTCGTCGCCTCGGGCCTCCTGCTTCGATCGTTCGTGGAGCTCAGTGGTGTCGATCTCGGATTCTCGACCGACCGGGTCCTCGTGACGACGACCGCGTATCCCGTGGCTGGGCCGGGGCCCGATTCACGCGCGACGACCTTCCATCGGGATTTGATCGAGCAGGTTCGAAAATTGCCTGGCGTTCGACAGGCAGCAGGCGTGATGTTCATGCCGTTTGTCGCACTGCGAGCGAACTCGGGCTACACGATCGATGGCGGTCCAAGCTACCAGCAAGGTGAGACTCCGCTCTCACAAATTCAGGTGATCACACCCGGCTACTTCGCGACGATGAACACACCCGTTCGTCTGGGGCGCGACTTCGACGACAACGACCAGTATGGGCGGCCGCAGGTGGCCATCGTGAACGAGCGCCTCGCCCACGACGTCTTCGGCCCTGCGAACCCTCTCGGACGAACGATTCGTACCGGGATGACGATGGAGTCGATGAACGGGATGCGGATTGTTGGTGTGGTCGCCGATGCGCGCCAGTTGGCGCCGGAGACGCCTGCGCTGCCTGAAATCTTCCTGCCGTACTTGCAACACCCCGGGCCGGGCGCTCTGTTGTCAGTGCTGGCGCTCACATCGCTGGAGCCGGCGAGCTTGAGCGCCTCGATTCGCGAGACCGCACGCCGGCTGAACCCGGACGTGCCGGTGCGCTTTTCCACGATGGAGGAGCTGTTCAAGAGGGCGCTTTCGTACCCGCGGTTCAGAACCGTGCTCGTGGGTGCGTTCGCGCTGCTTGCCGTGATGCTGTCGCTTGTCGGTGTCTACAGCGTCCTGTCGTATCTCGTCGCCGAGCGGACGGCAGAAATCGGCGTGCGCCTGGCGTTGGGTGCCCTTCGCCGCGACATCTTCAGCCGCGTCATCGGCGAGAGCATGCGAGTGGTGGTAATCGGCTTGGCCGTAGGGCTGGCGATCGCGCTCGTCGCAGCACAAGCCATCCAGGCAGTGCTCTTCGATATCAGTCCGCGCGATCCCATCACGATCGCGGCGGTGATCGGATTGCTGGCCGTGACCGCACTGGCCGCCAGCGGGATTCCGGCCCTGCGCGCGGCGTCGGTCGATCCGTTGGTGGCACTGAGGGATGAATAGTATGAGGTGTTTTCGGCGACCCGTAGCGCGCACGCTTTAGCGTGCGCGGGCGATCGATTCACTCGGCGTTCAGGATTTTCATCACATCGACTCGCGTGGCCCGTTGCGCCGGAAGCAGCGAGGCGAGAAGCGCGACGGCCGCGAGGCTCACTGCCGTCACGGCGAGGACACGAGGATCTGACGCGGCGATGCCGTAAAGTTGCGTGCTGACCAGGCTACGAATGGCCACTGACGCCATTGCCCCAATCAGGACGCCAGCGACCGCGAGTACCAGCCCTTCGCGCAGCACGAGCCGCACGATGAGCCGCGGCGTGCTGCCGATTGCCAGACGGACACCGAACTCACGCCGGCGCTGGGCGACGAGATACGAAAGCGTGCCGTACAAGCCCACCGAGGAGAGGAAGACGGCAACGACAGCAAAGAGCACGGCGATCCTCATCGTGCTCGTCCGCGACATCAGCGACAACGCAGTGCGCTCCTCGAGCGTTCGGACGTCGAACACCGGCGCCTCTCGGTCGAGCGAGGCAAGAGCCGGCCGCAGTTCGCCGATGACGGTCGCCGTGCCGGCGTGCGACCGAATCACGTATCCGAAGTCCCGGGGCGCCGTCGCCGCATAGGGCAAGTAGAACGTCCCCGTCGTCACCTCCTCCGTCGCAGGTCCGCGCAATTTGGTCGCGCCGACAACGCCGACAACGGTGAGCCATCGCGTGTTCGCGTCGATTGTCAGCAGCTGTCGAGGGTTCTCCGGCCGAAACATCCGCCGGCCTATCGGATCGCCGCCTGGCCAGAATCGGTGCGCCAGCCGTTCGTCGATGATGATCGACGTCGATCCTGGATCGTTGTCTCGCTCGTCGAAGTAGCGGCCAGTCACGAGCGGCGTACCCACGGCCTCGAAAAATCCCGGTGTGACGCCGATTCGGATGCTGCTTACTGCTGGCTCGCCGGGCTTCGGGATGTATCCCTCTGCGACTATGATGCCGCTCTGGTAGTTGCCGCCCATCGGCACGATGGTCGTGGCGCCCGCGGCCGCGACTCCGGGAAGACCCCGAATGGTTTCGAGTGAGCGATTGACGAAACCACGCGTGTCGTCCGCAGTGGTGTAGCGATGGTTAGGGAGGCTCATCGCTGCCGTGATCACGCCATCGACCTTGAAGCCGGTATCCACTGCAAGCAGATTTCGCAGGCTGGCCCAGAGCAGCCCGGCGCCCACGAGCAACACGAAGGCGCATGCCATCTGGACGACGACAAGGCTCCGTCGAGTCGCGCGGGAGGCGCGTCCACGCGTGTCCGTCCGCCGGCCGCGCTGGAGCAATGCCCCGGGTGTCGACGTCACGAGCGGAAGGGCCGCAGTGGAACCGATCAACGCGCCCGCCAGTGCGGCGGCCGCCGCGGTGATGGCCACGGTGAGCAGATCGAGATGAGGTGCTTCCCGTCCGGCCAGGAAGGATGCGCGAAACGACGAGAGCAACCAATATGCGAGCAGCACGCCGCCACACATCGCTGCCCATGCCACGATCATTCCTTCGACGACCAACTGGCGCAGGAGGTCCGTTCGGCTGGCACCAAGGGCGAGGCGCGTGCCGAGCTCACTCAGGCGCGTGCGTGAACGCGCAATCACGAGACCGGCGACATTGGTCATTCCGATCACCAGCACAACGAGCGCTGCGCCCCAGAGCAGTCTCAGTGGACCACGCACGTCGCGAACGACGACGTCCTGCAGCGGCTCGATGCTCGTGAAGTAGCCGGCATTCTGAAGGAGAGGTTTCATGGCCGGTGGGCGATCGAGATTCGCCGCATCGAGTGCGCTCAGTTGCGCGCGCGCCTGCTCGATCGTCGCACCGGATCTCAGTCGGCCGATGCTGTACCACCCGTTGGTATGGCGCGCTTCGTCGGACCGCTGTCGATCGGTGAATGCGAACGGAATGTAAAATCGCACGTCCGGGCCGCCGAAGGAGAAACCCGGCTCGAGAACCCCAACGATCGTCAAGTCGCGGCCAGAGAGCCGAAGGGATTGTCCAACGACCGCCGGGTCGCTCCCATACAGCTCGCGCCAGAGCCCATCGGTGAGGACGATCGTTTGATCGTTCCCAATGATGCCTTCGGTCTCAATGAAGAGACGTCCGTACGCCGGCCGTGCGCGAAGCAGGCGCAGCAGCGACGGTGTCCCGACGATGCCGCGAACGCGAGTGGGAATCCCCGCCGATTCGATCGTCCCGTCGGAAAAGTTGTACATCGCCTGGTCTTCGAGCGCGGCGACATGTTGCCGGCGGTCTTCGTAGTCCGGCGTCGCACTGACCAGGCCAACCCGTTGCGACTCCATCCGCGGATACTGATTGGCCATCAGAAAAATGCGCTCAGGCTCCGGCACTCGTAACGGGTGAAAAAGCGTCGCATTCACTGCGCTCAGAATGGCTGCGTGACCTCCAAGGCAAATAGCCAGGGTGACGATGGCTGCGGCGGTGAATCCGCGGTCTTTCCACAGCACGCGGAATCCCAGGCGAAGGTCGCGCGTCCAGCGATCGGCGATGAATGGATTCAACCGGCGCCACCGTCGAAACGATGTGCGGTTGTCTTCTTGCGAGAGCTCTCTGCCCGCGAGCTGAAGGTCATGCGCCAATGCCGGCCACGACGGGATTTGCGCGATCGCCGCGTTCCAGGCGTCTTCTTCCGATTCACCGCGCTGAAGTCGTGAGGTGTATCGCGCCTCGAGCTCAGAGGCCAGCTCTTCGACGATGTCGTCATACCGGCGCGCGCGCGCGTCGTCGTCCGGGAGGCTCGAACGCTGCAGGTGGCGGCGAACGTACGACGTGAAGTCACGCATATTCGAGGCCCGCGGCTCGCTGCACCGCCGCCATGAACGCGCTCCAGACCTGCCGCTGCTGCAGCAGCTTCTTGCGTCCGGCGGCCGTCAGCTTATAGAAGCGACGGCGGCGTTGCCCGGCGCGTTCCACCCACCAGCCGCTGATCGCTCCCTGCGCTTCCAGGCGATACAGGATGGGATACAGAGACGCGACGTTGAACGACACGGCGCCGCTCGACCGTTGCTCGATGCGGAGCGCGATGTCGTAACCGTGGCGCGCCTCGTCTTCGAGCTGGGCGAGGACCAGCAGCTCGGCGGTCCCTTTTTTCAGCGAGTGCTCTTCAGGTACTTGACTCATATATGTCGCAGTAAAACATATATGAGTCAATCACAACTTGTCCAGTGAAGAACGTCCAACTCCCAATTCCCAATGCGCGGCGTTGGAGTTGGGAGTTGGGAATTGGGCGTTGCGAGTTGGTGCCTCACTCCAGCGGAACGGTCGCAAGGAACTTCGGCGGTCGCCGGTGCTTGCTGGCCTGCTCGAAGGCGAACGCTAAACCGATCAGGCGTGATTCGCTCCAGGCACGGCCGATGAAGAGGATGCCGACCGGCAACTCTCCCACCCAGCCCGCCGGGACGGTGATGCTCGGGTAACCGGCCACGGCGGCCGGCGTCGAGCTGCTGCCGCCAATGTGGTCACCGTTCAGCAAATCAGTCGGCCAGGCGGGTCCCAATGTTGGCGCCACCAGCGCATCCAGGCGATGCATCGTCATCACGGCATCGATGCCCTGTTCCCCGGCCAATCGACGGCAGAGCGTTGACGCCGCAACATACTCAGGAGTCGTCAGAGGTCCCTTCGTTTCGGCACGGACGAACAGTTCCTGACCGAAGTACGGCATCTCGCGGGCGCGCTCGCGTTCGTTGAAAGCGATCAGATCTTTGAGAGTGCTTGCCGCGGCCGCGTTCCCTCGCGTTGCAAGGTACGCATTGAGATCGGCCTTGAGCTCGTAGAGCAGCACCTCGATCTCACACGCGTCCAGACGTGCGGCAGTAGGAATGTCGGCCGGGTCGACGATGGTGGCACCTGCCGCTTTCATCTGGGCGATCGCCTCCTCGATGAGGTTGTCGGCAGTCGCGCTGTATCCGAAGTACTGCTGCCGCGCGACGCCGATGCGCGCGCCCTGCAGAGCGTTCATGTTCAATGCCGCGGTGTAATCTTCGCGTGCGCTGCGAGCAGACGAGGTCGAGGCATCTCGCGGGTCGACGCCGGCCATCGCGTTCAACAGCACGGCGGCATCGGTGACGGTTCGTGTCATGGGTCCCGCGGTGTCCTGCGAGTGAGCGATTGGGACGATTCCGGAGCGGCTGACGAGGCCGATCGTGGGCTTGATACCGACGAGCGCGGCAACCGACGAAGGACAGACGACCGAGCCGTCTGTTTCAGTGCCGACACCAACCGCTGCGAGATTGGCTGCGATCGCGGCGCCGGTTCCCGAACTCGATCCGCACGGGTTGCGATCGAGCACGTAAGGATTCTTGACGAGGCCGCCGCGGGCGCTCCAGCCGCTGGTGGACCTGGTCGATCGAATGTTGGCCCATTCACTCAGATTGGTCTTGCCGAGGAGCACGGCGCCAGCGGCGCGAAGGCGTTCGACCACGAAGGAATCGCGCGGTGCGGGCGCGCCGACAAGCGCCAGAGATCCGGCTGTCGTCAGCATCTTGTCGCCGGTATCGATGTTGTCCTTAATCAATACGGGGATGCCGTGCAGCGGCCCGCGTGGGCCCTTGGCTTTCCGTTCGGTATCGAGTGCGTCGGCGATGCTGAGAGCGTCGGGATTCGTTTCGATCACCGACCGAAGTCGAGGTCCGGCGGTGTCGATTTGCGCGATGCGCTGCAGATACAGTTCCACGAGCCGGTGTGAGGTGTAGCGGCCCGAGGTCATCCCATCCTGAAGCTGCGCCACTGACAGCTCGTTCAACTCGAACTCAGTCGGCGATGGTGGCCGGCTCTCGCGCACGTCGGCGCTGCACGCGATCGTAAGAACTAGCGAGGCTGCGTTCAGCGCCTTGAGGCTCCGCCTCGCTAGGCGCAGTGTCTCCGTGCCCCGCTCCGCGGGGCGAGCCGTCTTGACCGGCAAGAGTTGACTCAATCGGTCAGCCATCGACCCGGTCAAGCCGGCTAGCGCGGCCAGGCTCACGAGCGATCGGGCATGCATGCCCGACAGCCTACACCACGCTCACGCAGCACGCATCACGAAGAACTCGTAGTGGTAGAAATCCGAGTAGGCGTGCCAGATGTCGATCTCGCGCTGGATCTGATCGGCCAGCGCTTGTGCGTCGGCTTCGCCCCGATGGCGTGCGCGGAACGCGATGATGTGCTCCTCGAGCGGTGCGTAGTAGTCGTCCCACCATGACGAAGCGGGAAGCGCGAAGTGGCCGACGATGTCGTATCCGCAGTCCGCGACGATGGTCAGAAGGTCGGGGGCATTGGCAATCGCGGGATATTCGCGAGCCCAGAACGCTGCGCACTCGGCGGGTGGGTCGGACCGGGTCCAGCACACTTCGGTGACGGCCACGTGGCCGCCCGGCGCCAGCAACGGGCGCCACGCACGCAGGCCCGTCTCAAAGCCGACTACGTAGATCGCTCCCTCGCACCAGATCAGATCGAAGGAGTGGGGCGCGAAGTCGAGTCGCCGCATGTCCCCGACGCGCGCTTCGACGCGATCAGACATGCCCAGGGCGCGCGCGTGTCGATTGGCTTCCTCGACAAACGGCGGATGGTTGTCGATCGCAGTGATGTGGGCGGCGGAATTCCGCGCGAGCACGCGTGTCTGCGATCCCGTCCCGCATCCCAGGTCGAGCACGCGGCTTTCGGGCCCGAGTTTCGGTACCAGCGCCAGCGCTCTGATCGTGCTTGCCTCGTCCCCCGGCCCCTGCCGGGGAAGTCCGTCGAAGATTTCGAAGAACAAGCTGGTGGTTCGATCTTCAGTCATTTCCGGTCTGCCGTCCTTGATGTCTGTCTCGGGTCCCATTCCCGGTTCAGGTTGCCGGCGTGGGCCGAGCGCTGAAATCCGCCCGCGCGCGGGCGCGCCCGGAGCGCTCCCGGGGCGTATAATCGCGCGGCAAGGGTCCGCATGATCCGCCGATTGCATCGCACCGTTTTCATTGTCCTTCTGTCCAGTTTCTGCGCCTTCACCGTTGCGGCGAGCGCCAGCATGGCGCCTGCGGCTGACGAGTGGGCGGGCGACTTATCTCCGATTTCGGCCTCCGACTGGAGCTACGAACGCGCCGCCCATCTGATCGAGCGCGCCGGTTTCGGGGCGACGCCGGAGGAAATCACGCGTCTGGCGGCGATGACGCCCGAGCGCGTCGTAAACGGCCTGGTCGACTACGAGGCGATCGACGCCAGCGGACTCAAGCCGTTCGATGAGTCAGTCATCTGGGACCCAGGCATGGATCCGTTTCCGCCAAGCCGTGCCGAAGCGGTTCGGCGCGCGCGCGAACACGGCGAAGGGCTCGGCGAGAAAATTCTGCCTGTCGGCACTCAGCGTCGCCTTCAACCCGTCGTCGATAAATTCTTCTACAGCCTGACGGCGAACAACATCGAGACGCAGCGGCTTGGTCTGTGGTGGGCGAATCGCATGCTCGCGTCGCCGCGGCCGCTCGAAGAAAAGCTGACGCTTTTCTGGCACGGACACTTCGCCACCGGGCAGAACAAGGTGCGCGACTACCGGATGATGTTCCAGCAGAACCGGATGCTGCGCGCCAACGCGTCCGGGAACCTCCGCACTCTGCTGGTTGGGATTCTCAAGGATCCCGGCATGCTCGTGTATCTCGACAACGGCGAGAACATCAAGAGCCATCCCAACGAGAACTTCGGTCGCGAACTGCTCGAGTTGTTCAGCATGGGCGTGGGCAATTACAGCGAGCGTGACGTGCGTGAAGCCGCACGCGCATTCACTGGATGGACCAACGACGTGCTGACCTACAAATTCGACGCGGAGCAGCACGACTTCGGCGACAAGACGTTCCTCGGACGGACAGGACCGCTGAACGGCGAGGACATCATCGACACGATCCTCGCGCAACCGGTGACCGGGGAGTACGTTGCCGGCAAGCTGTATCGCTACTTCGTCCGCGAAGACATCTCGAGCGAGGTCAAAGCAGACTTGGGACGCTCGTTCCGCGCGAGTGGATACCAGATCAAGCCGCTGATGCGTCGCATGCTCCTGTCGAAGGACTTTTACAGCACGCCGTCGGTCGCGACGCAGATCAAAAGCCCGGTGCACCTGGTCGTGTCCACCTACAAGAAGATGGGCCTGCGCGAGGTGCCGACGATCCCCGACTTCGGTCGCATGACGGGCGGGCTCGGCCAGACGCTGTTCGAGCCGCCCAACGTTGCAGGGTGGGCCGGCGGCCGTACCTGGATCACGCCGGCGACGCTACTTCAGCGCGGCAACCTATTCCGCGACGTCATGTTCCCGGACGTGAAGGGCTTCCGGCCACCCGATCGAGCGATGTCCGCGACCGACACGCGCGTCGGGGAGCGATTGGCGCAGGGGATGAACATCACCGAAGCCACGCGTGAAGGCGACGCCGAGTCGAACAAGATGGTCGATCGCGACGAGGACTACAACACGCGGTACGGCGGATACGCCGGCAACCTCCTCGCGTTCAAGCGGACGAAGTTGATCCCGAGGCAGTCAGCAGCCATTGACCTCACGGCTATGGTGATCGCTGCGCGTGCTGACACGGCGGACAAAGTCGTCGATCACTTCGCGCGCCGTTTCCTGAGTGTCCCGCTGGCGCAGAAGGATCGCGCGCTCCTGGTGAGCTTCTTGCGCGACAAACTCGGCTCGTCAACGGTCAAGCCTGGCGACACGCTGGAGTCGTCGCTGCGCGAGTTGTTGTACCTGGTATTGAGTACGCCCGAGTATCAATTGGGGTAGGACTCGGCGGGTCTAGAGAGCAAGACCCGCTCTACGCAGAGGTGCGTTATGCGTTGCCAATGTTCTCGCCGCGACTTCATCGCTCGAGGGATGTACGGCCTCGGTCTCGGCGCCGGGTTGCCCTTCATCCTGAACCGGACGTCCGCGGCGCTCGCCGCGCAGGCGCTCGAGGGCACGAGCGTGGAGAAGCACCCCAACCGGATCCTCGTGGTCATCGAGTTGTCTGGTGGCAACGACGGTCTGAACACGGTCGTGCCCTTCGGCGACGCGGCGTATTACCAGGCTCGCCCCAAGCTTGGGATTCCCGAACGGGAAATCATCAAGATCGCCGATGGCTTCGGGTTCCATCCCTCGATGGTCGGGTTCGAGCGGCTCTACAAAGACGGGAACCTCGCGATAGTGCACGGCTGCGGTTACGACCATCCGAGTCTCTCTCATTTTTCCTCGATGGGCTTCTGGCACACAGGGGTGCCCAACGGCGGCGAGTCGCTTGGATGGCTCGGCCGCGTGGCTGACGAAACGCTGGATCCAAAGCAGCGCAATCTGATCGTGAACCTGGGAACGTCTCAGTCGCTGGCCGTGCGTAGCCGCCAGCATTCACCGCTCGTGTTCGACGATCCCGCACGCTTCCGGCGCGAAGGCACAGACGCTGAGAAGCAGACCCTGGCGGAGCTGAGTCAGGCGCGCAGCACAACGAACGCGGCGCTCGACTTCCTCGCGGCGACCGCTCACAACGCGACCGAGAGCTCTGACTTCGTGCGTCGCGCTTCAGCGGCGTATCGCACGCCGGTAGATTACGGCCAGGGCGGCGGTCTCGCCGGCAATATGCAACGAGTGGCCGCGTTGATCGCGGCGGAAATGCCGGCGCGCTTGTACTACGTCACGTATCAAGGCAACAACTTCGATACTCATGTCCAGCAAGCCGATCTCCACAGCCGCCTGCTGATGTACACGGCCGACGCCGTCCGCGGGTTCATCGACGACGTCAAACGGCTCGGACGCGGTGATGACGTCGCGGTGATGATCTTCACGGAGTTCGGCCGGCGAGTAGAGGAGAACGGAAGCCTGGGCACCGACCACGGCACCGCGACGCCGATGTTCATCGTCGGCAAGGGCGTGAAAGGCGGAATGTACGCACGCCATCCGAGCCTGACGGATCTGGATGATGGCAATCTGAAGATGACGACCGATTTCCGTCGCGTCTACGCGACGATGATCGATGAATGGCTCGGGTGCAGCCAGACGTCGACGATTCTCAAAGGTCAGTTCGCGACGTTCAAAGTATTCGCCTGAGGGAGGGACTCACGTTGCGTCTATTCGTGTCCGCGACGGTCGCCGTATTGTTCGGTTTCATCTCGGTTGCTGCGCAGGCGCCGCAAGGTGGTGCGCCCGGCGGACGGGGCGCCGCGGCGGGACAGACCGTCGAAAAGATCCGGGAGCTCAAGCCCAATCTCCACATGATCACCGGCGGCGGCGCGAACACGCTCGTTCGCATCACCACCGAAGGGCTGATCGTCGTCGACACCAAGAACCCGAGCGACGAGAACTACAAGCGGCTCATAGAGGAGATCGCATCGGTCTCGAAGCTGCCGGTGAAATACGTGCTCAACACGCATCATCACCCGGATCACGTCGGCAACAACCAGAAGTTCATCGATGCCGGCGCGCAAGTGGTCGGCCTCGACGCGCTCAAGAAGTACATGACCAGCGATCCGCGGACGAAGGACATTCCCGGACCGCCGACAGTGACCTTTGCGAAGGACTACATGCTCAGATTCGGCGGCGCCATCGTCGAGGCGCATGCCTACGGCCGCGGGCATACGGGCGACGACACGATGGTGTATTTCCCCGATGCCAAGGTCGTCATGGTCAGCGACCAGATCACGAACGCCACGCCGATCGTCGATTTCGCGAACGGCGGCAGCGCGGTCGAGTGGACGCAGATTCTCGATGGCGTGCTGAAGCTGGACTTCGAGATGGCGATCCCGGGGCGCGGCGATCCAAAGACACGCGCCGAAGTCGAGGCGTATCGAAAGAATTTTGCGGCGTTGATCGATCGCGCCAAGGGCGCAATCAAGAATGGCACGTCGAAAGACCAGCTTGCGACGCAGGTCAAGACCGATGATCTCGGGTGGCAATTCAATCCACAGTTCTACGGCCAGTTGTATGACGAATTGAGCAAGTAAATTGGGGTCGGGAGCATTTAAAGCGGACACTGCGGACCGCTAAGCCCGTGGGAGATTGTCCTAGTTAAATGACTCCCGACCCCATTTAGACCGGAGGCTCCAGATGAGTGCACTAGTTCCATCTCGGCGCGTAACGGCGGTTATCGTCGCTGCCCTCGTGGCCCTGGCATTGGGCGGTGTCGGCGCGCGCCAGGCAGACACCAAGGCGGTCGCCATAGACGCCGACGACATCGGCGGTGTTGTCACCGGACCGAAAGGGCCGGAAGCAGGCGTGTTCGTCATTGCCGAGACCACGAACCTGCCGACGCGTCTCATCAAGAGCGTCGTCACCGACGATCAGGGGCGGTACTTGCTACCTGATCTTCCCAAGGCAACCTACGACGTATGGGTCCGCGGTTATGGACTCGTCGACTCGCAGAAAGTGCAAGCGACACCCGGCAAGGTCCTCGCGCTGACCGCTGTCGTCGCCCCGAGTCCGAGAGTGGCAGCCGAGTACTACCCGGCCGCTTACTGGTTGTCGTTGCTACAGGTGCCGCCTGTCGGCGATTTCCCCGGCACGGGTCCGAGCGGCAACGGCATCTCGCCGAACATCAAGAGCCAGGGCGAGTGGATTCGCAACATCGTCAACACCGACGGTTGCACCGGTTGTCATCAGATGGGCGGCAAGGCGACGCGCGAGATCCCGGAGGCGCTCGGCAAGTTCCCGAACTCGTCGGCGGCATGGGATCGGCGCATCCAATCCGGGCAGGCCGGCGCCGGGATGAGCGCGCGGTTCACGCAGGTTGGCCGCGAGCGCGCGCTCGCGATGTGGGGCGATTGGACCGACCGAATCGCCAAAGGCGAACTGCCCGCGACCGCGCCACAGCGGCCGCAGGGCAAGGAGCGCAACGTTGTGGTGACGATGTGGGATTGGGCCGATCCGAAGGCGTATCTCCACGACGAGATCGCCTCCGACAAGCGAAATCCAATCGTCAACCCGAATGGACCGATCTACGGGGCACTGGAGGCGAGCGCCGAGTACATGCCGGTCGTCGATCCGGTCAAACACACGGCCACCCAGGTCAAGCTGAAGGTTCGCGACCCGAAGACGCCGAGCGAGGCTGATACGCCGCCGGCAGCGGCATCAGCGTACTGGGGCACCGAGGCGATCTGGACCAGCCAGTCGAACGCGCACAGCTTCGCGATGGACAAGCAGTCGCGCGTCTGGATCGCGGCGCGCATTCGTCCCAATCAGACACAGGCATTTTGTCGCGAGGGCTCCGATCATCCTTCCGCGAAGGCGTTCCCAATCAATCAGAGCGGGCGCCAGATGCAAATGTACGATCCGAAGACGAAGGAAGTAACGACGATCGACACATGTTTCGGGACGCACCACCTCAACTTCGATGACAAGGACGTGCTCTGGTTCACGGGAGGTGGTGCCGTTGAAGGATGGTTCGACACCAGGATCTACGACAAGACAAAGGACGAGACGAAAGCGCAGGGGTGGACGGCCTTCGTTGTCGATACGAATGGCAACGGCAAGCGCGACGCGTACGTCGAGCCCGATCAGCCGCTCGATCCAATGAAGGACAAACGCGTCAACGCGGCCTTCTATGGTGTCGCGCCCAGCCCGATCGACGATTCGATCTGGGGATCGGTCACGGGCATGCCGGGTTTGATCGTGCGCCTGACACTCGGATCGAATCCACCGTCGACCGCGCTCACCGAGATCTATGAGGTGCCGTTCAAGGATCCGAAGGCCTCAGGGTCGGGATTCGCGCCGCGCGGGATGGACGTGGACAGCAACGGCGTCGTGTGGACCGTGCTCTCGAGCGGGCATCTTGCGAGCTTCGATCGGCGCAAGTGCAAGGGACCGCTCAATGGGCCAAACGCGTTAGGCAAACAGTGCCCCGAAGGTTGGTCGTTGTATCCGCTGCCAGGTCCCAACTACAAGGGAGCAACCGAGTCGGGCAGCGCGGACACGGCGTACTACAACTTCGTTGACCGGTTCGACATGCTCGGCATGGGCAAGAACGTCTCGCTGGCCACCGGCAATGGATCCGAGGCGTTGCTGGCGCTCATCGACGGCAAGTTCATGACCTTCCGTGTGCCGTACCCAATGGGCTTCTATGCGAAGGGCCTGGACGGTCGCATTGATGACGCCAAAGGCGGCTGGAAAGGCAAGGGAATCTGGTCGACCTATGCGACGCGTGCGCCTTTCCACGCCGAAGGCGGGAAGGGGACGACGAGCAAGCTGGTGAAGTTCCAGGTGCGGAACAGCCCGCTCGACAAGTAATCCCGACAAGAGCATCAACGCCCAAACTCCAACTCCCAACTCCCAAAGCACCGGGCCTAGGGAGTTGGATGTTGGCGCGAATGCGAGGAGGACAGTGAGCGTAACGAGACGACGGTTGCTGACGGGTGCTGGGGGACTCGTGGCCGCCGCCGCTCTTCCCGCGACGGCGCGCGGGGTCGATCAAGCGGAGTCGAGATCGGCGGCTCGCGAGTCCACCAGCGCTGAGATCACTGGCCGGCTCGCCCGTTACATGGTCTCGGCGCGCGAGCGTGAGCTGTCCGCGGCGGTCGTTCGCGACACCAAGCATCGAATCCTCGACACCATCGGCGCGATGATCTCCGGGGCCGTTTTGCGGCCCGGAGTACTCGCCACGAAGTACGTGCGCTCGCAAGGCGGCACGGCCGAAGCGTCAGTGCTGACGACCGACATCCGCACAACGGCCGTCAACGCGGCGCTCGCCAATGGGATGTTCGCGCACGCCGACGAGACCGATGACTTCGAGCCGGTCACCAAGGCGCATCCCGGATCGGCGGTGGTACCGGCTGCCCTTGCGATGGCCGAGCGTGAAGGACGGTCGGGCACGGAGCTGATGCGGGCCGTCGTGCTCGGTTACGACCTGTGTTGCCGCTTCCTGATGACGCTCGGCCCCGATCACGTGCGCGCCACGCATCGCAGCGCAGAAGGGACGAGCGCCACGTTTGGCGCCGTGGGTGCTGCCGCGTCGCTCGCCCGTCTCGACGAGACAGGCATGCGCTTCGCGCTTTCGTATGCCGCGCAGCAGGTCTCAGGCCTCTGGAGCTGGACGCGCGACGAGGATCACGTCGAGAAGGCATTCGACTTTGCCGGCATGGGCGCGAGGAACGGTGTGACTGCCGTCACGATGGTGCAGGCAGGCTTCACCGGCGTGCCCGACGTCCTCGATGGTGAGCACAACATGATCCTGGCGCTGTCGAGGGAGGGGAAGCCCGAGGAGATGATTGCGGGCCTCGGGTCGCGCTACTTCGTGTCGGAGACCGCCATCAAAGTGTTCTCGGTGGGCTACCCGATTCAGGCGCCGCTCGACGCGCTGCTCACATTGCGACGCGAACACAAACTGCAGCCCGGCAACGTCACGCGCATCGTCGTCCGTCTGCCCGAAGACGGCGCGCGTATCGTCGACAACAGCGCAATGCCAGATGTGAACTGTCAGCACTTGATGGCGGTGGCGTTGATCGACGGAACCGTGTCGTTCGAGATGAGTCACTCGCGCGAGCGCATGGAGGACGCGGCGGTGAAAGCCGTCCGGTCGCGCGTGCAGCTGGTGGCTGACAAAACGCTGATGGACCCGGCAGCACCTCGCAGCGGGCTCGTCGAGGTCACGCTGTCAGATGGCAGGACTGTGCGTCACTTCACCAGGCACCCGCCGGGAACGAAAGAGAACCCGCTCGACGCCGCGCGGGTCAACGAGAAGGTGCGTGACCTGATGGTCCCGGTCCTTGGCGCCAGCCAGACCGACCTCGTGATCGATCGGGTGAACAAGCTCGAAGAGGTCGGGAACGTCCGCGAGCTCGTGGCGTTGCTGACGGCCAAGCGGGCTTGACACAAGGCGGGTCTAAAGACGCGCCTCTACACGGCACACTGTCACCGGCATTGCGGCGGCGGGTCTTCAGACCCGCCGAACCGCTTCTGATACAGTCTTTCCTGTTCCCCTGGAGGATCCGATGCGATCGATGACGTGTGTCTTCGTGATGCTGGCGTTGTTCGGCACGGCAGTGCTCGAGGCGGGTCAGGTCTACGGGACGATCGTTTCAGAGGGAAAGGGCCTTGCGAGCGCGGGCATCGAGATCAAGTGCGGCGACGCCGGCCCGGCCACGGGAACCACGGCGGCTGACGGCGCGTACCGGATCAACGTGACACCGCAAGGGCAGTGCAGCCTGACGCTGTCTGGCGTGGCGGGACGTCCCTCTGCCTCTGTCTTCTCGAGCCCGAATCCGGCTCTGTACAACTTCGAATTGGTCAAGCTCGCAGACGGCAAGTTCGAGCTGCGTCGTCGATAAGTATGGCCGAAGGTGAAGTCCCCACGCCGACGCCGCCTCCCAGTGAAGGCCGGCGCACGTGGCCGATCGAGCTCGTCAAGGTGCTCGCCTTGCCGCTGGTCACGCTGGTCCTTGGCTACTGGTTCAACTCGTCGCTGAACGAGCGCCAGCAGATCGACAACAACGTGCGGCTCTACGCCGAGATGATGGGGCGCCGCGAAGAGGCCGACAGCAATTTGCGGAAGGACATGTTCAATTCCATCTTGAACACGTTCATGGCCAAGGATCCCAACTCGCGGCTGACGGCGGAGGAGCAGATCAGGCAGCAGATCCTGAGCCTGGAGCTCCTGGCCTTCAACTTTCACGAGTCGCTCGACATCGCCCCGCTGTTCAAGGACGTCGGACGACGGATTCCGGTCAACGAGACGCCCGCCGGCCAGGATCTGCGTGGGCGGCTGGAATCGGTTGCGCTGCAGGTGATCGAGCATCAGTTGACGGCGCTGTCCGACGTCGGAACCGTCGAACGCGGGGATGCGCTTCCCGACAAGATCAAGGACCTGCAGGCGCACATCATGTTCGGTGCGCGCGCGATTTCCGATCCCAACGTCAAGCCTGGAGAAGGGCCTTCACGAGTATGTCTGTCGATGGAGGCCCCCGATGGGACACGCCACTACCGGCAGTTCGTGCTCGAGTTGATCGGATACAACCAGGTTGCGCACGAAGTGCAGGTGCGTTTGTACGTCTCGAAGGTCCTGACCGCGGACCAGTGCCAACAGGCGACGCTGGACCTCGAAGGGCAGCGCGAGATCGACACGAACTTCGTCGTCGGCCTGTTCGATTTTCCGATGATCGACAACACGCGGCTGTCGGGAAGCGAGCGCTGCGCGGTGTCGCTGACCGTGCTCAATCCCAACGTCGTCAGTCTGAGCCTCGCCTATTTCCCGGCGTCACGCGCGAGCCTGAAGGACAAGCCGTACTACGACGAGGTCATCAAAGCGCTTGTCCGCAATCGACAGGCATCGTTGCTGCCGTGAACCGTAGGCCGGGTCCTGCTTTTTGGACCCGGCCCGTAGGCCCGGGTCCTGTTCTGTGGCCCCGGCTTCAACGCGGGTTATGAAGCAAGACCCGCCCGACCGCCCCGCTCTCAAGCTGATCCATAACGCGCATCAAAAGCAGTTGCGTCGTTCATCGACGCGCGTAAACTTGTGTCCGAGCGGACCTCGCCGGGGAGCGTCCGCTCATCTAGCCCAGGAACATCTCGACCCGGGGGTTGCCGGGGCAGCATCGTCGCTGCCAAGTTCGTTCGGTCGTCGTGCGCATCCCAATAGAGCAAGGAGGGAGACGTGGACGCCAGCGGCAGCTTTAAAAGCCAGCCCGCACCATGCGGGCGAATCGTCGACGGCGAAAACTTTCGCGATGAGGACTCCGACGTGGTGGTCACGCAGGAGACCGACTTCGCGTGCGGCTGTCGCAGCATCCAACACGAATATCACGATGGAACGGTGAGCCGGAAGGTGATCCGCCATGACGGCCGGGTGCTGATCGACGAGTTGCTCGCCGCAGAGTAGGGTCCGGCTCAAGCCGGACACTACGAGGCAGGCGGAGGTGGTGGAGGAGTGACGCCTTCTCACGACGTCGTGCTCGTCGGAGGCGGAGGGGCCGGTCTGCGCGCGGCGATCGCCATCGCAGAAACCAACCCCCGCTTGAACGTGGCCGTCGTGTCAAAGGTCTATCCGATGCGCAGCCACACCGTCTCGGCGGAGGGTGGGGCAGCAGGCGCCATTGCCGCCGACGACAGTCTCGACGAGCACGCATACGACACGATCTCCGGCGGAGACTGGCTCTGCGATCAGGACGCAGTGGAGGCATTCGTTCGCGAGGCCCCCGAGGAGTTGCTCCGACTGGAGCACTGGGGATGCCCGTGGAGCCGCCGGCCGGACGGGCACATCGCCGTGCGCCCGTTTGGCGGCATGAAGAAGATGCGCACGTGGTTTGCCGCGGACAAGACCGGCTTCCACATGTTGCACACGCTCTTTCAAACCTCACTCAAGTACACGAGCGTGGTCCGTTACGACGAGTGGTTCGTCACGAAGCTCCTCGTCGATGATGGACGAGTGCAGGGTGTCGTGGCACTCGAGTTGATGTCAGGGCGCGTCGAGGCGATCACCGCACGTGCCGTCATCCTGTGCACTGGTGGTTGCGGGCGAGTGTTTCCGTTCACCACGAACGCGAGCATCAAGACCGGGGACGGGATGGCGCTGGCCTATCGTGCGGGCGCTCCGCTCAAGGACATGGAGTTCGTCCAGTACCATCCAACTGGTCTGCCCTTCACCGGTATCCTCATTACTGAAGCGGCGCGTGCGGAAGGCGGCTACCTTCTCAACAAGGACGGTTACCGATACCTGCAGGACTATCAGCTCGGCACGCCGCAGCCCAAGCCGGTTCTGCGCTCGATGGAGCTCGGCCCGCGCGACCGATTGTCGCAGGCGTTCATGAAGGAGCTCGAGAAGGGACGCACGATCGAGACTCCTTACGGCCACGTCGTGCACCTTGACCTTCGGCATCTGGGCCGAAAGGTAATCGACGCGAAGATCCCGTTCGTGCGCGAGCTGTGCCAGAAGTACCAGAACCTCGATCCCGTGAAAGACCTGATCCCGGTGCGCCCGGTCGTGCACTACATGATGGGCGGCGTACACACCGACATCAACGGAGCGACGCCGCTGTCCGGCCTCTA
Organism: Vicinamibacterales bacterium; assembly: GCA_035649635.1. Taxonomy (GTDB): domain Bacteria; phylum Acidobacteriota; class Vicinamibacteria; order Vicinamibacterales; family UBA2999; genus Gp6-AA40. The sequence continues at coordinate 29,563 of DASRJE010000211.1, read as the reverse complement.
TGCGGCCGGCGAGGTCGCCTGCGTCAGCATCAACGGCGCAAACCGTCTTGGGTCGAACTCGCTGCCGGAGCTGCTCGTCTTCGGCGCGCGCGCTGGGCAAGCAGCGGCCGAGTATGCCTCGCGTGATGCGCCGATCGGCGCACACGCGTCAGCGCAGCTGCACGACGAACGACAGCGGCTCGAGCGCGACATCCTTGGGAAGACCGGTGGTCGGGAACGACTCGCGGACATTCGCGATCAGATGCAAAAGACGCTCGAGGAGAGCGCGGGTATCTATCGGGAGGGTGCGAAGCTGGCGTGGGCGGTTGGGCGTCTGCGCGAGCTGCAGGACCGCATGAGCGATGTGGCGATCGAGGATCACAGCCGCACGTTCAACACGGAGCGCGTGGCCGCGCTCGAACTCGCCTGCATGCTTGATGTCGCTGAGGCGATCGCGCAATCGGCGCTCCGCCGCGAGGAATCGCGCGGCGCTCATCAGCGGACGGATTTTCCGGCGCGCGACGACCGCCGGTTTCTGGCGCACTCGGTGATCTCACGCACGTCTGACCGGTCGGTTCGAATCGAGTATCTGCCGGTCCGCATTACTCGCTGGCCGCCCGGTGAGCGCATTTACGGGGAGGTGACCCCCCATGACGAAACAGATAAAGCTACAAGTCGCGCGATACCGACCGGAGCAAGAGTCTGAGCCGGCCTTCGATGAATACGAGGTGCCCTGTCACAGCGACTGGGTCGTGCTCGACGGTCTGAACCACGTCAAGGACCAGATCGACGGCACGCTCTCGTACCGATGGTCGTGTCGGATGGGCATCTGCGGCAGCTGTGGGATGACGGTCAACGGCGAGCCGAAACTGACCTGCGCCACCTTCCTCGATGACTACGCTCCTGGGCCGGTGCGGGTAGAGCCGCTGCGTAACTTCCCCGTGATCCGCGATCTGGTCGTCGATCTTGGCGATTTCATGCAGAAGCTGGTGCGGGTCAAGCCATGGATCGTCCGATCGGTGGAAAAGCCGCTCGCGGCTGGGGAATATCTGCAATCCCCAGAGGAGATGGATGAGTACAAGCAGTTCAGCATGTGCATCAACTGCATGCTCTGCTACTCGGCGTGTCCCATCTACGGTCTCGACCCAAAGTTCATCGGTCCGGCTGCGATCGCGCTCGCTCAGCGCTACAACCTCGATTCGCGGGATGAAGGCGCAGCCGAGCGACTCGAGATCCTTTCCGAGCACGAAGGCATCTGGGGTTGCACGTTCGTCGGGGAGTGCACGAAGGTGTGTCCGAAGAACGTCAATCCGGCTGGAGCCATCCAGCGTTACAAGCTGAACGCGGCGCTCGAGTCAGTCAAGTCGTTCTTTCTGCCGAGGGGGGCGTGATGGCCCACATCGCCGAGCATTACACGGCATACCACCCACGCTGGCTCAGGCCGCATATCTCCACCTACTGGTGGTTACGAAAACGATCCTACTTTGCGTTCATCCTGCGCGAGGTCAGCAGCGTGTTCGTTGCGTGGTCGGTGGTGTACCTGCTCCTGATCGTCTATGCCGTGGGCCAGGGTGCGGTGCAATACCAGGAACTTCTCGAGTGGAGCAGGCAGCCGTGGGTCGTCATCGTGAACGTGAGCAGTCTGCTGCTCGTCGGCTTCCACGCGGTCACGTGGTTCAACCTGGCGCCGCAGGCGCTGGTAGTTCGTTTTGGCCACACGCACCTGCCTGGCTCCTTCATTTCCTTATCGAACTATGCGGCGTGGGTCGCCGTGTCGGCCATTGTCGCGTGGATTGTGATCGGGGGCTGAGATGATCAAGCGATCTGCCGAGCCGCTGCTCTGGATGGTGTTCAGCGCCGGCGGAGTGGTTGCGGCTCTCGTGCTCCCGATGCTGCTCTTTCTCTTCGGCGTCGCGTTCCCGCTTGGCTGGATCGCGCCGCCGTCGGCCACGCACCTCGCGTCAGTGATAGGTCATCCGCTGACGCGCCTGACGCTGGTCGTCGTGTGCACGGTGTCACTCTTCCACGCAGCGCACCGCTTCCGTTACACCCTGTACGACGGCCTGCAGATCAAGCATCTCAACGAGATCATCGCGCTCGCCTGCTACGGCGGCGCCGTCGTCGGGTCCGTGGCGTCGGCCTATCTGCTCGCCACGTTTTAGAGTGGCCGTTGCCGCGCAGGCTGAAGCCTGCGCTCTACGTTTTGCGAGCACGTCGCCCCTAATCCCGTCGAACGACCTTTCCGTTCTTCATCACGAACATCACCTTGTGGAGCTGCATGATGTCGGCGGCCGGGTCGCCCGGCACGGCAACGATGTCGGCGAACTTGCCTTTGGTGATCGAGCCGATCTGACCATCCCAGCCCAACACCCTGGCGTTGACGATCGTGCCGGCCTGCAAGGCCTGCGTCGGTGTCATGCCCGTCTTCTTCACGAGCTGCTCGAACTCGTTTGCCTGCGTGCCGTGAGGAAACGTCGAGCCGTCCACTCCGCTCCCAACCATCGTCCGCAGCCCTTTCGTCTTCACGGCCAGTGAGACCGCCCGCTCGAAGATCGGAACCATCCGATACTTCCCGCCGGTGTTCTTGGCGTCGTTGTCGTCCATGAACGGTGCGTTGTAGCGCGCGAGCGTCGGATCGAAATCGAGCTTCTTGCGCACCATCTCGTCGAGCTGCGCCTGTGTCAGTGCGTAGCCATGTTCGACCGTGTCGCAGCCCGCGGTGATCGAATACTGCAGCCCGTCGCCACCGAAGACGTGACACCCGACCTTCTTCCCGAGCTTGTGTGCCTCCTCGATGAGCCCCTGCAGCACCGGCAGCGGATAGGTCGTGACGTACTGCGCGTCGCCGTTGGGAGCAAACGAATACGCGCCTCCGGGATACAGCTTGATCCAATCGACGCCGTGTGCCGCCGCATCACGGACGGCCGCGCGCCCTTCCTCGAGCGAACGGATGACCGTGTCGGCGAGCGGGTTGTCGGGAGCCTTCGCGTTGGGCGGCTCGGCGCTCCACCGTATACCGCGCCCGGAGACCTGGAAGCGCGGACCGTCGATGTCGCCGCGGTTGATCGCATCGCGCAGCTCGACGTCCGCATAGCCGTTGCCGTGCGAGCTCATGTCGCGTGCGGCGGTGAAGCCGGCGCGGAGATCCGACTGGAGGTTCTGGATCGCGATGATGGTCGAGCGCTCGCGGGACATTTTTGGTGTCGGGTTGTTGAACATGTGCGTGTGCGCATCAATCAGACCTGGCAGCACGGTGGCCGTGCTGAGATCGATGACCTGCGCTCCCGACGGGATGGTCACCTGTCCCTCCGAGCCGACTTCCGTGATGCGCTCGCCCTGTACGAGGATGACCTGCTTGGTCAGGAGAGTACCGGCGATGCTGTCGAAGAGTCGTCCGGCGCGAATCGCCGTCACGTGTGTCGATGCCGGATTACACGGTATCGTTCCCCCCTCAGGTATCAGGCACGGTGGCCCTCCGATATTGCGCCAGGGCGCTTTCACCGGTGGTCGCTGAGGCGTCGATGGAGCTTGCGTCTGAGGTGCCTGAGCAGTCAGCACGACGCACAGGACAACGAGGGCACTACCAACGGCAGCGATTCCACGACGCATAGTCTTCCTCCTCAAGGACACCGGGTGTGATTTCCGCAGGAAGCCTATCGGAAATCACACCCGGTGTCTTCTTCCCACTCGATGCGATCGCCGACTCGGACGCTTCCGCCGGTGAGCACCTGCGCGAAGGCCCCGCCGCCCCAGTTCACGCGCATGGCGTCCTGCAGGCCGCTCGACGCTTCATCCATGCGTTCACACGGTGTCGTCTCACCATCGATGACCAGGCGCGCCTGGCCGATGCGAAGAACTCGCCCGCGCGTGTGAGCCAGATCGACTCCGCTCACCATCAGGTTGGCGCGGCGGGCTGAGGGGTCGACGCTCGTCCCCAGCTCCGCCATCAGCCTCTCCCACGCCTCGCGTTCGATGATCGTCACCTGCCGTCGCCGGCTGCGGTCGACGTTGCCCACGAGTCCAACTCCTGACTCGAGCTCCGCCTCAGCGACTGCATCCATCGGTCCGCGATGAGCCCGCTTGATCCAGATGGCCTCGAGTCGCCCGGCAGCCGTCATTGCGCTCAGCACCCCTGAGAGAGCATTGTCGATTCTTGCTCTTTGATTATCGATGCATTGTTGATTGGGGATTGTTGATCGTTGATTTGTCGATGAAGCAACCGGAATCTTCAATCCACAACCGCCAAACAAAACCAATCAGAGACCAGAGATCATCAAATCAACGATGCTCTTCATACATTCATGATCTCGAAACACTGCTCGAGACTCTTGATCGGATCGCGCCCGGGGCCAGGCCGCCACTCGTGCGCCACGAATCCGGTGTACCCGAGGTCAGCGATCGCGTTCGCGATAAAACGGAAGTTGAGCTCCTGCGTCCCGTCGATTTCCTGTCGAGTCGGCACGCCGGCCACGTGGATGTGGCAGATCAAATCGAAGTGATCCCGCAGGTTCCGCGTGATGTCGCCATCGGAGATCTGCACGTGATACATGTCGTACACGATCTTCACGCGCGGCGAGTTCACCTTGCGGCAGACGTTGAGGCCCCAATCGAGACGGTTGAATACCTGGTCAGTCCGCTGATCGGCAACGACCTTCGCGTTGGTAATTTCCATGCAGAGCGTCACCCCTTTCTGCTCTGCATAGCCTTTCACTCGATTCAGGATCGCCGCCGCATTGTCTGCTGCTTCCTCGTACGGCATAGCGCGGCGCTCGCCCGGCATCGCGATCAGGTTGGGACACCCGACGGCCGCGCACGTGTCGATCCCCTTGTGGAAGGCCTCCTCGAACTTGCCGTGCAGTTCCTTGCGAATCAGTCCATCCTGAAACGATGTGCCGGCGCCGGTCATGAGCGCGGGCGTCAGCCCGTACTGTTTCAGGATCGGAGCCTGTTCCGGCGTGGGGAGATCAACTGCCTTGAACCCGATCTTCGCAAGGATCTTGCACCGATCCTCGAACGACAGCGTCGAGCCGTTCCCCCAGACCGAGGCCATCACGCTTTGCTTGATCGGCACGCGAGCCCGAGCAGGGGCGGCAACCTGCGAAGCGGCGGCAGGTCCGCGGCCGAGAGCCGTGACAAACGGTACGGCCGCCACACTGGCGAGAAAGTCCCTTCTATCCATGGCGGCACTATACTTCCTCGCGGACAATTTGTCCGCGTCGGATCTTGCGGCGGACTCCCCGTGCGGCTCCTGACGCAATAGAGACACATCGATCTCTCTTGGAGATGCTAGGCCACTGTGGACTCGACCACCCCAGTCGAATCGTTGCGCTCCCGGCTTCGCGGAGAGGTCATCACGCCCACCGACCCTGCGTACGATCGCGCCCGTCGCGTATGGAACGCAATCATCGACAAACGCCCTCTGCTCATTGTCAGTTGCGCGGGTGTCGCTGACGTCGTCGCCACCGTCGATTTTGCGCGCGAAAACCACTTGTCTCTCGCCGTGCGCGGCGGCGGCCACAACATCGCTGGCCACTCGACGTGCGACGGTGGCGTCGTGCTCGATCTCTCACGTATGAAGAGCGTGCGCGTCGATCAGACGAACGGGACCGCGGGCCGAGGCAGGCGTCCTTTGGCAGGAGTTGGATCCTGAGAATCTATTCCGGCTCAACGCCAACATCCTGCCGGCTTGACGTCACTGTTGTCGTGGGCGGTCAGAGACCTGGTGTCAGCGTGAGATCGAGCGCCACAGTCTCGCCTTCGCGTACCGAGAACTCGCGCGCACCTCGACGCAACTGTTCGCGGAACTCGGGTGAGAACTGGCGGCCCTGTTCAATGGCTTCGATCGCTGTCGCGATATAGCGCCCCGGTCGCATGCCGCGCGTTTCGAAGCGTCCGTTCGTGTCGGGACGCGCCGCCCGCGTCAACCGCGAAGCGATCAGCGGCTCCTTCTCCTCGACCGGCTGAATGACGACGACATAGTCACGCACCAGTTGTCCGCGCCCGTCGCTCACGCGGCCTGAAATCTGGGTGAGCTTGTCAGTCAACCGGATGACGATTCCAGACAGCGACGACTTGCCCGTCAGCTCGAGTGGCTGGTCCGTGATGTCCTCGCCATCCATGGTCACCGACTTGATGACCCAGGCTGGAGGAGTCGTCACGTTGAGAAAGATACGTCCCGACGAAGCCGCGAGCTGAAAGTTGCCGTTGTCGTCGAGCACGCCGTTGGCCAAGGGATCCGCACCACCCGCAAAGAGGATCGGCATGCTCGAGGGATCCACCGGCATCGGCAGGACGCGCAAGGGCGCCGGACCGGTTCGCGACGCGGTGCCCTCGAAAACAACTCGGCCACTGACAGTGGCACCCTTGCCGGTCACGATCCGGAGACCGTTGATGTCGCTACCTGCGACCGTAACCGGTACCGAAGCGAACTCGCCGCCCGCCCCTCCAGGGCGAGGCGTTGGACGAACCTCGACCGAATGCTCGCCTGGAGCGATGCCGGAAATCGCAAAGCTGCCATCGGTCGACACGCTGCCCACGGCGGAACTGGAAATCCCGCCACCCTGCCGCGAGATCACAATCAGCTGCGCTCCAGAAGCCGGACGCCCCTCGGAGTCGACGACCGTTCCTGCGATTCGCGCCATTCGCGCAGCGACCATCGCGAATTGCACCGATCGCTCCTCGGCGACGCCAACCGCGACGGCCTGCGCCTCGTTAGCGCTGACGGTGCCGGGGTAGAACGTTGGCGAAAACCCTTCATTGCTGTCGTTTGCGTTGGGGACGGTCGGGACACCCAGGCTACGTACCGTCGCGCTGAGCACATAGTCGCCCGGCATCAGCCCGTACGCCCTGAACTCCCCGCGATCGTCCGTCGCGCTGGGAAAGAACCCAGGGCCGCCCGCGGTCGTCAACCGCCGCTGCCCGTCGGGTCCATATTGGAATCGCTGGACCTGCACCTGCGCGCCAGCAACCGGCTCGCCGAAGTCGTCGGTGACGCGAACGACGATGACACTCCCGGTCGGAAGCGAGAAGTCGATCCGTTCGACCATCTCCCCATCAGCAACCGTTACGGGTGTGCCCGCCTCGAACGGACGACGCTGCCCATATTGCAGCGTGACGTATCCAGCCTTGATCGCACTGACTTGGAAGCGGCCGGCGGCAAGCTCACGGAACTCGTATCGACCTTCTCCGTCGGTGGTCGCGACACGCCTCATCTGTGACTCGGGGGCAATGATCGTCACCTGTGCCCGGCGCAACGGCATGCCAGTCTGAGCGCTCACGACACGGCCACGGAGACTCGCGGTTCCGGATTGCGCTGCGCCCTGTTTGTCCCGCGGCGCCGGCATGCCCGGCGCAGCTGCGCCGGTCGGCGTACCCGGCCGCGGGATCTGAACGCCACCGGTCGGAGCTTGAGCGGCCAAGGGAAGACAGGGGAGAACGAGGATGGCCGCGATCAGGAGCACCGCGATCCGTTTCATGTTGCCCTCTCATGGTGGAACGATTCTGGCGAGGACTCTGAACATTGATTTAGACACCGTCCCATAGCAAATGGGTGGCGGGGGAAAAGCGTCTCATGGCCGTAACACGTACTCGGGGGCGGTGGTGTTCTGCCCCTTGAAGCAACAGTCTCCAAGGAAATTCGGACGATAGGGGTTGCTGAAACTGTTGAGGCCCTTCGGCAGTGTGCCGACCTTCGCCGGCCCGTTGATGAGCGCGAGCACGCGGTCACGTGACTGTTCGACCTGGCCGAGAAGCTTCTCGACATCCCATCCGACGAGCTGACGTTTCCAATACACGACCTTGCCTGCAATCAGCACGTCGCGCACGTGACTCGGATTCATCATCGTCACGATCGTGCCCGGCACGTTGTTCATCGGCCAGGTGTTGATGCCGCGCGCCTCGAGCACGACGATGTCCGCCTCCTTGCCTGGTGTCAGCGTCCCGACCTTGTCCAGGATTCGGTTCGACGCGGCACCCGCGATGGTCGCCATCTCGATTACCTGGCGTGATGTGACGAGCTGCGGGATTGGAAGGCCGCCGGGGTTGCTCTCCGGGAACGCGAGGTCGTTCGCTAAGGCGCGCTGCAGGCAAAACGCGCCGCGCATCAGCGAGAACGGATCGGTTGTCATGTTCGTGTCGACGTCCGGACTCAGGCTGGGCAGGATGCCGTGGTTCAACGCCTCTTGAAATGGAGGCATCCCGTGCCGCATCTGCATCTCGATCAGATTGGCGATAGAGACGTGAGCGCCGCGGTCGCGAACCAACTCCCACGCTTTCGACTTGTTACTGCCCGGATAGCCCGACGCGCCGTAGCTGATTTGGGCCTGTGGCGTGTCCTGCCATCGAGTGGCGTGAATAAACGTGACATCAGACCAGTCAGTGCCATTCCTGGCATCGGCCGCCGCATTGACGATCCCCATTGGGTTGCCAACAACGTGGTTGTGCATCGACGCTCCAAAGGAGCGACCCAGTTGCCAACCGGTGTAAGGTGCACCCTCGAAGGCTGCCACCGCGCCGCCGGCGAAGCCTAGGGTCACCAACTGATCTTTCGAGCTGAAGTAGGTCTTGGCGATCCTGCCGATTCCCTTTGTCGTGTCGTTCATCGCGCCGGGGAACTCGAACGGGATGCCATCGGCGCTTCGATTGGTGCCGCCGCTGTACGCGAACACCGTCCGGCGTCCTGAATCCATCAGTCCCTTGATCATGGCGTCGGTGTGTTCGGGCGTGTGGTTGGCTTGCGAGGTGTCCGTCCCTGTTGTGATGCCTTGGCTGATTTCGCTGAGACACGCGACCACCTGGGCGATGTAGCAGTCCTCCGGATCGTACGGGACGCGTCCCAGGTCCCAGATGATCTTGCTTGGATCGCCAGGGTCCGCGATTCGGCCTGCGGTCCAGATGTTCTGGACCACCGACCCATACGTCTCCTGCGGCCATGCCCCCTGCAGGAGGCCATCCGCGATGATGCTGCGCTGTAAGGTCTCGTATTGATGATGGTGTGTCGTGATGAACCCCGGCATGACGATCGTGCCGGAGCAGTCAACGACCTCGGCACCATCCGCGGCAATGGTGGGTGCCACTTGCGCGATCTTCTTGCCGTCGATCAGGACGTCGGCTTTCTCGAAGTCGCCGACCTTCGGGTCGAGACTGAGAACGACGCCGCCGCGCAGCAAGATACGCCGCTTCTGGCCATCGCCGACGAGGCCCTGGGGCGTCGATGATGTGGTTGACTGACCACCGTCGTCCTGGGTTCGGGCGCACGATGCCGCAGCGAACGCTGCAGCGCTGGTGGTTGCGGTCAGGAACGAGCGGCGCGACAGAGGCTCACAGGACAAAGCGGTGGGCATAGCGGCTCCGACACATGAAGAACCGTCAGTTAACTGGTAGAAGTCACCACTGTCTGTCAGTCGCGGAGCAGCCGCGTCAATGGCAATGCGAGTCCTGGCAGCAAGGGTGTGGTGAGTACGTCACTTGCGTCGCGCGAGAGCTCTATCGCGCGATCGAATCCGTCCGTAGTTCGTCGATAGATACGCACGACATCCGTCTCCGGATCGACAATCCAGTATTCGGACACGCCGGCCCGCTCATAGAGCCGACGTTTGATCGTCTCGTCGCGTTTGCGCGTGCCCGGCGAGCCAATCTCCACAACTATATCGGGCACGCCGCGAACGTGCAGCGGCGTGATCACGTCTGCGGCTCGCTCGTTCGAAACGTAAAGCAGGTCGGGCTCCACGATGTCGAAGTTGGAGAGGACGACGTCTAAAGGCGCGTGGAACACGCGTCCGATTGGGTGTGCTTCGAGATACGTCCAGATCAGGGCGAAGAGGTCACCCGATATCTGCTGATGCCGGATATTAGGGGACGGCGTCACGTAGTGCTCTCCGTCGATCAACTCGTGCCGCTTGCCGTCGTCGGGGAAGAGCACGAAATCGTCGTAGGTGAGCTTCACCCCAGGATTGAGAGGTTTCATAGCGTCGCTCCCGGGCATCGGCTCATTCTACCTGTGGGAGCAGCACGCGAAATGCCATCGCGACGCACGGATTCGGCGCCATTTCCCGCACTGGTTCGGTGCCGTACGTGAATTGCGCAACGATCGCGCGAAATCCAGGTAGCGCAATTTGCGCCCCGTCTTGAATCGCGAGGTCAGCTTGTAGCGTTTGAATCTACTTATTGGGGGCGTTCACAGTGACCGTAACAGGGACTCTGGTAGTCATGGCCCGGTCGCTCGCCGAGACGATGAGCTGATACGTTCCGGGTTGCGCGAAACGTGCTGTCGTCACGGCCTGGCCGTTTGTCACCGGCAGCGGGCCGCTAGCTTCGAAAGTCACTTTCGCCGGACCGCCGTATTGCATCCAACTCACAGTAAGACCAGCGGGCCGCGGCGTGCCGGTCGATGAATTGACTTGCCCTCCGCCGCTTGGCGTCTGTCGAATTGTTGGCGTCGCCCGAGGCTTCGGTAGACCGTCGTCCGTCACCGAGACCGTCAACGTGACCGGTTCGCCGGCGGCCGCGGTGTGAATCGGTGCCACTGTCACCATAGGCGGTTTGTTCGGATCGTTGAGGCCGGGATCGTAGCCGCCATTCGTCAAGACCACGCGCTCGGTGATTTCCTGCTCGCGAATCAAACTGCCGAATGCGTTTTCTGTGCGTCCGTTGGCGGTGATTGACCAGACGACTTCTTTCTTGCCGAAGTCTTTCGGTACTCGAACGCGATAGACGAATCGCTGCCGGCGCGGAAGGAAGAACGTCGGCTGGCCGGCATCAGGTCCGCCGAGTTCGACCGTGTTGTCCGGGCCAGCAGGAATCGCGATTTCCTGTTGCCAGTTGCGATTGAAATAGCCGAACACCAGATCAAAGGTTCCGTCCGGATTCCGGATCCATCCTTCGAAATAGGGAACGACGCTCTGGCCCGAGTTGAACTTGATGTTCGACAGCTCGGTCGGAGTCTTCGCCGGCGAGACCGGCGTCTGGGCGTGCAGATGGACGATGGCTGTCGTGAGCGCGATGCCTAGCAGAGCGATCCCACCGATCGTCCGAGTCCCGAATCCCGAGTCCCGAGTCCCGGTAGAGGGGTTCATTTCTGTGCGCGGCGCGCGGCGACGCGCTGATCGAAGTCATCCTGCTCCAGATACGTCAGCGTGACCCACGCAAAGCTCATCTCGTCGATCGATCGCTGCCCGTAACCCACCCAGTTCTTCGGATTTGGGTTCCACTTGTTGGCCGCCGTGTTGTCGTGCCACGAGATCACGTGAAGGATCGTGCCGACAGGAAGCAGCGGCGCCACGTCATCCGCATAGGGATACGTAATGTGCCACCCGAATTGATAGTTGCTGACGCACGAGATCGTTTCGACGCGAGCCGGACCCGGGCGGGCGGAATCAGCTCGCAGATCGGGATAGATCGCCTCGATGCATTGCGCCTTCCCGCGATTGTGCATGTGCGGCTGGATAGACGCCAGCAGCGCGGGCTTCGAGAGACGGAAATAGCCGTCGTGACGCGACACCTGGCCAGCCGGTATATCGAGATCCGAGGCGTCGCCCATGTGCTGCGTGAACGCGACGTACTTCGGCACACGTCCCTTGGGGTAGACCTTGAGTCCAAGTTTGACCGACACCGGTGTCTCTTCGCCGCGCGGGTTCAAATGCAGGTTGAAGTTGATCTTCGTGCCGGCCTTGATCAGTCGCCCGGCGTCCGGCGGGAAAACATCGCCATTCTTGCCGAGGGCGTATTCGTTGAGGAAGAGGCCGACCGGGTCCTCTTCCGGATCTTCGACGAGATTGGTCGTGAAGTGATGAACGACCTTGAAACTCTTGGGGTCGGCTGGCTTGCTTTCGATTGCCATCACGTACATGTCTTCCGTGAACCCTGGATCGACGAGCACATCGACGATGTTGTCGGGGCCATCCTTGCGAAGCATGTATGGCTTGTCCATCGTGACGACGATGTCGGGCTTGCCGATGAACCATGAATCGAGGTCGCTGAACTGCCGGGGCTCGGGCATGTCCGCGGGGTTCCCCATCGGCGCTCCGGCGTCGACCCACGCGGAAATGGTCGCGATCTCGCCGTCGCTCAGCGACGGATCGTCTTTGAACTTTGTGATGCCGACGTTTCGATCAATGTGCCACGGCGGCATCTCGCGCGCGACGACCTTCTGCTTGATCGACCGGGCCCACGGCCTTGCGTCCTGGTAAGTCAACAGCGACATCGGGGCAATCGACCCTGGACGATGGCACTGCTGGCAGTTGCGCTGCAGGATTGGCGCGACATCTTTGGTGAAGGTGACTTGCGGCTGGCGTGCTGCCGGCGTCGTGCTTTGCTGGGCTCCCACGGCGGTGACCGTGGCGACGGCGACCAGGATGGCGGCGAGCGATTTCATCGGGAACCTCCCGGTAACGGAGGAACGGGTGTCCGTGGTGCTCGACATACTGAGCCGCCAGGACGCCGATGTCAACGTTCCTCGATCTTCGGCTATCCGAAAAGGTAGTTCAGCTATCCGATCCACTCCGGCCAGGGGTGACACGACGCGCTTGGAGCGCCCTCGTGCCTCCGGCGCCCTCGAACGATCGCCGGAATTGCGAGGAATTCGAGCTCCTGTTTCCACGCATCCAGCGCGGCTCCGCTTGGTATGTCGGTTGCTCATGTGCGGGTGGGCGGCCCGGGCCGCAAATCTAGGAGACGGGGGTTGACGTGACGGACTCTACGAAGACATTCCTCGCCGGCATCCGATCCTGGGCCACCAGGCGCCATCCGACGATCTTCATAAGCTATCGACGCCGTGGTGAAGGTGCCGGATACGGCGGACGAATCGCCGACAAACTCGTAGAGCACTTTGGAAAGGAACAGTGCTTCCGGGACGTCGACGACATCGAATCGGGTATCGATTTCGTCACGACGATCCGCGAGGCGGTGGGAACGTGCGAGGTGTTGGTTGCCGTCATCGGACCGGACTGGCTCAGCCAGAGCAACGACAAGGGTATGCGCCGGTTGGACGATCCACGAGATTTCGTGCGGCTCGAGGTCGCCGCCGCCCTTGAGCGCGACATTCGCGTCATCCCGGTCCTCGTGGGCGGAGCCGAGGTGCCCATGGAAGGGCAGCTTCCACAGGTGCTCGAGGCCCTGTCGCGCCGACAGGCCCACGAACTCACCGACTCCCGCTGGGAGTACGACGTTTCGAAGCTGATCGACGCCATCGAGTCGATTGGCGTCAAGCGCGTTTCGCGATCGAAAAAGGCTGGAAGTCTCGGCATAAAGCAGGTTGCGGCTGTCGCCTCGATTGTCTCCTTCGTGCTGCTGGCCGCCGCCTTCGGCTCTGGGGCCCTGTCACGCCCAACAGAGCAGGCGAGCCCGGCCCCTGAACCGAAGCCGTCGATTGAGACGGTCAAGGTCGCGAAACCGGATGACGGCCAGCGCCTGGAGCTGGAGCGCCGGGTCGAACTCCAGCGTCGGCAGTTGGACGATGCTGAGAGAAGGGCCGATGTCGAGCGTCAGGCCCGGCGCGATTCGGAAACGGAGCTGGCGCGCGAGCGTGAGAGTCGCGATCGTCAGTCGGAGCTGATGCTGGCACGCGAACGTGAGGAAGCAGCCGCACAGGCGCAACGAGAGGAGCCGGCACAGGTCGCGGCGGCCTCCACTGTCCGCGTTCCAAAAGGCGCCGATGGAATTCGGGGGAACGTTCGAGTCTCCTGGGAACACGAAGGCGTGATCTACACCGCTGCCGTCTCGACCACGGGCTCACAGGGTTTCGCGCTCGTGACTTATCGGGATCCGGCGACAGGGCTGCAAATTGGAGCCGAACAGGACCTCGAGTTGCTCCAGAACGCTAAAGGAACCTTCTTCATCGGATCGAATTCCCGCGTGCCAGGGACGCGGTTGCCCCATCCTTTGTATGCGCCCGACATCTTCCGGTTGTCCCGAATGCCGAACGGGGACTGGGCCATCACCGAGGTTGGCACGAGCTGGGATCACTTCGACAGAGCTGTGGCCCTGGAGTAGATCCACACACCTCAGCGTTCGCAGCCGACCAACGAGCTGTGCCAATACACTCCCTACGGTTTGGCTTCGTGACATACGGTCCCGCCCACCTGCAGCACGTCGACCAACGATAGTCATGCCGCGCCCAAGACCACTAGTCCCGCCAGATCCGCTGCCACCACGTCGCCGGCGTCGGCGTCGCTGGGGGGCTGGCGATCTTCATCGCGCTGCGGATGTCAGTGACGCTCCATCCCGTCAGCAGAGCCAGGTTCTGCGCCTCCAGCTCGCGACGCTGCGTCAATTCGACTCGATACCGAGCTGCGGCGGCGCACGTGTCGGTGCCGTTCCAGGCGTGTCTCAGGACGTAGCGTCCTTGAAAATTCGTGCGGTCGGCCGTCTCCTGGAACACGAGATCCTCTGGAAAGTGGGCGCCATCGTAACGAACGTGCAGCCGCGTGAGGAACACGTTCTGCGGGCGAGGCTGAAGAGCCACGGGTAAGCGTGTTTGATTCGCGCGAGCTGGCGTTGGATCGGACGACGGATTCAGCCAGAAGACGCCGAGTTGCTGCAGCTCCTCTGTCGAGAGTGGATCCGCCGCGCACGGATCACACCAGCTCGTGTCCCACGCGTACTCGGTGAAGATCGTGCTCATGTTTTCTTTCTTCACCTGCTGCGAAAACATCGCCCGGTAAAAGTCGGGGAACCGATCCTTGACGTACAGCGGAAGATCCATACCCGTCGGCAGCTTCACGGTTCTGTAGTTGGTGGCCTCCACGCGCCCCCGCTGCGTGAGCGCGTAGATGAACAGTTCCTGTGTGCCGTCGGCATTGACCGTCCCCAGGCGAATCGGCAGCATGAATTTGGGCGACTCGTATGCAACCTGGATCGGTCGCAGCATCGAGAACCCGAGCTTCGCCTGTTCCTTCAGATTGACCTTCGCGACGAAGAACTTGAGGTTCTGCTTGATGTAGCTGCTCAAGACGCTGGAGGCGCCTGCGGGGATCCGGTAGCCGTTGTCGCGCAGCCAGATTTCCAGCCCGCTGCTTTGCTGCGCCGACAGGATCAGGATGTCGTACTCGCCGACCGTATATTGCGCCTCGATCGTGACGCCGAGGCTCTTGGCGGCGTTCCGCTCGAGCGCGGCGTCGGCCCTCATCGCTGCGGGGGTGGCGGCACGCGACAGCTCATACAGCGGTCTCGCGCATGGGTTCTCGTCGAAATACTCAACCAGCCTTGGAGCAGAGTACGCATCGAGGTGATCGATGAGCGCCTTGTTGCCGACATGGATCTGCCCTCGCTGCAGCACTGTCGGGACGGGGACTACGACGGCGAACTCTTTCAGATCCCCTTTGAAGTCGTTCGCCATGGTCAGGACGGTCCGGTCGTCGCTGCGCACGAGGACGACCTGCGACGCTTTGTTGAACAGACGCGTGTCAGCCTTGGATACGTAAAAACCGCAGAAGGCCAGGAGCGTGGGATGCGACCACGCGCACACCGCGACTACTGCGACGATCAGACCCAGTCGTTTCATATGCCACCTCTGTCGGCACAAGGCTTCCGATTCCGGGACGCGACCATTCGTATCGCCGGCCGGGCAGAAGCCGATTAATCAATGGAACGGTGAGCGAGCACGCGGCGAGCGACCACAGCAAGCCGTTGGTGCGGAAAAGCCGAAACTGCACGTACCAGGCGCCGCACGCGACCAGCAGCGCGAACAAGATTCGTCCCGGCCTCGAGTCGGGAGTCGTCCTCGGATCCGAAATCATGAAGAACGAGAAGAGCAGCAGGGCTCCGCTCTGCAATCGATGACTCGGGATGCTCATCGGCTCACCGAGCCAGAGCGAGCGCCCGAAGACGAGCCCCATGTAGAACGCAAGGAACGAGAGCGTAACGTCGCTTCGCGCTGCGCGCGTGACAACGAGGCCACCGAGGCAGGCCATCAAAAGCGCGAAGAACGCGACGTTTCCCCATTGGCCAGGAGACACCCAGGCGTGGCCGGTGATCAGCATTACGACGATCCCGAAATTCGTTGGATTGAACAGATGCTTGCCCCCGATGCGGATCACGAACTTGCTTCCGACGGTCACGACGGCGGCCACGATCGCCAGCTCGAGGGAATTGGTTCGAAGCAGCAGGCATAAGGACAGCCCGGAGATGAGGGCGCTCCGGGGATCGAATGCGGATGTCGCCAGAAAGCCGCGCGTGCACAGGTACTGTGTCAGCAGGGCAGTCGTCAGCATCGCGACCGCCTGCACACGGGTGACTTCGAAATCGAGCCGCGTCAGCCCGTAGGCCAGAAGTGCCGCCAGGACAGCAATTTGATAGTGGCGCGGGTCAGGCTTCATCAGCACGATGCACCTCGCGAAGCAGCGCCGGGCAATGGCGTCTGACTCTTAGAACGCGGGACACGAATTTCCTTGCAAGGGGGCTTCACCAGACACGCGCAGTCAGCTGCGGTCTCCGGCGATGGCGGGCGCTCGAGCAGACCGTCATTTCAGGGATGCCGCGCTCATGGCCGATAATCGGCGTGAATGCCCAGGCTCGTCGAATGCGTCCCGAATATCTCGGAGGGTCGCGCGCGCGACACGATCGAGGCGATCGCCGCTGAGATTCGCGGCGTACCGGGCGTCGCGTTGCTCGACGTGGACCCTGGGGCCGACACGAACCGGACCGTCTATACATTCGTCGGCGCTCCCGAATCGGTCGTGGAAGCCGCCGTTCGCATGGCACGGAAAGCCGCCGCGCTCATCGACATGTCCCGCCACACCGGGGCGCATCCGCGAATCGGCGCGGTCGACGTGTGCCCGATCGTCCCGGTCTCAGAGATCACGATGAGCGAGTGCGTGGACGTTGCGCGAGCGCTCGGCCGCCGGCTCGCGGATGAACTGCAGATCCCGATCTTCTTCTACGAACACGCGGCAACACGCGACGAGCGGCGAAGCCTGGCCAACATCCGGGCAGGGGAATACGAAGGGCTTCGGGAGAAGTTGGCGAACGCGGCATGGGCGCCGGATTGCGGTCCGGCTGCATTCAACGCGCGCCTCGGCGCGACGGTGGTCGGTGCCCGCGAGTTCCTGATCGCGTACAACGTGAACCTGAATACGCGCGACAAGCGATTGGCGCACGAAGTAGCTCTTCACATTCGCGAAGCCGGACGGCTTCAGCGTGATGATCGCGGGAACGTCGTCACGAGCGCCGACGGAACTCCAGCAAGGATTCCCGGTCGCCTCAAGGCGACTCGCGCGATCGGCTGGTACATCGATGAGTATCGCCAGGCCCAGGTCTCCATCAACCTCCTGGACTTCCGATCGACGGCGCTTCACGTCGTATTTGAAACGGTCAAGGAGGAGGCCGAACGGCTTGGCCTGCGCGTCACCGGGTCCGAGCTCGTCGGTATGGTGCCGCTACAGCCGATGGTGGATGCCGGGCGGTTCTACCTGCGCCAGCAACGGCGATCACCTGGTGCACCGGAGCCCGAACTGATCGATCTGGCCGTGCGCTCGCTGGGCCTGGAGCAGCTTGCGCCATTCGATCCGCAGAAGAAGATCGTCGAGTACGCCGTGCGCACGCCTGCACCGTTGATGTCTCTGGCGGTCAGCCGCTTCGTTGACGAGGTATCGAGCAACACGCCCGTGCCCGGTGGGGGCTCGGCGTCCGCATTGGCAGGCAGCCTCGGCGCTGCGCTGGCGGCCATGGTCGCGAATCTGTCGGTGGGCCGGAGCAGTGATGACGAAGAGCTCGGCGAGATGTCGCAGCGTGCTCAGGCGACGAAGCAGGCACTCGCGGAGATCGTCGACGAGGACGCGCGTGCGTTCAATCGCGTGATGGACGCGATACGCCTCCCGCGCGCAACAGAGGTCGAGCGTCGCGCTCGCGAGCAGGCATTGCAGGCAGCATATCGACGTGCGGCCGAGGTGCCGCTGGAGGCGGCACGGCTGTCGCTCGCAGTGCTCGACCATGCGCGCGTTGCCGCGTTCAAGGGGCGAACCGAGGCGGCATCCGATGCCGGCACGGCGGCGCTGCTCGCGCGCGCGGCGGTGGAAGGGGCTTCGCTCAATGTCTTGATCAATCTGAAAACGCTCGACGACGACGTCTTCGTCCGCGCGTCTCGCGGCGAAGTCGATCGGATGCGCGTCCACGCGCGACAGATCTGCGACGAGATCGTCGACAGGATCCACAGCCGTTTCGAGAACCGCGAGGTGATGTCATGACGGTGAACACGGCCATTCGAGCGCCGCGCGGATCGACGAAACGCTGTCGAGGCTGGGATCAGGAAGCGGCGCTGCGTCTGCTGATGAACAATCTCGATCCCGACGTCGCCGAGCGGCCTGACGATTTGATCGTGTATGGTGGCGCTGGCAAGGCCGCGCGCGACTGGCCGTCCTATCACGCCATCGTCGCGACACTCGAACGGCTTGCCGATGACGAAACGCTCCTCGTCCAGAGCGGCAAACCGGTTGGTGTGTTCCGTACTCACGAGGAGGCGCCGCGCGTGCTGATCGCGAACGCCAACCTCGTGCCCAAATGGGCGACGTGGGGCGAGTTCCGCCGCCTCGACGCGCTCGGGCTGACGATGTACGGACAGATGACAGCCGGCTCGTGGATCTACATTGGCAGCCAGGGAATTCTCCAGGGCACGTACGAAACTTTCGCCGAGTGCGCCCGCCAGCGTTTTGGTGGCGATCTGGCCGGACGCCTGGTGGTCACGGCCGGATTGGGAGGCATGGGTGGCGCGCAGCCACTTGCCGTCACGATGAATGGCGGGGTCTGCCTGGCCGTCGAAGTCGATCCCAGTCGAATTCAGCGACGGCTGGAGACTGGCTACTGCGACCGCATGTGCACCGATTTCGACGAGGCGATCGCGCTTGCGACGGAAGCGTGCCACGCGAAGCGTCCCTTTTCGATCGGGCTGCTCGGCAACGCCGCTGACGTGCTTCCCCGCATAGTCGCGTCGAATCGCACTCCCGACATCGTGACGGACCAGACCTCGGCACACGACCTGCAGGTCGGCTACATTCCGTCCGGTACGTCGGTCGAGGAGGCGGCGCGATGGCGAGCGCGTGATGCGGCAGGCTACGAGGACGCCGTACTCGATTCCATGGTCGCGCATGTCGAAGCGATGCTGACGCTGCAGCGACGAGGGGCCGTCGTCTTCGACTACGGCAACAACATCCGCGGGCAGGTGTCGGATCGTCGAGGAATCGGCGACGCCTTTCAGATCCCAGGCTTCGTTCCTGCCTTCGTCAGGCCGCTGTTCTGCCGAGGCTCTGGACCGTTTCGCTGGGTTGCCCTTTCCGGCGACCCTGAGGACATCGCCGTCACCGATCGCGCAATCCTCGATCTTTTTCCGGGCGATACGGCGTTGCGGCGCTGGATCGATCAGGCAGCCAGGCGCATCACGTTCCAGGGACTGCCGGCGCGTATCTGCTGGCTTGCCTATGGCGAGCGCGCCGAAGCGGGCGCAAAATTCAATTGGCTCGTTCGACGCGGTCTCGTGAGCGCTCCGATCGCGATCGGCCGTGATCATCTCGACGGTGGCTCCGTGGCGTCGCCGTACCGCGAGACCGAGGCAATGAAGGATGGTTCTGATGCCATTGCCGACTGGCCGCTGCTGAATGCGCTTCTCAACACGGCGTGCGGCGCGAGTTGGGTCTCGATCCATCACGGCGGCGGTGTTGGTATCGGTTACTCGATTCACGCAGGGATGGTAACTGTCGCGACCGGGAGCGATACCGCTGAACGTCGCCTGCAGCGAGTGCTGACTGCTGATCCGGGAACTGGCGTGATGCGTCATGCCGATGCTGGTTACGACGAGGCGCTCGACGTGGCACGCCGGCAGGGAATCGATCTGCCAATGATAGACGACAGACATTTTTGATTTGATGATCTTTGATTCGTGATTCGTTGGGGATTGTCGATTCTTGATCGGCGATTTCGGCCCTGGTCGCTATTCGCCAGGGGCAATCACCCAATCAACATTCGTCAATCAACAACGAATCAACAATCAAACATCTGCAAATCGATAATTCGTTCTCTCATGCCTGTCCTGACCAACATCGGCCTCCTCGCCTCCTGTCGTGACGAAGGAGGTCAGGATGCGATTCATCCGATTCCGCAGGCGGCGCTTGTCTGGCGCGGTGCTGATATCGCGTGGGTCGGTTCGGCAAACGCGCTTCCGAGCGAGTATCGCGATGACGAGCGCATCGATGCGAAAGGCCGGCTCGCCGTCCCGGGCCTGATCGACTGTCACACGCACCTTGCGTTCGCCGGCTGGCGAGCGGACGAGATCGACGCGCGGATGCGCGGCCGCACGTACCAGGAAATCGCGGCAGCGGGTGGTGGCATCGCCAGGACCGTCGTGGCCACTCGAGGCGCGCGCACTGACGAACTGATTGGCAATTGCGCGAGGTCCCTCGCCGCGATGGCCCGTCTTGGCATCACGACGGTCGAAGCCAAGAGCGGGTACGGGCTGGATGTCGAGAACGAGATTCGTTTGCTCGAGGTCTACGAGTCGCTCCGCGGCATCCAGCCCGTCCGCCTCGTGTCCACGCTGCTCGCGGCGCATGTCGTGCCGCGGGAGTACGCGGGGCGTCGAGAGCAGTACGTGGACCTGGTGTGTCGTGAGGTGATTCCATCGGTGGCGCGTCGCGGTCTCGCGCGGTTCTGCGACGTGTTCGTCGAGGAGGGGGCGTTCACATCAGACGAGGCACGAGCGATTCTGCGTCATGCACGTGAGCACGGGCTCGACGCAAAGCTGCACGTCGACCAGCTGAGCGATGGCGGCGGCGCGGCACTTGCGGCGGAACTGAAGGCAGCGTCCGCGGATCATCTCGAGTGTGTATCAGCAGATGGCGTTACGCAGCTGGCGCGCGCCGGGACAGTCGCCGTGACGCTGCCGCTTGCGGCGTTGTATGTCGGCCATCCCGCGGCGCCCGCTCGCAGGCTGATCGCAGCCGGTGTGCCGGTCGCCGTCGCCACTGACTTCAATCCCGGCACGGCGCCGACGTTTCATCTGCCGCTGGCCATGCTGCTGGCGGCGACGCTCCAGCGGATGACACCGGCGGAGGTGCTGAAGGGCGTCACGATGTATGCCGCGCGCGCGATTGGCGAGGCGTCGGCAATCGGATCGCTGGAGCCTGGCAAGCGCGCCGATTTTGCCGTCATCGACGCGCCTGACGTGAACCACTGGATCTATCACTTCACACCGAACTCCTGCGTCAGCGCGTATATCGGTGGCGTTCGAATCTACTGAACGCCCCTGGCACCTCGCTGCGCCACCGAAGGATCACTGATCGACAGGAACGCGGCGCTTCAGCTCTTCGAGGAAGTTGAACACCACGACCACCGAATCTCGTCTGGGCAGGGCGGTTGTGTCGGGAACAGGCGCTATCAGGAACCGCTGCCCATCGGGATGAAGATCGAGGTAGAGACCGAATTGCCCGATCGGTGGCGCCGCCGCGGTGACCGTCGACCACTGCCGAGGCTTCTCGGGCTTGAAGACATTGCCCTGGACGATGTAGGGCGCGACCATCAGCTGTCCTCGGGCGTTGGCGGTTGGTGCGAAGGTGCTGTAGAAAAGTTCTTGCCGGCGGCTCGACCACTTCGGATCGTTGCCGCCTCCGCTCGAGATCTGCACTTCGTCGCCTGGCCCCGGAAACGGTCGTACGTATACCTCCATGCGGCCCGACTTGTCGGAGAGATACGCGAGCCATTTCCCATCCGGAGAGAAGGTCGGCATCACGTTACGATACGGCCCTCCGATGAACTCGACGGGCTCGCGTGGTTTCCAGCCAGTGGCCTCGTCCCCATCCAGTTCGAGGAGCATGACTCGCTGCGGATTCGGAGGGCTGCCTTCATGAAACGCGAGTATGGGGCGCGTCGGATGCCATGAGGCAGGTAGCTGCGCGAGCTTGCTCTCGGTCAGCCGCTGCGCATCCCCGGTGCCGTCCGCCCGTTTCCAGTACAGATTTAGGGGCGCCGCGCCATTCGCACCATTCGATCCGAATGCGATCCGACGACCGTCTGGTGTCCAGACAGGAGAGGCATCGACCCCCGCGTCGAGTGTGATCCTGGTGAGGGTGTCGCGCTCCAGATCGTAGGTCCAGATATCGGAGTTGCCACGTTCACTGCGAGTGATGGAAACACGGCGGCCATCAGGTGCAAAGCGCGGCGTTCCCCATTGCCCCAGCGAGGATTTGATAGGAGTGATGCTGCCGCGCTGATCCAGCCAGCTCATTGGACGATCAATGGCCTGCCCTCCGCCTGGTGTGAACACGAGCGTTCCCGTGCGCGAGACCGCGAATTGCGCGGCGCCATTCGCGGCGTTGAACTGTACCCCTTCGATCAGGGGCACAGTGTTCCCGGTGATCTTGAGGGCCTTCACGTCGAATGGCACCGCGAACACCGTCCCTTGAGCGAGATATAGCAGGTGGCCCGATTCAACGTAGCGTCCGAACGTTGCGCCACGGACGATCGTCTGTGGCTCGCCTCCCGGGAGGGCTCGCGCGACGACGCTGGCTTCAGCGAGCTGCCCAATTCCGGTGAGCGCGGTGTAGAGCAACGCGTTCGATCCCGGCACAGCCGCCGGAAGAAGAGGAACGGCTGATTGTTCGACGGGAAGACTGGTGGAAGTACCGCCATTCGCTGGTATCTCTCGGAGTTCGCCCGCCACGGGCACAAAAACGATCGTGTCCCGCTCCGTCCAGGTGGCGCCGATCGGCTGCGTCACCTCGGTAAGCGTGATCGCGGCTCCCCCAGCGACGGCGATCTTTTTCAGCCGGTTATTGGCAAAGAAGCCGACCCATTCACCATTGGGCGAGAAGAATGGGCCGCCTGCTTCCTCGGTGCCCGGTAGCGGCGACGCCATGAGCTCATTCATCCGCCGAACGAACAGCTGTCGGGGTCCGTTCCTGGGTTGTCCGAGGAACACCAGCGTGTTCCCGTCCGGCGAGATGATTGCGCTCGGTGCTCCTTGCAGGGCCAGCGACACGTCGGCACCAAGTTCGACCGTCACACGTGTTGTCGCGGGTACTGGAGTTGATCGCCACGGCGCCCACAGACCGATCGTGATGACGGCCGCTATCGCACCCGCAGCGGCGATCGCCCAGGGAATCAAGTGCCGGCGGCGATCAGCCCTCACTGTCCCGCCATGTTCGTGGCCATGCGCGATCGCGTCAGCGATCTCGAGCCGCGCGCTACCGATATCGGGCAGTCGCTGCGCGCGGTCCTTTTCGAGGCAACGGCGAAGCAGCGTGCGAATCGCGGCCGGCGTGTCCGCTGGGAGCCGCGTCCAGTCCGGCGACGACTTCAGCACGTTCGCGAGGATGTCGGTCACCTCATCGCCCGCGAACGCACGCCGCCCCGTGAGCATCTCGTACAGGACGCACCCGAATGCCCACACGTCACTGCGCTTGTCAGCTGTATTGCGGCGTGCCTGTTCCGGGCTCATGTAGGCAGCGGTTCCGAGCAGGACCCCGACGCCCGAGATGTCGGCCATCGTTGGCGACATGCTCGCGTCGGGCCGCCGCACGACGCTGCCGTCGGACAGTTTTGCCAAACCGAAATCGAGCACTTTGACGGCGCCGCTTGGAGTGATCTTGATGTTCGACGGCTTCAGATCACGGTGGACGACGCCTTGCTCGTGCGCGTACTCCAGTGCCTCTGCCATCTGACGGGCAATCGGCAACGCCTCGTCGATTGGGATCGCGCCGTGTGCGATCCGGTGAGCCAATGTCTCACCCTCGACGAGCTCGAGAACGAGCGCCCGATGCCCGTTCGACTCTTCGAACCCGTAGATATCGGCAACGTGCTGGTGTTTGAGTGCGGCGAGCACCTGCGCTTCGCGTTGAAACCGAGCGAGACGATCCGGGTCGCTCGCGAAGAATTCAGGGAGGATCTTAAGGGCGACGTCCCGTTTGAGGCGCGCGTCGCGCGCTCGGTACACCTCGCCCATGCCGCCAGTCCCCAGGAGCGAGATGATCTCGTAGGAGCCGATCGATGTCCCCGGTTTCACCATACAGCGTCAGGAACTCACGCGAATTATAAGTGGAGACATCTTGCCCGTATCAACATTCCTTCAGCTCCGATCGAACCGCCACTTGGGTCAGATCATCGATAATCCTCAAACTTGGCGTTGATTCCCCGCTCGTGCACGTCCATGTAGCGCCAGATGTCCGGCCGCGAGCCATCGACGTCCGTGAATCCATATTCGGACGCCAGTTGGCCTGATGTCACTGACTTCTGATTCCATCGTGCCCGCTGCGGATCGATCGCCAGGGCAACGATCCCGCGGCCAACGTAACGCGGCGACTCGGACAGCGCGAACTCGGGGCGGGCCGCAGGAAAGCCTGGCACGTTTCCGATGATGGCGTCCCGCCAGTTCTCCTCCGACACGCCGAAGTTGTCGAGCATCATCTCGGAGCGCAGCCAGCCTGGCGTAATCGCGACAGCCGTCGCGCCGTGCGGCTCGAGCTCATGACCCTGCGCGAAGGCCAGCCGATTGACCGCCACTTTCGCGAGGTCGTAGAAGACCGAAATGCGATAGTGCGAGGCGTTGTACTCGAGCGTCCCATCGGTGACTTCAACGAGCAGGCCGCCCGGCCGCTCGACGAGCAGCGGCAGCAGATGATGGGACGTGATGAGATGTGTGTCGATCGCGAGGCGAAGTATCCGAAAGCCTTTCTCGAGGCTGTGCTCCCAGATTGGTTTGTTCCACTCCGGGGGGCCACCCTTCAGCAGTTCGCCGCCCCAGATGTCGTTGACGAGAACGTCGATGTGCCCATGGTCGGTCCGAATTCGATCGGCGAGGCGCTTGACCTGGTCGGTCTCGAGGTGATCGACGGCGATGGCTATACCGGTTCCCCCGAGATCGGTCACGAGCTGTGCCGTGTCTTCAATCGTCTCGGGGCGGTTGTACTCGGAGCGCGCCCATCGCGTGCTGCGCCCGGTACACACGACGGTCGCGCCGGCCTCACCCAGCGCGGCCGCGATGCCACGACCGGCGCCGCGCGTCGCCCCCGCAACGACAGCCACGCGCCCGCGAAGGGCGTTCCTGTCGAGGCTCCCCTCTGTCATTTCTTCCTCGTCGCCCTGGATTTTGGCTTGACTCGTTGCGGAAGTCGCTTACTTCCCGTTTCGCGATTCCACTCTTCGTACGTCTCTGGCGAGATCTTTCCCTCGACGAGCAGCTGTGCAAATTTCCGACGTTGCGCCTGACTTTTGAATGGCATGCCTCGTCCTCGAGTCAGGAAGAATTCACGAATGATGCCTGGTTGAATGGCCCTGATAGCGGAGTAACGTACGCAGATGGAGGAATTCAAGGACGCGGTTCGTGAACGCGACGCTGAGCGGGTCCGGGCCCTTCTCGTGGCTCATCCTCAACTGCGCGCCGACATCGACCGGCCGGACTTCGAGGCCGCCGCACCAGCCATCGTCTTCTGCCGGCACGATCGCGCCATGGTCGACGTGCTGCTCGAGTTTGGCGCGGACATCAACGTGCGCAGTCAATTCTGGGGCCGTGCCGTGGGTGTGCTCGATGACACCACTCCGGAGATGCGCGCGTACTTGATCCAGCGCGGGGCCATACCTGAGATCGGCGATTTCATCGAAGCAGTGCACGGTCGCGACGCGGCGCGTCTGCGGAGCCTGCTTACCGCATCTCCGGTGCTGCGCGCCCACATCGACCGTCCTCTCTTCAGCTTTGGCGCCCAGGCCATCGTCGTCGCCAAGAACGATCAGTCGGTTGTGGAAACGCTCCTGGAGTTCGGCGCCAACATCAACGTGAAGACCGATTGGTGGGCCGGCGGTTTCGGCGTGCTCGACGACACCGAGCCCAGGCAGGCCGCATGGTTGATCGAGCGTGGCGCGATCGTCGACATCCACGCGGCGGCGGGACTGGCGATGGCCGACAAGGTCAGAGAATGGATCGCTAAAGACCCGTCACTCGTTCACGCGCCAGGGGGCGATGGGAAACGGCCGCTGCACTGGGCAAGCACCACGGAGATCATCGACCTACTGCTGGCACATGGCGCAGAGATCGATGCTCGATGTATCGATCACCGATCGACGGCGGCTCAGTACCGGGTCCGCGACACGCAGTTGTGCCGCCACCTCATTTCATGCGGCGCCGAGGTCGACATCTTCATGGCAGCGGCACTTGGCGACGAGGGCCTCGTCGAACGAGCCGTGAACGCCGATCCTGGCTGCCTGGCGGCGCGCATCGGTCGGCCCGGATACGCGCCGGTTCCTCCAGGTCACATCTATCAGTGGAGGCTCGAGGCTGCTTCTGTCCTGCTGGTCGCGGCCAGGCATGGCGGCCGCAAGATCTACGAGTTCCTTCTTACGCGCAGTCCGCTCAAGGAGCAGTTTCTTGCTGCGTGTGAGCGTGCCGATGAAGCGCTTGCTCTCGGCGTGCTGGCCGAACGGCCAGACCTCGTGACGGAACTCACCGCCGACGATCGGGGCCAAATCGTAGCGGCGGCGTTCGCACACAACATCCCCGCGCTCGAGCTGATGTTGAAGCTGGGTTTCGACGTGAACACGCGCGGCGGCGAAGGCTTTACGCCAGTCGGGCACGCCGCTTTGCGCGGCCACGTCGATACCGTCCGGCTCTTGATTGCCCAGGGAGCAGATCTCGAGATCCGCAACCAGTACGGCGGTACGGCGCTCGAAGGATGCCAGTGGGGCTCGCTCAATTTCCGCGATCCCAGTGGAGACTATGGCGCGTGTGTCGAGTCGCTCGTACAGGCCGGCGCCAAACTGACCTACCCCGGCTTCGGCAGCGACGCCGTGCAAGCGGTGTTGCGACGCTACGCGGTTTCGAGTCAAAGGAATTGTGACCCTGAGATGCAGTAAGACCTCTCCTTGGCTGACTTCAACGACGCCACACCACGGAACGAACCGAAGCCGAACGCAGTGCGTGGAATGGGCTTTGCTCCCGTGTGTGCGCGTCCACGACGTGCTCGGTGAGTGTGCCGAGTGCGGTTTCGTGCACTTCTCACGCGATGCAGCCACCTGTGCGCCAGTTTCCGTTGCACGAGAAAGGGCATACGTTCCGCACGTCGGGCCAACTCGATCCCCTCCTGGAATTCGATTCTGAGGATTGCATCGTTGGTCGACGCGAACCGGCCGCCGTTTCCGTGCGGCCCCCGTCGACTTCGCGACCTGCCTTTCGATCCGAAGCTGCGCGCCGTCCGCCGCCGAAAATCGAGGCTCGCCCCGCCGCACGATCGAAGGCTGATAGATCCGTCTGGCCCATCGTCGTGGGGGCTACGTTTGGAAGTGTGGTGGTGGCCGTCATCGTTGTGCAGATAAACCTTCCGCGGATGGCTTTGCAGAACCCGGTCATGCCTCCACCGCCCGCACTGACGCTCGTTCGTACGGGTGCACCCATCGAGATACCGCCGGTCGCGACGCCTTTGGCGCCTGTAACTCCTGCCCGCGAGAAGAAACCAGTTGCACCGGTAACGGTCAAACCGCGGTCGCCCGTGGTTGATGCACCTGTCGAGCCCCAGTTGATTGCGAGTCGCCCCGTTGCCCGTGCCAGATTTTACGGATCCTTGGCGATCGAGTCTGGCCCGGTGAGTGCGCGTGTGTTCATCAACGGCGAAGCGGTGGGTGTTACACCGCTCGTCCTGACGGACGTCCCTGTCGGCTCACGTGCCATCCGTCTCGAAGCCGACGATCACAACTCATGGTCATCGACCGTCCGCGTTGTCGCGAATCAGGAGACGCGTGTCAGCGCCACGCTGAATCCGTCCAGGTAGTGCTTCTATCTCCCCTTGAGCTCTTCGGAGGAAGCATTCGCTAACCGTCCGAATTTCGCGCGGAATGTGTTTTCGTCGAGCCCGGCGGCCTTGGACAGCGCGGCCACCCACGTGGCGTCCTCGAAGTCGCGCGGGCCAAGCCGCACCATGTACTCGCGCGCCACGCGATAGTTTTCCGTCGTCACGTCGACGGGACGGCGTCGACCCGCACCGCCGGCGTCGAGAACGTCATCGAAAGAAATCGGCGCGAATTCGCCTCCCTGGATGGTGACGAGCGCGCCCGAGCCGCCTCTGATCAGGTAGGTGACAGCGGCATAGCCAAGATCGCGCGCGTACTCGGCGTCGAACGGAATCGGGGGAGCGCATCGGAGCTCGTAGCCGATCGTCTTGTCCACGATCGTCACTTTGATGCCGCGTTGCTCGAGACGCACCTGGACTTCATTTTTTACCTTCCGTCCGAGATCGATCTCCGTCACGCGGATGTTGCCCTGTGCGTCGCGGTCGACGTCCTGCAGTTCGGCGACTTCGCGGGGGCTGAAACGCTCGACGAGGGCCTCCGAGAGGAGCGCGACGCCGTACGACTTGCCCATCGCTCTGCGCTTGATGATGCTGCCTTCGACGATGTCGGCGATGCCCGAGAGCGAGATCGGCGTCTCCGGAAATTCCTCCGGGATGATGGTGCAGGTCGCGCTGACTGCCTTGCCGATGCCGAGTGTCAAATGCCCGGTGGGCCGGCCCATCGTGACGCCGAGATACCAGCGGCCAGTCGTCTTGGCATCCTCCATGAGGCTCTTGACGATGCCCACGCCGACGTGACGCGCGGTTTCATAGCCCAGGGTTGCCAGGGGGAGAGGGAGCCATAGATCGTTGTCGATGCTCTTGGGGACCTGCACGACCTTGAGGACGCCTCGTCGCTCGAGCGCAACGGCGCTGCGCACCATGTCGTCGCCCCCGATGCACACGAGCGCGTCGATCTTGAGCTTGGTCAGTGCCGCAACCGCGTTCTCCAGGCTTTCGGGGTCGCGCGTCACGTCGCGCCGCGACGCCCCGAGGAATACGCCGCCATCGAGATGGACGCGCGAGACCTCGTCGATCGTCAACTCGTGCTGCTCGTCGGTGTAGCGCTGGGCGAGCCAGTCGAAGCCATCGTGGAAGCCGATGGGCACGCAGCCGACCTTGATGGCTTCGATGGCGACGGCGCCGATGACGCCGTTCGTTCCCGGAGCAGGTCCGCCGCCAACGACGACTCCGATTCGCTTGATGGGCATCTAGTGCTTCTGGGCTAACGGGTCGACGACGACATTGTTGATTTCCGATCTGTGATTATCGAATCGTTGGTGATCGTTGAGTGTTGATCTTTGCTGTGGTGGACGATGGTCAGTGGCTATCCTCCAGCCGACAGGTACTCGAAGCGCTGACGGAAAGCACCCGGCGAGAGATTCGCGGCGTCAGCAAGCCGGTCGACCCAGGCGGCGTGCGCGAAATCGTCAGCCTCGAGGCGGATCATGTACGCGCGAGCGACTCGGAAGCCCTCGCTGTTGACGTCCACGAGACGGACCCTCGTCTTGCCAGTCTCTGGCTCCACGAGATCGTCGAACGGGATTGGCACGAGCCGGCCACCCTGGACGCTGACCATGGCGCCGCTGCCGCCATCCACCAGGAACCGTACGGCGCCGTAGCCGAGATCGCGGCAGTACTCGGCGTCAAAGGGAATCGGGTCCGCGCAACGAAGTTCGTAGCCGACGTTCTTGTCGGTGATGGTGACGCGAAGGCCGCGCTCGCTGAGCCGCCCATGCAATTCGGCTTTGACTTTGCGCGCGAGATCGACCTCGGCGAATCGCACGTGTCCGTGTTCG
>DASRJE010000210.1:0-39119 GCA_035649635.1 Vicinamibacterales bacterium | reverse complement strand
CGGTCACGCCGCGCGTGCAGGCGAGTGGTGGCATCTGCTTCGAGTTCGAGGTACAGGCCGATGACGAAGCCAGCCTGGCGGCGCTGATCGGTGACGGGATTTCGTACGAGCCGCTACCAGAGATCGCGGCGCCTGCACAGTCCGACGCCGCGGCCGCGAGTGAGGAACCGTCAACGAGTCCTCGCGGCTGGGAAGTGGCCGCCGGGGCACCCGGAAATTTCGTGCGCGTCGACCTCGCTCGCCTGGATGACTTGATGCGAATCGCGGGCGATCTCGTGGTCACGCGGTCGCGTCTCGAAGACACGCTTCATCGCGTCGAGCGGCAGGTCCCGGCGCGTGAGTTCAGGCTGCTGCAGGAACACGAGTCGTTGATGGAACGCCAGCTTCGCGAACTGCGCGATGGGATCATGCGCGTCCGCCTGGTTCCAGTCGGCGAGGTCTTTCGCCGCATGCCGTTCGTGGTCCGCGACCTTTCGCGCGATAGCGGCAAGCGCGTTCAACTCGAGATCGCGGGTCAGAGCACTGAAATCGACAAGTTCCTCATCGAACGAATGATGGATCCCATCCTGCATCTCGTTCGCAACGCCGTCGGCCACGGCATTGAAACAGTTGATCGTCGAGTGGCCGCCGGCAAGCCGCCAGACGGCACGATCCGTCTGAGCGCGTCTACGATCGGGGAGTCGGTGATCATCGAGATCGCCGACGATGGCGCGGGGATCGACCTGGCAGCGGTGGCGCAGCGTGCGCCGGCAAAGGGCATACGCACCGACGAAGGGGCGGTCGATTCGCGCGTGCTACTGGACATCATCTGCGCGTCGGGCTTTTCGACGCGCGATGAAGCCGATCGTATCAGTGGCCGCGGCGTCGGTATGGATGTCGTCCGAGGAACAGTTCAGGAACTGGGCGGCACGCTGGAGGTCGATACCGAGGCCGGTCGCGGCACCACGTTCACGATCACCCTGCCGCTGACGCTTGCCGTCATCGACGCGATCATCGCGCAGATCGGTGATCAGACATTCGCCGTGCCGCAGTCTGCGATCCAGGAAATTATCGAAGTCGATCCCGGCAGCTTGCGCTCGCTCGAGCAAAACGAACTGTTGACGTACCGCGGCCGCGCGTTGCCAATCGTGCGGCTGGGACGCCTGTTGCATATCAGCGCCGCGGCGCGACCGCGGCTCCACGCCATCGTCGTCGGAACCGGGCTGAGCGCAGTCGGCTTGCTCGTCGACCGCGTCGCGGGACATCGGGAGATCGTGGTCAAGACAATCGCCGATCCGCTGATCCGCGTGGATGGCGTATCAGGCGCCACGGAGTTGGGCGATGGCAGGTTGGTGCTGATTCTGAATGTCGCCGCGCTCAGCCGGGGTGTGCGCGAGCGGCGGCGGACAGGCGAGAGGGCATTGGCATGACGGAGAAGGCGCTTCCAGCCGAATCGGCGAAGACGCAGACCTACATCGTGTTTGTCGTGGCCGGCACGTCTTACGCCGTGCCGAGCCACCTGGTTCAGCACATGGAAATGGTGGAACAGGTGACGCCCGTGCCGAACGCTCCGCGGTTTGTCGAGGGGGTTGTCTTTTCGCGCGGCCAGGTAGTCCCCGTGATCAACCTGCGGGCACGTTTCGGATTCGAGCGCACGACGATCAACCAGCGTGCGCGACTGCTGGTCATTCAACACGGCAGCCGCAACGTTGGCCTGCTCGCTGACGAAGCACGTGAGTTCCTCACCATCGCCGACGGGTCAATTCAACCTCCAGGCGATGCCATCGGAAACCTGAGTGGCAGCTATCTCGACGGCGTGGCGACACTGGGTCAGCGCATCGTGCTCATTCTGAACATTCGTGAAGTCGTGGAGAGCACGCCGGTCGCGGCGGCGTAAGGCAGATATCTCGACGCTGAAAAGGAGCCGGTTATGGCAGTCAGAGGCGGCAACGGAGCAGGCGTGATTGATCAGAGGCTCCTGCGCGACGAAGCCAGTTTCATTACGGATGCAGTCGCGCGCATTGCCAGAATCACCGACGAGGTCTCAGAAGGGGCGGACGCTCAGGTGCGCTCGTTGGACAGCGCTCTGAATGGCCTGAACCAGATGACGACGTCGCTGAAAGAAACGGCGACGCAGGCCGAATCGATCTCGGCCTCGACCGACAGTCTCGTCTCCTCGATCAACGAGGTCGCCGCCTCGATCGAGCAGGTGACCGCCAACGTCACCGGCCTCGCCAGCTTCATCGATCAGACGAGCAAATCCATTCAGCAGAACAACAAATCGATCCAGGATGTCGCGACGACGGCGCGGCAGATGGCCGACGCTGCCGAGCAAGTAGCGACGCCTATGACCGAGATGACTGCCGCGGTCAAGGCCACGACGGCCGACAACGACGCGCTGACATCGTCGGTCAACCAGACGGCGGCCGCCATCGAAGAGATGACGCGATCGATTCAAGGCGTGGCGAGCAACGCCGATGAGCTCGCAGCCTCGGCGGACATCACGTCGTCGTCGGTCAACGAAATGGCCGCCTCGATCGAAGAAGTGAGCGCCATGGTTGACAGCCTCGCCACGTCGATTGAACAGAATGGGGCGTCCACGGAACAAATTGCGCGGTCGGTGCAGGCAGTCGCGCAAAACGGCCAGCGCATCAGCGAAGTGGCGACGGGCGCCGCGACCAGCGCCACCGAGCTCGACCGCGCCAGCCAGTCGGTCGCTACGTTGGCCAAGGACGCCGACGAGATGACGCGTCGCGCCAGCCGTGAAGCCGAGGAAGGCGGCGCCAGCATTCAGCGTTCGATTCAGGGATTTGGACGCGTGCGGGAGTCGATGTCGCAATCGGCCAGCGTCATTCGCGAGATGGGGAAGCGGGCCAACGAAATCGGCAGCATCGTCGACACGATCGATCTGATCGCGGAGCGAACCAACCTGCTCTCGCTGAATGCGTCGATCGAGGCGGCACGCGCGGGCGACGCGGGACGCGGCTTCGCCGTCGTTGCGGAGGAGATCCGCAACCTGGCGGATCGTTCGGCGAAGGCGACGGCTGATATCGCCGCCATCATCAAGGCCCTGCAAGAGGTCGCGCAGGAGGCCGTGGCTGCTTCCAACGACGGGCTGAAGGTCGCCGACCAGAGCAATGCCCAGGCTGAAGAGAGCGCCAAGGGGTTGGCGAAGATCCTTCAGGGCGTCACTGACGCGACGAAGGTCGTTGCCCAGATTTCGCGCGCCACCGACGAACAGCGTGACGCCGCGCGCACGGTCGTGACGGCGATTGACGCGACCGCCGAGCAGGCACGCCTCATCGCCGGCGCAACGCAGGAACAGGCCAAGTCAGTGGCCACCGTGTTGCAGACCAATGCACAAGTCCGGAAGACGTCGCACGAAGTCAAGAAAGCCATGAGTGAGCAGAGTCGCGCCGCCCGCGACATCCTGAAGGCGGCGCAGAACACCAAGGGCCACGCGGCGCAGGTGCGCAAGGCGACGGGTGAGCAGGCGAAGACCGCAGGCGAAATCTCGCAAGCATCGGGATTCATTCGGCGGGGTGCGGCCACGACGGCGCGCGCGCTCTCCGAACAGGCAACCGCCGGCGAACAGATCTCGAGGAGCGCAGCCGATCTGCAACGCATGGTGAGCGGCGTTGCCGCGGCCGTGAAGGAGCAGGCCAAGATGACGGCTGAAGTCGCGGGCGCAGCGGATGGCATGCGCCTCCAGTCCGACGAAGCTGCGCGCGCGGTCAAAGAACAGGCGCGGACGATGCGAGGCATGATTTCGGCCGCGCAAAGTACGGCCAAACAGATCAAGCTCATCACGAAAGCCAATGTCGAGCACTCCACCGTGTCGCATTCGCTGCTGCGATCGGTTGACGAAATTCGACAAATTACCAACCGCAACGCCGATGGGATGAAGCAGACTCGGGGAGGAACCGCGGACGTGCTTCGGCGGGCACAAGGGCTCGTCGCGTTGGCCGAGCGGCCCGAACGTCCGAACGGCCGCGCGTCGAAGGGTCATCGGTGATCTCGATTGGGATTTTCACGACCGACGAGCGGCTCGTCGTGCGCGCCTGGGATGAGTGGCTTGCGGCCGTCACCGGGATCTCGAGCGAGCATGCCGTCAGCCGCCCATTGACCGAGCTGATTCCGGATCTCGGTGCACGGGGGATCCTGTCCACGTTCGAAAACGTCCTGTCACGCGGCACCGTCGAAGTCCTCGCCCCCGCCTTGCATCACTACCTGATCGCCTGTGCTCCAGCGGACGAGGTCTCCGGCTTTGCGCGCATGCAGCAGCACGTCACCATCGGTCCTCTCCGCGCTGACGGGCGCATTGTTGGAACCGTCGTCACGATCGAAGACGTGACCGCCCGCGTGGCCCATGAACGAGAGCTCGCTGCCCAGCTTCACGGATCGTCGGGCGACGACGAGGCGAACGCGTCCGCGACCGGTGTGGCGTCACGACAGGTCGAGGCGTTGACGCGCCTCATGGCGCAGAACGATTGGCGCCTGCGCCGCGCCACGGTCACGACGCTGGCCGAGCACGGCGATGCGATCGTGGAGTCCCTGATCCGGACGTTGCGCGATCAGCATCACGACCTGGCCGTACTGAGCAGCGCGCTGGACCTGCTGGCCATTAGCGACGTCGACGTCGTGGCTCCTCTCGTGTCGTTTCTCGACGCTCCCGACGCGAATTTGCGGATCCAGGCCGCGCTCATTCTCGGCGAACGCCGCGATGTCCGCGCGATCGCTCCGTTGCTGACGGCGTTGTCGGATCCCGATGTGAACGTGCAGTTTCACGTCATCGAAGCACTCGGTCGGCTACGTGCGACAGAGGCGCGCGACGCCCTTGTCGAAATCGCCGAACGGCGCGATTTCTTCCTGGCGTTTCCGGCGCTGCAGGCACTTCGGCACGTCGGGAACCCCTCGATCGCTCCACGGCTCGTGCCGCTGCTGGCCAATGAGTTGCTGCGGGCACCCGTGATCGACGTGCTGGGCGAGTTGGGTGACGAAGATGCCGCGGTGCCGCTCGTGGACCTGCTGAATACATCGGACGCGCCGGCTGACGTCGTTGCCGATGCGCTTGCCGGTTTGCACGAACGATATGAGCGGGCCTACGCGGCGGGCGATCACATCGCCGGCATCGTCCGCCGTGGTGTGACGGCGCGTGGAACGCAGCGGATTCTGGAGGCCGTTCAACGAGTCGGGTCCGATCGATTATCGGGACTCGCCAAGGTACTGGGGTGGTTGGAGGGTGAAGCGGTCCAGCGGGCGCTGACGCGGTTACTGGGTCACGACACTGTGCGAGCGCAGATCGTCGAGGCGCTGGTCCGGCACGGCGCCGGAGTCGTCACGCTGCTGATCGAGCAACTGCGCGTCGAAGACCTGGAAACGCGCCAGGCCGCTGCCGTCGCGCTCGGCCGCATCGGAGACCCGCGTGCGACGTCGGCACTGATCGATGCCCTTCGCGATCCCGAAGTGGCGGTGTCGGCGGCGGGCGCGCTCGCGCGGATTGGCGATCGCGATGCATTCGAGGGCTTGCTGGCGCTGCTCGGCGAACCTGATGCGGCCACGCGACAGTCGGTGATTGCCGCGCTCAATTCGATCGGTCATCCCGACATGGCGGCTCGCATCGCGGAGCGCCTCGGCGATCCCGATCGAATCGTCCGTGAATCGGCGCTGCGAATAGCCGGGTATTTTGGGTACCCGGAATGCTTCGAGCAGGTGTTGCGCTGTTGCCACGATCCGGCCGAGACAGTGCGACGCGTGGCCATCGAGAGCCTGGCGTTCTTCGACGACCCGCGCGTCGTGCCCGCCCTCGTCAGCGCTCTCGAGGAGCAGGCATCGTCGGTCCGCGCAGGGGCCGCGGCCGCGTTGGCGCGCGCCGATCCTGCCGTTGCGGTCGATGCGCTCACGCGGGTGCTCGGCGACCCCGATCCGTGGGTGCGTTACGTCGTTCTCCGGTCCCTGGGGTCGATTGGCGATGAACGCGTCGTGCCCTCTGTGCTCGATGCCCTGCGGATGGACCCTGCGCCTCACGTACGTCTGGCCGCCATCGACGTGCTCGGACGGCTCGGGCGTGCGGAGGCGTGGGACGTACTCGAGCCGCTGACGCGTTCAACCGATTCCGACATCGCCAGCGCCTCGATCCGCGCTTTGGGCCGCCTGGATCGACCCGACGTACTGCCGGCGCTCGAAGCGTTTCTACGCGCACCCGAGGCCTGGCAGCGAGCCGCAGCGGTGTCGGCCGCCACCGTGCGGACTGAGGACCGAGTCGCACATCTCCTGCAGTGGGTCGCTGCCGTCGACGAGGACACCGACGTGGTGACCAGCGCGATTGACGGGCTCGCACGAATCGCGCGCCGTCCCGATTCACAAGGAACAGAAGCCGCGCGCGCGCTCGTCGCGTTGACGGCCGAGCCGCTTCGCCGCGACGCCGCGATTACGGCGTTGAGCCAGTTGCCCAGCCGGCGAATCGACGACGTCGCTCGTGGTCTCGCTGATCCATCGCCCGATGTGCGCTGTGCCAGTGTCGACGCGCTCGGACGAATGCAGCAGGCGGCGGCATCCCGGGCGATCGAGTCGGCGCTCGATGATTTGCACATCGCGGTACGACTGGCCGCCATTCGGGCGCTCAAGACCCTCGGAACGAGGGAACCACAAAGAAAGCTCATGACGCTCGCCAGGACCGATCCCGAAGTCGAGGTCCGGCGTGCGGCGATGTTCGCCGCATCGCGCAGCAACGATCGTGCACAGGATTCGTCCTCTTTGCCGTAACGGGCTGAATGCAATATCGCGTCGATTCTCTCGGGCTGTCTGGTGGTGTTACCCAGGTCTTTCGCGACTTGATTCATCAGCGACTGGGCCTTTATTACGATGCGACGCAATTCGATCACGTGGCCGACCGTCTGGCTCCGCTGATTGTCGCAAGGGGCCTGGGCTCGTTCATGGACTACTACTACTTTCTGAAGTATGGGGACGATCGTGAAGAGTGGGCGAAGGTGATGGACGCGCTGGCCGTTCACGAGACCTACTTCTGGCGCGAGATCGACCAGCTACGGGCTATCGTGAGCCATGTCGTACCGGAACTCGCCGCACGCGATCAACCGTTGAAGATTTGGAGCGTGCCGTGCGCGACCGGCGAAGAGCCGCTGACCCTGGCCATGCTGCTCGAGGAAGCCGGATGGTTCGCCCGGCTGCCGATCGAGCTGGTCGCCAGCGATGCGAGTCCCGACGCCATCACGCGCGCGAAGAAGGGCCTGTACGGCCGGCGGTCGTTTCGCAATCTTCCACCCGCGATGAAGGAGAAGTACTTCGTCGTGCGCGAGGATCAGTGGCAGATCGATTCGGACCTGCAGCAACGGATCTCCTACGATATCGTCAACCTGGTCGCCGAGCAGGAAGTCAGCCGTCACGCCTCGGCCCCGGTCATCGTGTGTCGCAACGTCTTCATCTATTTCTCTGAGGAGAGCATTCGCCGCGCCCTCAACGTCTTTGAACGCGCGATGCCCGTGCCTGGGTATTTGTGCGTCGGCGCGTCGGAATCATTGCTTCGCCGTTCCATGACATTCGAACTCCAGGACATCGGCGGCGCGTTCATGTACGTGAAGGACGCGCCTGGCAGCGGCTCGCGCACGACGCGGTTTCAGGTCGGCAGGGCTTCATGAAACGACCTCTTCGCGTGCTGGTCGTGGACGATTCGGCCTACATCCGCAAGGTCGTCAAGGAGATGTTGGGTCGCGACGGTTCCATCGAGGTGGTGGGAACTGCCCGGGACGGAGAGGACGCGCTCGAGCTGGTGGAGCGTCTTCACCCGGACGTGGTGACGTGCGACTTGATCATGCCCGGTGTCGGCGGCGTGGAGTTCATTCGCCGGCAAATGGCTGCGCGGCCGGTCCCGATTGTGATCGTGAGCATCGCGGCGGAATCGAGCGAGCGCGTCTTGAGCGGTCTGGACGCCGGAGCCATTGATTTCGTTCAGAAACCGACGGCGCTGGCCACTGAGAAGGTGTACGACCTCGGCGATGAGTTGATCGCGAAAATTGTCGCTGCGGCTGAGGCTCCACTTGGTCGAGTGCGGGAGCCAGTGCAGCTCGAACCTCTTCTGCAGACGACCTTCAGCGGCAGGTATGACGTCGTCGTCATAGGCGTCTCGACTGGTGGACCCCAGGGACTCCGATCGGTCATACCTCGGCTACCGGCAGACTTTCCTGTCCCGCTGGTCATTGTTCTGCACATGCCGATCGGATATACAGAAGCCTACGCGAAGCGCCTGGACGAAGCCTCCTCGTTGACGGTCGTCGAGGCCCGGGACGGAGAGCTGCTCAGGCCGGGTCTCGCACTGGTTGCCCCCGCAGGTCGTCATCTCACGCTGCAGCGCAATCTTGAGGGTGAAACGAGCGTGCGACTCGACGTCAGACCGCTCGACACGCCGCACCGCCCCTCGGTGGATGTCTTGTTTCAGTCGGCGGCCGATGTGTTCGGGGATCGCGTGCTCGGTGTCGTCATGACAGGGATGGGCTCGGATGGCCGCGACGGTGCGGCATGGATCAAGGCGCGAGGAGGTGCGGTCCTGACCGAAGCTGAAGAGACGTGTGTCGTCTATGGGATGCCACGATCGGTGGTCGAGGCCGGCCTGAGTGATGAAGCCGTGCCGCTCGACCGGATCTCGGCGGCAATCATGGAACGGGTATGAAGACGCGGGTCCTGATCGTCGACGACTCGGCGCTCGCGCGGCGCAACCTGCGCCAGATTCTCGAGTCCGCGGACTGCGAAGTTGCCGAGGCCGAGGACGGGCTCAGCGCGCTCGAGCGCTACTTCCTCGAGAAGCCCGACGTCGTCCTCCTGGATCTCGTGATGCGTGGCATGTACGGGCTCGACGTGCTCGAGAAGTTGCGTCAACTCGATCCGGCTGCCAAGATCGTGGTGGTATCAGCAGACGTGCAAACGTCTTCGCAGCAGCTGGTCGATCAAGCGGGTGCCATGGGGTTCATCACCAAGCCGTTCAACCGCGAAGAAATACTCGGAGCCCTCGACGCTGTACTGGGGGGGATACGCTAGTGGACTTGACGGCTCTTCAGCAGGACGCGCTCGTCGAGCTCATCAACATCGGCTTCGGCCGCGCGGCGGCGGCGCTGTCGAAGCTCACCGGCCATCGTGTCCAGTTGGAGGTGCCCCACATCACGATGTGTCCCATCGATCAAATGGGGGACTACCTTCGCCCACTCGTGAAGGCCGAAGTCGCGAGCGTTCACCAGATCTTCTCCGGTCAGGTGGAAGGCGACGCGTTGTTGGTGCTCGATCAACACAGCGCCGCGATCCTCAAGGAGCTGCTGACGAACGAACCGGCGCTGCCGCTGGACCTCGATCGCTCGGCGCGCGAGGTGTTGACCGAGATCGGCAATATCCTGCTGAATGCCTGCCTGGGGACCTTTGGCAATCTTCTCAAGGTGCAGGTCTCGTTCTCGGTGCCGCACCTCACACTCGAAACGCTCGAAGGGATCGTCAAATCGATTGCGATCGGACGGCAGGGCCTTCGCTACTCCCTGATCATCCACGCCGCGTTCCGCCTGCGCGAGAGCAGCCTGACGGGATATCTCGTCATCGTCCTTGGCGTCGCGTCGATTGAGCGGCTCATCCGTGCGCTCGAGCGCTGGGAATCCGATCAGCACTAAGCGACATGGGCGTCGACACCTCGTTTGACCTGGCCAGGCTGCATGCATCGGTCGTTCGATGCGTGACCGAAGACACGCACCAGGGCTTCTTCGTCACGGACACACAGCTTCGCGTCGTTCTGTGGAATCGC
The DNA here is from genome assembly GCA_035649635.1 of Vicinamibacterales bacterium. GTDB lineage: Bacteria > Acidobacteriota > Vicinamibacteria > Vicinamibacterales > UBA2999 > Gp6-AA40. The sequence goes on along the minus strand of DASRJE010000210.1, from coordinate 29,347 downwards.
TGGATGGAGATCCACTCCGGGCGAACTGCCGCAGACGTGCTCGGCCGATCGCTGCTGGAGCTCTATCCCGATATCGGCGAGCGAGAGATCAAGGAGTACTACCAGAGCGCGCTCGAAGGCCGGGTCACGATGCTGTCTCACGCGCTGCATCGCTATCTGCTCGCGTTGCCGCCAAGCGTTCCCGACGCCGGCTTCGCCCACATGCCGCAGAGCGGCCGCATCGATCCGTTGATTGACGCAGGAGTCCTTGTCGGCACCGTCACGACGATCGAGGACGTCAGCGATCGCCTTGCCAGTGAGACTGCCCTGCGCAAGCAGATCGAGGCGCAGCAGCTCGCGCGCTCGATTGCGGAAAATGCGCTGCGCGCGAAGGACGAGTTTCTCTCCACCCTTTCTCATGAAATCCGCACGCCGCTCAATGCCGTTCTCGGTTGGGCACGTATTCTGATTTCGCGCGACGACATCGATCGGAGCCTGCTCGATCGCGCGCTCCACGTGATCGAGCGCAACGCCTCGGCCCAGGGCAGGATGATCGACGACATGCTGGACATGGCGCGCATCGCGTCAGGGAAGCTCCGGCTCGACATGCGGCCCGTCGATATCGTCAAGGTGGTGCTCGCGGCCGTTGACGTCATCATGCCCTCGGCGCACGCCAAGCGCATTACCCTCCGCACGAACCTCGACTCGCGGACGCCGAGCGTGCTCGGCGATCAGGATCGCTTGCAGCAGGTGATCTGGAACCTGCTGTCGAACGCGCTGAAATTCACGGAGGCGGGCGGGACGATCGGCGTGCGACTCGCGCCAAATGGACGGTTCGTACGGATTGCCGTGACCGACACCGGCCACGGGATCAGCCCGGACTTCCTGCCGCACGTCTTCGAGCGGTTTCGACAAGCCGATGCCTCGAGTTCGCGGCGGCACGGTGGTCTGGGTGTCGGCCTCGCGCTCGTGCACGACCTGATCGAGCTCCATGGCGGATCGGTCCACGCCCACAGCGAGGGCGAAGGAAAAGGGTCAACGTTTACGATCGATCTTCCGACGGCGCCGGACCGTGCCGAAGCGGAAGTGCTGCCGAATCGTTCGATGGCATCGCTCGCTCACGTGCGGGTGTTGCTCATCGACGACGAGACCGACGCGCGCGACCTGTCGCGGGCCGTGCTGGAACAGTGCGGGGCCCTGGTGATGGCGGTCGCCTCTGGCGCCGAGGCACTCGCGATACTCCGCGCGTCATCCGCTGAGTTGCTGCCGCACGTCATCGTGTCCGACCTCGGGATGCCGAGCGAGGATGGGTTTCAGGTGATGCGGCGCATTCGGGCGCTCGGCACCGAACTCAGTCGAATTCCCGCCGTTGCGGTAACCGGATATGCGACGTCGGAAGACGTGCAACGTGCCCTCGATGCAGGGTTCCAGTTGCACATCTCAAAGCCTATGGACCCGACCACCTTCGTAGGGGCCGTAGCGAACCTGGCGCGAACGAACCGCTCGTAGCCCGCAGCGACGCAACACAAGCCTATCCGACTGTGCCCAGTAGCAGATGACGACACCTTTCTCACGGATGCCACGGCGGGAAGCGGCGTGGTCGCCCGTGGCGCTCCCATCGAAAGGGCGGCAGCCGCAGGCGCCCGCGGTCATTGGCACAGCGCGTGCTCGTCTTCGGTGGCGGCGCGCATTTTCCCGCGGGAATCGGGCACACGTTGCTGATTTGCCCCGCGACATTCCGCGGGCGTGGAGTTCACAAGGAATGAAAACAGTGAAACTGACGCTAACGGTGGCTGCTCGTGTGACTCTCGTCTCGCTGGTGTTCCTCGCTGCGGGTTGCTCGTCTTCATCCTCAGAGGCACCCGCCTCATCATCAGCATCTTCAGACAAGCCGCCGCAGGGCAAGACCGAGGAGGCGCCCATCCCGGAGGTGCCGTCGCCGTACGATGCGCTCCCCGCGGAGGCACGCGAGGTTCTCGACCGCCCGTTCACTGGCGATCTCGATGAGATGGTCAAGCGTCGCCTGATACGTGCCGGCGTTGTCTACAACCGCACGCAATACTTCATCGACCACGGCGTTCAGCGCGGCATCAGCTACGAGTCGCTCCGATTGTTCGAAGACGAACTGAACAAGCGGCTGAAGACGGGACTGTTGAAGGTCCACGTGGCAATCATGCCTATACCCCGCGATCAGCTGTTTCCCGCACTGGCCGCCGGGAAGGTGGACCTCATCGCGGCCGCCCTCACGATCACGCCCGACCGCAGGAAGTTGGTCGATTTCAGTACGCCGACTCGGATGGGCGTTTCGGAGATCGTCGTGAGCGCACCGGAGGTGACGGGACTCGCGAGCATCGAGGATCTGTCTGGCCGAGAGGTGTTCGTGCGGCGAAGCAGCGCCTACTACGAGAGCCTGCAGCGACTGAACGAGTCGCTCGCGAGCAAGGGCAAAGCACCGGTGACCATCAAAGAGGCGCCGGAAGCTCTCGAAGACGACGACATTCTCGAAATGGTCAATGCGGGGCTCATGGAGATCACCGTCGTCGACGACTTCGTCGCTGAATTCTGGCAGCAGGTATTCCCGAACGTTCGACTGCATACCGACCTGGCCGCGCGCACCGGAGGAGAAATCGCGGTCGGGGTTCGCAAGAACAGTCCGCGGCTGCTGCGGGCAGTGAACACCTGGATCAAGGAGTACGGTCCGCGGACGGCGTTTGGCAACACCATGGAACGCCGGTATTTGGAGAACACCAAATACATCAAGAACGCGGCCGCCGAGGCGGAGCGACGAAAACTGCGGGGTCTCGTGAAGCTGTTCCAGACCTACGGCGGTAAATACGACGTCGATTACCTGCTGATGGCCGCGCAAGGTTATCAGGAGTCGCAGCTCGATCAATCCGCTAAGAGCTCCGTTGGCGCGATCGGCGTCATGCAGGTGATGCCCGCGACTGGTAAGGATCTGGCCGTCGGCGATATTACGCAGGTCGAACCCAACATCCACGCCGGGGTGAAGTACTTCCGCTTCATGATGGACGAGTTCTACAAAGACGAGCCAATGGACGACATCAACAAGGGACTCATGACGCTGGCGTCTTATAACGCAGGGCCGGGACGGATGCGGCAACTGCGGCGCGAAACGGAAAAGCGTGGTCTCAATCCCAACGTGTGGTTTGGCAACGTGGAGCGCGTCGTGTCGGAGCGCATCGGTCGAGAAACAGTCACGTACGTGAGCAACATCTACAAGTACTACATCGCCTATCGGCTCACGATGGAGCGCGAGGCGGCTCGCGACCGCGCCAAGGACGAAGTGAAGTCGCAGTAATTACCTCTGAAACGTTTCGTTCCGTCATCACACTAGTTCTGTAGAACGACTGTGTATTCTCCAGGACTCTTCATGATTCGTTCATCTGCTGCCAAGGTCGCCGTTCTCCTCGGGGTGATCGCAATCGGACCCTCGTTCACGTCCAATCCACGCGGGGCATCTGTCACCGTCGTGATCAGTCAGGTTTTTGGCGGCGGCGGAAACAGCGGCGCCCCCTTCACGAATGATTTCGTCGAGTTACACAACCTGTCGGATTCGCCGGTCTCGCTGACCGGGTGGTCCTTGCAGTACTCGAGCGCCACCGGGACCGGCAATCTCGGCGCGAACTCGGGCCAGCTGACGGAACTGTCCGGCACGATCGCACCAGGAGGTTACTTCCTCGTGCAGGAAGCGGGCGGGGCGAATGGACTCGCTTTGCCCCCGCCTGATTTGGTTGATTCGACGCCGATCGCCATGGCGGCAGGTGCCGGCAAGATGGCGCTCGTTGACATCGCCACGACCCTTGGCTGCAACGGAGGCTCGACGCCCTGCCCATCGGATGCTTTGGCGCATATCGTCGACCTCGTCGGCTATGGCAACGCGAACTTCTTCGAAGGCACCGGGGCGGCCCCGACGCTTTCCAATACGACCGCCGCAATCCGCGCGCATGATGGCAACACAGATACGGATGACAACAGCGCGGACTTTTCGGCCGTGACGCCGAATCCCCGAAACAGCGGGTTTACGCCACCGCCGCCTCCGCCGAGCGGTTGTGCGGCTCCGGCGAGCCAGCAGATCTCGGCCGTGCAAGGTCCGGGGACATCGACGCCGTTTGCCAACCAGATCGTGCGCGTCGAGGGCGTCGTGATCGGCGACTTCCAGGCGCCGGGCCAGCTTGGTGGCTTCTACATCCAGGACGACACACCGGATGCGGATCCATTGACGTCCGAAGGGTTGTTCGTTTTCGCTGGTCCCGCGCTTGCCGACGTGCAGGCGGGACAAAGGGTACTGGTCACGGGCAGGGCGATCGAGTTCAACGGCCTCACCGAGCTTTCGTCGGTCAGCGTTGTTGATGTGTGTGGCGCCGGGGAAATCGTGCCGACTGTTTACCATCTCCCGCGGCCAGCAGGGGTGACGTTCGAGCCATTCGAGAACATGCTCGTGACGTTCCCAGACACGCTGACGGCGACCGAGCATTTTGAGCTCGGGCGTTTTGGTGAAGTGACGGTGTCTTCCGGTGGCCGGTTGTTTCAACCCACCGACCGCGTCAATGCCGGCCCCGCTGCGATAGGCAGGCAGGATCTCAACAACCGCCGTCGTCTACTGATCGACGACGGGTCGAACGTGCAGAATCCAGCGGTCGTCCCGTTCGTGGCCCCTGGAAATGCGCTGCGACTCGGTGACTCGACATCGGGTGTCACTGGCGTGCTCACATTCGGTTTCGGCGCGTACCGCCTGGAACCGACGATGCCAGTCGAATTCACGCGGACAAATCAACGACCTGTCTCGCCGCCTCCGGTCGGTGGCGAGATTCGCGTCGCCAGCTTCAACACGCTCAATTACTTCACAACGCTCGCTTCGCTGAATCCCGACGCACGTGGGGCGGACACGGCCCAGGAATTCGCCCGGCAACAGGCGAAGGAGATCGCGGCCATCGAGGGCCTGGGTGCGGATGTCGTCGCGCTGATGGAAGTCGAGAACAATGGCGCGACCGCGATTAGTAGCCTGGTCGCGGCGCTCAATGCGGCATCCGGCGCCGGGACGTACGCCTTCGTCAACGAGCCCGTGCTCAACGCGCCGAATGAGTTTGGCGGCACGTTCGGTAGCGACGCCATCAAGGTTGCCCTGATCTACCGAGCCGACACGGTGGTGCCGATCGGGGACGTGCAGTCGTCAGCGGATCCAAGCTTCAGTCGCCCGCCCCTGATCCAGACCTTTCAACGACTCGGCGGCAGCGAACCTTTCACGGTTGCCGTCAACCATTTCAAGTCGAAGAACTGCGGTGGAGATTCGGGGGCCGACTCCGATCAGGGCGATGGACAGGGATGCTTTAATGCGCTGCGAGTGACGCAGGCCGAGGCGCTGACGAGCCTGCTGGGTAGCCTCGGCGTGCCAAATGCCCTGATCGTCGGTGATCTCAATTCGTATACCGAAGAAGATCCGATCCACACCCTCGAAGCGGCAGGATATACGGGGTTGTCCGAGATCTATGTTGCCGACGAGGAGCGCTACAGCTTCTCGTTCGACGGGCAGTCAGGTGAACTCGACCATGCGCTGGCGGCGCCCGACCTCGTGGACAACGTTACCGGTGCGGCCGTGTGGCACATCAACGCAGACGAGCCGTTGATTCTCGATTACAACACCGAGTTCAATCCGCCCGCGCTGTACGCACCGGACGCGTACCGCGCGTCGGACCACGATCCGATCGTCGTTGGGCTCACTCTTAACGACGCTCCCACAGTCGACGCCGGGGGACCGTACGTGGCAGTCGAGGGTGGGAACGTCACCCTCGAAGCGCAGGGGCAGGATCCACAAGGCGACGCCCTTGCGTACGACTGGGATCTGGACGGGGACGGGGAATTCGAGACGCCGGGACAGAGCGTGACGTTGTCGGTGGCGGGCGTCGAAGCTCCCGCCGCGCACTCAGTCACGGTTCGAGTGACTGACGGCGGCGGCCTGGCCTCGACCGACTCCGCCATCGTGTCGGTGGTCTGGAGCTTTACCGGTTTTCTGCGGCCGGTCGATAACCCGCCGGTCCGCAATCGCGCCAATGCGGGCTCGGCGATTCCGCTCAAGTTCAGCCTGAATGGCGATCAAGGTCTGGACATTCTGGCTGACGGCTATCCCCGCTCAATTGCGAGTCGTTGTAATGCGTCGATTGTGGAGGACGTGATCGGGCAGCCGTCGTCCAGCCCGAGCGGTCTCACTTACGACGCGTCAAGTGATCGATATGTGTTCGTCTGGAAGACCGACAGGCGCTGGGCCGGCTCCTGCCGTCACCTGATACTCAAACTGCGCGACGGCACGGAGCATCACGCCGAATTCCATTTCGTCAAGTAGGGTCGCTCACATGTTTGCGTCCGACGCCGCGCCCTCGGTGGGATCAACGAGCCGTGAGGGTCCGCCGTTGGATGAGTACGACACGACGTCGACGCACTCGCACGAGATCTTGCGGAGACGCTTGGCATTTCGAATCGTCAGCACGCCGCGGCGGTAGTCGATGATGCCCTCGTCGCGCAGGGTCGACGCGGACTCGCTGACGGCCGAGCGCGGGGCTCCGACCATTTGCGCCACGAATTCGTGCGTGAGCTCGAAGCGGTTCGTATCCGCGCGTTCTGCCGTAAGGATCAGCCAGCGCGCGAGCCGCTGCACCGATGAATGGAACCGATTGCAAACGGCAGACTGAACCAGTTGATGCATGACCTGTTGCGAATAATTCATCAACAGCTCATGCAGCGCACTGCACGACAAGATGTGCTCCCGAATCAGCTTCTTCGGTGCGCGGTAGGCGAGTCCCGGGAGCTGGACGACGAGGCCGTACGGCAGCGGTCGATTCCCCAGCGCATCCGCTATGCCCGCGACTCCTTCTCGACCGACGAGAGCAACCTCGACCGAGTTGCCGTTTCGAGTATTGGCCACCAGGGAGACCACACCTGAATCGATGAAGTAGACGAAGTCCGTGACGACGCGCGGGATTCCGAGCAATTCGCCGCGCTGCAGCGGATGCGGTTCCAGATCGCGCATGAGTTGCAAGAACACGCCGTCATCTGACTGCGCGAGCTCGCGAAGCACGTCGTTTCTGGTTCGCTCTGGAAACAACCGACCTCCTCCATAGGGAAGACTGCAAGAACCGCAGCACTCCCAACACAGCAGCGAAGAAGTTGCGCGCCTCGAGCCGACAATAGATGTCAGTTCCTGACATAGTCGCCACAAATGACTGATGTGCTGGTTTTTACGAGATGGGTCTGTTACAGTCGGCCGCTGAATCGACTGGGTAGTCCGCGTTGAGAAAACGGCGAACGTCTCACACACTCGCTCGACTTCACCCGGTTTGGGCTGACCGACAAACCGCCCACATGGCGCGCGGACCTCACCTCACGCGTGCGGTCTCGGTCGAGATCACATGGCTCACGCGTTTGACGGCCTTGGCTTCGGGCAATTCCTTCTTGATGCCGAACGCCTTCTCTCGGGCGTGCGCGAGCATGAACAACGCCTCGGCTCGCTGATGGCCGTTCTCGAGGGCGAAAGTTCTCAGACCGGCCCCGTCACGTCCCCAATCGACAGGGATGCAATGGGTGTTCTGGCCATGGTTGGCCGCCTTCGTCAGGACGCCGGCTATCGGCAGCTCGCCGAAATGCTGCTGAGCCGTCTGGTTGGTCACTGCCGATCGCTCACGGCGCTCGATCGGCGCGGGTCCGCGTCCTGGTGGTGGACGATTCAGAGAGCAGTCGCGAGATGACGGCAACAATCCTCGAAGAGGCCGGCTTCGAGGCGATGACGGCGGCCAACGGGCTGGAAGGCGTGATTGTCGCGCACTATGCGCACCCCGTGGTGGTCCTGATGGACGTGACAATGCCCGTTCTTGACGGCTTGGAGGCGGCGCGCCTGATTCAAGCCAGCGCCGATACTCGCCACGTCAAAGTCATTGCCTATACAGCCAAGCCGGACGTTCACAGCGCGCCGTTTGCGCGATGGTTCGTCGATATCCTGCGAAAGCCCGCCGGTCCTGATGCCATTGTCGCTGCTGTGGAACGGTCGATCGGGGCCTCATACGCCCAAAGGGCGGCGCTCAGCTAGCCCGTTGTGCGGGCGCAATCCTACATCAATGCCCGGACCTGCCAGTCTGACGAGTTCATGAGCGCCCGGTATTCGGCGGGAGATACTGATCGTTTCGAGTATCGGCACGCGATGACGAACATGTTCTTGGTGTGATGCCAGTCGCTTCGGACAACATCGCAGTCGAACGTTTCGCCGGAGCTGATCGCCATTTTCAATACGACGCCAGGTTTGGGGATTGATTCGAGCTCGATCTGCTTGCTGAATCGGATGTCGCTGTTGTTGATGGTCTCCAGCGCGTCACTGTCGTCACGGCGGATACGCAGGGACGGAATTCTGAGGCTGATCTCGACGGTCTGTGGCATGTGATCGTTGCTGATAAGCGCGGCCCCGGCACGGGGCCACTGTCTTCCCGATGGTACGATACATTTCGGATGCCGCTCGTCACCCTCGACCGTATTTCGATGGCCTACGGCCATCTCCCCCTGCTCGACCAAGCCAGTCTTCGAATTGAAGCGCGGGAACGCGTGGCCGTGATTGGGCGAAACGGCACAGGTAAATCGACGCTCCTCCAGGTTATCGGGGGCAATGTCGCGCCGCAGTCTGGTGAGGTCTGGCATCAGCCCCGTCTCCGCATTGGCCGCTTGCCCCAGGACGCCCTCGTGTCGGGCGACCAGCAAGTGTTTGCCGTGGTCGCTCAGGGCCTCGAAGGCTCTGATGGCGATCCCTGGCTCGCGGATCAAAAGGTGAGGACGGCGCTCTCGCGCCTCCAGATCGCCGCAGAGGCCACCATCGACACATTGTCGGGCGGCTGGAAACGTCGCGTGCTATTGGCGCGCGCCCTGGTTGGAGATCCCGATCTGCTCCTGCTCGACGAGCCCACCAATCACCTCGACATCGAGACCATGCGGTGGCTCGAAGGGTGGTTGGCCGACTACGCGGGCACAGTGCTGTTTGTGACGCATGACCGCGTCTTCCTGCAGGCCCTCGCGACACGAATCGTCGAGCTGGATCGCGGACGGCTGACGTCGTGGCCGGGTGACTACGTCACTTTCCTCAGGCGTAAAGAGGAATCGCTGGCGGTCGAAGCGGCGCACGATGCCAAGTTCGACAAGCGGCTCGCGGAGGAAGAAGCCTGGCTGCGTCAAGGCATCAAAGCGCGGCGAACGCGGAATGAGGGTCGTGTCCGCGCGCTGCTGGCGATGCGTGAGCAACGCGCCGCGCGGCGATCGCAGACCGGGTCCGTTCGCTTTCAGCAGGAGATCGGCGACCGCAGCGGCCAGACGGTCTTCGAGGCTGAACAGGTTTCGAAGTCGTTCGACGGCCGCGCAATCGTGCGCGACTTCTTCGTGCGCGTGATGCGAGGCGATCGTATCGGCCTCATCGGAGCGAATGGTTCCGGCAAGACCACGCTGCTCAAATTGTTCCTCGGCGAGCTCGAACCCGATGCCGGGGAAGTACGTCGTGGAGCGAACGTACAGATCGCTTATTACGATCAGCAGCGCGAGCAACTCGATCCCGATCGGAGCGTCTGGGAAACCGTGGCCGATGGTCTCGATACCGTGACGATGAACGGGTCGACGCAACACGTTTACGGATATCTGCGCGATTTTCTGTTTCCGCCCGAGCGGGCACAGTCTCCAGTCCGCGCGCTCTCCGGGGGCGAGCGCAATCGTCTTCTGCTGGCGCGGCTCTTCGCCCGGCCATTCAACGTCCTCGTGATGGACGAGCCCACCAACGATCTGGACATCGAAACGCTCGAGCTGCTCGAGGAACGCCTCGCAACCTGGCCCGGCACGGTGTTGCTCGTCAGTCACGATCGCGCCTTCATCGATCACGTGGTCACAAGCACGCTGGTTTTCGAGGGCGACGGTCACGTGCAGGAATACATTGGCGGGTACGAGGACTGGCTCCGGCAACGCCGGTCCGTCGTCGCGGTGTCCGGCTCTAGCCGGACTTCACCAACGCCAGCGCCGGCTCGTCGCAACGGCGCCTCTCCGGGGAAGCCGTCCTACAAAGAGCAACTCGAACTCGATCAACTGCCCGCGCGCATCGAAGCGTTCGAAGAGGAGCAGCGCCGCCTTCAGGCAGCGGTCAGCGACGCCGATTTCTACAAGAAGCCCGCGGGTGAGATCCACGAGACGCTTGGAAGGCTCGAAGAGCTCGAGGCACTGCTCCTCGACGCCTACACACGCTGGGACGCCCTCGATTCACGAACGACCAGCCGCCCGACGTGAACTACCCAGTTTGAGGTAGTCCCCCGAAAGCGTAGCTTGACAGGCCCCTGACTTGGCCTAGAATTGCGGCCGCCCGAACGCTGTTTCGCCATTTCGCACGGATGGGGTGTGCACGCGCATGACGCGCTGCTGAACACACCCGCCTGGTGGCAGTGTGCACGCCGCGCTGCGAGGAGAGTCCGATGCCGAAGTCGCCGATCGCGACGCTGATAGTCACTGTCGCATCTCTGACCTTTTCAGCGTCTGTGTTTGCGCAAGCGACCGCGTCAATCGCGGGAACCGTCGTCGATGCGTCTGGAGCCCTGCTGCCGGGCGTGACTGTCGAAGCATCGAGCCCTGCGCTCATCGAGAAAGCCCGATCCGTCGTCACGGACGGGACCGGGCAATACCGCATCGAGCAACTGCGCGGCGGGACCTACACCGTGACGTTCACGCTCACCGGATTCAGCACGGTTCGCCGCGAAGCTGTCGAGCTGACCGGATCGTTTTCCGCGACAGTCAACGCCGAGATGAAACTGGGGTCGGTCGAGGAGACGATCACCGTCACCGGAGACTCGCCGGTTGTCGACATCCAGAGTTCGCAGCGGCAGCGAGTGATCGATCAGGAACTGCTGACGGCGATTCCTACCGGGCGCACGCCGCAGGTCGCCGCTTTCCTCATCCCTGGCGTCAACCTGAGCAACATCGATGTCGGTGGTACGAACATCATCAACACGACCGGAGGATCGCTCTCGATCCATGGCGGACGCGTGGACGACACGCGTCTCTTGATCGACGGAATCACCATCGCCAACACCGAGGGCACGGGTTGGTCGGCAAACATGCTGCCCAATATGGGCAGCACGCAGGAGGTGTCGGTTGATTACTCATCGGTCACGGCCGAGAGCATCACCGGCGGGCTGCAGATCAACATGATTCCGAAGACCGGCGGCAATTCGTATTCCGGGACGCTCTTCGCGACGGCGGTGAACTCCGCGTTCGAAGGGACCAACACCAACGACGAGCTCGTCGCGCGCGGCCTGCGCACGCCGAATACCCTCAAGCTCCAGTACGACGTCAATCCAGGCCTCGGCGGACCGCTCAAGGAAGACACACTGTGGTTCTACACGTCAGCGCGGTTCACGCGACAGTCGAACTACGTCGGCGGCCTGTTCATCAACAAGAACGCGTTCGACATCACGAAATGGGCGTACGAGCCTGACGAGAGCCAGCGTGCGTATTCAAACGCGGCCGAGCAGAGCGTGAACCTGCGTCTGACGTGGCAGGTCAACGCCATCAACAAGCTCAGTTTCTTCTACGACCAGCATTGGCGCTGTCAGTGCCGGACCACAGCCGCCTTGGTCGCACAGGAAGCCGCCCACGAGCTGGAATATCCGATCAGTGATCTACGTTCCGTCGCGTGGACCGCGACGCCGAGCAATCGCGTGCTGGTCGAGGCCCGCTTCGGCGTGCGGCGCGAGGAATACGCCTACAGTCCCCACAACCTCCAGGATCCGGATCATCTGCTCATTCCCGTCATCGATCAGGCCGGTCTCATTCCCGGTCTGCTCTATCGGGGTGGCGGATTGCAGAATGCGACGCAGGCGTATCAGCGAACACTGGGCGTCAGCATTCCTTCGTCAGGGGCGCTCTCGTATGTGACCGGCAGTCACTCCGCCAAAGTTGGTTTTTACAACGTTACGGCGCAGCGCACGTCGCACGTCCCCGACAACGCCTCCCACCTGACGTACCAGTTCAACAACGGCGTTCCGAATCAGCTCACGCAGCGCGCGACGCCGCTCTATCGCGCGGAGCGGCAGAAGCTCGATCTCGGTATCTACGTCCAGGACAAGTGGACGCTGAGACGGTTGACGCTCAGCGGCGGATTCCGTTTCGACACGTTCCAGAGTTACTTCCCGGAACAGGCGCTCGAGCCTGGCCTTCTCGTGCCCAACCGCAGCATCACATTTCCCAAGACCGACATGGCCAACTGGAAGGACATCGTGCCGCGGTTCGGATCTGTGTATGACGTTCGGGGAGACGGGAAGACGGCGCTCAAGCTATCGATCAACAAATACGTCACAGCTCAGGGACTTCAGGGCACATACGGCGATACCGCCAATCCCGTCAACCGGATGGCCAACATCGTCACTCGCTCATGGACGGACGGGAACAGGAATTTCATTCCCGACTGTGATTTGACGAACGTCCTTGTGCAGGACTTCCGTGCCAGCGGCGGCGATCTGTGCGGGACTGTTTCGGATACCAACTTTGGCCGCGAGACGCTGAGCCTCAACTACAACCCTGATGTCCTCAACGGATGGGGCGCGCGTCCGTACCAGTGGGAGTTTTCAACGAGTGTGCAGCACGAACTGCGGTCCCGGCTCTCCATCGACGTGGGGTACTTCCGCAGATGGTTCGGCAACTTCGGTATCACCGATAACCTCAACCTCCGGCCTGGAGACTATGGCGCTTTCAGCGTGACGGCTCCGCTCGATCCGAGACTGCCGGATGGTGGTGGGTATACAACCAGCGGCTTCTTCAACCTGAATCCGGACAAGGTGGCCGTCCCGACGAACAACTACTTCACGTTCGCCAAGGAGTACGGCAAGCAGATCGAGCACTGGAACGGCGTCGACGTGACGCTGAACTGGCGGCTGCCGTCGAGCATGACCATTCAGGGCGGCGTCAGCACCGGACGGCGCGACCTGAACACCTGCGATGTGATCGACGATCTGCCTGAGGCTGCACTCCTCACGAGTCCTTACTGCAACCAGAAGGAAAACTTCCTCACTGATGGCAAGCTTGTGTGGACGTACACGATCCCGAAGGCCGATGTGACGGTCAGCGGCCTCTTCTTCAGCCGGCCGGGGCCGCAGCTGTCAGCGAACCAGGTGATTCCCAACGCAGTCGTCAGGCAGTCGCTCGGTCGCGATCTGTCGGCCAACGCGCAAAACGTGACCGTCAACCTGGTTCAACCTGGATCGATGTTTGGCGAGCGCCGCAATCAGCTCGACCTCCGGTTCACCAAGCCGTTCACCGTCGATCGCGTTCGCCTGGGCGCGAGCCTCGAGCTCTATAACGCGTTCAACGCAAACACGGTATTGACCGAGAGCGCGACCTATCGCGACGCGACGTTGTCGGGATGGCGTATCCCGACCGGCATCATGCCGCCGCGCTTCATCAAGCTCAGTCTGCAAATGGACTTTTAGAGAGCCGACACTGGACGTAGTGTCCGGCTCTAGCCGGACCTTGCCGCTATGCCGCGAGTTCTTCTCTGCATTCTCTTCGTGTGCATCCTCACCGCGTCCGCACGAGGACAGGACGTTGAGCCGGGGGCTGAGAGTCGAGAGTCGGGATCAGCGACTCGGGATTCGGGATTCGGGCTTCGAAGTCCAGCGCCCGACGCGCAGGCTCTTCGCGAGATTGCCGTAGCCGCCGGCCGCACGGTCGAAGCGAAGACTGCGTTCGTCACCGCGCTTCGTGGCTTTGCTGAAGGACTCTCCGGTGCGCGCGGCGACGAGGGCACACGTATTCGCACGTCGGTCGCCGACATGCGTGCCGCTCTCAAGAAATGGGACGATGCGATTCTCAGCTATCGAGCCGCGCTCAACGCAGCAGACGGAAGCGCGGACGTGCGTGTCGCTCTTGGAACGGCGTACCTGGATCGCGGCCTGACGTCGGAGGCGGTCGATCAGTTTCGCCGGGCCGTCACTCTGGCTCCGCGATGGGGCGAAGCGTCGTTGCTGTTGGCGCTCGCGTATCAGGCTCAAGGCAAACGTCAGGAATCGACGCGCGCACTCGCGTCCGCGGCGCGTGCGACGCCTGACAGCCCCACCATCAGCTACGCGACAGTGCAACAGGCAGTCGCAACTGGCGATGAAAGTGAGATCACAAAGAGCTTGCTCGCATTCCGGGATCGGCACGATCGGGCCGCGCGTCCATCGACGACGGGCACGGGTGCGCCGCCCTTCATCCGACTGGGACTTCTGCGTGAGACTCCGGGCGTGGCGCCAGTCTTCGCGCCCGCGCTCTATGCCGCTGGCTTCCGGCTGCTCCACGCCGGGCGCTACGATGAAGCCGTCGCGTCATTCCGGCAGGCCGTCGAGCACGATCCGCTTGCGGCGATCGACGACTCGCTCGACGAGCGCGTGCGCGCGGCTGGACAGCTGCGGGAAGGCAATTTGTCTGGTGCGATCGTTCGGCTCGAACGCGCGCTCGCCAAATGGCCGGACGCGTCCGAGCTTCGTCGAACGCTTGCCGTCGCGTACGCCGCGGACGAGCGTTATGGACAAAGTCTCGAACAGCTCGCGGCAGCGATTCAACGGGATCCGCGTGACGAACGCTCTCGTTTGACGATGGCGGAGATCCTCTCCGCGTCGGGGCACGTTGACGCGGCGGAGCGTGTGCTCCTCGAAACGATCGCGCTCATGCCAGAGTCGGCGCAGGCGCAGTACCGCCTGGCGCGCCTGCATCAGTCTCAATCTCGCGTTCCCGCGGCGCTCGCGGCGTTCACGTCCAGCGCCGAGGGCGCGGCATTAGTCGGCAGGGACTCTCTGTACGAGACCATCGCGGCCTTGCGTGTGAACGAGGGTGAGTTCGGCGAGGCGATTGCGGCGTATCGGCTCGAGCTGCAGGTCAACCCGAACAACGGAGCTGCGCATCGCAGGTTGGGCGATCTCTACGCGCAAGATGGACGGCTGGGTGAGTCGCTCGCCGAGAGTGCGGCGGCGCTCCTGATCGATCCGCGCGATGCTGACGCCCACGTCTCGCGCGCGCAGACGCTGCTCCGGATGTCACGTTTTGCCGACGCCGAAGCGGCCGCTCGCATGGCCGTCACGCTCAGTCCCTCACATGAGGCGGCGCATTATGCGTTGGGCACCGCGCTGCTTCGCAACGGCATGACCGAAGAGGGCCTCGCCACGCTGCAGGAGTTCGAGCGGCTGCAGGCACAGACACGCGCTCGCACCGACGCGGAGTGGCAACTCAAGCTCTTGAAAGAACAAGCCCTCGAACACGCGGCACGACAGGATTACCGGACCGCCGCCGACGTGCTTCGGCGCGCCGTCGCGTACTCGCCCCCGGACGGGTCGGTGCAACTCGCGGCTGGCGCGCTTCTCATCAAAGCCGGCGCGTACGAAGAAGCCATTCCCTTGCTCAAAGAAGCGGTAGCCCGTGAGGCGTTGGAAGCCCACCGCTATCTTGCCGAGGCGTACGCCGCTCTTCGGCAAAACGACGAGAGTCGTGCTCATCAGGCGGCGTACGACGCTGTCAAAGAGGCGAGGCTGCGCCGAGGCGCGGGCCAGTGATGCGCGCGAGCCGGACCCGTCAGTACGTAGTGTCCGGCTTCAGCTGGACCTGGATGACGATGCCGTGCCGGATCCTGGCATGCGCGCTGGCGCTGACGCTGTGTCAATTGGTCACGCAGGTCGACGAGTCGGCGCTACTCGCGCAGCCGGTCGCGATGAACTTCGTGGACGTGACCGCCAAGGCCGGCATCGAATTCACACACGTCAACGGCGCAAGCGCTCAAAAGCACATCGCGGAGACCATGGGATCGGGCGCCCTGTTTTTCGACTTCGACAACGACGGCTGGCTGGATCTGTTTCTCGTCGACGGTGGGTCGGTGGCCGATCCCGCCGTCGCACGGCAGGCGCGTCATCGTCTCTATCGCAATCGTGGCGCGGGGCAATTCGAGGATGTGACAGACGCGGCGGGCGTACATCATCGCGAGTACGGCATGGGTGCCTGCGCGGCGGACTACGACAACGACCATCGCGTCGACCTCTACGTCACCAATTTCGGGCCCGACGTGCTCTACCATAACGACGGGCACGGCGCCTTCTCCGATGTCACGCGCAGCGCTGGCGTCGGCTCGAACCTGCTGGGCGCCAGTTGCGCCTTCGCCGACATCGACAACGACGGTGATGTCGACTTGTTCGTCGCCAACTATGTGGACCCGGACGCCAGCAAGATCTGCGGTGATGCGCGAGCGCGTGCCTATTGCCGGCCCGATGTGTACGCCGGGGTGCCAAGCGCCCTGTATCGGAACAACGGCGACGGCACCTTCACCGATGTCACGAAGCCGTCGGGACTTGGTCGCAGCGATGGGAAAGCGCTTGGCGTGGTGTTCGCTGACTACGACAGCGACGGCCGGGTGGATCTGTTCGTCGCGAACGACCTGACTCGCAATTTCCTCTATCACAACGAAGGCAACGGCGCGTTCAAAGAGGTGGGGCTTCCTGCCGGCGTCGCCGTTGCGAGCGACGGGCGCGTGCGAGCGGGAATGGGAACCGACGCCGGTGATTACGATGGCGACGGCCGACTCGATCTCGTCGTGACCAACTTCGAATCCGAGACTCACAGCGTGTTTCGCAACCTGGGCGGCGGTCTGTTTGCCGACGCCACCTACGAGAGCGGACTCGGGCCGGTGACGCTGCCGTTTCTGGGATTCGGCGTGGCCTTCCTGGACTACGACAACGATACGGATCTGGATCTGGTCATCGCCAACGGGCACGTGCTCGATAACACCGATCTCTTCAAGTCCACATCGAAGTACGCGCAGCGGAATCTTCTGCTGCGCAACGAGGGACGCGGGCGATTCATGGAAGTCGGCCGGCAATCCGGTCCCGGGTTCGCGCTGGAGAAAGTGAGCCGAACCGTCGTGTCCGGCGACATCGACAACGACGGCGATCTCGATCTGCTGGTCAGCAACAACGGTCAGCCACCCGATTTGTTGCGCAACGACACCAACGGTCTGGGGAATGCGCTGCGCGTGAAGCTGAGGGGTCGTCAAAGCAATCGCGACGGTATTGGGGCGGTGCTCGTGGCAACCGTCGGTGCGAAGCGGCTGGTCCGCGAAGTCAGGGCCGGCTCGAGCTACCTCGGGCAGAACGACGTGCGCATTCATTTCGGCATGGGTCGGGCCGCAGCGGCGGATCGGCTCGAAATCCGTTGGCCGAGCGGGCGGATCGACGTCCTCAAAGCCATTGCCAGTCAACAGGATGTGACCGTGGCGGAAGGGGAGGGAGCGATCGAGTTCCACCCCCTGAATAGGCGGTAGCCCAGCCGATAGTAGGGCGGTATCATTTGTGTCACTTGCGACGAGCGAATCACCTTTCGATATGCGAAAGCACAGGCTCTTACGCCGCCCTTCCTGCGTGCAGCCAAGGCGGTCGACGTGCCGTTCATGCGGGCGCTGCTCGCAGGCGGCGCCGATGCCGCGCTGACCAAGAAGGATCGCACCAATGCCGTGATGCTCGTGGCCGCCGGTCAGGCGAACGCCGGCTACCTCGGCGCCACTACGGATGCCGCCCTGGCCGCCACTCTCGAAGCGCTGCGGATGTGCATCGATCGCGGAGTGGACATCAACGCCTTCAACACCGCTGGTCAGACCGCGATGCACGTTGCGGCCGGGCGCGGCCTCGACGGCGTCGTAAAGTTTCTCGCCGAACAGGGTGCGAAGCTGGATAGGACGGACAAGCAGGGACGGACACCGCTTGACGTTGCGCTCGGCGTCGGTGCCGGCGTCGCTCGCGGCAACAACCGCAACCAGGGTGGGCCGCGGGAAAGCACCGCAGCGCTGTTGCGACAGCTCATGAGCGAAAGTGGCCGGACGACCACGTCACTGCAGTAAGGTCCCGTTCGCGGTCTCGCTCGCTCTGATCGGCTTGGTCGGTGTTGGGGCGGCGAGCCGCGACAGTCAGGATCCAGGGGCGAGACGCTCGGTTTCGGACGGCGTGTATACCGACCTGCAAGCCAATCGCGGTGAGCGTGAGTACGGCCGGACATGTGAACACTGCCATGGGCCGGGCCTCGAGGGTGACGCGGCGCGCGAGATTCCGCCGCTCGTCTCCGATCCGTTCATGCGGAGTTGGCGCGGGAAGAATCTCAAGGAGCTCTTCGATCTTCTGAGCCGGTCGATGCCTGCCGACAACCGGGGGAGCCTGAGCGCGAGAACCTACACGGACCTGATTGCCTATCTCCTGCGCGTGAATGAATTCCCGGCAGGCACATCGGCGCTGCCAGAAGCGCCTGCCGATCTCGAGGCAATCTCGATCGAGCAACGATGAGCAGGTGTCAGACTCCTTCACTAGTCTGCACACGAATCAGAGTGACGATCATGCACACCACGAATCGCCTCCCGGTTGCCAGCGCTTTGCTGTTGTGGATCGCCGTCATGGCGATTGCGAACCGGCCTGTCGTGACTGCTCAGGAGGGGGGCGGCAAAAAGATCTGGGATGGCGTCTACACCGAGGCGCAGGCGACGAGAGGCAAACCGGCGTTCGAAACCAGTTGCGGCCGCTGTCACAACAACGAGCTCGTGGGCTCCGAGCGCGGGCCCGCGCTCAAGGGCGACGGCTTTTTCTCGCACTGGGAGAACGACACACTCGACAAGCTATTCACGAAGATTCGCGACACCATGCCCGCCGGCGGGATCGAGAGCGTGACCGACGCCGGCAAGCTCGACATCCTCGCCTACGTGCTTTCAGTGAATGGCGCGCCCGCCGGTAAAGAGGAACTGAGCATCGAACTCCCCGCGCTGGAAGCGATCACCATTGTCAGGAAAGGCGGCGCGCCGGAAGGCGTGTCGAATTTCAACCTCGTGCAGCTCGTGGGCTGCCTGGCGCCGGCCGGGGACAACGGCTGGAAACTTACGAACGCGAGCGAACCGGTCGTGACAAAGGAGGAGGCGTCGACGCCAGCCGCGATCGCGAAGGCCAGCGGTCAGCCGCTGGGCCGCCTCAACTTCGATCTGGTCAGCGTCATCAGCGCATATCAGGCTGACGCGCGTGTGGGTCAGAAGGTCGAGGCAAGAGGACTGATCTTCCGGGCGACGAACGACAACGCGATCAACCTCACGTCGCTGCAGCCTGTGGGCCCCTGCCCGGAAGTAATCGCTAGATAAGATCGGCGCGCAGAGCGCCACGCAATGCTCGGCTCAGTTCGTGCATCACTCTACAGCATGCGCAGAGCTATGGCGCTCGCGGGCGTTGGCACCGCGTCGATCGTGTAGCCCGCGCGTGATATCGCCTGGAAATGAAGCCGGTCAGCTTCGATTTCAATCAACATGAAGTGATAGTCGCGATCGAACGTGCTGGCCACGTAGGTGGCTGGTGCGCCGTCTCCCGGCCGTAACGACCCCGCACCGCCGCTGACGAAATGGATGCCGCGCTGCAACGTGATGCGCTGGTAGATGTGTTCATGCCCGGAGAAGGCCACGTCGACGCCATGCTCCACGAGCAGCGGTTCGAGAATGAGACGATGCAATCGGGCCTGCGTCCGGTAGCGCCCGGACGTGTAGAGCGGGTGGTGAAAGAAGCACACTTTCCAGGCGGCCCGGGAAGCGGCGAGGCGCTCGGCGAGCCATCGCAGCTGTGTGTGATCCAGGTTCGTCGAGTCGAGGGCGAAGAACTCCACGCGGGTGACGATCTTCGCCAACAGATCCTCGGGGGGCGCGAAGCTGTAATAGCGCTCGCGGTTCATGTTGAAGAGCGGATAGGCCACCTGCTGCGGATCGTCGTGGTTCCCCAGCACCGCATAAAACTTCACGCCGTCGTCGATCAGCCGTCCATAGGGTTCTTCGAACTTCTTGCGATAGTCGTCCGGTGTTGCCGGGCCTTCGTAGATGTTGTCGCCGACAATGAGGACGAACGCATATGGGAAGCGATCGTGATACAGCACCATCTGAGCCGCGACCTCGTGCTGAGCGCGCGATCCGCGGCCGCTATCGCCAATCACCGCGAATTTGACCGAGGCACGATGGTTCGGGAGGGTCAGCGCACCGACCCCGACGCGGCTTCCCTCGATTGACTCAACCGTCGGCGTCCGCTCGGACGATGGCGTCTCGCGACAGGCGGCCGACCCCAGGACGATGAGCAAGCTGAGGAGGGCGTTACGGACACACGGCTGGGCATCTCCTGTTGGAGGAGCAATTCACGCGCCGCTCAGTGGGTCTGAAGACCCGCCGCTACGAGCTCGGTTGCGTCTGACGTCGGCGGCGGCGCAGTTCGTAAACCTGAGAGGAGCAATGGGATCATGTCCTGGCTGCGTAGATCGTCGTATTGATTGTGATAGACCGCTGCTTCATACGAGAGGCGCTGAATCGGCTGCGGCCGGCGCTGGTTGGCGGGGCCTGGTCGGGAGTGATTCTTGCTGCCAACAACGAGGCTAACCGCGAGACGCCCTCAAGGCAGAGTTTGTGCGGCTAACTTGATGCTGAACGTGGGGTCGTTCCTCTTCGTCGTTCTGGTGGGCTTGCTCTGCGCAAGCGCCCGTGTGGTGTGTCAGGTCGTACCGAATGAATACCTGCTCAAAGCGGCGTTCATGTATCAGTTTCCGCAATTTGTCGAATGGCCATCCGCTGCCTGGGAGCGAACGACCAATGTTCAGTTCTGTGTCGTCGAGCCAAATCCGTTTGGCTCAGAGCTCGAGCACCTCATCCAGGGAGAGTCGCTGAACGGCCGGCCGCTCGCGGCCAAAGAGATCTTCGGCTCTGACGAGTTGGCGGGATGCCATGTCTTGTTTGTGAGCACGCGCAGCGGCGATCCATCTGCCTTGCTGAAAGCGACGGCGGGACGTCCGGTCCTGACCATTGGTGAGGCCGACGATTTCCTCGAGGGCGGCGGCATCATCGCGATGAAGATCGTCGACGGCAAAGTGCGGTTCGAGATCCACGCCGCGAACGCGCAGAAAGCGGGCCTCCGCATCAGTTCCCAACTTCTCAGCCTTGCCCTCGCTGTTCGTGGAGGGCCGTCGTGAGGCGCTGGTTCGCGCGGCTGCCGATTCACCAGAAACTCGTCGTATCGGCGTTGCTGGTGACAGGCGTGGCGCTGGTGATGGCCATGCTCGGGTTGAGCGTCATCGACGCGCTGCGGTATCGAGTCACGGCGCGAGAGGATGCCGTTGCCCTTGCGCGCGTGATTGCGGAGAACACGTCGGCTGCCGTCGCGTTCGGGGATGCGGACGCGGCAAGCGAAACGCTCGCGAGCGTCAGGGTCAGGGACGTCGTCACGCGAGCCTGCATCTATCTTTCCGACGGCCGCTTGTTCGCTGCATACGCCAAGGGCACCCTCCCCTGTCCTGAGTCGGCCCCCGCCGGCACGACGTGGGACGGCGTGCTCGGCAACGCCGTCATCAGCAGAAACGGGCGAACGCAGGGCGCGGTGTTCGTCGAGCGAGATCTTTCAGATCTGCGCGGGAGACTGCTGGTCACAGTCATTGCCGGCACGCTGGTGCTCATCTTCGCGGCGTCGATGGCATACATGCTCGCCCAACGCGTTCACGCGACGACATCAGGTCCGATCTCCGCCCTGGCACAGTTTGCCCGTGGATACGGCGACGATCCCACGGCAAATCCGCCCGCGCTGACGACCGCGCCTGACGAAGTGGGCGACCTGGTCAGGTCGTTCAACGAAATGCTCGCCCGGGTCCGACGTGCCAATGACGATGCCACGGCCGCGAACCGGGAGTTGAAACGCTCGAACGAGGCCCTTCGTCACGAAAACGAGGAGCGTCGGCGCGTAGAAACCGAGCGCGAGGCCGCCCTCGCTCGCGAACGCGAGGCCAACCGCCTGAAAGACGAGTTCCTGGCCGCCGTGTCACACGAGCTTCGCACTCCGCTCAACGCCATGATGGGTTGGGCGCAGGTGCTCGCGACGGCGCCGCCCAGCGAGGAGACGATTCGGAAGGCGGTGACGAGCATCGTGAAGAATGCCCGGATGCAGACGCGCGTCATCGAAGATCTCGTCGACGTCTCCCGAATCGTCACGGGCAAGATGAGGCTGACGTTCCAGCCGCTGGACGTGCGCTCGGTCGTCGCCTCCGCGGTCGAGTCGATGGAACGAGTCGCCGATGTTGCGGGTGTTCACATCGACCAGGCCCTGCCTCGTGATTCGTGCTTCGTGATGGGCGACCGCGATCGCCTCCAGCAAGTGCTCTGGAACTTGATATCGAACGGCGTCAAGTTCACTCCACAGGGTGGAACCGTCTCGGTAACCGTGTCGCGGCAGGACGGAAAGCTCCAGGTGGTCGTGAGTGATACCGGTATCGGCATCCTCCCGTCTTTTCTACCGCACGTCTTCGATCGCTTCAGACAGGCGGATGGTTCACTCACGCGGGAACACGGCGGCCTTGGACTGGGCCTTGCCATCGTGAAGGATCTGACCGAGTTGCACGGGGGCTCGGTCGCGGCGTCGAGCGAAGGCCGAAATAGGGGCGCCATCTTTTCTCTGACCCTGCCCGAAATGCGGGCAGAACCGTCGGAGGAACAGCCGGTGGAGGAGGACACCCTTCCCTCGCTGGAGGGAGTCAAGGTCTTTGCCGTCGACGACAACGACGATGCCGTTGCGATGATCGCCGCGTCGCTGGCACGCGCGGGGGCGCAGGTGAACACCTTCACGAATCCGGTGGAGGCGATGACCGCGTGGCGGCAACAACCAGCCGATGTGCTGGTCTGCGACCTGGCGATGCCGCATATGAGCGGGCTCGACTTGCTGCAGAACATCAGGCAGTTTGACTCGAAGCGAGGGGTCTTCACGCCGGCAGTGGCGGTATCCGCACATGCCTCGGAACAGCATCAGGCCGAAAGCCTGAGGGGCGGCTTTCAGTTCCATCTCGCGAAGCCTCTGCATCAGGACGTCCTGGTCCGCGCGATCGCCGAGGCCGTGCACGTCGAGGGCCGAAACCGCGCCCAGATCGGGTAGAGGCGCGCAACCCGCGTGCCCTTGCACCCGTATCGCGATGAGGAGGCCGAGGTGTGGTAGCCTCCTTTTCGCATTCCGCAAAAGTCGCTTATCGCTGGTGAGGGTTCGAGGAGGGTTCAAACACATGCACCGAGTCGTGAAAGCCGTCGCAGCAGTTGCTGGGATCGTGCTGCTGCCCAGTCTCGCGTTCGCCCAGGCCACTATTGCAGGAGTCGTCCGAGACGCATCCGCCGCCGTGTTACCCGGTGTCAGCGTCGAGGCGGCCAGCCCCGCACTCATTGAGAAGTCCCGGACCGTCGTCACCGATGGCACCGGGCAGTACCGCATTACCGATCTGCCACCGGGCAGCTATGTCGTGACGTTCTCGCTCCCTGGCTTCTCAACCGTCAAGCGGGATGGCCTCGAAGTATCGGGTTCCGGTGTCATGTCCGTGAACGTCGAGCTCCGGATCGGCACCGTTGAAGAAACCGTCACCGTGACAGGCGAGTCGCCCCTCGTCGATACGCAATCGGTGCGGCGTGAAGTCGTGCTGGACAACGAGATCCTGAGCACGCTCCCGGCGACGCGCGGCTACGGCTCCGCGCTGGCAGCGGTTCCGGCACTGAATACCGGCGGTGTCGCAGGTGCGAATGCAACCACGGCGCCGACGACTCCTTCGATGACGTTCTTCAGCACACACGGTGGCGCCAGCGGCGAAGGACGCGTCATGACCAATGGACTCACCGTTGCGGCGCCGTTCGGCGGCGGCGGCGTCTCGGACGTGACCTACGACACCGCGAACGCGGAGGAAATGCAGGTGCTGATCTCGGGCGGCCTCGCCGAAGCCGAGACCGGAGGGCCGAGCATCAACATCGTACCGAAGTCGGGCGGCAATAACTTCCGGGGCTCTGCGTTCTACAGCACGTCGGGCGACTGGGCGGCGTCGAACAACGTTGACGATGAGCTGAAGGCGCTTGGCATCACCCAGCCGCCGACGCTTCGGACCAATTGGGATGCGAGCTACAGCATGGGCGGCCCGATCAAGCGGGATCGGCTTTGGTTCTTCGCCAATGTACGTGGCTGGGCCAACGCATCGGTCGTCGACGGCATCTTCGCGAATCGCTTCGCCGGCGACTCCTCGCATTGGGATCCGGCGCTCGATCAATCCATTGAATCGCGCACGGCCGAGGGCAGGAAGATCATCGCCGGGCGCCTGACCGCGCAGCTCACGCCACGGAACCGTGTGACGTTCTCGCACGACTATCAGCGCCGATGCGGCGGTTCAACGCTGAAGGAAGGCGGCGACGGGTGCCGTCAGGCGGGCAGCGATTGGGTCGCGTCCGGACGCACCTTCGGCGCCGACACGGTGTCACCGGAGACGTTCCCCGGCTACCACAACTTCCCGTACTACACCACGCAGGCGACGTATTCTTCGCCGATCAGCAGCCGCACGCTGATCGAAGGTGGATACTCGCGATTCCAGTACGACTACGCGCGGTTCGGCATGGCCGCGCCCGACGGCCTGATGGATCTGATTCCGGTGACGGAGCAGACCGGCATCTATGGGCGTCCGAACTTCTCGTACCGCGGTGTCTTCGATCCGCTCGACTTCGGCTTCAACGACAACTCGGCGCTGAATACCTCGTGGCGAGCGGCGGTGTCGTACGTGACCGGTGCGCACAACATGAAGCTGGGCTACATGGGATCGTTCGTCGATGTGCGCAACGGGCGCGTGCCGAACCATACGCAGCTTCGCTACACGTTCAATTCTGCCGCGCCCGCAACCACGCCCTGTACGATTCAGGATGGCAACCGATTGTGTCCTGTGAGCGTGTCGTACTTCCTGTCACCCCGCTGGGACCAGCACGATCGCACCGAGACGATGTCGTTCTACGCGCAGGATCAGTGGACGCTCGGAAAGCTCACCTTGCAGGGTGGCGTCCGGTACGATCGCGCGTGGAGCTGGGCGCCGGCCGATGGCAATGGCACGACCGAGACGTCGAAGTTCAACCCGAATCCGATCACGTTCGAGAAGACCGTCAGCGTCCGCGGTTTCAACGACATCACTCCGCGCTTCGGTCTCTCGTATGACCTGTTCGGCAACGGCAGGACGGCGCTGAAGGTGCAGGGCGGCAAGTACCTCGAGGCCGCAACCGGCGATCTCATCTACAGCTCCAACAACCCGGCGGCGCGCATCATCACGCGCATCGGCTCCGGGCCTGCGGCGGCGCGTGCCTGGACCGACGGCAACCGCAACTTCGTCGTCGATTGCGATCTGTTGAATCCGGCCGGACAGAACAATCTTGCGACCGGCGGCGATCAGTGCGTGGCGCTCGGCGGTCCGCAGCTGAACTTCGGCAGCGCCAACCCGAACAGCACGACGGTCAATCCCGACATCCTCGGCGGCTGGGGCGTGCGTCCGTACGACTGGCAGATCGGCGGATCGATTCAGCACGAGCTCGTGCCGCGCGTGTCTGTCGAAGCGGGTTACAACCGCCGGTGGTGGGGCAACTTCTTCGTCACCGACAACGTGCTCACGACAGCGGCGGACTACGACACCTACTCCCTCGTCATCCCGACTCACGAAAATCTTCCAGGTGCGGGCGAGCTGGCGCCGTTTGTCGCGATCACGCAGGCCGCGAGCAATCGCGGCGCGCAGAACTACATGACGAGCGAGAAGGACTACGGCGATGCGCGGACGGCGTATTGGCACGGCTTCGACTTCACCGGAACGGCGCGTCTGGCCAACGGGCTGACCGTTCAGGGTGGGACGAGCACGGGTCGCGCAGTCCGCGACATTTGCAATGTGACGCGGGCGCTACCCGAGTTGCTCGGCACCGCGCGTGTCGACTCCTGCGACGTTACGGAGAAGTGGACCACCGTGTTCAGGGGCCTCGCGTCGTACACGTTGCCGAAGATCGGCGTGCTCGTGAGCGCCAGCATGCGATCGCTCGAGGCCATACCTGGCGGCGGCGTGGCCACCAACGGGGGCTCGCTGGCCGCAAACTACGTCGTGCCGAACACCGTGATCCAGGACGCGCTCGGCCGCCTGCCGGCCAACGCGCTGGCGAGCGGAACGACGACCGTGAATCTGCTGAATCCTGGTGAGCTCTACACGCTGAAGCGCATGAATCTCGTCGACATGCGCTTCGCGAAGATCCTGCGATTCGGCGGCACGCGGACGGACGTCGGTGTGGACCTTTACAACCTGTTCAACTCGAACGTGACGACAGCCTATCAGCAGACGTACGAATATCGAACGAATGGCGCTGCGTGGCTCACGCCGACGGCGATTGCGGCACCGCGCCTCGCGCGCTTCAATGTGACTTTCAACTTCTGACGGACTGAAAGAACAACCAACCTCCAACTCCCAACCCCAAGCGGCCTTCGCGCTTTGGAAGTTGGGCGTTGGAAGTTGGGAATTGGGAATTCAGGTGACCTCCGGCATTTAGGAGGGTCTCCCACGAAATGGAGTGGCCAACAGGGATGGCCGGCCGAACCTGTTCGTCTAAATCAATGAACTCCCTTCGATCTAAACGAGTTAGCGCCCGGGCCCTGACCCCGGCGTTCCGGCATGGCACGTGCTCTTCCGAAGCTGGCAAGGTCTATATGGCAAAACGCATGATCGCCCTCTTGGCGCTTTTGTTCGTCGCCTGTGGCTCAGCGGCGCAGCAAACGGCGCAGCAGCCGGCCACGGGCACGCTCGATCAGATGCTCGCGCCGATCGCGCTCTATCCGGATCCGCTCCTGGCGCAAATGATGATGAGCGCGGTCGATCCCGCGAAGGTGTCCGAGCTCGACCAGTTTCTGCGGTTGAGCACCAATCTGAAAGGCACCGAGCTTCAGAACGCCGCGGTGAAGGCGGGGTTTGACGCGAGCTATGTCGCGTTGGCGATATTCCCTCAGGTCGTCACGTACATGGCGCAGAACATCGAGTGGACGAGATCGCTGGGACAGTGGTTCACCAACGATCGGAACGCGTTGTTCGACAGCATCCAACGGTTGCGAGCGCAAGCGGCGAGCGTCGGGACGCTCAAGAGCACGCCGCAGCAGGAGGTCCAGAAGAAAACGACCGAATCCGGGCAGCAGGTCATCGTCATCGAGCCGACGAATCCGCAGATCGTCTACGTCCCGCAATACAACCCGCAGGTCGTCTACACGCAACCTCCAACGACGACCGTGATCGTTCAGGAGGATAACGATGCCGATGTCGCGGTCGCGGCCGGCCTGATTGGGTTTACTGCCGGCATTGCGATCGGCGCGGCCATGGACAACAACTACTACTACGGTCCATATGGCTGGCACGGTGGCGGCTACATGTATGCCAACGCCTGGGACGACTACTACGACCACCGGGAGGACGCGCGGGAGGACTATATCGATCACCGAGAGGATCTCGCCGAGGAGCGAACCGACCGCCGTGAGAATACCCAGGAGCAGCGCACCGACCGTCAGGAGAACCGGCAGGAGAGTGGACGGCAGGCGACCGACGCGCAGAAGCAGCAGGCACAGCAGCGTTCCCAGGAGCGGCAGTCACAACGCACCTCGACACAGGGTGCCTCGACGCAGAGCGCCTCCACGGAGCGCAGTCGCACTGGAAGCACAGAGGCTCGCGGCTACAGCAGCGGGACAGCGGGAACTCAGTCGACTCAACGGAGCTCCGACGCCTTCTCGGGTTACTCGAGCGGCTCCTCGCAACGCGCTTCCAGTTCTCGAGGGCAGGCAAGCCGCAGCAGCGCTGCGTCGCGTGGAGGAGCCTCGCGTAGCGGCGGGGGGCGCCGGCGATGACCAACGCGTTTGCAAAGGCGGTCGACATGGGTATGACGAATCGATCGGACAACGTCCGCAAGGTCATCTGGCGCAGCCTCGTCTGGTACACATGCGCGTTGATGGCGGCGCCGGCCTTTTCGATTGGCGTCGCCGCCCAGGCGGTCCGGCAGTTTGCCTCGCCCGAAGAAGCCGTCAAGGCGTTGATCGCCGCGGCGAAGGCGGGGACCGTCGATGAACTCGTGGCGATTTTCGGGCCGGAGGGTAAGGAGCTGATCGAATCGGCCGATCCGGTAGCCACCCGTCAGAATCGGCAGGTGTTCACCGTCGCGGTGGGCGAAAAGTGGCATCTCGAGGATACGACGCCGGATTCCAAGACGCTCGTGATTGGCAACGAGGACTGGCCGTTTCCTGTCCCGATCGTAAAGGCGGGAACCGGGTGGCACTTTGATACGGCGGCGGGGAAGGAAGAGGTGATCGCGCGACGGGTCGGGCGCAACGAGCTCGCCGCCATTGCCACAGCCCGTGCGTACGTGACCGCGCAACTGCGCTACGCGGAACAGGGGCATGACGGGAACCCCCCCGGCGTACACGCCACGAAGTTCGCCAGCGATCCAGGGATGGAAAACGGGCTCTACTGGCCGGTGAAAAAGGGTCAGAAGCGAAGTCCACTCGGGGATCTGGTCGCGCAGGCAGCGGCGGAAGGTCGCGCGGTGAGTAACGATCGCGCGCAGCCAGCGCCCTACAATGGCTATTACTTCAAGATCCTGACGTCACAGGGATCCGCCGCAGCCGGCGGGGCGAAGCAGTACGTCGTCAAGGGCATGATGTCCGGCGGATTCGCACTGGTCGCGTGGCCGGCTCAATATGACGTGACCGGCGTCATGACCTTTATCGTCAATCAGGACGGCATCGTCCATGAAAAAGATCTCGGAGCGGGCACGGACGCCACTGCGCGAAAGATGACGGCCTACAATCCCGACTCGTCCTGGCGCCGGGTACAGTGATTTGTCTCGCGACCAGCATCACAATCCTGCAACCCGATACCCGTCCCTCTATCAAATCAATACGAGAGTCTGGCTGACCGAGCTCTCTCGCGGCCTGGGGCGATCGGCCACGCTCGACGACATTCCTGACACCGAGCTCGATCGGCTCGTTGCGATGGGATTCGATTGGATCTGGCTGTTGAGCGTCTGGCAGACCGGTCCCGCGGGGCAGCGTGTCTCTCGCGGCAATGCTGCATGGCGAAAGGAATTCGAGGAGACGCTGACCGATGTTCGTGAGGACGATGTCGCGGGGTCAGGGTTTGCGATCACCGGATACACCGTGCATCAGCGGTTGGGAGGCGACGCTGCGCTCGCGCGTCTGCGTGGCCGGCTGCGCACGCGCGGCCTGAAGTTGATGCTCGATTTCGTACCGAATCACACCGGTCTCGACCATCCCTGGGCCCAGGTCGATCCTGAGTACTACATCCATGGAGCCGAGGCCGATCTCGAGCGCACGCCTCAGAACTACACGCGTGTTGCGCGCGCGGACGGCGACCTGATCCTGGCTCACGGACGCGACCCGTACTTTCCCGGCTGGCCGGACACGCTGCAACTCGACTACAGCAATCCGACGACGCAGGG
>DASRJE010000209.1:0-86487 GCA_035649635.1 Vicinamibacterales bacterium | reverse complement strand
CGGAGGCCTCCGCCGATCCTTTGGCTTGAGCCCAGGCAGGTACGGCTGCCCCACCAACGCAAACGATTGCCACGACGCCTGCGATCAGATAGTGACGCATAGCTCTCCCTCGGTCTACCGGAACGTCTTAACGACGTTCCTTAGTCACTTCAGATCCTGGAGCTCTTCGGGTTGGATGTCATCACACAATTCGGGAGCCAGACAGACGCTTTCGAGAGTCCGACCCGGCGGCGGCGCGGGAATTCCCTGTTCGATCATCAACTTCCGGAGGAGCGCACCCGCTTCCGGCTGAATGATCGCCGACTGCGTGCCAATCCGAATCAGGCCGTCGGCGTAATCGACCGGCAGCCAGGTATGTTCTTTGAGCCGGCCGCCCGCGTCATTGCCGTTCATGCCGTAGTCTCTGGCGTCGAGCTTGGCGCCGGCGTCCACCAGCAGCTGAATGACGGCCGTGCTCCCTTTGTGCCCCGCGCCGTGAAGAGCCGCTCGTCCGGTCTCGGCCACGGCGTTCGGGTCGTTGCCCAGGCTCAGAAGCAGTTTCACGGTCTCGATGTTGGCTTCTTTCGACCATTCGTAGGTGATACCTTCCACCCAACCAATGCCAGCCGCGACTTGCAGGGGGGTGACGTTGATCTTCGTGGCGATGTTCGGATCGGCGCCGTGCTCCAGGAGCAACTTCATCACAACGAGATCGCTGGACTGGGACGCGCGCCAGAAGGCAGTGGCGCCATCCTCATGGACCCACTGCGACGTGAACACCGTTCGGTACCACGTCGACTCTTGTACTCGCCAGTTGACGTTGGCACCTTTGTCGATCAGCTTCTTGATGAAGTCCAGGTGATCCATGTCCGGCTTGCGGATCGGATAATCCCCGCCTTCGATATTGCGATTGTCAACCGCGATATACAGGGGCGACCAGGCACCTTTGTTGGCGAGGTTGGGGTCCGCACCGTGGTCGAGAAGAAACGACCCGAGCTGGTAATAGCGGTTCTGCGTCGCGACGAGCAGAGGGCTCCACCCGTAGTTCGTCACCTGGTTCACATCGGCGCCGGCCGCGAGCAGAATACGCACCGATTCCAGATCGTTCGAGCGCACCGCGAACACCAGTGGCGTCAGTCCCCCGCCTCTCCGATCCCGTTGGTTCCGGGGACCGATCTGATTGCCGAACAGCCCCCGTTTCCTCGAAGGTCTCGGATCCGAGGCTTTGGCGTAGTTCACGGGCCGGTCCAGCCAGGCCGGGTCCGACGCCGCGCCGACGTTCGCCTTGTGGTCGACGAGTAACTGGACGGCCGCCGGATGCTTTTGCGCCGCCGCCCACATTAACGCCGTCGTGCCCCGCGCGGTTTCCTTCACGTTCACGTCGGCGTTGCGATCGAGCAGCAGCTTCATCGTCGCGATGTTGCCGGTGCGCGTCGCCATCATCAGCACGGTTTCCCCGTTCAGCAGGCGCTCGTTCGGGTCGGCTCCTGCGTCGAGCAACCGCTGAACGATGGCCGAGTTGCCGTTCTCTGCGGCCAGAGACAGCGGTGTCGAGCCATATTGGTTGGCAACCTTCACGTTCGCACCGGCCTTCAGAAGCAGATCGGCCGTGGCGAGATCTTCCCGATAGGCGGCCCAATGGAGCGCCGTCGCGCCATCGGTCTGAGGTGCGTTCACGTCCGCCTTCTGCGTCAGCAGCCTGCGGACCGCTGCCGAGTCGCCACGCATCACGGCGTCGGCCACGTCACTCGTCTCGGCACGCACCCCCGCTGTGGTGAGCAACAGGACAGCAGCGCAGCCGCCGACAGCCAATCGCAGATTCATCGTCATGGCTCTTCTCATCGATCAGAGGTCTTCCAGCCGCCCGGTGCTGTCGCCGATACTGTCCATGTGAATGTCAAAACGATCCAGAAGGCTCAGTAGCAGATTTCCCGTCGGAACTTTCATTGTCGGATACGCGAGGTGACGGTCACCCTGCAGCTTTCCGTTGGCTCCCCCGACGAGGACGTGAGGGACGTCTTCGTGGCGATGCTGATTCGAGTTCCCCATGTTCGAGCCGTAGAGCACCAGCGAATGGTCGAGCAATGTCCCGTCTCCATCCTGAGTCTTCGCCAGTCTCTCCACGAAGTACGCGAGCATAGCGACGTGATAGCGGTTCAATCTGGCGTATTCCGCTTTTCGCTTCACATCCTCACCATGATGCGAGCCGGCATGGAACGCAACCGTGGTGCCGCTTTCGGGGTACGAGCGAACAGTGAGGTCGCGGGCGAAGAGCAGCGTGGCGACGCGGGTGATGTCCGCTCGGAGCGCGAGCGCGAGCAGGTCGAACTGCAGCTTGATGTGCTCATCGAATGATTCCGGGATCCCGACCGGGACGGCCGTGTTGGTCGGCGCAGCGGCCGAGGCCTTTGCCGCGATCTGAAGTCGCCGTTCGATCTCGCGTATATCGTCCGCGTACTCGTCGACGCGCAGTCGATCGGCTGGATCGAGTCCGACCTTGAACCGCGACAGGCTTGCGATGAGCGAGTCGAGGATGCTCCGGTCGTCCTGCCGGCGCGCGGCTCGTTCCTCGGGTGTGCCGCCGTCGCCAAACATGCGCTCGAACACGAGCTGCGGGTTCAACTCCATCGGCAGCGGGGTCGTCGGCGTCGACCACGAGATGCTGTTCGTGTACGCACAGCTGTAACCTTCGCCGCAGTTGCTCGAGTTCGCGCCGGGATCTTCGACGGCGAACTGCATCGACGGAAGGAGGTTGCCTTGTCCAATCTTCTGGGCGATCAGCTGGTCGATCGTCGTGCCGTTGTAGATGTCGGCGCCAGCGGTCCGCTTGGGTTTATTCGCACAGAGGTAGGCCGAAGCCACCCAGTGGTCGGGCGGGCTTTGGCCTTCCGGCGCTTCCGCCGAGCGCGCGTGAAGGCCGCTCAAAATCACGGTCTGCTTCCGGTACGGTTGGAGCGGCTCGAAGATCGGAGGCATCGTGAAGCCGCTTCCCACCTTGTCCGGCACCCAGTATCCGGGCGACATTCCGTGGGGTATGAACGTGGCTACGAACCGCGGCTTCGGCGTGGCGGCTGTCTGCGCCAGAAGCGTCGCCGCCGGCACCATCGCGTCCAGCAACGGCAAGGCAAGCGCCGCCCCGGTGCCGCGCAAGAAGGTCCGCCGAACAATGTGCTTCTTCGCGATGAACATGGTTTCCTCTTTCGCGGCTCAGCGAACGGCCGTTTGCCGCGCGACCTCCGCGCCCTTGATGTTGTTCTGGAATGGCGCGCTCTTGACGATGCTCAGCACGAGCGTTGAAAAGCGATAGTTGCCACCGGCCGCGTCGCGAACGATCGACCGGACCAGGGGCATGTCCTGATCCTCCACTCCACGACCGAGAGCGTAAGTGAGCAGCTTTTCCGCCACGACGCGCACGAACTGCTCCTTGTTCTGCATCAGAACGTCCCGCAGGCTCGCCACCCCATCAATCTTCGTCCCGTTCGCGAGCACTCCGCTGGCGTCGATCGCCTGGCCTTCGTCCTTGAGCCGCCACGCGCCGATCCCATCGAAGTTCTCGAGCGCGAGGCCGATTGGCTCGAACAAGCTATGACAACTCGAACACGTCGGGTTCACATGATGCATTGCCATGCGTTCGCGCATGGTCGGTTCCTTCGCGTTGCCCGTGTTGTCCTGCACCGGAGGCTTGATCATGGGCACGACGGGCGGCGGGGACGGAGGACTCACGCCGAGGAACGTTTCGAGGAACACCTTGCCGCGCGTGACAGGCGAGGTTCTCGTGGCCTGCGACGTCACGCTCATGAAGGCGCCTTTTCCGAGCAGCCCACGCCGCATGTCGAGGTCAGGGCCAAGAGTGATGCGCCGGAACCGGCTGCCGTAGACGTTCGGGATCCCGTAATGCGTCGCGAGCCGTTCGTCGACGAACGTGTAGTCCGAGTTCAACAGTTCCAGGACGCTGCGGTCCTCGCGAACGATGCTGTCGAACCAGAGCTCGACCTCCTGGCGAAACGCTTGTCGTAAGTTGTCGTCGAAATCCGGATAGACGTTGGGATTCGGCGCAATCGTGGTCAGCGCTCGCAGGTTCAGCCACTGGCCAGTGAAGTTATCGGTGAGCGCCGCCGACTTGGGATCGGCGACCAGCCGGCGCACCTGCTTCTCGAGGGTCGCCGGCTCGCGCAGCCGTCCTTGTTCCGCAAGGGTCAGCAGCTCGTCGTCGGGCATGCTGCTCCAGATGAAGAACGACAACCTCGATGCCAGAGCAAGGTCACTGATGCGATAGGCGCCGCCCGCTGAAACACTCGCGGGGGCTATCTCGCGTCGATAGACGAATTCCGGATCCGCGAGCAGGCGTCGCAGCGCCTTTTCGATGCCGTCATCGAAGGTGCCACTGCTTCGGCCCGAGGCATAGAACTCCATGAGCGTGTTGACGTCAGCGGGAGTCGCCGGCCGGCGGAAGGCGCGGCGCGCCAGAGTCGACAGAATTGTTCGCGCACAAGCCTCTTCCTGACGGGGGCCCGAGCCCGCCGTCCCTCGACCCGGCTCGGGACGGCCCTGAGCTTGCCGAAGGGCCGGGGGCCGGCACGTCAAGATCTTCTGGCGGCTCGGCGTGTCGGAGGCGCGGCTCGCGTTCGAAGGCCCTTCGATCCGCACCTTCCCCACGTGGGGAAAAAACAGATAACCGGGAATGCCACCGGTTTCGATCGTCGAGCGCAGAAAGACGTTGTTGATGTTGTTGTCGGGCGCGTAGTTGGACGCCAGGAACGTGACGCCGACTTTGTGCAGACCAGCCTTCACGGGGACAGGAGGCGTGGGCACGCCCGAACGCGGTGTGCCCTTTATCTCTTTGTCCCAGTCGAACAACTTCACCTGCTGGCCATCGATCGTGACTGCCAGGCGTTCGCCCTGGATCTGGCCGAACGGGTCGTTGGCCTGTCCCATGTTGCCTTCGAAGATGGGAACGATTCTGAAGACGTACTCACCGTCGGCGGGAAACTCGTGCTCGATCAGCGTGCCGCCACGTGTGCCGAACGGCAGCCCCTCGACGTGGTAGTTCTGCGTGGCGTCGTCGGCGACATTGAACTCGACGAACGTGGGCGCGGTATTCGACGCCATAGCCAGGCGGCTGATCTTGCCCGCCGCAGAGAGATACGCCTCCATCAGCGCCGGCGACATGGTCAACGCGCCAGCGATGTTGTCGAAGCCGTGGGTTGAATTGTCGGAAGGCAGGAATCTCGCAGGATCGATCTTCAGTCCGATGAGATCGCGAATGACGTACTGGTACTCCGTCCTATTGAGACGATGAATTCCTGGCGCAGCCAGGTTCGCGACGGCATGGCGGTCCAGCTCGTTCTCCATCCACGTGATGAGGCCTTCGAGCGTGGGCCGATCCGGTCGCGGTGCTCCAAGCGGCGGCATCATTCCGGCGCGCAGCTTCAGCGCCACTTTCTCGCCAATCGACGCCTGGTCTGCCAGCCGCGACAGGTCGAGCTGGTCGAGAAGCAGGCTCCCGGCTTTCACGCGCGCGTTGTGACACCCGACGCAGTATTTGTCGAGCACCGCCCGCTGCGCGGTCGCGTTCTTGTCCGCTGTCGGGCCGCGAGGCGCGGGGGCGGACGGCTGAGGGCCCTGGCCAGAGACGACCGCAACTGCCAGAAATGCCAGGAAGCCGCAGATGAGGAACCTGTTGGACATGCCTGCCTTTCTCAACATCCTTGTCTTCCGCGGGTGATCTTAGGGTTCGCCTTTCGGGGTGGTCAACCCACCTATTCGCGTGTAATGGCCCTTTGAGATCCACGCCGGGTCCACACATCAGGACCCGGCCTACGATCGCCACCGACGGGGCAAGTCAGTCACTTAACCGTTCCCACGTGATTGTCGTCCGCACCTCTTCGCCGTCGCTGTTTTTCGTCACCGGCGGCTTCAAGATCAGTCGCTTCCCCGGAAACTCGAGGAACCGTTGAAAGTCGGTCCCCACCCTGCCCGAATTGAACGCGCTGGCGATGTGGTGGACGACGTACTGTTCGGACTCATTGACGGTGTACGGCCCGAAATAGCTCGTGTAACTCCGATACGTGGCCATGGTCTCTTCCGGCGTGGGAGACGGCCCCACATTTCGCCGGCGGTACGGCTGCATCATGTGCACCATCACGTGCCCCGACGCCGTGTAAACAAGGAATCCCGTCTGACCGGGATACGACAACAACAGGTCGCCCTTCGCGTTGCGGCGCTCGAATGAGACCAGTTTCCAGAAGCCGATCAACTTCCGATGCGTCGGCGTCAGGTTCGGCAAGTCGGGCACGCGTTCCCAGGTCAAGGCCCGCTGATCCCCGTTTGCGGCAGTCGGTGGTCGCAGTGTCAGCCGGTTCCCGGCAATCGTGAACTTCCGCTCCTGATTGGTTCCGGAGAACCCAGGGCTGAGCGCACCGAATGTCTGATGCGTTACGACGCTGCTGGCCTCGTTCACCGCGAACGACCCCCAGTACGAGTTGTACGTGCTCATCGCGACCCGCGCTTCATCCGGCGTCGGTTGACGCCCCGCAAGCTCCGCCCGTGAAGGCCACGCAAGGTTCACCGACATGTAGCCGACCGGGTCATACACGATGTAGCCAACACGGCCACCGCTGTTGACGTTGGGACCCCGCGGAACGACCTCGCCTTTCGCATCACGGGTTTCCTCACCGACCAGTTTCCAGACTCCGGCGAATCGATTGTTCGCCGCGCGAACCGCCGCCGGATCGAGCTTGTCCGCCGTAGCCTGGGCGAAGGCGGGTGCGGAGACGTCATGTGTCGCGACGAGTGCGACGATGGCAAGGAAGAACGAGAAGATAAAAGCCCGCATCCGCTCACCCGCCACACATCGGGGCCACCGACTCGAGCGACATGACATTGATCCGCTCAGACGTGTTCTGCCTCGTCAGCACACCCTTCACTTGCACCTTATGTCCCGCGTACGATGCGCCGTGTTGGGTGACGCTCAGAAGCGGAAAGGTCTGTGAGCCGAGCGGTTGTGCCGCCGACACTTTCAGTTCTTCCGGCGTGGTCCCGTCAACGATCCGAGCTCTCACCGGGCGCAGATTGCCGGCCCTGACCAGGGCCCACGTGTTGTTCGCCTCAGCGCTGAGACAGCCGACTGCACGAACGATGGTGAGGTTGGATAGAGGACGAGGTCCCTCTGGACCAACCAACTGGATGCCGCCGACCACATCGGAGCTCAATTCACTGTTGCCGGCAGGAAGACCGTTGGCCTCGAGAATGAAGGCGATGATGTCTGCGTAGGCGCGATCGTCGAGACTGCCGGGGGCGTTGCCGGGCATGGTGGTCTTGATGAATGCGAACAACGGTTCGAGCTTGTCTTCACGCCACCGATCCAGAAACGCTCTTCCGGTCAGCTCCGGTCCATCCGCATCCTGCCCTTCATGACAGCCGACACACGAAGCCGAATAGACGGCCTCGCCACGCTCGGCCTGCGCATGCGTGTACACACCGTCAAGCACGCTGGTGGAACTCTGGGCGAGCACTGTCACAAAGCTCGCGGCGATCACGATGACGGCTATCAGGTATCGCTGCACCTGCTAGATCTTCACGCCAGCGTACATCCCCTGGTGAATGGCGGGATCGATCTTCATGAGCGTACCGCCATGCACCACGGCTACGGGCACGAACTTCCGTTTAGCGGTGCGCTTGTTCATCTGTTGGTCGATGAGCTCGAAGCTTCCTTCCTGAAGATCGAGGACGCTCACGTCGGCGGCCACGCCGGTTTCCAGTGTCCCGTGCTTTTCCGGGAACTTGAAGATCTTCGTCGGCGTCAGCGTGACGCGCTCGATGACCTGTTCGACGGTGAGGCCGAGGTGCAGGTACTGCGTCATGACCCATGGAAGCATCTGACCGTTCGGCGTCTGCGGAGTCTGCGCACCGATATCCGTTGAAATCAAATCGGGGGACCAGCCCTGGCTGAACGCTTTCTCGGAGTTTTCCCAGAGATGGTGCGAAGTGCCGGCCTGACCATCCGTAAAGATGCCGCGGTCCTTGAGCTCCAGAATCTGCGGCAGCACTGCGCCCGGCTTGCCGCCAAACAGGTTGTCCTGGTTCCCGTTCGGAATGTTGAAGGGATGGGTGAGAATGTCACCACGTTTCAGGAGCGCCAGCAGATCCCGCTCGGTCGTCCAATGCATCATGATCGGCAACCCCGTCTCGTCGGCTGCCGATCGCGCCCGCTTCAACACTTCCAGGTCATGCTCGAGCTCGTCATGCTTCCCGTTGATACGAACCTTGATCCCGACGATGCGATCCTTGTGCTCGTTGATGATGCGGACGGCCGATTTGGCGTTGATGACGCTCATGTTGAGGTACAGCTCGTTGCCGTAATTCCCGATGATCGCGACATTCAACATCGCGTAGATGCGAAGCGGCTGCCGGTCGATGACGTACTTTCGGAATCCGAGGAAGGTGTTCGCGCCAGAAGATCCTGCGTCAATGGCCGTTGTGACCCCAGCTGGAAATCCGACACCGTCCGGATCCACCGTAATGGTGTTCCCGTACCGGTAAAGGTGCGCGTGCACATTGATCAGCCCTGGCGTCACCAGCTTTCCGCGAGCGTCGAACACTTCCTTGGCGCTGGCGGCTGGAATGTTCGCGGCAACGGCAGCGATCTTTCCGTTGGCGATGGCGACATCACGCTCCGCGGCCAGATTCTGCGAGGCGTCGATGACGCGGCCGCCCCTGATCAGCAGATCGTAGGAAGCCGCCGCCTGGCCGGCTGCGGGTGCTGCCGCAGATAGGTCAGCTCCGAAGCGAATCGATTGAGAGCCGAGCTCCGGAAGAGCAGCCGCAGCTGCTCCGAGCGTGCCAAGAAAAGCGCGGCGACTCGAGCGTGACATGTGCAGACCTCCACGGCATTAATACCCAACTTCCAACTCCCAACCCCCAAACAACATGGCGTTTGGGAATTGGAAGTTGGGAATTGGGAGTTGACTACCGTCATCCCCTCGTCCTGTATCAGAAGTCAAAGTTCGCGCTGATTTTCGCGATGCGGGCCAGGTGAATACCGGTCGGTACCTGCCAGGCTGAGTAGTTGTTGTTAAGTGATGTGATCCCGCTCGAATTCAACGCGTTCGCCAGGTCGAGATTCAGGGACGTTCGGTACTTGCTGAATCTGAGGATCTTCGAGAAGCGCAGATCGAGGAGGTTCGTCTGCTCGCCGTTCATCGCGCCTGGATCCACCAGATTCACCGTCACGTTGGCAGCGCCGCCCGAAAGCGGACGACCGAGCGAAGGAAATGTCACAGCGTTCGTTGCGATGTAGTTCGCCGAAATGCCCGGCCCTGGCAAACTCCGGAACGTCGCGGCGACCTGGACGTCCACTTTCGGCACTAAATAGGTGCCGAGGAACTTCACCTGGGTGAGGAAGTTGCTGTCGACGTGGCAGACGGGCGACGTCGGGCCGACAACGAACGGAGCCGTCACTGTCAGCTCAGGCAGTTTCGCACGAATGTCGCAGACGTCCAACGAGGTGCGGCCCGTGCTCAACCCGCCCTGCAGGATCGTTCCCGCTCCGAACCTCACGTTCAAGTTGACATCCACACCGTTCCAGCTCTCGTTGTAGTCCCCGTAGTTGCTGGCCAGGGTGAAGAGATTATTGACCTGACCGACTTTGTCCGGGTTGAGGTTATAGAGGTCGTCGACCATGTACCCCCCGCCGTCGGGCAGGCGATCATCGACTGGCGCTGGGATGCTGAACTGGGTGTAGTCGGACGCTGACACCAACAGGTTGTCGGTCACCGTGAAATTGCCATACCAGCGACGGAAGTAGCCGACCTCCACGCCAACCCGCGGCAGCAGCTCGTGCTGGACGCTTCCCTCGAACTCCCACTGGTCCGGCCGCTTGCCCCAACCGTGCAGCATCGCCGGATCGGACACGGTGCTCGGGATCGGTTGGCCGAACCGCAAATCGCTAATGGTACCGCACTCCCCGTTTGCCAACGGATTGACCAGATCGCACTGCGGGATATAGTCGCCGTTGATGCCCAATCCCCGACGGTCGTCCCAGGATCGCGTAACGAGGTTGGCCATCGCGTTGACCGGATTGCCCAGGTTCGTGTAGGTGCTCGTCAGACGCTGGGCAAGGACGTACCGGCCCAGGTTGATCTTGAGGGCCGTCTTCCCGTTGCCGAACAGGTCGTAGACAGCCCCGAGCCGTGGTGAAATATCGCTCCAGCCCAGGTAATCGTTTTCCGGAAACGTGATATTCCGATTGGGCACGAGCCCGCCCGGCCCGAGGCTCTGTTCGGGGAAAACGATATTCAAATAGTCGAAGCGCGCGCCCACGTTGAGCGTGAGCCGGTTGAGCGTCCACTTGTCCTGCGCGTACACCCCGAGTTCGGAGGCAAGGTTGCTCCGGAAACCGTAGGGCGTCGCCACTTGGGTGATCAGGTTCGGGACGCCATTGTTGAAGCGGTATCGGACGTTGGCGTCGATGTTGGTGTAGTCCTCACGGCGCGTGCCAAACGTATCAAGAACGCCAACCTTCAACGCATGGGCGCCCGTCACGTACGAGAGCGACGCCTGCGCGGAAGCGATATGCCCTTTCACCCTGATGAACGGCCCCAGGCCGGTTTGGCCCGCGCCGCGATAGAGCAGACCCGGGATTAGCCCTCCCTGTTCCGTCACTGCAATCAAGGTCTTGAATACATCAGGGAGTGGCTCGGTAAACTCCAGGCTGGTTCCTCCTGCAGGGTACCG
This sequence comes from Vicinamibacterales bacterium, assembly GCA_035649635.1. Taxonomy (GTDB): domain Bacteria; phylum Acidobacteriota; class Vicinamibacteria; order Vicinamibacterales; family UBA2999; genus Gp6-AA40. Next base: position 75,774 of record DASRJE010000209.1, on the reverse strand, counting down.
ATCTTTCCAGCCCTGGATGATGTCGGAGACACGCGCATCGAACAACAGTTTGTTGGTGATCGGCGTCGTATAACTGCCGGTGATGAATTCGTTCTCGGGGAAGTCGTACTTCGTGGCCGACTCGTATGCGATGATCGGAGACAGCTGCTCCCACACGCGATATTGACGCTCGTAGAAACCGGCGACCTTGTTCCTCGGGCTGATCTGCCACGTCAGACGCGTGTTGGCGCTTCTCTCAATCAGAGGTTGGAAGGCCCGGCGGTCGTAATCGGGCTCGTAGTCCCACCGGGTCGTGTCGCCCGCGTTCTTGTTCATGTACAAGCCGGCGATGTAGCTTTGCGTCGTTTGCCAGCGGGCGGCGGAGTAGAACCACACCTTGTCCTTCACGATCGGGCCGCCCACGCCAGGGTTCACGTCGTAGACCACCTTGAGGGCATTGGGCGTCAGCAGTCCCGCATTCTTCAGTTCCTCCGTGTAGTTGCTCGACTGCCAACTCTCGTTCGCACCGGTGGCGAAAAAGGATCCCTTGAACTGGTTTCCGCCTTCGCGCGGAATCAGGTTCATCTGGACGCCGCCGAACGCCTGTTCGGCCGATCCAGCCGAATAGCTGACCGCCACCTCCTGAGTGGAGGTCATGTCGGGAATAAAGTTGCTGAGCTGACCGTTGCCCGAAGTGGCGCTGATTGACATGCCGTCCACCATCACGCGCTGGTCATCCGCGCGGCTGCCGTGGACTGTAATCGTGTTCAGATTGAGGTTGTTGGTGCCGCCGTAATCCAGAGGCCCGACCATCCCGGGAATCAAATTGGCGAAATTGTGTTGGTTCCTCCCCGCGGGAATCGTGTCGAGGACTTCCTTGTCCAGGACGCGCTGTTGAGTCACGCTTTGGACGTCGACGATCGGCGAATCCCCGGTCACCGTCACCGTCTCCTCGAGAGCTCCCACCCGCAGTTCGGCATTCACCGTGGCGGTAAACGTTCCCGCCAGCTCGATGCCTTCTCGCTTGAACGCGTTGAATCCGGTCAGTGTGAACGTCACACTATACGTGCCAGGGCGGAGATCGATGACTTTGTACTGGCCCGTCCCGTCGGTCACAACCGACCGGACTTTTTCAATCAACGCTGGGCTTGCCGCCTCGACCGTCACGCCAGGCAGAACTGCACCAGACGTATCTCTCGCGACACCCGCAATGGATGCCTGCGCATATGCCGCCGCCGGGAGGAGCACGAGACACGCGATCGCGGACAAGATTCCCTTCAGGGAATGCATACACTTCTCCTTCAGATGGCGCGAGAACCGACTACTAGTTTTGGCGGGCGGATTCTGGGGCCCCTGAAACGGCTAGTCAATACACGCGATCAGGTGTGTCTCACTTTGACGGCGCGCGCGATATGCTCCGCAGCGCCTCGAATCACTCACGGTACGCACTCGTCTTCACAAGAGGAATCACGGATGACACCTTCACATCGGATGCGGCACGTCGCGATTGGTGCAGGGTTGCTCGTGCTGAGCGTTGGGCTCGGACTTGGTCCGCGTCTGCTCCGCTCCGAGGTGGCTGCCCAAAGCCGCGGCGCCGTCCAGGCTCCGATGTTCGAGGTCGATCCTTTCTGGCCGAAGCCGCTACCCAATCATTGGGTCCTCGGAGCGTCAGTAGGTGTGTGGGTCGACGTACAGGATCACGTCTGGATGGTTCATCGCGGTGACAACCCGAACACCATCAAAGGTCTTGAAATGAAACCGCCCTTCAGCGAGGTGTGCTGCGCGACTGCGCCGCTGGTCCTCGAGTTCGATCAGAAGGGCAACCTGCTTCGTCGCTGGGGACCTGGAGCGAACGATCCGTGGATGGACCAGGAGCACGGCATCCACATCGACCATAAGAACAATGTGTGGCTGGCCGGAGGTGGCGGAGGTGATTCACAGATTCTGAAGTACACGATGGACGGTAAATTCGTGATGCAGGTCGGGAAGAAAGGCGCACGCCTTCGTGGCGGGGCCGCGCGCCCGATCAACGATCCCAATAGCCTGGACATGGAGAACTTCGGCCACCCGACAAAGGTCGTGGTCGACCCGAAGACCAACGAGGCCTACGTGTCCGACGGATACGTCAATCACCGCGTCGTCGTGCTCGATGCGGATACCGGCCAATTCAAACGCGTGTGGGGCGCGTACGGCAACAAGCCGGACGATACTCCTGTGCTGGGCCCGCTGAACCCGCACCGCGGCAACGCAAACGCCGCGCAGCCCGCCGATCGCGGCGCGGCGCACGATCCGGGTGCGCCTCCACAGAAGCAGTTCCGCAACCCCGTGCACTGCGTCATCATCTCGAAGGACGACCTGGTGTATGTGTGTGATCGACAGGGCGATCGTCTGCAGGTGTTCACGAAGGACGGAAAGTTCGTGAAGGAAAAACTCATCCTGCCCAACACGATGAATGCCGGCTCCGTGTGGGACATGGCTTTTTCCAGCGATCCTCAGCAGACGTTCCTGTACGTCGCGGACGGCGAGAACTCGCTCATTCACATCCTGCGGCGCGACACGCTCGAGGTGTTGACGGCGTTCGGCGAGGGTGGCCGTCAGCCAGGCCAGTGGCATGGCGTGCACAACATCGCCACTGATTCGCAAGGCAACATCTATACGACCGAGACTTACGACGGAAAGCGCATCCAGAAGTTCACGTATAAAGGTCTGGGACCGGTGACTACGCAGTACCAGGGCACGCCCTGGCCTGCATCCGCGAGGTAAACTTCGACACCACGTATGCCGCTGACCATCGTTCGACGGATCGGCGCGCTATCGCTGGCGCTCTCGAGCTGCACCCTGCCGGCTGTCGTCAGTGCCGGCGCCGACACCGCACCCACGATACGTTACGCGCTTGCCGCGTGGTCCAACGAACAGTCCGGCGACGTGCTCGCAATCGCGCAGGACCTCGAGGGCTATCTCTGGCTCGGCACGCCAGACGGTCTCGTCCGATTCGACGGCACTCGCTTTCAACGGTGGACGCCAGGCGGCAGCAGCGGTCTGCCAGCCCGCTCGGTTGCCGCTCTCGCTGGTTCCTCGCAGGGTGGCGTGTGGGTCGCCTTCAACGGCGACGGAGGCGTGGCTCGGATCGATCGTGGGGGCATCACGAGTTATTCCCCCACCAACGGTGCACCGTCCGGCGTCAACGCGCTCCTCGAGGATCGACGCGGCACGCTGTGGGCGGCAACCAATGACGGGCTCTTCCACTACGCAGGCGACCACTGGTCGCCCGTGACCAATGCCGACGGCTACGATGGCGAGCAGGCGTTCAGTGTCTACGAGGATCGCGCCGGCCGCGTGTGGGTCGGGGCCGCGCGCGGCCTTTATCGCCACGACGGCAAACAGCTGCACCTCGTTGACAGCACGGCCACCTACGTCGACAGTCTGGTAGAAGACGACGCGGGCAACCTGTGGGTCACGAACCGCACGAGGATCATCACGAGGCTCGACACGTCGAGCCCCCTCCGCCTCGACCCACGAATTCGCCTCCCGCTACCAGGCTGGCGCGTCATTCCGGACGGCCGCGGCGGGTTGCTGGTCGCTTCGTTCAGCGGCGGCCTGTTCCGTCTCGCGAATCCGACCGGCACGCACCCGCTGCTCGAGCCTGTCGATTACGAGCATCGCATGCGCGGCTCGCCCCGGGCGCTCTATCGCGACCGCGACGGCAATATCTGGGTCGGTATGCGCGGCGGTCTGCTGCGCCTGTCTGAGAACACGTTCCAATCCGCGGGCCCGCTCGACGGTCTCAACAAGGATGGCGTGCGGACCGCGGCAGTCGCCGCCGACGGCAGCATCTGGATCGCCACAACGCAAGCCCTGAACCGTCTCACCGGCAGCGGCCGACAGTCATTCGCCGTCTCTCAAACGCGGGCCCTCCACGCCGATCGATCGGGAGCGATGTGGGTGGCGACCGACGACGCCGTCGGCCGACACGCGATGGGCCGTCTCATCAAGGAGCCCATACCGGACGTCCAGGCGAGCCGCGTGAACGGGCTCACCACAACGGCGGATGCGCTCTGGCTCTGTACTGCCTCTCGCGGCGTGCTCTCGTGGAACGGCAACACGCTCATCCCCTATCGGCAGCCCGGAGAATCCGGCGGGCAGTGCAGCAGTATTCTCGCGGATCGGCACGACCGCGTGTGGGCGGGCTTCAGCGGTGGCGGCGTCGCCCTGCACGAGCACGGCCGTGTACGCACGCTGACCGAGCGGGACGGCCTCGCACCCGGCCTGGTGTGGCAAATCGTTCAGGGCAACGACGACGCCGTATGGTTCGCCACGGCGGGCGGCGTGAGCCGCTACCTGCACGATCGCTTTACGTCAGTCACCACGGCGCATGCGCCCATCACGGGCGTCGTCCCGATGCTGGTCGAGGATGCCCAAGATTACGTGTGGGTGGGGGTGCACTCGGGAGCCGCGCTGATGCGCTTCCATGCTGGCGAGATGGACAAGATCGAGAAAGAGCCCAACCACCGTCTTGCCTACACCCTCTTCGACGAAGGCGATGGACTGCAGCCCGGCACGCAGATGTGGCAGAACGGCGCCGCTGCCGTGCGCGACCTGGCGGGGCGGATCTGGGTTGCCAACGGTCCCAGTATGACGATCATCGACCCGCGGCAACTGCGCGAAACGAACCGTGCATCGCCGCCGAGCCTCGAAGCCGTCACGGTCAACGGCGAGCCCGTCGACCCGGCGGCAGACCGGCGGTTCGCGAATGGCAGCACGATGCAGATCGATTACACCGCCCTCGGCCTCTCGTCGAAGCTGCGCTTCCGCCACATGCTCGAAGGCGCTGACGCCGACTGGGTGTACGAAGCGGACGAGCGGCGCGCCACCTACGTCCTGCGCACTGGCGACTATCGATTTCGCCTCAGCACTACCGAGGACGGACAGTGGACCGAGCCGTTCGTGTGGCCGTTTACCGTGGATCCGCCTTTCTATCTGAGCGGCTGGTTTCTTATCGCCTTCGGCACGGTGCTCGTCGGCGGGACCGCCGCGGCCGCGAGGCTGCGCGTCCGGGCCGTGCGGGCACGCTACGCGCTCGTGATTGCCGAGCGCACGCGCTTGAGCCGCGAGATTCACGACACGCTGCTTCAGAGCCTGGCCGCGCTCGGTCCCGAGCTCGAGGCGCTGGCAACGCGCGTTCCGTCACGCGAAGACGGCATCACATCCGAACTGCGCCGCATTCGCCGGCAGGTCGATCGGTCGGTGCGCGATGCGCGCGAGTCGATCCTCGAGCTGCGGCGCACCCTTATGGGCACGCCGCGTCTCGCCGAATCGCTGGCGCAGCTCGCCGACGACACCGAGACTCGGCACGGTGTCCGCCCAACGGTGGCCGTCGTCGGACGCCGCCCGGGCGACGCGTCGCCAGATGTCGACCTGCAACTGTTCCGCATCGCGCAGGAGGCCGTAACCAACGCCATCCGCCACGGTCGCCCGACGCACATCGACCTCAGCGTCTTGTACGATGACCGCAAGGTCGCGCTCACGATCGTCGACGACGGCTGCGGCTTCGACGCACACGCGCAGGCGAACGCACCCAACGGGAACGAGCACTTCGGTTTGATCACTATGCGTGAGCGCGCCGAGCGCGTGGGCGGCGAGCTGCGCATCGAGAGCGTGCCGGGCACAGGGACGACGGTGCGCGCCGTCGCGAAACTGACGAACGAATGGCTGTAGCAAGCCGGCCCATTCGCGTGCTGTGCGTTGACGACCACCGCCTGATGCGCGAGGGCGTCGCGCGGATCGTCGGCGTACAACCGGACATGAAGGTAGTCGCCGAAGCCAGCAACGGCGAACAGGCCGTCGCCCAGTTTCTGGCCAGCCGGCCCGATGTCACGCTGATGGACCTGCAGCTTCCTGGCACGAGCGGTCCCGAAGCGACACGACGCATCCGGCAGATCGATCACTCCGCACGAATCATCGTGTTGACGATGTATCACGGCGACGAGGACATTCATCGGGCGTTCGAAGCTGGGGCGATGGGTTACGTACTCAAGGACACGATCTCCGACGATCTCATCCACGTAATCCGCGAGGTGCACGCCGGCCGGCGGGTGGTGACACCCGAGATCCAGCAGGCGCTCGACGAGCGCGCGCGCCAGCCGACGTTGAGCGTTCGCGAGCGGCAGGTACTGGAACTCGTGGCCGAGGGCATGCGCAACAAGGAGATCGCCGCAGCGCTCGGGATCAGCACCGATACGACCGGCATGCACGTGAAGAACATCTACACCAAGCTGGACGTGCACGATCGCACCGCCGCCGTGGCCAAGGCGATCCGGCGCGGCATCATCCGCATCGAGTAACGCAACCTGCGGCACGACGCGCGCGACCTCCCGCGGTGCCTCAGGTCAGGGCGTCACTATTCCCTGGGAAAACCAGGAGTGCAACATTCGAAATTGACAGGCGCCTCGTGTCGGCGTTTGATTGGCGACGTCCGGCTGAAGCCGGACACCCGCATATCCACGCTGAATCCGGAGATGTTGCGATGATACATTCGACGCTCCGCACGGTCCCCACCCGCTGGCTTGCGCTCGCCTGCTGGCTCGTCACCTCGCCCCTTGCCGCGCAGAGCGTCCAGCATCCTCTTGATCCCCTCACCTTCAGTGAATACTGGGCGGTCCTGGAGGTCTTGCAACAAGCCGGTCACATCACCGCAGACACGCGTTTCTCGATCGTCAACCTGAGCGAGCCGGCGAAAGAGTTCGTCTGGAACTGGTCGAAGGGAACGACCATTCCACGACAGGCCACCGCGCTCGTGCGCCAGGGGCCGCAGACGTACGAAGCCATCGTCGATGTCGCCGCTCGACGCCTTGTCTCATGGACGCAGCTCCGTGACATGCAGCCGAACTGGCTCGCGGAGGAGTACGGGTCGATGACGGCCGAGGTCAAGAAGCACCCTGCGTTCATCGAGGCTCTGAAAAAGCGAGGCATCACCGACCTGACGTTCCTGACCTGCTCGGCTCTCCCGCCAGGCTATTTCGGAACCGACGAACAGCGTGGAAAACGCATCGCCAACGTTACCTGCTCCGATCCGCGCGGCGTTCGGAACACCTGGCCGCGCGGCATATCCGGCTTGACGGCTGTCGTCGATCTCACAGCAAAGCAAGTGGTGCGCGTGGTGGACGAGGGGAATATTCCAATCGCTCCGACGACGGCCGACTACGATGCGGCGTCGATCGGCACGCCTCGCCAGGTTCCGAGTCCGCTTCGTGTCGATCAGCCCCTCGGCCCCGGCTTTCGTCTCGAGGGTCACGTGGTCGAGTGGCAGAAGTGGCGCTTCCACGTCCGATCCGATCAGCGAACCGGCACCGTCATCTCGACGGTCACGTACGGCGATGGCGACCAGCGTCGTCCAGTTCTCTATCAAGGCAGCCTCTCCGAGATCTTCGTGCCGTACATGGATCCCAGCTTCACCTGGTATCAGCGGAATTTCCTCGACGCGGGAGAGTTCAACGCTGGCGGGTTGACCAAGCCGCTGATGCCGGGACTCGACTGCCCGGATCATGCGGTCTACATCGACGGACTCGTCGCCGGAGATCAAGGACGCCCCAGGGCAGTAAACAACGTGTTGTGCCTGTTCGAGCGCGAGGCGGGCGACATGGCCTGGAGGCATTTCGGAGAAGAGCCTGAGAGCCGGCGAAAGCGGGATCTGGTCGTGCGGAGCGCCGCGGTCCTCGGCAACTACGACTACGTGTTCGACTGGACCTTCCAGCAGGACGGGGCGATCAAGGTCGCCGTGGGCGCGACCGGCATCACAGAGGTGAAGACAACAGTAGCCGCGACGGCCAACGACCAGCCTTCAGCAAGTGGAGAAAGTCGCGCGGCCGGAGAAGCGCCGGATGCCTTCGGGCGTTTCGTCGACAAGCACGTGGTCGCGGTTAATCACGATCACTACTTCAACTTCCGGCTCGACGTCGATGTGGATGGCGCTTCCAACAGCTTCGTTGCCGACCGGCTCGTGGCCAAGACGCTGCCTGCCGATCATCCGCGCCGGAGCGTCTGGGTCCGGCAAGCGACGACGGCTCGGACCGAGAGCGAGGGAATGCTGCACGTCGACATGGAGAGACCTGCGCTCTGGCGCGTCGTGAGCACGACGCGAACGAATCATGTCGGGTACCCGACGAGCTACCAGCTCGTACCGGGTATGACCGCGTCAACACTCCTGGCGGCCGATGATTACCCGCGGCGACGAGCCGGTTTCATCGATCACAGCCTGTGGGTGACACCGTACCAGCCCCAGGAAAAATATGCCGCCGGCGACTTCCCCACCCTGAGCACGCCGGGTCAGGGTCTGCCCGCATGGACGCGAGCGAATCGTCGCATCGAGCAGACCGACGTCGTGCTGTGGCACACCATCGGGATGCATCACCTAGTGCGCGCGGAGGATTGGCCCGTGATGCCAGTCATGTGGCACAGCTTCGAGCTGCGGCCGTTTGACTTCTTCGACCGGAACCCGGCTCTCGATCTCCCGAAGCGATGATGAGTGCAGGGTAGCTGTATGAGAACAAGAGTGAACGTGCTCGCCGCCGGATTCGCCGCGTGCCTGCTGGTCACGACGGTTTCCGCGCCACTGCACGCGCAGGACACTGTCCTGCGAGTGGGAACACTCCTTGACGGTCGTGGCGGTGTGTCGCGATCGGTGAACGTGATGGTCGAGGGCGCGAGAATCAAGAGCGTTGGACCGCCCTCCGGTGCACGCGTCTCGTATGACTTGTCCCGGCTCACCGTGCTGCCGGGGCTCATCGATACTCACGTTCATATTGCCACTCACTTCGGCAAGAACGGCCGGGCGTCGAGCGACGGCGAGACCGCCGAAGAGTCCATGCTGTACGAGGCGGAAAATGCGTACGCGATGCTCGTCAACGGGTTCACCACCACGCAAAGCATCGGTGCGCGCCTGGACGTGCCGCTGCGTGCCGCCATTTCGAGAGGGATGTTGCCCGGACCGCGACTGCTGACGTCGATCGCGCCGGTCGACGACACCACCGGCACACCAGATCAGATCCGGCAATTCGTCCGGCAAGTCGTCGCCGAGGGTGCGGACGTCGTGAAGATCTTCGCCTCGAAGAGCATCCGCGACGGTGGCGGGCAGTCGTTGACGCAGGCACAGGTCGACGCGGCGTGTGACGAAGCGAAGAAACTCGGGAAGCGCACGTGGGTCCATGCCCATGCCGACTCCGCCGTGAGGGCGGCAGTGATGGCAGGCTGCTGGGCCGTCACACACGGCACGCAGGTCACTGACGCCACGTTGGAACTCATGGCTGCGCGGGGAGTCTTCTTCGAGCCCAACGTTGGACTTCTGTTGCAGAATTACCTCGAGCACAAGGATCGCTACCTGGGTATTGGCAACTTCACCGAGTCCGGCTTCGCACTCATGGAGAAGGGCGTGCCGCAAAGCCTTGCCATGTTCAAGCGCGCGCTGGCAGTGAAGGGCCTCAAACTAGTCATGGGCACCGACGCCGGCGCCGGCGCGCACGGGCAGAACGCCAGGGAGATTGTTTACCGTGTTCAGACCGGCGGTCAGCCTGCAATGGATGCCGTCGTCGGCGCAACGTCGCTCGCTGCCGAAGCACTCGGAATGAAGGACACCATCGGTGTGATTGCACCGGGATTCGAGGCCGATCTGATTGCCATCGACGGTGATCCACTCACGGACATCACAGCCCTGCGCCGCGTGGTGTTCGTCATGAAAGGCGGCCGAGTTCTGAAGAATGTCGCGCCCTAGCGCCTCTCTTTCTACGAGGGCGGCAAGGCGAACGCCGTGACGTTTGTACCCGAGCCAATGACGACGTACTGTCGGCCGTCGAGCATAAAGCTCATGGCTGCCGCGCCCCAGATGGGAGCGCCGGTCGGGTAGAACCAGAGATTCTTCCCGGTGGCGGCGTCGAACGCCATGAAGTTGCCTTCGTTGTCGCCCGCAAACACCACACCCGACGCCGTCGACATCGTCCCCGCCATCGTCGGTGTCGGGTACTTGAATTCCCATTTCCGTTCGACGTTGGTCGGATCGATCGCTCGCAGCACGCCGTAGCTGCGATCGGCATCACGCCGCACCGTTCCGCTGTTCGAAATGCGGCCAGGGACGATTTCCTCTTTCACGGGTAAATACGCGGCGCACGTCTCCCGCACGGTGACGAAGAAGAGCCGTCGCGCCGGGTCGTAGGAGGCTGGCATATGGTTCGTGCTGCCCCATTGATCCGGCAGGCAGCCTTTGCTTCCGTCATTGAGCACGATCGGGTGGCCGTTGGCGTCGAGCTCACGCGCCCACGTGGTATCGCTGAACGGCTTGCCGACCAGCAGCTTGCCGTTCGCGCGGTCGAACACGTAGAAGAATCCATTCCGGTTGGCCACCATCACGACCTTGCGCTGCTGCCCAGCGATCGGCAGTTCGGCGAGCACGGGGACATGATTCGAGTCCCAGTCATGCGTGTCGTGTGGCGTGAACTGGTGGTACCACTTGAGTGTTCCTGTGTCCGCGTCGATCGCAACGATCGATGCCGTGTACAGGTTGGTGCCCTTGCGATCCTCGCCGTAATACAACGGGTTCGGATTTCCAGTACCCCAATACAGAAGATTCAGCTCGGGGTCGTAGACTCCGGTCACCCACGTCGCACCGCCGCCACGAGCCATCACATCCGCGCCTGGCCAGGTGTCGCTTCCTGGCTCGCCAGGCCCGGGAACGGTGTAGAACCGCCAGAGTCGCTTGCCGGTCTGCGGATCGTAGGCGTCGAGAAATCCTCGCGTCGGAAAATCACCGCCCGAGATGCCGACAATGACCTTGTCTTTGACGACCAGGGGCGCCGCCGTTGCCGCGTAGCCGATCTTGTAGTCAGCGAGCACCGTGTCCCAGACGACGTTCCCGCTTGCCGTGTCGAGCGCAACGAGATGCGCGTCGGCGGTCGGGAGGAACAACCGGTTACCCAGGAGACCCATTCCGCGATTGACCGGTGAGACGGCACCGTAAGTCAGGTCGTTTGGCAGATCGCGGCGATAACGCCAGAACTGCCTTCCAGTGCGCGCGTCGACGGCCCACGCGGTATTGAACGGACCCGTGAGATACATGACCCCATCCACGACGAGCGGAGTTCCCTCGTAACCCCGGCGCGGAATGATTCCGGTTTGAAACGTCCACTGCGCGCTGAGGCGATGAGCGTTGGCCGGAGTGATCTGGGTGAGCGGCGTGTGCCGCTGCCCGGTGTAGTCACCGGAGTACGTTGGCCAACGCGTCGGCGTCTTGTAGCCCTGGGCGATCTCCTGCGACGTCAAGCCTGATGGCGCCCTGTCTTGCGCCGTGACGAGACCTGATCCCAGAACCACCGCGAGCAACGCGGTTCGCGCTTTCGTGTCGATACGCCGTGCGATCATGGCTCCCCTCGTGGACGTCCGGCTGGAGGACGAAACGTGCTGAGATAACGAATGAGATCGTCGAGATCGCTCTCGCTCACGCGACTGGGACCGTAGTCCGGCATGAGCGATCCCGGATCACGAACAAAGCTCTTGAGGCTCGACTTCAAATACGCGCGAAGGCGTTGAGTCGTGTCCATGAGCTGAACCGAAAATGCATCCTCGCCTTTGAGGGCCCCCTTTACGGTTTCGCCGTCACGAGTGATCACGGTGACGGGTTGGTAACCGGCCGCGATCGAGCTGGCCGGCGACCTGATGGCTTCAGTCAGCTGGGCGCGCGACTGCGAGATTCGAGAGAGGTCCGGCCCGAGGCGGCCGCCGCGGCCGTTGATGGCATGGCACGACGAGCAGCTGGTCGCAAAAACGCGCTCACCGTTTTCGGCGTTGCCGCGGAGCGGCTCGGGAGCGGCGGGTCCGTTGAGGCTGCGCAGATAAGCAATCAGCGCTCGCAGCTCACCGTCGGGTGCCGTGCTCGACGGCATGATGGTGTTCGGCACCCCATTGCGAATCGTTTGAAACACGCGCTCGTCGGTCGCACCCAACGTCCACAGCCGCGTCAAGTCATGTCCGGCGACCCCTTTTCCATCCGCACCATGACATTCGGCACAGCGGGCCTGATAGAGCGTCCCACCGGACGCAATCGCACCACGGTTTTGCTGACCAGGAAATGGGCCGTCCTGGGCATTCGCGCCGACTGCGAACGAGCTGACCAATAGAAGTGCAGAGAGGACAACCTTGGCATTCATTGGCACATTATGTACTCCACCCCGTATCCTTCACGCGGCCTCCCGGTAATTCTCAGCGAACCACGTGACCGACTCTGAGTTCCAGGCAGCCTTCGACAACCACAAGGATGCGATCTACCGGTTCGCCTGGCGCATGTCCGGCCCGGCGGCAGCGGCGGACATCACCCAGGACGTGTTCGTGTCGCTTCTACGCTATCCGAACCGGTTCGATCCAGTCCGCGGGACGTTGCGCGCTTTCCTGCTGGGGATAGCCAGGAACCTCGCGCTCAAGCACTGGCGGGCAGAACATCGATTCGAGCCGCTCGACGACGCCCCGCAGACGCGGGACGCCGCGCAGACGCGGGCGTTTGTTGCGGAGCCCGTTGACCTCGAGCGCGGCGAGATCGGCGAGATCGTGGGCCGGGCCGTGCGGGCACTGAGGCCGCTCCAACGCGAGGTCGTGATCCTCGCCGAGTACGAAGGCCTGACGCTCGCCGAGATCGCGCGTGCCGTTGACGCGGATGTCGGCACGGTCAAGTCGCGGTTGCACCGCGCACGCGAGAACCTGCGCCGCACGCTGGCGCCGCTGCGGAGCCGGCAGCCGACCACGAGATGAGGACTGTATGGACGACCGAGAGCTAAGTGAACTGCTGCGTGAATGGGGGGCTCCGGATGCGCCCCCGGCTCTGCGTCCACGCCGTGCGCACGGGTCGTGGCGGCGTTGGTTGGTCACGGGGGCGATTCGTGTGCCAGTACCCGTCGCGCTCACGGCGCTGTTGCTGGTGGCCTCGTGGATCGCGATGACTCGGCTCGGACCACCCCCGACTCCCCAAACGTCCGCGCAACGGCGATCCGGGGAACTGGCGAGATACGCATTGACGGGTCCGCTCGAGGGTTTCGACGCCGTGCTCGTGGAGCTGAACTTCCGGCCTGGCGCGTCAACACCGGAACATCGGCATCCGGGTCCCATCGTCGGGTACGTCGTGGATGGACAGATGCGGACGGCGATCAATCACGAGGCCGACCAGATCGTCCCGGCCGGGGGCACGTTCTTCGAACCGCACGGCGCCCTTCACACGTCGTTCAGTTCCGCGAACCCGGATGCTCCGGTGCATGCCGTGGCATTCCTCGTGGTTCCCAGCGGCAGCCCGCTGACGGAGCGCGCGACGACAGGGAGAGAACAATGAAACTCGTGGCCGGAATCGCAGCACTGGTACTCGCGCAGACGCCACAGGCGACGCCGATGCCATACATAGCCATCCACCAGCCCGAGTTCGTGGAGGCGCCGGAGGCGGCATTTCTTCAGGATGATGACATCCTGCTCGGTGTCACCAGCGGCAGCGTTGCCAAAGCGTATCCCGCGGCCGACCTCTCCCAGCATGGCGCCGTGTTCGACAGGTTGCCGGACGGTCCTGTTTCGGTGACCTGGTGCGGAGTGTGTAATACCGGCGTGGTGTATCGCGCCGAGGTGAAAGGCCACACGCTTCATTTCCAATACGACCGCATGGTTGGCGCAAACGAGGTGCAGAAGGATCTGGAGACCGGCACCAGCTGGCAGCAGGCCACTGGTGAAGCGATCGACGGTCCGCTCAAAGGCACGCGGCTGAAACTCTATCCAGTCGTGCGCACGACATGGTCGGAATGGCGCAAGCGGTATCCGAATACGATGGTCCTCAAACCCTTGCCGGGATACGCGGAGCGCATGCCCGATCGGAGCAAGCGCATCAAAGCCATCACGCGAGTGGGACCCGACGGGGCGCCGAACGGTGCACTCACCCTTGACAAGCGATTGCCTACGCGCGAAACCGTTGCCGGACTCGAGATCGGTCCTGAGGCCGTGGCGTACCCGTTCTCGGATCTGCGCGTCGCGCGCGTCGTCAACGATCGCGTGGGCGGTCAGCCGATCGTCATCGTTCATCAGCCCTCGTCGGATACGACGACGGCATTCGAAGCGCGCGCCACAGGCAAAGTGCTCGAGTTCAAAGCGGCAAACGACGACGCCAGCTCCCTGATCGATCTCGAAACTCGGTCGACATGGAATGCGTATGGGCAGTGCCTCGAGGGGCCGCTGAAAGGCACGCAATTGAAACAAGTGATCCTGGTGCCACAGTTCTGGTTCGCCTGGTCTCAGTTCCACCAGGGGACCAGGGTTTTCACTACTCGTTGAAATTCCGCCTGCGCCTCGCGGCTTCGGCGGGACAAGGAGAATCGTGACTATGCAGAACCGTCGGACATTCCTTGGAATCGCGGCAGCGTCGCTGCTGCCAGTTGGGAGCGATGCACAAACACCTGCACCGCGGCCCGCTGCTGAACTCGCGAGGCACGCGTTGACGGGTCCCCTCGAGGGTTTCGAGGCCGTGCTCGTGGAGTTGAACATCGCACCAAATTCGCGCAGTACAGGCCCCGGCCATCGTCATCCAGGGCCCGTGCTTGGCTACATCGTGGAAGGGCAGATGCGTTTTGCCATCAACAACGAGCCGGAACAAGTGCTGCCGGTGGGCCGCACGTTCTTTGAGCCCTCTGGCGCCGTTCACACGACAAGTGGTTCCGCGAGGCCCGACGGGCCGACGCGTGCGCTGGTGTTCATGATTGTTCCGAAGGGCAGCCCGCTGACGGCGCCCGCGTGACATCGGCGTCGCGATCCTTACTGTCGAGTTCGACGCCAGGGTGCCGACCGCGTATTCTCTCGGGCATCACGAAGGACGTGAGCCAGGATCGAGAGAATGGCCGACATCTTTCTGAGCTACGCGACCGAGGACCGAACGCGAGCCAAATCGCTCGCGGACGTCCTCGAGCGGTACGGCTGGTCGGTCTGGTGGGACAGGAAGATCCCGCTCGGTCAGTCCTTTGACAAGGTGATCGAGGACGCGATCGGCGCAGCCAGTTGCATGGTGGTGTTGTGGTCGCACTCATCCGTTCAGTCCGAGTGGGTGAGAAGCGAGGCATCCGAGGGCAAACGGCGGGGCGTTCTCGTTCCAGTGTTATTGGACGCCGTGGTCGCCCCGCTCGCGTTTCGATTACTGAATGGTGCCGATCTCTCCGGATGGCTGCCCGGAACGCCACACGCGGAACTGGATCGACTTACTGACCGGGTCAAGGAAATCCTCGGACAGACCAGCGAGCGCGAGCAGCAGCAGATTGCCGCTTACGCGGGCGAACCGCCCCGCGTCCAACCGAAGCGACCGTGGTTTCGCCATCCACGGTTTATCGGCGGTTTCTCGATCTTGTTGCTCGCCGGCGTTTTATATGGCGGCTACCTGATTGGGTCACTGGGAACCCGTTCGACGAGCGACACGTCAACCGGCGGAACAACGGTGAAGAGTGCAGAGAAGGCCGTGTCACCTTCGAAGCCACAGGACCCTTCCGGAGTGGACGACCTGATCGGGGCATTGGGGCTCGGCGCCGACGGCGGCCTGGCGCTCGGAATGACCGGCTTCGAGTTAACGGACCTGGGTCTGCATATCGCGTTCATCCCAACGGAAGGAGCGGTGGTGATACGCGTTGAGAGTGGTCTCGCACAAGCGGCCGGCGTTCATGCCGGCGATGTGGTCATCTCGATCGACGGCCAGCGGATGACGACTGAAGACGAGATCCGACGCGTGCTCAGAAGGATCGGCCCAGGGAAAACGCGGTATCTCGTCCGCCGCAGCAAGGAGACGCTGACCTTCGACATCGATTGTCCGACGTGTACGTCCCAGTGAGTGGCGTGTTTTGTCTGCGCGGAATCAGTGATACTGAGGCCGATGCTTCCAACAGAACGCTTCACGTATTCGCCAATCATCGATCGCCCGCGCCTCGTTTTGCCCGGTGGTGCCAGGCTGGTTGTGTGGGTCATCGTCAACGTCGAAGAATGGAATCCGCGCGAGCCGCTGCCGCGCACGGTCCTGCCCCCACCCGCAGGTGGGTCACCGATGCCCGACGTACCCAACTGGGCGTGGCACGAATACGGAAACCGCGTCGGTTTCTGGCGCATGCTCGACGTCTTCGATCAATTTCGCGTGCCTGCCGTGATTGCGATCAACGGCAGTGCCATTCAGGCATATGAACCCATCGCGCGTGCCGCCGTCGAACGGCGATGGGAATTCATCGGCCACGGCTTCAGTCAGAAGAACATGCAGAAGGTTCCCGACGAGCGCGTAGATATCCAGAAGACAACCGCGGCCATCGAATCATTCACAGGACGGCGGCCGCGCGGTTGGCTGGGACCTGGTCTGACCGAGACATGGGACACGGCGGACATCCTCGCGGAAGAAGGATATGAATACGTCTGCGACTGGGTGCTCGACGATCAGCCCGTGCCCGTGCGTACGCGAACGGGATCGCTGCTCAGCGTGCCTTACACGCAGGAATGCAACGACGTCGCGCTGATCCTCATTCAGCACCACAGCGCGT
Organism: Vicinamibacterales bacterium; assembly: GCA_035649635.1. Classification (GTDB taxonomy): domain Bacteria; phylum Acidobacteriota; class Vicinamibacteria; order Vicinamibacterales; family UBA2999; genus Gp6-AA40. Next base: position 59,236 of record DASRJE010000209.1, on the reverse strand, counting down.
CGGAATATCGGGACCGTGCCATCAATCAGTTCGATCAGCTGTATGCCGACGCTCACGACTCCGCTCGCGTGATGGCTCTCGTCATTCATCCTTACATCATGGGCGCTCCACATCGCCTGCGGTATTTCCGAGAGGCGCTTGCCCACATGCAGTCGCGTCCGGGCGTGCTCTTCTGGACAGGAGAACAGATCCTGGACTGGTACCTGGCAGCGCAGAGTGCGACAACCTAGCGAGGTGCTGACGGGCATATACTTCGACTCCACTGGAGGGTTGCCATGTTCCGAGCACGCCGAGGTCGTGCGGCATCAGTAGTGTCCGGCGTCAGCCGGACCGGAGCTCTCGCCGCCCTCCTGATCGCGCTGTTGCACGTTGCCGCGGCGCAGACTGTCCACTACCAGACCATCGAGAACCACTTCAAACTGTCAGACGGTAGAAAGATCGGATCGACCGTGGGGATCACGATCGATCGCGACGGATCCAGCGTCTGGGTTTTTGAAAGGTGTGGGGCGCAGAACTGCGTCGGCTCCGCCGTGGCGCCCGTGTTGAAGTTCGATGCCTCGGGCAAGCTGGTCAAGAGCTTCGGCGCGGGCATGTTCGTCCGGCCGCATGGCATCCACGTAGATCGCGACGGCAACATCTGGGTCGCCGATGGTGAAGGACCCGACGGAAAGGACGCGCGACGGGATGGCAAGGGCCATCAAGTGTTCAAGTTCAGTCCCGATGGAAAAGTCCTGATGGCGCTCGGCAAGCCGGGAGTGGCCGGCGACGGTCCGGACACCTTCAACATGCCGTCGGCCGTCTTGATCGCACCGAGCGGCGATATCTTCGTTGCTGACGGTCACGGCGGGAACTCGAACGCTCGCGTACTGAAGTTTTCGCAGGACGGTCGGTTGATCAAAACCTGGGGTAAGAAAGGGACCGCTCCCGGAGAATTCGACACGCCGCACAGTCTCGCGATGGATTCGCGCGGACGGCTGTTTGTCGGTGATCGAGGGAACAATCGTATTCAGATATTCGACCAGAATGGCACCTTCCTCGACGAATGGAAGCAATTCGGCCGGCCGAGCGGCGTGTTCATCGACCGGAACGACACGCTGTATGTGGCGGATCACCAGTCCGACCAGAAGACCAATCCAGGATTCCGAAAAGGGATCGCGATTGGCAGCGCGCGCGATGGCAAGGTCACGACGGTCATTCCGGATCCCGATCCCGAGGGATCTCAGGAAGGGGTGGCGGCAGACTCGACGGGCAACATCTACGGATCGCTGACCGCGGGGATGGCACTCAAGAAATATGTCCCTGCAGCAGGGACTGCTAATTAGCTCCGTCGACGTACACCATCCGCGTTCGCGCCACGCGAGCCGAGTTACATCCCCACTCCTCCCTTTCACATCAGCCGTTCTGTCACACTTCGGACGTGGGATCCGTCATTAACAACAGGGACGCAAACGGGACACGATGACTCATGGCGGCAGGTGAGCAACTCGCTGATCAGTTTGAAGAACACCGGGCGCATTTGCGCACGGTGGCGTATCGCATGCTCGGGTCGGCGAGCGAAGCGGAGGATGCCGTCCAGGAAGCCTGGATTCGGCTGGGCCGGACCGATGTGAGCGACGTCGCAAATCTCCGAGGCTGGCTGACGACGGTCGTGTCACGCGTGTGTCTCGATATGCTGCGAACGCGGACCTCGCGACGCGAGAATCCACTGGACGTGCATCTGCCGGATCCGATCATTACTCGCGGCGAGTGGGAGCCCGAGTCCGACGCGATCCGCGCCGATTCAGTGGGCCTGGCCCTCCTCATAGTGCTGGATACGCTCGAGCCAGCCGAGCGGCTCGCCTTCGTGCTCCACGACGTCTTCGGCATGACGTTCGACGAGATCGCGCCGATCGTCGACCGTTCCTCCGGCGCGGCGCGCCAGATCGCCAGCCGGGCGCGTCGTCGCGTTCAGAGCAAAGCCCCGAGCTCGGACCGCGACGTGCGACAGCAGCGGCGCGTCGTCGATGCGTTCCTGGCTGCCCAACGCGACGGCAATTTCGAGGCTCTGGTCGCCCTGCTCGATCCCGATATCGTGCTGCGAGCCGATGGCGGTGCGCTGGCCCGCGCATCACGAGTCGTGCGAGGCGCCACGGCCGTCGCCGGCCAAGCCGGCGCGTTCTCGTTCGCGAAATTGGGCCTGTCGATCGAGATCGTCCTTGTGAATGGCAGTGTCGGGCTCCTGGCGCGACGTCCCGACGGTCGACTCTTCTCGGTGATCGGCTTCACGATCGTCAACGGGAGAATCACTGAGATGAACATCCTCGCGGACCCGGATCGCCTCAGCCGGCTCGATCTCTCTGCAATCGAACACTGACTCGCGAATGCAACATCAGGGAGGAGATGAGATCCTATGAATGCATGGATTCGGCAGATCCACCGCTGGCTGTCGATCGTCTTTACCGTGACCGTCATCGCCAACTTCATCGCCCTGGCACCGGGCGCTGGGACGACGCCTCCGCCCTGGGTGACCTACTCGCCGCTGCTCCCGCTCGCCTTGCTCCTGTTCAGCGGTCTGTACTTGTTCGTGCTGCCGTATGCCACCACCTGGCGTCGCGTGCGACGCTCCAATGTGGTCTCGTAGATATCAAGGGTGGAGCCCTTGACTAGTAAGATTGTCGCAAATCACCGCAGTCGTGGAGCGAACACAATGGCCGAGAAGACGTCCAAGAAGTCGGCGCAGGTTGCACAGAAGGGCTCTGCCTCGACGATGATCGACGAGCGTATTCGCGAGCTCGGTGATTGGCGAGGTTCGGCGCTGCAACGGATGCGCGAGCTGATTCACCAGGCGGAGCCCGAAGTCGTCGAAGAATGGAAATGGAAGAAGGCGTCTTCCCCGGGCACTCCTGTCTGGTCCCACAACGGCGGCATCTGCACCGGCGAATCCTACAAACAGGTCGTCAAGCTGACCTTCTTCCACGGGGCGTCGCTGAAGGACCCCGCGCATCTCTTCAATTCGAGCCTCGAGGGAAATACACGAAGGGCGATCGACATTCACCAAGACGACGCGATTGACGAAGCCGCACTTAAAGCGCTGATTCGCGTCGCTGTCGCATTCAACGCTGCCAAACGGACGAAGTAGAGTCTTCTCCTGAACAGGGCACGCCTATCAACAACCGATTCTTCGGCGTGATGTCACCCGGAATCGTCTGGGTCCACACGCGGTAACCACTCTGCTCCAGCCGAATGGCGCGCATCACGTCAATCGCGAGCGGACCATCCAGCCAGCCCGCGAACGGTCCCGTGTCGCATGTCGTCAGGTCGTGACAGCAGGGCAACACCGCGACCACTGCACGCGCGGCGATCGCGCGCTCCAGGATTCGATCGCTCAAGACGCCGCACGCGTGACTCGACACGACGACATCGTCAGATGCGAGATCGAATTGCGAGACGTCGCGCGCGACGAACGATACGCGTCGCTCGAGTCGGGGCCAGGAGCGCGCCAGAGCCGCATGAACGGTGGCGCTTGATGGCGGTTGCGTCGGATCGACCACGATCGCTTCAGGCGACATGTCGTCGAGCAGGATCATCAGGTGCGCGAGCAGACCGGCTCCACCGGCAGCATCGATGACTCGCCCGCCGCGGTGCAGTCGCCGGACCCGCCGTGCGACTTCCCATGCTTCGTATAGTTCTTTGCGGGGCAGGCAGCCGGCGCGACAGATGGTCCTGCCTACACGATCGAACAAGGTGTCCCCCGGAAACCGATCCAGGTCATGCTCGGTCAGTCGGTTGCGTGATCCCGCTGCGAATGCCACACTCAAGAATACTCGGGAGTTGACATAAGTACTTGACCGCCCGACGCTTCGAGCAGGATCCTCATGCGGCATGTTGCGGGAACAAAGGGAACTCGCCGCGCTCAAATTCATCGATGACCTGTCCGCGCATCTGAAAGACGTCCGCGACCCGCAGAAGGCACTCCGTCATGCCCTCCGCGACACGCGCGACTTTTTTCAGGCGGCTCACGGCTGCGTGGCCATGCTCCATCCGGGGCGTCAGCAAGCCGATCTTCTCTTTACGCTGCCACAACAGTCGGGCTGGGATCTCGACGTCTTGACCCGCTTCATCCGCTACACACATTGGCCAGGTCAGCGGGACATGCTGATTGGATCGGTACGACGGCGGGGCGGCGCATGGGGCGCTTTTGCCGTCGTGCGTCCAGGTCATTCATTCGATCGAGACGATCGACATCTCATCGCACGCGTCACCGCGGCGCTGTCAGCCACCGTTCACCGAATCGACCGCGACCGGCTCCTTGGCGTCCGCGATCGCATCGACCGGAAGATGATGGAGCAAATCCATCCGAAGGATCTCTTCTACCAGATCCTGGACGGCATCCGCTCGTTGACGCTCTACGATCATTCGTCCGCGCTCCTCATCCGCGAGGAAAACGAGCCGTCGCTGCGCGTCGTGGCGGAACAGATCGCGTGGACGAAGGCCAAGAGCGAGCGGATCGGGTTGCGCATTCCGATTACCGACGACGCGGCAGCACTCCTGCAGTCGGCGCGAGTGTACGGCTTCGACCGTCATGGAGACCGCTGGAGAGAGTGGCGGGATCAGCCGGCGGGCGGTCTTGCCGCATTGCTGGATTACAACAGCGGCGACTCCGCCGACGGTGAAGGCAGCCGCGAAGCGTCGATGCTGTGCGCTCCACTGGTCACGCGCGACAGCCTCGTCGGCGTGCTGAAGATCGCCGCCCGCTACCCTGAGCAGCTCAAGCCGTTCGATGCGGAATTGGTCGAGCATTTCAGAGCGCAAGCGGCGGTCGCGATCCAGAACCTGCACCGCGCGGAGTCGCTGCGCGCCCGCGTCGTGACCGCGGAGCGGAAACATGCAATGGCGGATCTGGCTCGTAGCGTGTCGCACGACGTGAACAACGCACTCGGATCGATGCTGCCCCTGATCCAGGAGATGCAGGTCGACCTGCGCAACGGGGCATTTTCGCCGTCCGTCTTTGCGGAGGACCTCGACCAGGTGCAGAAGTCGCTTCAGGTCTGCCGCCGGATCTTCGGCGGCATGCTGACATTCGCGCGCAACGCCTCGCGGCAAAGCCGCGACGGCCACGTGCGGCGCGCGATCGAAACGGCATCGGCAATCCTGAGATACGGCATGAGCCGCAGCGCTATCGAGCTGCTCGTCGACAATCCCGATGACATCCCGGCAGTCGCCTGCAGCCAAAGCGATCTCGAACAGGTCTTTCTCAACCTGCTCACCAACGCGCGGGAGGCCACGCCGCATGGCGGCCGGATCACGGTGACCGTCCGGTCCGCCGATGGCGCAGTGGAAATCGCGATCGCCGATACCGGCTGCGGGATTGCCCGGGAACATCTGCCGCGAATCCTCGAGCCATTCTTCACGACGAAGCCGCACGGCAACGGCCTTGGCTTGTCGATCTGCCGCTCGGTCCTGTGGGAAGTCGACGGCACCATGATGATTCATAGCGAGGCCGGCAACGGCACGCGCGTCCATGTGCGCATTCCCCAGGCGGTGGCGCAGCCGCATATGCAGGGATCATGAGCTCGGCGCGCATCCTGGTCGTAGACGACGAACCCGGCATGCTTCGCGCGGTGGATCGCGTGTTGAGCAAGGACCATCAGGTCGTCGGAACGCGGCTGTCACGTGAAGCGCTGTCGATGGCCGGCGATTTTCAGCCGGACCTCGCGATCGTCGACATCCGCATGCCCGATCTCGACGGCTTCGAGCTGATGGCGCAGCTGAAAGCCCGCTTCCCCGGGCTCGACGTTATCCTGATGACCGGCAGTGTCGATGATCTCGACGACAAACTGGTCCGGGCCATCCGCAGCCCCGCGTTCTACTTCATTCAAAAGCCGTTCGATCGCGAAGTCCTCCGGACACTCGTCGAGCGATGTCTCGAACTGCGGTGGCGCCGCGAGGAGCATCGCCTGAACGTCATGCGACTCGAAACGGAGATGGCCGAGGCGCGCGCGTTCCAGCAGAGCCTGTTGCCCAATCGGGAAACGATCGTGAACGGCGTGGCCGTCTGCTGCCGATATACACCATCTTCGGCACTTGGTGGCGACCTGTACGACTACGCGGCCAGCACCGGGCAGACCGCATTACTGATCGCCGATGTGTCCGGGCACGGCGTCTCGGCGGCGATGCTCACCGGCATCGTGAAGAGCGCGTTCCATGCGTCGCACGTCGATGGGTTCGAGCCCATCGCCGTCGTTCAGCGTGTCTCGATGGGCCTCGCAGCCTTCAGTGCGGAACGATTCGTCACGATGGTTGCTGCCCTGATCTCGCCGGGACAACGCCAGTTTCGGTATGTGAACGCCGGCCATCCACCCGTCGCTCTCTGGGGAAAGACACGCGAACCGCTGTGGCTCCACAGCACCGGGCCGCTGGTCTCGCCGGTGCTGACGGACTCAACCTGGGAAGCGCCGGTCGTGCCGATCCACGAGGGCGATCACGTACTGCTGTACACCGACGGCATCTCCGAGGCCCTGACCGATGATGGCGAGCGAGCGGAACAGCGGTTCACGAGCATCATCGATCGCGCGTCCGACGGCGGGGCGCCGCTGCTCGACACGATTCTCGCCGACGTTCACCAGCAACTCGCGGGCCGCCCGCAGCCCGACGATCTCACGCTTCTGACCGCCAGAGTGCTGGGTCCCACGCCTAGTTTGTGGCCGAGCCCGTCTTCCACCTCGCCTGCCACTTCGCCTTGAGCGCCGCGCGATCGACTTCCGTTCCGCGGAGAAACACCTTGTTGATCTTCCGCGAATTGGCAATGTTGGTCAGCGGGTTCGCGTCGAGGACGATGAAGTCGGCGTACTTGCCGGCAGCTACCATCCCGGTGTTGAAATGACCCGCCATGGCCGAGTCGCGCGTGGCGGCAACGATCGCGTCTGAGGGCGTCAGCCCCATGCGCACCCAGTTCTCGAATTCGAGCTGCTGACTCCAGCCGATGAAGAACCGGGTTTGTCCCGTGTCGCCGCCCAGTGCGATCTTCATCCCGGCCGCACGGAGCTTCAAATGGCTCTTCTCGCCATTCTCGCGCAGCGTGCGACGAGCACGCTCGACGGATTCCGGCGTCATCCGCGCCAGCTGCTCACCGACCTGCGCCTGGATCTGCTGCGGCGAGATCGTGTCGCGCAGCAGCGGATCATCCCAGTCCTCCCGGCTCGAGGCGGCCGTTCCCGCCTGCGGGTTGAACCACATGTTCGGCCGGTCCTTCTTCGCGATCCGCTCCTTGATCATCCCGAGGAACTCCTCGTCCGGGAACTCGCCGCCGCGGACCGGCGGGTGCAACCATCCTTCGACTCCCGCCTTCATCATCAGCTTGGCGTCGGCGAGCGTGATGTTGTGCGCGGCCACCGGAACGTTTGCCTTGTGCGCCTCCTCGATGATCGCCAGATAGAGCGGTGGCTCCAGCTTCTTCGATCGTCCGTTGCGATCGTCGACCCAGATCTTGATGAACTCCGGCTTCATCTTCAGGTTGTCGCGCGTCGCCTCCCGTGCTTCTTCAACCGTCGTCACCGGGTAGGGCACGTCGGTTCGCGACGGGTGACCGTTGGCGCCGCCGCCCGGCCAGGCGATGCCAGGCCCGGCGGTCTTGAACAACGCGGCGCCCGGCACAATCTCGCTGCGCATCCTCAAGGGCACGTCGCCCCAACCCGTGCGCCCACCGTGCAGATCCGATCGATCGACGAGGTCGCCGATGCCAACCGTGGCGCTGATGCCGAAATAGGCGAGGCGCTCGAGGTGATCGATCAGGTTCTCGCGGGTGAAGTATTCCTTCGCCATCGTGCCGTCCCAATCGTGCTGAAAGCCGATGTGACCGTGCATGTCGACTTTCGTCGGCATCACGAACTTGCCGGTCAGGTCGACGTGCGCAGCGCCAGCGGGCACCTGGATTTGCCCCTTCCGCCCTATCCGCGTGAACGTGTCGTTCTCCACCAGGAACGCGGAGTTCTCAATCGGTGCCGTGCCGTCGCCGGTGATGAGCAGCGCGCCTTCGTAGACGGCGACGCGGTTTCCGCGCCCCTGTCCGTCGACGATCGTCGAACGCGCTGCCCCGATCAGGCACGCGACGATGAGCACGAACCACGCCGTCTTCAGTCGAACCATTGATTGCCTCCCAGCATTCGGCTGGGGTCAGACCCCTTGAGTGGACCTGTATCAAGGGGTCTGACCCCGTCAGAAATCCAAACGCACGCTGACCTGCAGTTGGCGCGCCGTCTGCACCTGTGTCGGCGTCAGCCACGACGAACCATAGGTGTTGTTCGAGTTCAGCACCACGTCCGAGTTGAACACGTTGAACATATCCAGCCCGAAATTGAGCCGCCGCTTGCCGAGATCGATCAACTTGGCAACACGGAGGTCGAGCAGGTTGATGCGATCGCGATACATCTCCCCCGGGTTGAGGACGTTGATCGTGACGTTGGCAGTACCGCCGGAGAGCGGACGGCCCAGCGTCTGCGCGACAACGGCCGACGACACCACGTAGTTCGCCGAGATCTGCGATCCCGGTCTGCTGCTGAACACGCCACTGGTCAACACCCTGACCCTGGGAATCGTGTAAGCCACCATCGCACTGGCCGCCATCTGGAACGGCAGCGCCACGTGGCAGGGGTTCGGCGGTATTGTTGGCGCGGGCGTCCAGTTCCGCTGGCTCGGGTTGTCGATGGTCAGCTCGCAGTTATCGGTCACCTGACGGCCAGTGCTCGTCGCCACCCGCATTGTCACACCGTGCGTCTCTCCGCGCGCGTTGACGTCGAAGGCGTCGAAGTAGCGCACGTACTTCCCGAAGTCGCTCGTCGGGACCTCGTAATTCGACGTCGCGCCGAACTTATCGGGTTTGATGTCCCATTGATCGCCGATGACGTAGCCGCCGCCACTCGGCAGACGCGGATCGACCGGCGCCGTGATGCTGTAGGGATCGAAATCGGGGTTGGCGATCAGCTGGTTGTCGACGATCGTCGCGTTCCCCCACCAGCGGCGGTTGTAACCGAAATCGACGAGGAAGCGTGGCCGCAGTTCATGCTGTATCGAGGCGCCAAACCCCCAGTCGTACGGACGGCGGAACCACATGCCATCGCGGCCCGTGAGCCGCGGATCGACCGTGCTGGTGAGGAATTCCCCAAAATTCTGCGTCGCCCAGGGCCCGCACTCGCCGTTGGTCGCCTTGTTCGCCAGGTCGCAGTCGGCCATGAAGTCGCGATCGCGATCCGTCCACGTTCTCGTCGTCTGCGGCGCGGTCCGGGCGCCGCCGCCACCGATCATCGCGACCGGCGCGGTGGAGGCGTAGATGCCATCGGCGTTCACGGCCGCGAGGTAGCGTCCCAGGCTGACCTTCACTGACGTCTTGCCGTCACCGCGCAGGTCGTAGGCCGCACCCATTCTCGGGCTCAGATCGACGAAGCCCTTCACGACTGTGGTCTCCGGGAAGATGATCGTCTCCGGCACGAACGACTGCGCGTAGAGCGGCTGCTCGGGTGCGTAGCTGCGCGCGTAGTCGAGACGCAACGCGCCGTGCACCGTCAGGCGGCCGAAGGTCGAACTGTCCTGCGCATACACGGCCTGCTGCGGCACCACCAGCGCGTAGCGCCAGTTGTTGAAGCCCATGGTGAGACGATTGGGCACGCCGTTGTTGAAACGAAACTGAAAGAGCCCGTCTTTCTGCGTGGACATCTCGCGCACCTGGTAGAAGCGCTCGCCGTCGAAACCAAATTTGAGTTGATGCGGGCCGCTGATGTATGACGCCGAGCCGAGCCAGCGCACCAGACCACCGCGGTTGCGGCTGAACATCGTTGCGCGGTAGGTCAGCCCGGGGATGAGGCCTGCCTGTTCGTTGATCTGCGTGAGCTCGCGTCCCTCGGGTGTCGGCGGTTCGCCGTAGAGGCTGTTCGGATATCCAATGCCCGCCTCGAAGAGCAGCTTGTCGGTCATTGGCGCCGTCCAGTTGATCTGCTGAACGCGCCAGTACTGGTTCATGCCGGGGATGTAGCCGGGGACCGAGGCTTCCGGCGAGGTCGTCGAGCTGTTCGTATCTGTTGGCCCGCAGCGCTCGCATTTGCGCTGCTCGTCCCAGAACAGATTCAGCTTGTGCCGCGCGCTCACCTGCCACGTCAGCCGCAGCGCGCCGTTGGCGTACCAGTTCTTGTTGGTGCCACGCTGATCCGTATCCGGTTCGTAGGTCCAGGCATTCGGATTGCCGACGTTTCTGTTCACCCAGATGTTGGTGACGTACGAGTCGTCGGTCTGATGCCGGGCGTTGGCGAAGAACCACAATCGGTCCCGCATGATCGGCCCGCCGAATCCGATGTTCAGCTGCGACGTATGAATCAGCTCGTTCGGAGCGCGGAGCAACCCCGCCTCGACGAGAGCTTTCGTGTTGTCGCCCGCCATTGCACCGTTGGCCCCATCGGCGTAGAACGTGCCGCTGAAAATATTGCCACCCGTCCGCGGGATGATGTTGACGATCGGCGACCCGACCTCGACTTCACCCATGTTGCCGAAGCTCGAGATCACCAGCTCGCTCGCCTGAATCACATCCGGCCGATACTGCGATGTGCCCGAGGTGCCCGATCCGACGCCCACGCCGTCGACCTGCAGACGGCCCGTCTCCGGGCCCGTCGTGCCCTGCGCTCCGTATGCCGAGAGCCCGGTGTTCATCGCCGGTACGATGAGCGTCGCCATGTCGGTGGGCGTCCGCGCGACGGGCATATCGGTCACGACGGTGTTCTCGACCACTTGCGATTGGCGCGCGTTCTGGACGTCGACAGTCGGACTCTGGCCGCTGACGATGATGGTCTCGCCGAGTGTGCCTATCTGCAGTTCGACGTTGAGTGTCGACGTCATCGAGCCCGAGAGAACAATGCCGTCGCGTTGAACGGTGTTGAACCCAGGCAGCGTGAACGTCACGGTGTACGTTCCGGCATTGAGGTCGATGATGCGGTACGAGCCGCGTCCGTCAGTCACTGCTGACCGCGCCCGTTCGATCAACGCGGGGCTCGCAGCTTCCACGGTCACGCCCGGCAGTACTGCGCCGGAGGAGTCGGTCACGAGACCGGTGATGGACGGCCGAATCGACTGTGCCGACGCCCACACCGGCACGAGCAGAATGAACACCACGAGGGCACAGGATCCCAGCGACCTGGAGACGACACTCACCATGTCTTTGCCTCCTTGAGAATTCCTGCTGACAGTGCTGGCGAAGGCTCGACCACGACGATCGTGCAAGTGGCGATCGACCCGAGACCGAGTACTCGCCGTCAGGCTTCACATGAACACAGTGCACCGCACCGATCGTCGCGATGCACTTCACATTGGGTGACCGACCTGGGGTCAATCACGTCGAGCGCTTCGGGCCCCGGCAATGCCGACGTAGACCTTGCGCCCCTGCGTGATGCGGAGATTGTAGAGGATCTCGTGGTCCTGCTCGGGACCTTGTGAATCGCGTTTGCATCCCGCCTGAGCTGGGTGATGCCCTATGAACGTGCTCCGTGAAATTACGGTCCCAGCCTGAAAGCACCCCCGCAGAGCTACACGGCGGCCATGACCAGCGCGCGAGCGGCCGCCACGTCGGCAGTGTCGTGCCCTTCGGTGAACCATTGGACAAGCGGCGTGATCAGACACACGGCATCTGCGGCCTTCTCCTGCGTGAGATAGAGGCGCGCGAGGCTCGAGGCGGCCCTCAGCTCCCAGGATCTTGCCTGTTGCGCGCGCGCGATTGAAATCGCGCGTGTCAGACACTCTTCGATTTCGGCGGCGACACGCGGCGGGAGTCGCGTGCACTCACCCGACGAGCGCTTCGTGTCCTCCCATGCGCGCGCCAGCAGCACATCACCATGAATACGGTGTAAGTCGGCAGCCGCGCCTTCCTCGCCCGTCTCTTCGAGGAGATCCAGGGCTTCGAGGACAGCGGCCGCCGCTTCCTCGTGTTGACCGGATTTGGCCAAGGCCTCCGCAAGAAGGCCCAGCGACTGCGCGCGCCACAATCGCGCCCCCGTCGCCGCGTACGCAACGAGCCCGCGCCGCAGTTCGTCGATCCCTTCGTCGGGGGTGTCCTGCTGCACGCGCGCCCAGCCGCGAATGATGCGAGCCAACGCCACCCACACGGACAAACCGTACTCATCGGCCAGGGCAATCGCGCTCTCGGCGTGATCCTGAGCGAGTCGGGCCTCGCCACGCAGTTGATGCAAGTAAGCCGTGAAGTACGACGCAATCACACGGGTCTCGGTAGGTGCGAGCGGGTGGGCCGCGTCGCGTGCCCGCCCGATCCGGACCATCGCACGATCGGGGTATCCCCGCGCCCACAGCGCTCGCGCCGCATAGCAATCGCACGTGACCGCGGGGTCCTGTCCGGCGAATGCCTTCGTTTGCCGCTCCCGCTGCGGCTCGCACAGTGCGATCACCTTCGCGAACTGCTCGAGCGCCGGGCCAAACCTGCCAAGGTCGACAAGAGTGACGCCGAATGCACAGGCAGCTTCGCAAGCAAAGAGCGGATCGGCCATTTCGGCGCCGCGTTTGACGAGCTCTTCTCCAATCGCGTGACAATGTCGCATCTCTGCGCGGAAGTAGTAAAACAAGCCCAGGAGCCAGCGCGCCAGGAACGCGTCGCCCGAGTCGTCCTCGGCTTGGCACAACGCGATCGCACCCTCGCAAATATCCTTGACTTCGTCGGCGGCAAACCCTTTCAGCAACATCGCCGACACTCCCAGGATCATCCGCAGGCCCAATTCCTGGCGATCCCGTTCGGGTGAGGCCGCCACTGCGCTCAGCGCTGACAACCCCCGTCGCGCCAACGCGTCTGCTTCGTGATGGGCCGACCGATGCCGGGCATTCTCTGCGGCAAGCAGAAGGTAGCGGACCGCCCGCGGCGGGTCCGCACCCTGCTCGAAGTGCATCGCCAACTCGGCCGCGATTTCCCCGACGTGCGCGCCGTAAATGGCCTCGCCAACATGGCCGATGCGGCGGTGGATCTGCGCCCGGCGCAAAGGGGGCAGCAACCGGTACGGCACTTCGAGGTAGAGCACGTGACTGAACTTGTAGCGCGGCGTAATCGTCCCGTCTGGCAGTTGCACCAACCGCGCCGGTGACAGGAACTGGTGACGCCACACCAGCGCTTCGCACTGCGCATCGACCCACTCGGTCGGTTCTTCGAGTCCCGCTCCGATCGCAACCGACGAGCACTCCAGACCTACGACGCTGGCGCCCTCGAGCGCACGACGTTCATCCGCGCTCAATCGATCGATCTGTCGCTCGATGAGCTGCCGGACGTTTTCAGGAATGCCGGACTCGATATCAGCGAACGCGCCCTCGAGCAGCCACTCATGCCCGCGCTTGACGATGATGCGCTCGGCGAGCAAGTACTCGAGGAGATTCACCATGAACAGCGGATTGCCCTCCGTGCGGCGGTGCACGAGTCGCGTCAGCCACTTGGGCAGGCGATGGTCGGGCAGCTTGACGGCGAGGTACTGCGCGACCGCGTCCTCAGTGAGGTACTCCAGCGGCAACTCTCGGCACAGGCCGTGCGCCTGCAACTCGCGCTTGACCGCTTTCAGGGGATGCTCACCCAGGATCACGTCGACCGGGCGGTACGTGCCGACGACGAGAAGCCGCGCCCGATCGCGTCGACGCGCCAGAAACGCGAGCAGGTCCAGCGTCGAGTAGTCGCTCCAGTGCAGATCCTCCAGCACCATCAGCAGCGGCGCCTCGGCTGTAATCGCCTCGATCGCCTCGGCCATCTCACGCAGCATGCGCTCGCGGGTTCGGGTGGTGACGTCTTGTCGCAGCGCCTCACGCTCGCCCGCTGAAATCAGCGAGGAGAGCTCGAGCAGCCATGTCGGCGCGTGCCGGCGGAGCAACTCGATGAGGCGCTCGCCATCCGTTGTCCGCCCGAGTCGGGAAAGACCTTCCAGCACCGGCAGATAGGCTTCACCGGCCCCGTAGTGTTCGAGACATTGGCCCCATGCCATCCACATGCCTCTCGCCACGGCCTTGTTGCGGAACGCGCTCACGATCGTGGTCTTCCCGATGCCGGGCTCCCCGGTCACGAACACGACTTGCCGCTCTCCCGCGAGCGCGCGCTCCAGGCACTCGTTCATGCGCGCCAGTTCTGATTCGCGTCCGAGAACAGTCGTTAGGGGCGGGGTCGGGCTCTCACGAACAGTCGGCAGCAGTGCGGCGTCCAACCGGCGCCCGAGGGCAGGCTCGACCGAGACCTGGCTGACAAAGCGATAGCCGCGCCGATGCGCGGTCTCGATGAATCGCGGCGCCTCTGCGTCGTCGCCGAGCGCCTCGCGCAGCTGCCTGACGCTGTCCTTCAGAACGGCATCGGTGACGAACGTCGCGGGCCACACGGCGTCGAGCAACTGCTGCTTCGTCACGAGCTGCCCGGCATGCTCGACGAGATGCGCAAGCACCGCAAACGCTTTGGGCCTGAGTGCGATCTCCTGGTCACCCCGCCAGAGCTGCGCGTTCCTCGTGTCGAGACGGAATCCGCCGAAGCTCAGCGGCTGGCCCTGATGCATTACCAAAACATCACCACATCATGACCGGCGCGTGATGATCGTCGGTCGCCGCGCTCGTTATTCTCGACCCGCTATGAAGGTATTGCAACCGGCGCCCAGCCCCCTCTGGCTACCCCATTCAGATCCCCGTCAGCTGCGGATACACGACGTCGGAAACCTCGACCACACGCGATCGCGGAGGCACGCGCTCGTGCGCGCCAGGCGCCTCGACGTGGACGACGCGCGTGGTCGCTCTGTGTGAAGAGGAAGGGTTGGGCACGGACGTGGAGGTTATATGAGCAAGCGACAGTTCGCTAGACAGATTGTGGCCGCAGGCATTCTCGGCATGCCGTTTCTGCTGGGTGCGGCGATGTGGGCCGGCGGCGCATTCGCCGCTGGACAGAAACAGAAACCCGTGGCGACGCGATCGAGCCCGATTGCGATCACGCACGAGGACGACTACGTGTGGAGCGTCAATCCGGACAACGATTCCGTCTCAGTGTTCAACGTGACCGGAGACCAGAACACGAAGGTCTCCGAAATCGTCGTTGGAAAAGAGCCATGGTGCGTCGCTGTCACGCCGGACGACGAAAAAGTGTATGTGGCCAACATGGCCGACGGGACAGTCTCGGTCATCAGCACTGTCAGTAAAGCCGTGATCCATACCATCAAGGTCGGTACCGAGCCATTTGGATGCGCGCTGACACCAGACGGCCGAAAGCTGTACGTCGCCAACCAGTCTTCCGATACGGTCTCGGTGATCGACACGAGACGCGACCGGGTCATCGAGACGATTGAGGGCGTCGGCGCCAAGCCGCACGGCATTGCGATCAGCGCTGACGGCGCCAGGGTGTTCGTCACTCAATTCCTGGCGCAGAAGTCCGACGACGATGCGCGCCCGCTGACTCAGAGCGAGGGCGCCGACAATGGACGTGAGGGCCGCGTGACGGTGATCAACGGCCACAACAACCACGTTGAGGGAGTCGTTCGTCTCGCGCCGATCGACGACGTGGGACCTGCGTTTCGATCGGACGGGAACACGCTTCTGCGTGAACCACTCACGACGGTCTTTGACAACGTGTCAGGGGCATTTCCGAACCTGCTCGAGTCCATCACCATCAACGGTGACCTCGCCTACGTTCCGGGTACGTGCTCTTCGCCCAACGGCCCGTTTCGCTTCAACGTCAATGTGCAGAGCTGCTTGTCGACAATCGACATCGACCAGAATCTCGAGGCGTTCGCGACGCTGAACATGAACGTGGGTGTGAACTTCGAGCCAATCGGCACGCGGCTGTTCAACACCAATCCCTTCGCCGTCGCGTTCAAGCGGTCGTCCGGGGAAGGCTTCATCGCATTGGCGGCCACCAATCGGCTGCTGCGGGTCACGTTGAACGATGATGGGGTTCCGACGATCAATCCGCCGCTCGCGGCTGGCGATCCCGGCAACATCGTTCGAATCGAGCTGAAAGATCCCGGCGAGATTGGATTGGCCGATGACGGCGACACGGTGGGCGGCAAGAATCCGCGCGGCTTGGTACTGAACTCGGACGACACGCGCGCGTACGTGATGGATTTCCTCTCGCGGGACGTCGCCGTCGTCGACGTATCGGGTAACGATCCGACTCTGTACCGCACGCTCGCGCGCATTCAATCGGCCGACCTTCCGGCGCCCGGCAGCGACACAGCGATCGTGCAGCGTGGCAAATACCTGTTCAACACGGCGATCGGACCGGTGGGGGCGCAGCCTAACTCTGTGCGCCCGTCCGGACGCATGTCCGACACCGGGTGGGGCACGTGCTACAGCTGTCACCCCAACGCACTCACCGACTCGGTCACCTGGATGTTCGCCGACGGCCCGCGCCAGGCCATCTCGATGGAAAGTACATTCGAGTTCGGTGCCGCGAACATCGTGAACGGAGTGCCCCTGCTCCCTGATTCGCATCAGCGTGCATTGAACTGGTCCGCCGTTCGCGACGAGGTTCAGGATTTTACGCGCAACGTGCGCGCTGTTTCGGGAGGAGGCGGGCTGATCAGGAACGATGCGACCGGCGCCCCCGTGCCCGAGGGCGCTGCAGGGCTCGCACAGTTGCCCGATCTGCGTCCAACCGCCAACAGTGGCCTGAGCGCCGACCTCGATGCCATTGCCACCTATCTCGCGGTTGGCGTGCGGGCGCCGATTTCACCGATTCCCAGCCACAGTCTGGGAGCGCTCATCGGCCGCATCGTATTCACCGCGCAGGGCTGCCAGAACTGTCACGGCGGCAAGAACTGGACGATCAGCGCGCTGGACTACACGCCCCCGCCGGCGGCCACCGAGATCGTCGACGCGCAACTGGTCCGCTTCCTGTGTCGTGTCGGGACGTTCGATGCGGCGCTCTTCACGGACGGCGTGAGCAACGAGATTCGCGCCAACAACGCCGCCAACGTCCAGGCCCGTGGTGTGCTCGGATTCAACGTGCCGTCACTCATCTCCGTTTTCGCCAGCGCGCCGTACCTGCACAGCGGCGCTGCCGCGTCGCTCGACGATGTCCTCCGCAATGTGACGCATCGAACTGCCGGCCGCGCTGACCATGCGGATCTCCTTGGCTCACCACTGGTGCGACGGTTCCTGACTCAGTTCCTCAAGTCCATTGATCGGGGTACGGAGCCCATCCTGGACGTGACTCCACCGGCGAACGTGTGCGGACCGCAATAAGGAGAGCATGCTGGGAATGTACTCGCGCAGGACACGAGTCGGGGATATCCTCGCGTCATGAGACTTGCGATTGCATTGACGCTCACGGTATTTGCCGCAGCCGTTGCGGCGCAGCAGACAGCTTCTTCAGGTGGCGGCTCCCGCAGCTGGGATCCGGCGGCTGCCGCCGCCTATCTGGATGCGCGAATGGACTTGTGGTTTGCCAACGGTACCAAGCTCAAAACCGGAGACACGCAGACGGCGTGCGTATCCTGCCACGCGGGGCTGGCCTACGCGCTCTCCCGACCGGTGCTCCGACGCGTCATGCATGTCGATGCCCCCTCGACACAGGAAGCGAAGCTGATCGACGACACGACGCGCCGCGTCGAGACATACAACACCCACCAGGTGCTCTATGACTCCAATGAGCGCCGGCAGATTGAATCGCGCGGAACCGAAGCCGTACTGAATGCCGTCATTCTCACGAGCGTCGACGCCGCGAAGAATCTGCGCGAGCCGAGCGCAGCCACGAAGAAGGCGCTTGCGCGGTTGTGGGAAACACAGCGAGCCGATGGTCGATGGGACTGGCTCGAATTCGGCCTCGAGCCGTGGGAGACCACCGAAGCTGCGTACCACGGGGCCACATTTGCAGCGTTCGCCGCCGGCACCGCCGCGGGCCAGCACGACGCGGTCGCAACCGCCGGGATCGAGCGTCTTCGCGCGTATCTCTCCACCAACTATCAGTCACAGCATCTCTACAACCGCACCTGGGCGCTGCTCTCCTCTACACGCGTAAAGCGGGTGCTCACCGATGCGCAACGCGGCGCACTGATCGACGAGCTCGTTCGGGCGCAGCGAGACGACGGGGGCTGGTCGCTCGAGGCGATGGGCCCGTGGAAGTGGAGCAAGATCGCACCGCCCGTCAAGTCGCCGGGCGATCTCGATGCCTCCCTGCTGACCCAGTCGGACGGCTACGCAACCGGTCTCGTCGTCTATACGTTGAAGCAAGCAGGTGTTGCCCCGAGTCACGACGCGATCCGCAGGGGCATTCAGTGGCTCCAGACGAACCAGCGCGCGGTCTCGGTGCCTGACGTTCCCGGCCGCGCGTGGCACGCGCACTCACTGAACTACGATCGCGAGCATGGCGGCGAGAAGGGCGAGCCGTGGCGGCGGTTGTTCATGTCGGACACGGCGACGGCGTTCGCCATCCTCGCTCTCGCGGATAACTAGCGAGGCGGCGCCTGCTTCGCTTCACTCGCCCCAACCGGGCGGCGGCTCAACACGTCCCTGCGTGAGGACCCAGTATTCGCGCAGCTCACGACACTCCCCGGTCTCGGCAAAGCGCAGCAGGAACTCACCTGCTAAGGTGAGAAGACCGTCGTTGGTCTGCAGGTTCGCCCACCATTCCACGGCCAGACGACGGCCGTCGACAATCGATTTGCCATAACGAAGCTCGACGCTGGTCTGGGACGCCGTGACCTTGCTCCAGTAGTCCCGGATAGCTGCGCGACCGACGAACGGCGGCTGAAACGGCTGCTCGCGATACGTCGCGTCCTCCGTGAACAATCGGCTTGCGGCGGCGGCGTCTCGTTCGATCCACGCGCGACGATATCGGGCCAGCCAGTCCTCGTACTCGTGTTCGACAGCATTGGCCATGTTCTCGCTCTCCTGCCGACTCGTGAGTCCTCAATCGGCGAACACCTGTGCGAGGTCCTCCAGAACCGCCTTCTCCTGAGCGGAGATCCGCGAGGTCAGGCCCAGGAAACCTCCCGCTGCCTCCGCGACACTCCGCGCGCGCTCGAGCGCCGAGGCGCGGATCTCGTCCCGTTCCTTCGGCGAAAGAGACGGCCAGAGCGCCCGCATCTGACGCTTCCACGCATCTACGAGGTCTGCACTGGGCCGATTCGCGAGCCAGCTGTCGAGCATCCGCCCGGCGACGCTGTCCAGCGCCACACCCTGCGCGGCGGACGCCTTCAGCACGGCATCGCGCTCGCGCGGCTCAATCTCACCGTCGGCCCAGGCGATCGCCGCCAACGGCACAAGTTGCAACGCCAGCACAGTCTCCGGCTCGAGCCCAAGCGCGATGAAATGGTCGATCAACGCGTCGTCATCGACGCGCACGACCTCGCGCATCGCTGCCCGTCGTTCCTGCTGCCGGGCCCGGTCACGCATCTGCTGCAGAAGCCGCGCATTCTCCTTGGCAAAGAACGCATCTTCGAGCCTGCGCGCGGCGTTATTAAAGTCGTCACGTTCCACGTCTGTTCTCCTCGCTGAGTGGCTACACCACGAGTGTATCAGGCCGCTCGCGAACATCCCGCAACCTCCTCGTCGACGGAAGCACAGCGCGACGTTGTTCGCAATAGTCCTGAGCTCTTCGTTGGTGAGCGGCACCCCGCGACGGCACACGCGGGGCTGGGAGTATTTGATAATTCGAATGGACTATTCGGCCCGCAGCGCTACCACGGCATCGACTCGAGTCGCGCGATACACCGGGACGAGCAACGCGACGGCCGCGCACGCGATCAGGACCGCAACCGATGTCCCGATCGTCAGCGGATCGAACGGCAGCACACCGTAGAGCAGCTCACGCACGAGGCGCACGACGACGATGATGCCGAACGCACCGAGAAGGAGGCCGGCTCCCATCCAGCCCGCGCCTTGTTGCAAGACCAGCCCGGCGATGGCGCGCGGTCGCGATCCGAGCGCCATGCGCACGCCGAATTCGCGCTCGCGCGCCGCGGTCATGCCGGCAAACAGTGAGTAGACACCCATGGACGACAGCAGCAGCGCCAGCGCTCCAAAGCCCGTCATCAGGACAACAGGCAGGCGGCGGTCAGCGAGCCCGTCCTCGAGCACCGTCTGCAGCGATGCCACGCGCTGCACTGGCAGGCTGCGATCGAGCGCCGCCAACTCGCGCTCGACCGATCTCGTCAGTGCCAGTGGATCGCTCTGCGTGCGCATCAGAAAAGTCACGAGAGGCGCTGGAATCTGCCTCGTCGATCGATACGCCATCGGCTCGGCATCACGCCTCGCACGATCGTTGCGGACATCGCCGACCACGCCGATCACTTCGATCAGCGGCGACGCCGGGTCGCCGCCGAGGCGCACGCGGGAGCCGACCGCGGCGCCCCCCGGCCAGAATCGTCGCGCCATGCTCTCGCTGACGACTACCGCAGGCGGCGTGTTCGCACCATCATGCGCATCGAAGGTTCTGCCCTCACGAAGCGGGATGCGCAGCGTACGGAAGTAGTCATCGGACACGACGGTCGCGAGCACGAACGGTTGCGCCTCGCTCGCCGGCGCCCCTTCGAGGGTGACCCCCATGCGCTGCCGAACGATGGTCGGGACCGACGTCGCAGTTGCCACTGATTGCACGCCAGGAAGCGCACGCAGCCGTTGCTCGAACTGCTCTCGAAACTGTGAGCGTGATTCTGCGTTGCTGTAGTCGCGGGCCGGCAGCTGTATTGCGCCTGTCAGAACAGAGTCGGGCTCGAACCCGAGCGACGCACCTGCCATCGCCCACAAGCTTCGCGTCAGCAGACCCGCACCGACGAGCAGGCTGACGCACAGCGCCATCTGCCCCGCCACAAGCATTCCGCGTGCGCGCCGCGAGTGCAGACCCTCGGTCGACCCACGTGAGTCGTCGCGAAGCGTGTGCTGCGTATCGCCTCGAGCGGCGGCCACCGCCGGCGCGACGCCGAACAGCAACCCGGTGCCCAGCGCGATCGCGACGGTCGCCAGCAGTGCTCCCGAGTCGAGTGACAAGTCAGCGTGAACCGGCAGGGCACGTGCGGCCAGATCGCGGAGGACGTCGAGTGCGACGAGGGCCGTGAGCAGACCCGCGATCCCTCCGGCGCCAGCAAGCACGACGTTTTCGGTCAGCAGCTGCCGCACGACGCGCGCACGCCCGGCACCCAAGGCGGCGCGCAGCGCAAACTCTTTCCGCCGCGACAGTGCACGCGAGAGGATCGTCGCGGCTAGGTTCGCACACGTGATGACGAGGACCAGAGCGGCGCTTGCCATCAGTACCAGCAGTGGACGGCGCGTGTCGCCGACCATCGCGTCGCGCAGCGGCATTGCGCTTGCACGCAGCGTACCGTTATCGGCAGGATACTCGCGCACCAGATCGGCCCAGATCCGCTCCACCTCTCGTTTAGCCATGTCCTGCGTCACGCCGGGCTCGAGTCGAGCCACCAGGCCGAGCCACTGAGATCGGCGCACCGCAACCGGGTTGGCCAAAACAGCCCCTCGATCGAAGGCGAGGTAGAAGTCGACATTGCCCATCGGCGCGATGAAGGCTGGCGGGAGAACGCCAATCACCGTTCGCGGGATACCGTTGATGCGCACTTCACGCCCGATCACCGTCGCGTCTGTCCCGAAGAGACGCGCCCAGGCGCCGTGCGACAGCAGTACTGGCGAACCCGTGTCGGCACCGAGCGCACCACCACTGAGCGGCACCAATCCATTGACCGCATCTTCGTTGCGAAATGTCCGCCCCAGCACGGGCGACACGCCGAACGTGTCGAAGAACTGCGGCTCGACCCACGCGATCGCGATGATCTGGGGGCCATTCTCGCGGCCATAGACAGCCTCGATGGCGACATCGACAAATGCGGCGAGAGCGGTGAACGATTGCTGGCGCGCGGCGATCTCGTCGACGGTGCCAGCGCTCAGCGGCCCTCGCTCCTGGGCCGAGGCTGCGCTGCCGCCATGAATACGTACGAGTCGATCGGCATCCGTGTAGGGCAGCGCATCGAGCAGGACGGATTTCACGACCGTGAACACGCCCGTGTTGACGCCGATGCCGAGCGCCAGCGTCACGATCGCAACGAACGCGAATCCGCGGGCGTTCACCAGCTGCCGAATTCCGGACCGAATGTCGCTGGCAAATTGATCGAGATGCGCGGTGCGCGCATCGTGGCCGTACTCTTTATGCCGAAGGACATTGCCGAACCGCTTTCGCGCCGCGACTGCGGCGTCGGCCTCGCTCATGCCGGCACGAACATATTCTTGTGTGATCGCGTCGAGATGGAAGGCCATCTCCTGGTCCATCTCATCGTCTTGCGCACGCCACCTGACGACCGACAGCAGCCGATGGATGAGTGCCGGCGGACGCAGCTTCATCTCACGCCCCCTGTTCCAGCCCGCGTAGCACACGTGTAACGGCCTTGGACAGCCGCAGCCAGCTATCGAGCTCGGCGTCCGCGGCTGCCCGCCCCTTGCGAGTGAGCCGGTAGAATTTGGCCTTCCGGTTGTTGTCGGTGACACGCCATTCGGACTCGATCAGCCCCTGCTCCTCCATCCGATACAGCGCCGGGTACAGCGAGCCCTCCTCGATCCGCAGCACATCGTCGGAGAGCTGATGGATGCGCATCGCGATGCCGTAGCCGTGGTTGGGCCCGGTGCTCAGGCTCTTGAGGACCAGCAGGTCGAGCGTGCCCTGGATCAGGTCGAATTTTCTGACGGCCACCGGTCACCCCCTGCTCGTCTACCCTAGACGATCTCAGGAAGCAAAAGGTTGCCGCGGCTTCCCTAGGCCGTCAGGGGAAGCAGGAAGGACCCTCGTTACTGCCAGCCGCCGTTGCGCTTGTCCACCGGCAGGATCCTCATGAACGCTTCCACGGCGTGGATCTTGCCGTCGTATACCTTGAACGCCTCCCACACCGTCAGCTGGTCGCCGCCGCGCTCGCGGACGCCCCAGGCCATGCGCAGCAGCACGATGCCCATGCGCTCATCGACTGCGATGACACGCGTTTGCACGTCGCCGAGTCGCTCGAAGATCGCGAGCGATTGGGTGGAGATGTTCTGGCAGCCGGGAGCGAACTTGCAGTCCGGCCCGGCCATCACCTGTCCGTTCTCGTAGCGATAGGCGTCTGGCGCGAAAGGTGCGTTCACGGCGGCGAACGTCTTCGCGGCGTTGAGCCCTTGGGGGTAGTGCATCGCCGCCTTGAGCGCCTCGTCTCGAGTGGGGAGCTGTCCGAGGGGGGGCGCGTAGTTCATCACGGCGCTCGGCGCGTTCAGGCCATCGATGTTGAAGATGAGTCCTTCCGAGCGGCTGCGTGTCGCCATCAGCTCGATTTCAGTCAGCTTATCGGCCGCAACCTTCACAGGCACGACCAGCAGCACGGGCGCCCCGGTCTCCTCCACGACGACCTGCGCCGCTGCCACGCCGGCGCGCTCGTCGATGATGTCCTGGCGGAAGCCGCGCAGGCGCGTCACAGTGCCGACGAGGCCGACCTTCGCGAGCGGTTTCTCGACGGCATCCTCGGTCACACGCAACGCGTCGGCCACCGGCACGCCGCTGACGTCGTGCTTCACCAGCGCATACAGCAGCTGGGTCACCTTCCCGCGCAAACATTCGCGGTCACAGGTCGCAGGAGCAACCTGCGATGCGCTCGCAGTGGTCCCCCACGCGCAACAGATCAGCAGCAGCCCAACGATCGTCCTGTTCTTCATCGTCATTTCCCTTGAGGCGTGTACGTCGATACCTTACCGCGACGCGCATGGGCAGTGTGAATTCTGTGCCACCCTTCGGCCCTGCGTGATAGTCTGCGACTCCGCAAACGGCAACAACCCCAGAATCGTCTTCTGTGTCGACCACATCGGTCATCCTCGTGGAGCGAACATGCCGCTGACCAAACGTCTCGCCGCAGAATTCATCGGGACCTTCTGGCTCGTTCTCGGAGGCTGCGGCAGCGCGGTGCTGGCAGCTGCCTTTCCGAGCGTGGGAATTGGACTTCTCGGAGTATCGTTCGCTTTCGGGCTCACCGTGCTGACGATGGCGTACGCGATCGGGCACATCTCGGGCTGCCACTTGAATCCGGCTGTCTCGGTGGGACTCGTTGTCGGCGGCCGGTTCAAGTCCTCCGACCTGCTTCCTTACGTCGTCGCTCAGGTCCTCGGTGCCATCGCCGGCGCCGGATTTCATCGCGAGCGGGACTGAAGGCTTCGTGCTGGGTGGATTCGCGTCGAACGGTTACGGCGAGCACTCAATCGGCCGCTACTCGCTTGGCGCCGGCCTGGTTACCGAGATCGTGATGACGTTCATGTTCCTGATGATCATCCTCGGCACCACCGACGCGCGTGCGCCGCAAGGCCTGGCTCCGATCGCGATCGGCTTGGGCCTCACGTTGATTCATCTGATCAGCATTCCCGTCACCCAGACGTCGGTCAACCCGGCGAGAAGCACTGGGACGGCGCTGATCGTAGGCGGCTGGGCGCTCTCGCAGCTCTGGCTCTTCTGGGTAGCACCGATCGTCGGTGCGGCATTGGCCGGAGTCGCCTACCGATGGCTCGGCGCACCGGCCCGTTCGCACCGAACGTCGGTCGAACCGATGGCGGTCTCATCGGTTTAATCCCGACCTCCACAGTCGCACGCTACTTCCATGCAGCGTAGACGTGCTTGCCAACGAGGAACGCTGGATTCGCGCCTTGGCGCGGACGGAACTTCTGTACGCCGCCGCGCCCCACCGCCGCGAGATACAGGTTTTGTTCCTGGTCCACGCTGATGCCATGCACGCCGAAGAGCGCGCCCGGCCATGAGCCCAGCCCGCCCCACGCGTAGACGAAATGTCCCTCGCGATCGAGTTGCGCGAGCTGTTGCGTGACCTGGTCGTAGACCCACACCCGCCGGTCGGCGTCGATGTGCACGAAGTGAAGGTCGAGGCCTGATGGGCCGGGCTGCATCGACCACATGCGGATGAACTTGCCGTTCTCGTCGAACACCTGGATGCGCCGGTTGCCACGGTCGTTCACGTAGACCTCGCGAGTACCGGGATCCACCGCGACACCGTGCACATTGTTGAAGTAGCTCGGGCGCGTTTCCTTCCCCGCCTCGCCGCGCTCACCCCAGGTCGTCACGTAGTTGTCGTTCTTGTCGAACTTCACCACGCGGGTGTTGGCATAGCCATCCGCCACGTAGTAGCTGCCGTCGGCCTGGAATGCCATGAACGTCGGACGATAGAAGTGCTTGTCGTCCGACGCATGGACATTGGGCTCGCCAATCGTCTTCAGCAGCTTCTTGCCATCGTTGGTGAACTTGAAGATCGCATGGCGGTAATCGTCCACGACGTACACGTTCTTCTGCGGATCGTACGGGCTGATGTATACCGAGTGCGGCCGGCGGAGCATCTGGTCCCACTGCTTCCACGTCTCGATGATGTCGCCGTTGCGATTGATGACGACGATGCAGTTCTCCCAGAGGAAGTCGACGCCGGCCTTGCCCGCGTCGGAATCGTCGCCGACCTTGCCGTTGACTTCCAACGCACCAGGAGGGCTGGCCTGCGTGGCATTCCGCCAGAGCCCGGCGACCGGGAAGTTCAGGTTCGGCCCGATCTGCGGCAGCGGGTTTCCACGCCGGCCTCCCGCCTGCGGAAGCACTGGCAGTTGACCGCGCTGAATGTAATAGACGCGATCCGGGCTCTCGGCAAAGACACCCTGTCCCGCGCCAAAGGTCCATTTCTCGTTGCCCGGCAATGTGCTGATGTCCTTGGGCCAGCCCGGCACCACCTCGTACGGTCCGGTGGGATCGAGGAAACCAACGGCACCAGGGACGGCAGTCGCACCGCTGCCGCGTGATGACTGCGCCGCGACAGACTTCTCCACTGCGGTATCGCCTACCAACACGGCGGCGGCAATCACCGCAACCACGGTTGTAGCCCAATGCTGACGCATCGCTTCCTCCGTTTGTCGACTGCAGAAGAATACGCGAAAACAGCGCGACGCCCACAACCGGTTCTTCGGTGTCCAGATCATGTTCGGTGAATCGGTTGCGTGATCCGGGTGCGAATGCCACACTCAAGAATACGCGCTTCGCGCGTTCACCATGTTCGCCGGTTGTCGAGTCCCACCGCGAAGGGAGCAGAAGTGTTCACAAGTAAGTCCCTGCGATTGAGGGGCCTGACACTGGCGTGCAGTGTGATGCTTGCCGTCGCCGCCGCACCCGGTACAGCACAGGCGCCGGCGCAGTCGGCAACCGGATCGATTCCTGTGCAGCCATCTCCAGAGATTGCCGGTGTCATCAAGGGTGGCACCCAGCCGCAAGTGATCGCGACCGGACTCAAAGGCGCCGACGACCCGATCTGGCTGGCAGGGGTTGGCCTGGTCTTCAGTGAACCAAATGCGAATCGGATCGTCCAGCTCTCAGCCAACGACACGCTGATGACGTTCGTCGGCGGCCTCCGGGCGCCATTGGGCATGACCCTCGACCGTGAAGGACGCCTCATCTCTCTCCAGTCCGAGGCGGGCTACACCGGCGTTCGAGTGGTGTGGCCTCCGGGCAAAGAAGCCGTCGTCGCCGAGCGTTACCAAGGGCTCCCCTTCAGCCGCCCGAATGGCATCGTTTCCGACGGGAAGGGTGGCGTGTATTTCAGCGACCCGGGGCTGGCTCCGCCGCAAGAGACGGAGCTCCGCAAAACGCAGGCGCGACTTCCACCCGCGGTCTATTACGTTCCTCGCGGAGGCGAACCCGTTCAGGTGGCCGACGGCATCGCCCGCCCGAACGGTGTGCATTTGAGCCGGGATGAGAAGACGTTTTACGTGAACGACACGAACGGCCTTCAGTCCTTCGCGTTCGACGTGCTGTCCGACGGCCGCCTGTCGAACCGCCGTGTCTTCGCCACCCACGCAGGACGTACGCCTCCACTCGGTGGCGGGGACGGCCTCGCTTCCGGCGCAGATGATCTCGTCATCGACAACGACGGTCGTGTCTATTCCATCACGGCAGCAGGTATCGAGGTGTTCACCGAGCTCGGCAGGCCCCTCGGCATCATTCCCGTCACTTGTTCCCCTGCGGGAGCGCGATGCCAGGCACTGGCGTTCGGGGGTCCGGACAAGCGGATGCTCTATGTCGCCGGGAGTGGCACTCTTCTGCGGCTTCAGATGGTGGCCCAGGGATTCATGGGCCGAGCCAAGTAAGACAGTCAGCGAGCTGGCGATCATGCGAGTTTCGATTCGAGAGAGAGGATGTGTCGGTGAAGAAAATCGGGTTCCTGTCGTTCGGGCACTGGACGCCGTCGCCGCACTCGCAGGTGCGCACGGCGGCAGACTCGCTGTTGCAGTCAATCGAGTTGGCCGTCGCCGCCGAGGAGTTGGGCGCCGACGGCGCCTACTTCCGCGTGCACCACTTCGCGCGCCAGCTGGGCTCCCCGTTTCCGCTCCTCGCGGCCGTCGGCGCGCGCACCCGCAAGATCGAGATTGGCACCGCCGTCATCGACATGCGCTATGAGAACCCGCTGTACATGGTCGAGGACGCAGGGGCGGCAGACGTCATCGCGGGCGGCCGGCTCCAACTCGGAATCAGCCGCGGATCACCGGAGCAAGTGATCGATGGCTGGCGCTATTTCGGCTACGCGCCTCATGAGGGCGAGACGGACCAGGAGATGGCGCGCCGCCACGCCGAAGTGTTTCTCGAAGTGCTCCAAGGCCGGGGCTTCGCCCAGCCCAACCCGCGCCCGATGTTCCCGAACCCGCCCGGACTGCTCCGCCTCGAGCCACACTCGGAAGGACTGCGCGATCGAATCTGGTGGGGCTCGAGCTCGAATGCGACGTCCAAGTGGGCGGCGAAACTCGGAATGAACCTCCAGAGCTCGACGCTCAAGGACGATGAGACCGGCGAGCCGCTGCACGTTCAGCAGCGCAAGCAGATCGAGGCTTACCGGGAAGCGTGGAAGGAGGCCGGGCACACGCGTGAGCCGCGTGTCTCCGTCAGCCGCAGCATCTTCGCGCTCGTTGACGACCGCGACCGCGCCTACTTCGGAGGCGACGCTCGCAGCCAGGACCAGATCGGCTACATCGACGCGAACACGCGCGCCATCTTCGGCCGCTCGTACGCCGCCGAGCCCAACGCGCTGGTCAAACAGCTCGCCGGCGACGAAGCCATCGCTGCCGCTGATACTCTGCTCCTGACCGTACCGAATCAGCTGGGCGTGGACTACAACGCCCACGCCATCAACAGCATTCTCAAGTTTGTCGCCCCGGAGCTTGGTTGGCGCTGACCTCTCTGCTAAGCAGGCTGGCGAAAGACGCTGACAACTCCCATCTCCTAAAACAGTCTGATTCCTTGGGAGTTGGCCTTCGACATTGCTCGGGTCAGGCCCGAGCGGTCGCAAGCGCGCAGAGAAAAGCGCTAACGCAGAGATCGCGAAGGAGCCGAGGGACGCAGAGAGTGAGCCACGGGTGAGGCCCGGTCGCAGACCGGGCCGCGGGTCGAGCGGCGCTTGGGGACCGCAAGCGTTGCTCGAATTGTCGAACGCTTGCGGTCCCTGAGCGTCGCTCGACTCATGGCCGCGCTACGCGCGGCTCACCCGTGGCGCGTGTGGCACCTGTTCTCGGCGTACCTCTGCGCCCCTGCGACCCCTGCGTTGAAAGCTCTTCTCGGCGTCCTCCGCGGCCACGCCAATCAGATCCATTGAGAGTTAGCAAACGACGCTCTCTCGCAAGAGACTAACTTACTCAATGATCAGCCGGTATCCATCGCCGTACGCCTTGCGTATGTACGTGGGATGGCGCGGATCCGGCTCCAGTTTGTGGCGAAGCCGAAAGATGAAGTTGTCCACGGTGCGCGTGAGCGGCGCGTCCGAATAGCCCCAGACCAGGTGAAGCAGTTCGTCCCGTGTCACCACGTGGCCGGCCCGCTCCGCGAGGCAGTGCAGGATCTCGAACTCTCGATCGGTCAGCTCGACGCGCTTCGAGCCGCAGTACGCCTGCAGCCGCCGGAAGTCGATGACGGTATTGCCCAGCCGCAGTTGATCGATCGGCGGCTTGGTGCGGCGCAGCACCGCGTGCACTCGCGCCAGTAATTCATCGAGAGCGAACGGCTTCGTCACGTAGTCGTCGGCGCCGAGGGTCAATCCCTTGATGCGGTCCTCCTTCTGCCCACGGGCCGACAGGATGATGACCGGAACGCGCGTCGGGCTCTCACTGAGCGACCGGCAGATGTCGAAGCCGTCGGCGCCGTGCGGGAGCATCAGGTCGAGGAGGAGCAGATCCGGCGTGAACCGCTTCACCGTCGCGAGCGCGTCGTGGCCGTTGTCGCACGTCTCCACGACGAACCCCTCGTACTCGAGGTTGTCGCGAAGCAACCTGGCGATTGCCTTGTCGTCTTCGATAATCAGGACGCGCTTGGCCATCTGCATACGTCGTTCATTTACGCGCTTCGACGCCGGCCGATTGGCAGCGTCACGTCGACTTCGGTTCCCGATCCCACGGAGCTGCGCACGGCGATCCGCCCTCCATGACTTTCGATGATGCGTTTCGCGATCGGCAGCCCGAGGCCGCTGCCGCTGACGGTGACGTTGCCGCCGCGATAGAACCGTTCGAACACACGCGACAGATCCTTGCGAGCGATTCCCGTCCCGCGATCCCGGACGGTCAGCGTGACGTTCTTGGCGGTGGCCGTGCCGTTCACGGCCAGGTACTTCTGCGTCGTCGAGTACTTGATCGCGTTGTCCACGAGGTTGTCGAGCGCCTGAATCATCGCCGGCCGATCGACGCAGATCTGTGGGAGATCGGGCGGCACGTCGACGACCAGGTCGAACTCCAGGGTGGCAAGCACCGGCCGAAATCCCTGCAAGGCGTCCTCGACCAGATCGGCTGGCTCGACGTCGGCAAGCTCGGTCGCCGACGCCGCAGGCGAACTGCTATATCGCGCGTAGGTCAGCAGGTTATCGATTGAAGCACCGAGACGGGATGCTTCAACCGACAACAAGCCGGCGTACTCCTGGACGGTCTTGGTCGATGTATAGCGCCCGTTCGAGAGGGTATCGCCTACGAGACGGATGGATGCCACGGGTGTCTTCAACTCGTGCGTCACAGCCGCGACGAAATCAGATTTCATCGACGCCAGCGCTGCGCTCGCGCGGTCGGCGCGAACCGTCAGGACGAGCGCCAGCAGACTCGCGCCTGCCGCGATCGAAATCAGGAAGAACATGCCTCGCGCGCCCTGGAGCGTCGCGAGAAGCGTCTGATCCGGCACCGTCCGTACGTGTACCGTCCACTCGCGGACTCGCGTCGGGCGCGACGTCTTTCGACTGTCGTCCAAGACGCCCCGAACATCGTCGAGGGGCGGGATCGACTTGACGACCGCGGGATCGATGAAGAGGAACGCGAATCGCGTGTGCAGGTCGCCGGCATGGGGCTCGACCGGCGCCGCCTTCGTCACGACTTTACCCTCATCGTCGGACACCGTAATCGAGAGGCCCTGTCCCCCGCCGATCTTCTCGACCTGCTCCACGAGCGGATCGAAATATTGCTCGTGTTGCTCGTGCAGCCACTGCTCGTTGACCGTGAAGGCCATGAATCCGAGGAGCGCGTGGGACGGTCCCGATGCGAAGAGCGCGTGCGCGACGATCTGATATGGCGTCCCGTTGATTGGCCGCTCCAGCACGATGAACGGCGACGTCGCCGTCGCATGCTTCCGGATGTCAGCGACAAGTCCAGCCAGCGCGGCCGGGTCGCGGATCAGCACCACCGGGAATGGGTCGTCCGACAAGGGCCGCGTCTCCCACAGGGGTTGGCGGTCGGCGCGGTTGAACACGTAGGTGTTTCCTTCATCCGATCCGGTGTGCTTCCACAGCACGATGGACTCGGGATATGGGAACCGTGCAAAGGTCCGCGCCGAGACCTGAAACATGTTGTATGGCGGATCTTCGTCCAGCATCGTGGCGTTGAACGGGACGAGGGTCGTAATCCAAGCCCCTTTCATATCGAGGTTGAGCGCCGCGCGCATAAGAGCGAGCGCCTCGGTGGCGCGGCGCTCCAGGATCAGATTCGTGCCGCTGCGCCACTCTCGCGTGGCCACGTAGCCGAACCACACCAGCGCCATGGTCGCCACGAACATCGCGACGACAAAGGATATGACGGTCGGCAGACGAACGGCGCCGTCGGTCACGCGCCGGCTGCCGAACGTGACACGTCGGCGGATCCATCCGAACGCATCGACAACGGGCTGTCGCCGCTCGGCCCTCACCTCCTGTGGCTCGTCCGCAGTAGCCTTGGCGGAGGCGGGCTCGGTTTCGATCATCGCAGGATCTCGCGCTCGCGGTAGTAGCGGGCTGCACCGGCGTGCAGGGGGATTGGCGCGGCGGGCGCCTGCTCTGGATCGATGAGCGCGGCTTCTCCGTGATCGCGCGCGAGGGCCGGCAGCTGATCGAAGAACGCGCGCGTCAACTGATAGACGAGATCCTCGGAGAGATCGCTGCGACAGACGAGTAGCCACTCCGCGCCGAGCGTCTCGATCGGCTGGTTCTGCCCTCGGAGCTGGTTGCCCGCGACGGTCACCGGTCTGAGGAAGGGATAGCTGCCGCGCAGCCGGTTGACCTCCCTGCGGCCAATCGGCAGCAAGCGGAGCGGGACGGTGTGGCTGAGCGCGATCGCCGTGGCCGGCATGAGCGGGTTTGCGCTGAACACCGCGTCAATCTGGCCCGACCCCAGCTTTGGCACGAGGCTGTCTGTGGGCTGGAAGATCGCCTGCACGTCGTCGGAGTTCATGCCGTAAGCCGCGAGCACGATCCGAGTTGAGAACTCGCCCGACGTTCCCTTCGGGATGATACCGACGCGCCGGCCCTTCAGATCCGCGATTGACTGGAACGGGCTGTCGCGCCGGACCAGCATGTGGAAGGTGTTGACCCACAGTACCGCGATGGCGCGCAGGTTCGTATGCGGATACTTGTTGTCCTCAATGCCACGGCGGTATGCGAGGTACACGACGTCTGACTGGGCGAGGCCCAACTGCCCTTGCCCGGCGTCTACTGCTGACACGGCGACGACCCCACCCGACGTCGGCTGCAGGTCGATCTGCGCCTGGGGCACCGCTTTGTTGAAGCGCTGGATCAGATCGCTGGTGAACGCCGGCGCGATGCCGGACCACAAGGTGAGCTGTTGCGGCGGCGGAGCCGCGGCCCCCGACGAGCAGGCGGCGCACAGCGAAACCAGCAGCAGGGCAAACACGAACCGGCGTCGAGCCGGCTTGCGACACGCCATCGCGAAGCGGCGAGAAGCCGGTTTGCCAGACATAATCGCGAACCGGCGTGAAGCCGGTTTGCCAGACATAATCGCGAACCGGCGTGAAGCCGGTTTGCCAGATACTGTGTTCACACGACGATGCGCGCGGGATCGGAAACGAGATGACGTCGTGGTCACAGACCCTCTCCCCCACGGACGAAGCGGGATTATACGGGAAGCCAAACCGTTCGTGCGCGGCTCCCCTGGCAGTGACAATTGATAACAAATGCATCGGCTGCAGCCCACGTGGCGCCCGCGCATAATTCGCGACGCCAGGGGTTTCGCGCCCGAAGCCAAGCAAAGGAACAATCATGCGGAAGACAGCAATCTGGGCGGCTTTCATCGTGGTTTGCGGATCGATCGCCATCGCGCAGAACGGCGCGCAGGCACCCGCCGGCGGCGGGGGCCGCGGACAGGGCGGTGAAGGTCGGACAGTCATCCTCGAGCAGGCGCCCAAGGACCATTCGATATCCATTCCCAAGGAGCAGCTGGCGCAGCACCTGAAGGATATGGATGCGAAGAAGCTCCAGACGCTTCGCATGATCGAGGGCGGTAAGTACAACGTCAACATTCGGCGCATCACGGCCGCCGAAACTGGACTGGTCCACCCGATCACCGCGGACCTCTGGGTGGTGCTCGAGGGGGGCGGCACGCTGACCACGGGAGGCGTGCTCGAGAAAGGCAAAATCCTCGGCGGCCAGAGCCGCAAGATCAAGGTGGGCGACATTGTCTACATCCCCTCCGGGCTTCCCCACGGCGTGAGCGGCGTCGACACCAACATCACGTGGCTCAACGTGCGATGGGACACCGACTGGCCGCCCGACTCTCCGATGGGCGCAGGCAATCTCAACGGCCTCCTCGGCCGCGGGGGTGGTGCGCGCGCGGGCGGTGCGCCCCGTGAAGGAGCAGCTGAAGCGCGCGCGGCGCGCGCCGGTGCGCCGGGCGCAGGCGCTGCTCCTCCCGCAGCCCGCGGACCGGCGCTGCCCGCCGGAAGCCAGCAGGCGCTGCCTTACAGCTACGGCGGTAGCGGCGAGCTGTTCTTCTCGAAGGAGCAGCTCGATCAGATCATGGCCGGCATGCGCCTGAAGAAGTCGGTCAACACTCGGCTCATCGAAGGCGGACGATACAACGTGAACTTGCGGTGGAACGGTACGCCGACGGTGGAGTTGCACGAGCAGACCATCGACACGTGGTACGTGCTCGCGGGCGGCGCCACGGTGAACACGGGCTATCAGGTGAAGGACGGCGAACGCGTGCCCAACACGGGCGTGTCAGTGGTGACCAAGGCGGGCGACGTGTTCTTTCATCCGTCGAACTTCTACCACGGCTTCAGCCAGGTATCGCCTGACATCTTCTGGCTGAACATCCGCTGGGACGACAATTACGCGGTGAAGTGATCGACGGCGGGTCTACAGACCCGCCTCTACGTACGGTGATCGTAGGGGCAGGTCTTCAGACCTGCCCACCGACGGAGCGAATTCATGAATCGACCAATATGGCGGAATCTCGGCGTCGTGGCTGCGGCCCTCGTCGTGGTGGCATCGGTCGCGACTCTCTCGAACGATCGCGCTCAGGCGCAATCGTCCTCGACCGCGAAACAATTCCCGGTCTTCGAAGTGGATGCCTCGTGGCCACCGAAGCTGCCCAATAACTGGGTGCTCGGGCAAACGCCGGGTGTGGCTGTCGACAGCCACGACCACATCTGGGTACTCCATCGTCCGCGCACGATACCCGACGCGCAGCGCGCGCAGG
Organism: Vicinamibacterales bacterium; assembly: GCA_035649635.1. Taxonomy (GTDB): domain Bacteria; phylum Acidobacteriota; class Vicinamibacteria; order Vicinamibacterales; family UBA2999; genus Gp6-AA40. The sequence continues at coordinate 25,300 of DASRJE010000209.1, read as the reverse complement.
CGGCACCACCGCTGCTCGAGTTCGATGCCGATGGGAAATTCCTGCGCGCCTGGGGCGGACCCGGCAATGGGTTCGACTGGCCTGACAGTGAGCACGGCGTGTTCGTCGACAACAAGGACAACGTCTGGATCGGCGGCAGCAGTCCGACCTCGACGTCGCTGACCAAACGCTCCGATGACATGCTGCTGAAGTTCACCAAGGACGGAAAGTTCCTGCTGCAGATCGGCGGACCCGACAAGAGCGGCGGGAATGCCGACACCAAGAGCGTCAACAAGCCGGCCGACGCGTTCGTCCATCAGAAGACCAACGAGCTGTACATCGCGGACGGCTACGGCAATCGCCGCGTGATGGTGCTCGACGCCAACACCGGCGCGTTCAAGCGTATGTGGGGCGCCTTCGGCAACGCGCCGGTCGATGCGCAGCCAGCCGCCGCCGGACGCGGCACGGCCGCGTTCGATATCGACGGCCCGGGCCCGCAGCAGTTCGGCGGACCCGTGCACGCCGTGAAGGTGTCGAACGACGATTTCGTTTACGTGGCCGACCGGCAGAATCGCCGTCTGCAGGTGTTCTCACCCGACGGAAAGTTCGTCGCGCAAACCTTCATCAACCGGACGGGACCAGCGAACGGCTCGGTGGCGGGCATTGCATTTTCGCCCGAACGCGCCCAGCAGTTCATGTACCTCGCCGACTACGGCAACTCGCACATCGTCGTGATGGATCGCAAGAGCCTCACGATCCTCTACCAGTTCGGTACGCGGAGTGCCGCAGCCGGCGACTTTCAGGGCGCGCATCATCTGGCCGCGAACTCGAAGGGCGATCTGGTCGTGGTCGAAGTCGCGCCAGGAAACCGCGTCCAACGTTTCCGCTTCAAGGGTTTCTCGAACACGCTGCCGTCCAGCGCGCTGACGCCCGAGCAACTCGCGGCGACGCCCGTTGCGCCGAATCAAGCTGCTCCCGCGTCGGCCGCTCCCGCATCGCCTGCGTCGCAACAGGGTGCGGGGACGCGCGGGTTCCCGCCCCCGGGTCAGGCGCGCGGCGGCTATCCGCCGTGGACCAGCACGATGGCAAACCCGTATCGCGTGATCCCGAATTGGCCGCGACTCGGCGACATCAAGCCAGGCGCCGCCATCGGCATCATTCCGGACGGCAAGGGCGGCACGTGGCTGCATCACCGATCGGAGCCGCCGATCCTGCACATCGACGCAGCGGGCAACGTCGACCGCCGCTTCGGCAACGGCATGTTCGTGCAGGCGCACGGATTCTGTCAGGACCGCGACGGGAACTTCTGGGCCGGCGACAGCGGACCGTTCGCAGACAATCCCGCGACGAAAGGGCGTGGCTTCCAGCTGTTCAAGTTCAGCCCCGACGGGAAGGTGCTGTTGACGCTCGGCAAGGCGGGCGTTTCTAAGGCTGGTACCGACGTATTCATCGGGCCGACCGCGTGTGAGATCGCACCGAACGGCGACATCATCGTCGCCGACGGGCATTGGCCGCGGCCGACCGACGCGCAGCAGGATGGCGATCGGCTGGTGCGGCTCAAGACGGACGGAACGTTCGTCGCGCAGTACGGAAAGATGGGGACGGCGCCGGGCGAGTTCATGGGCCCCCACGCGCTGGCGTTCGACTCGCAGGGACGGCTGTTCGTCGCGGATCGCTCGAACAACCGCGTGCAGGTCTTCGATCGCAACTTGCAGTTCGTCGACGAATGGCGCCACTTCGGCAGGCCGAGCGGCATCGCGATCCTGAAAGACGACACGCTCATCGTCGCCGACTCCGAGTCGAGTCAGATCATCGGCGGTCCCCCGCAGGCGCCCGAGGGCGGCGGGAACGTGGTGCGCAATCCCGGCTGGGGCAACGGCATCAGGATCGGCAGCGCGAAGGATGGTTCGCTCCGCTACTACGTCCAGGGAACGCGACCCGAGGGCATGGGCGCCGACAACGAGGGCAACGTCTTCGCGGGACTGACTGGCGGATGCGACGCGAGTCCTTCGGGCGGGTGCCTGCAAAAATGGGTGAAGAAGTGATGGGAGGATCCTTCATGAATCGCATCATTGTTGCTGCCGTCTGCGTCCTGCTGACTCTGTCGCAGGCCGGCACGTTCACACAGGGCGCACTGCCGCCCACGGTTGCGACCGACATCACGGCCGCCGAAGTACAAGCCGTCATCAACGCGCCCACCGGGGGCGGGGATCGGCAGATGAGGGTCGTGGACATTGGCAAGTACAACGTCAGCGTCGGCGTGCTGCGTCGCGGCAAGACGAAGCCAGGCGCTCCGGTAGGCGCGATTAACCACGAACACGTGACCGAGGTTTACTACATCGTCTCCGGATCCGGGACGCTGCTGACGGGTGGGACCGTCGACGCCGTGAAGCCGCTCGCCGCGGACAGCGAAGTCGTGAAGGTTGCCGTCGGTCCCAGCAACCAGGGCACGTTCCGCCAGGCCGCGCAGACACGCAAGGTCGGCCCCGGCGACATCGTCATCATCCCGGCCGGCGTCTATCACGGCTTCACCGACGTCGACGATCACGTGGACTATGTGTCGGTCCGGCCGGATCCCGATCACGTGCTGCCAGCAGGGTACGTGCATCCGCTCTTGAAGAAGTAGGGACCTGTCATCCGAAGCCCGCGAAGGCGGGCGAAGGATGACAATTGATAACAATTCCGCCTTTGCTTCACGGTCCGCGCGCTTCATAATCCGCTCGGCCGCGTTTGCGGGTGCTGTCCCCGGCGCGCGCCTCCTTTACCGGTTCACCGGCATCATCAAGGAGGGACCAGTGGTCTTTGCACCTTTCGGTCGTCGCGTATGCCTCGTCGTCGTTCTGAGCCTGATTTCCGCCTCCGTCTTCGCGCAAGGCACCAGCACGGCCGTCATCGCCGGTGTCGTCAAGGACTCTTCGGGAGCAGTGCTGCCTGGTGTCACCATCGAGGCCGCCAGCCCGGCGCTGATCGAGAAAGTCCGCTCGACCATCACCGACGATCGCGGCGAGTATCGCCTGCCGGAACTAAGACCCGGCATGTACACAGTGACGTTCTCGCTCGTGGGCTTCTCGACGGTCAGACGTGAAGGCCTCGAACTGCGAACCAACTTCACGGCCCAGGTGGACGTGGAGCTCAAGGTGAGCCAACTCGAAGAGACCATCACGGTCTCAGGCGCAACGCCGCTCGTAGACGTGACGAGCGCGACACAACAGCGCACGGTCACGCGCGAGATGCTCGACACCGTGCCGACGGCCAAGAGCGTGCTCGGCATCGCCGCGCTCATTCCCGCTGTTGTCGAGCCCCCGAACGCACAAGATGTTGGCGGCAGCAAGGGCGAACGCTCGGTCCGCATCACCGTGCACGGGGGCAAGACGTTCGACTCGCGCCTGCTGCAGGACGGGATGCGCTACAACGCGTTGACGCCCGGCATCGGCAGCCTCGAGGGCACCGGACGTGGCTACTACGCCAACCCTCTCGCGGTACAGGAAGTGGCCGTCGACCTGGGCACGATGGGCTCGGCCGAGTACTCGCTTGGCGGCGCGCAGGTCAACAGCATTCCCAAGGACGGCGGCAACCGCTTCACCGGATCGTTCTTCGTCGCCGGAACCGGTGACTCTCTCCAGAGCAACAACCTCGACGACGACCTGATCGCACAGGGGCTGACGTCGGTGAACAGCGTCAAGAAGGTGTATGACTTCAACGCCGCGTTCGGCGGTCCGGTGATTTCGGATCGCCTCTGGTTCTTTGCAGCAGCTCGCCGGTGGGGGACAACGACGGGAGTCGCCAACCTCTTCGCCGACACGAGCGTTGCCGACTTCGTCTATCTGCCGGATACCGGACTGCCAATTGAACCCGAAGAGACGAACAAAGGCATCGGCGGCCGCCTGACGTATCAGGCCACGTCCAAGGACAAGTTCACCTTCTCGTGGGACAAGCAGCGCAACTTCCAGGATCAGCTCACCGGACAACTCGAGACGGGCACCGTCAAGAACGAGGCGAATCCTGGTTACTGCCAACGCCACGAGGTGATCCAGGGCACGTGGAGCCGGCCGCAGTCGAACAGCTTTCTCTTCGACGGCGGCATAACGGTGAGCAAGTTCAACTTCGGCGGCTTCGGCAAGGACGTGTTCCTTTCCGACTACGAAGGCTGCGGGGGCGGCATCCAGGACAACGTGTCGATCAACGACACCGGCCTCGGCTTCACCTACAACGGCGTCGGCAACCGGACGATGAGCCTGTCGCACCAGTCAAACGGGCGTTTCAACGTGTCGATGATCAAGCGGCAGCACAACGTGAAGGCCGGTGTCTTCTGGATGTACGGCCTGGGCGGCGGCCACCGCACCTACACCGAGCGTGGACCGACGCAGGTGAACGGGCTGCCGGTCTCGTACACGTTCACCAGCGGCGTCCCGCGATCGTTGACGCAGTTTGCCTCGCCGAGTTACACGATCGACCAGCTCAATCCGGATCTCGCGCTTTACGTCCAGGATCAGTTCCGCATCAGCCGCGTCACGATCAGCGCCGGCCTGCGCTTCGACTGGCTGCGTGAGTCGGTAAAGGCCACCGAGGTGCCGGCCGGACTGCTGGTGCCAGCGCGCTCGTACCCGGCGCGTACCGACGTCCCGAACTGGAAGGATCTCAACCCGCGGTTCGGGATCGTGTGGGATCCGGCAGGCAGCGGGAAGACGGCGATCAAGTTCGGCATCAACCGCTACGTGCAATCAAATACGACGGGTCTGGCGCAGCTGTTCGATCAGGCGGCGGGTGCCGTCAACAGCACGACGCGCTCGTGGAACGACCAGACGTTCCCGGTCGGCGATCCACGGCGCAGCAACTTCATCCCCGATTGCAACCTGGTGGCCACAGGCGCCAACGGGGAGTGCGGCGCGATGGCCAATCCCAACTTCGGTACCTACGTGCCGGTGAACTCGCCAGATCCGGACTGGATCACGGGCTGGGGCAAGCGAACCTACAACTGGCAGACGTCAGTCAACGTCGATCGCGAGGTGATTCCCAACGTCGTCGTCAACGCGGGGTACTTCCGTACTTGGTACGGCAACTTCCAGGTGACCGACAACCTGAGAGTGACGCCCGCCGACTACAGCCCATACTGCGTGACTGTGCCTGTCGATGATCGGCTTCCGCTGAGCGGTCAGCAGCTCTGCGGCCTGTACGATATCAACCCCAACGCGTTCGGCCAGGTGGACAACCTGATCACGCGCAACAACGCCTACGGCAAGCAGGAGGAGATCTACAACGGCGCCGACGTCAACTTCCAGGTACGACTTGCCGGCAAGGCCACGCTCGGCGGCGGCTGGAACATCGGCAATGCGGTGCAGCTCGGCACGACTGCGGGTGGCAGCGCCTCTGCCGGCACTGACACCTGCTACGTCGTCGACTCGCCGCAGCAGTTGTTCAACTGCAAGGTGGACGTGCCGTACCAGAACCGGGTGAAGCTGAATGGCTCTTACACATTCCCGTACGGCATCCAGATGGCCGCCGTGTTCCAGAGCAACCCGGGAGCGAACTACGGCGCCAATCGCACCTACACGCTGGCGGAGATCCAGCCATCGCTCGGACGCCCGCTCTCCGGGGCCGTTACGGCGGTCGTCCTCCCGCTCGTGACTCCGCTGTCGGTCTTCGGGCCGCGCATCAACCAGTTCGATTTGCGCGGGACGAAGATCTTCCGGCTGGACAACCTGCGGCTTCAGGCCAACGTCGATGCCTACAACTTGTTCAACAGCAACACGCCGGTCACGCTGTTCGGCACTTACAATGCGCGGTGGGGGCAGCCGACGCAGGTGCTCGACGGGCGGCTGGTGAAGTTCAGTCTGCAGGTGGACTTCTAGCGAGACCCGCTGGCGCCTCGTCGTAGCGCGCAGGTCTCAACCTGCGCGTCGCGCTGCTCGCGGGGGCTTCGATCTTCGCCGAAGGCTACGGTGGACAGGAAAGCCCCCGCGCTACGCAGAATTGGAAAAAAGGATTGGGAGAACCACGATGACGAAACGAACATCAGCCGGCCCTTTGCGCCACGTGGCCGTGTGCGCACTCGCTGTCGGCCTGGCCGTGGCGCTCGGTATGGGCGAGAACAGCGCGGCGCAGCAGCGCGGCGAACCTGGCGAGGGTACCCGCGGGCAGGGCGGCGGTCCTGCGGGGCGCGGAAGGGCCAACTACTCGTTGAACGATCCCGCGCCGAACGATCCGGCCCTGAAGGGCGCCATCGACATGCACGCGCACCAGGATCCGGACAGCTTCGGGCCGAGTTACGGGCAGGCGGCGCGCTCGATAGACGCACTGGATCTCTACACCCGCGCCAAGGCCTCTGGCATGCGTGGGTTCATCATCAAGGGCCACCTCGATCAGACCGCGGGACTCGCCTACTACATGCGCAAGCTCCATCCCGACATGGAGATCTTCGGTGGCATGGGCTCCAACCTGACGACCGGCACGAAGGTGAACCCCTGGGCGATCACACACATGGCCGAGATGAAAGGCGGATGGGGCCGCATCGTGTGGATGCCGAGCTGGGACTCGGAGAACAGTATCCACAAGCTGCCGCGCCGGCCGCCCGCGTACGTCGCGGTGGCGGAATGCAAAGGACTGCCGTTCTGGATCAACTATCCGAAGCCGTGCCCGGATGGCGGCGAGCTGCTGCCGGAAGTCAAAGAAGCGATGCAGATCATCGCCAAGACGAAGACGCGCGACAGCAACGGTGATTTGATCCTGGCGACCGGCCACAACTCGCCGCCCGAGGTGAAGTTGATGGTCAAGGAAGCGGTTCGCGTGGGCGTGAAACACATCATCATCACGCACCCGCTGCTCGACATCGTCGACATGACACCGGCGGAGATCAAGGAGACCGTCGAGATGGGTCCCGAGATCTACGCGGAGTTCACATCGCAGTTCGGCAACCCGAACGCGAGACCCGAGGTGTTGAAGCTCTACATCGAAGGCATTCGCGCCGCCGGCGTAGAACACGCGTTCATCTCGAGCGACACGGGTCAGCTCAACTCGAACTGGCAGCCCGATGCGCTGGCGAATTGTGCGAAGGTCCTGCGCGCGAACGGATTCACCGAACGCGAGCTCGACCTGCTGCTCAAGATCAACCCTGCCAAGATTCTCGGAATCCCGCCACCGCCCGGGGCGCGCTAGAGACAGCTGCGCCTGTCAACTCGGCAAATCCCAACTTCCAACCCTCGACGCCGCTCGGGGTTGGCCTGAGCGACGTCGAAGGCCAACTCCCAAGGGCATCAAGCTTTTTGAGAGTTGGGAGTTTGGAGGTTGGGCGTTGCCGATTTGGTCACAGAAGCTTCAGGTACGCGACGATGTCGTCAACGTCGTCATCTGTCAGCGTGATGAACCCGCCCAGGCTGGCCGAACCGACCGGGTCCTGTGCTTCCTTGAAGTTGAAGAACCGTTGGTAATGAGCAACGGCGTCGCGGAGCGTCTTGGCACCGTTGTCGTGAAAGTACGGTGCTGTGTCCTTGACACCCCAGAGTGTCGGGATCTTGAAATTCTCCGCAAAGACAACGCGCGGAATGACGGATGGCGGCGGCAGCGGAGGATGGCTGGGGCCCAGGTCGAGCGTGGGATGCAAGAGGATCCCGAGATCGGGCGACTGGACCGTCACCGCGGGGTTCACACCGTCGTTGATGATCCACGTTCGTATCGGATTGTTGGGCGTATTGACGATGTTCACACCGATGTTGAAGAAGCGAACCCCCGGGCGCGGGCGGCCGCCGGCAAAGTTCGAATGCGCCTGGTTGATCGTATTCAGCATCGGACCGCTATGACATAGCGCGCAGATGCCCTTCTTCGAGGGAGGGTTGAATGGCGCGTCGACGAGGAACGTGCGTCCACGTTTTTCGGCCGGCGTGATTCCAGGAGGCAGCTCAGGGGGCGCTCCAGTAGCAGCGAACTTGCGGAGCGCAGGCGAGGAGAAGAAGTGCGGGGCGGTCCGCTGGAATTCTGCGATGGCATCGAGCTCCGCGGCCGTCGGCTCGACAGTGTTCTTATTGTGGTCGTGGATGGCTCCGAGTGCTTGATCCTGCAGCGTCGGCGAGCGTCCGTCGTAGAGCAGAATCGGGTCGAGCGCCGGCGTGTTGCGGGTCGACGGAATGCCGCGAAAAACCGTTGCGTGCGTCGCGCCCGGATCATCTGCCATTGAGAGCCATGGCGGCAGCGGGATCGTCATACGGATTGTTCCATGTGCCTGGACGCGCGTGGTGTTAACTCCGTCATCGTCCAGCGCGTCGTCAACCAGGAACTTGTCGGGGTCCCTTTTGTCGATGATCCGCTGCACGTCGTCCAAGGTGAGGGTGCCGCTCTCCTTGTTGTGACACGTGCTGCACGTACGCCCATTACCGCCGAACGTCTCCTTTTCGAATAGCTTCTTACCGTCGAGCTTAAAAAGCCCGTCTTGACCGAGCCCCATTGAGAAGATTGAGTGGCTGCTACTGCTGAGCGCGAGCGCTATCGTGACGCCTAACACGCCAAGCCGACGTGAGGTTCGAGCCATGGAGTTCCTCCTTGATGCCGCGTCGAACTCTGGGGCACGTCGTTGGGAGGCGCCAGATCTTTACAGTGTTCTACCCCCGGAAACGGAGTGCTGAAGTGTTCACGAACACCGTGTACACTCCGGTCCATTCGGACGGAGCGCCTGATGCCCTCGGAGATTAACGAAGCTGCCCGAGCGCGAAGCGAACTGCCGGATGCTGTCGTCCGCGCCCAGCTCGAACGCGTCCTTGCCAGCGAGGTCTTCTCGCGATCCCAGCAGCTGCGACGTTTCCTCGCGTTCATCGTCGAACAACAGCTGACCGGGCACGGCCATTCGATCAAAGAGTCGGTGCTCGCCCACGAGTTGTACGGAAAGGGAACGGATTTCGACGGCGGTACCGATCCCGTGGTTCGCGTGGACGCGAGGCGTCTCCGCGACAAACTTCGCGAGTATTACGATGGCCGATCCGAGCCGGTCGTGATCTCGCTGCCGAAGGGCAGCTACGTGCCGCTCTTCGAAGCGAATTCCATTGCGTCCGCACACGCCGTTCCTCCAGTTGTTCTCCCGGAACCGCAGGCGCCATCGGGCATACCCGATCTCAGCCGCACGAGGATGTCTATCGGTGCTCTCGCAGTGGTCGCAGCCTTGGTTGCCGCAGTGCTTATGTGGCGCTCACTTCGCACGCCGGCTTACGCTCCAGTCGAGTTACTTCCCCTCGCTTCGTACCCAGGCGAGGAGGGACCACCGGCGTTGTCGCCGGACGGCAACCTTGTCGCTTTTTCGTGGTCGGGGAATGCCGATGATGACGCCCAGACGGATATCTACGTGAAAGCCGTCGAGAGCGAAGCGCTTCGACGATTGACGGAAACTCCCAGCTCGGAGATCAACCCTGCGTGGTCCCCCGATGGACACGCCATCGCCTTCGTCCGAAGTGGACAAGGCGTATTTACGATGTCGCAACTCGGCGGAGCCGAGCGCCGAGTATCGGCTTCCGGCAATCAGGTCGCGTGGGCTGGTGACTCGAAGTCGGTTCTCGTCCGTGACCGTGAAGGGAAAGAAGGTCCATTTGGCATCTATCAGGTGTTCCTCGACACGCTCGAGCGTCGGCAGCTGACGCAGGCCCCTGTTGGCGCTGGAGACTGGCGGTTTGAAGTCTCACCAGATGGCAGCACGCTGGCGTTCATTCGCTACGAGAAGAGAGGAATCGCGGACCTGTACGTCGTACCCATGGCGGGGGGCCAACCGCGGCGGCTCTCGAACTGGAACGCCAGCATCGACGGGTTGTCGTGGACACCCGATGGTCGAGAGATTGTCTACTCGGTGAACGAGCCGGCAGCCAGTCGGCTGTGGCGAATCCTCGTAAATAGCACGACGCTGGCTCGAGGATCACCGATTGCCGACATCCCGGCGGCGGCCCTGCGTCCGTCGATCTCGCGGCCCAGGCCCGGGCAGCCGGCGCGTCTTGCGTTTCAAACGATCACACGCGACATCGACCTTCATCTGACGGATCTCGAGGCGCCTCTTGTGAATGACACGTTCGAGTCGCCGGCCGTTTTGAACTCGACTCGCATCGAGGGTTCGGCCCGATTCTCACCAGACGGAAACCGGATTGCGTTCGCATCGCTCCGCTCTGGGGCCTCGGAGATCTGGGTCGCTCAACGCGATGGGAGCGGACTTCAGCAGGTGACGACACAGGGCGCTGCTGATATGTCGATCAGTGAATGGTCGCCGGACGGCACAACGATCGCGTTCGACGCAACCATCGACGGCAATAGCGATGTCTATCTCGTCGGAGCAGATGGAGGACATCTGCGCCGTCTGACCACCGAGCCTTCAATAGACGGATTGCCAGCGTGGTCTCGCGATGGGCAATGGATCTACTTCGCGTCAACACGTGCTGGAGCAGTTCCGGACATCTGGCGGGTCTCTGTGGAAGGGGGCACACCCGTTCGAGTGACACGCAACGGCGGCTTCGAGCCGCGGGTATCTCCCGACGGCCGCTTCCTCTATTATCTCGACCGGAGTCCGGGAGGCGCGCCGATGTCGGTCGCCAGGCTGATGCGCGTGCCGCTCGCCGGCGGACACGAGGAACCGGTGCTCGAGCGCGTTTGGGCGTTTCTGTGGTCGGTCACGGACACCGGAATTATCTTCGTCACCCGCGAGGCGGACTTCGATGCGATTGAGATGTACCGTTTCAGCGATCAACGGGTTACCCGGTTGGGCCGGCTAGGGTTTCGAATACCGACGATCTATACGCTCATGTCGGTGTCTCCGGACGGACGCTGGGCGTTGACGACGAAGATAGAACGGTTCGACACTGACCTCATGCGGCTCGACAACTTTCGATGAGATATTTTGAAACAGCTTGACAAAGGCTTCGTTGACGAGCGCCGTCGGCTGTTAGGCGGGTCTGAAGACCCGCAGATAGACAACGAGCCCGTCTTCTTCGTGCCTGAGTGCTACGATCGGCGCGTGCCAGGAGGAATAATGCGCCGAGTTGTTACGGTGACCGTCTTGCTTGCCGCGGCAGCCGCCGCGGTGTCCGGCCAGCAGGCGCAGAGTCCCGCCGCCCCGGCGCCGGCCCAGAATGCATCAGCACGGCCCGCCTTCGATCGACGGCCATTCGAGATCCCGCACCGCGTATTCACGCTGGACAACGGGCTGACGCTGATCGTTCACGAAGATCGCTCGGTTCCGGTGGTCGCGGTGAATCTGTGGTACCACGTCGGCTCGCGCAACGAAAAACGGGGCAAGACCGGTTTCGCGCATCTCTTCGAGCACTTCTTCTTCAACGGCTCGCAGCACTACCCGCGGGGCTTCCGCGAGGCGATGGACGACCTCGGCGCCAACAACCGTAACGGCACGACCGACACCGACCGCACCAACTTTTTCGAGGACGTGCCGGTCTCCGCGCTCGAGCGCACGCTGTACCTCGAGGCGGATCGCATGGGATTCCTCGCCGCGCAGATCAACGAGGCAATGTTGATTCGCGAGCGCGGCGTGGTGCAGAACGAGAAGCGCCAGGGCGAGAACCAGCCGTACGGCCGCGTCTTCGACACGATGGTCGAGCGGATGTATCCCACGCATCATCCGTACAGTTGGCCGACAATCGGCAGCATGGACGACCTCAACGCGGCAACGCTGCAGGACGTCAAGGACTGGTACACCGCGTATTACGGTCCGAGCAACTGCGTGCTCTCGCTGGCGGGCGACATCACACCTGAGCGCGCGCTCGAACTCGTGCGCAAGTACTTCAATGGCATCCCGGGTGGCCAGCCGATCACGCGCGCCCGCGCCTGGGTGCCGCGGCTCGACTGGAACATCCGCGAGGTGATGGAGGATCGCGTCCCGCAGACGCGTATCTACCGCGCGTATCACGCGCCCGCCTTCGCCGACGCCGAGATCCCGTCGCTCGAACTGTTCGCCAGCGTGCTGAGCGGCTCGCGCAGCGCGCGGCTCGACCGCCGCCTGGTCTACGAGCAGGACCTCGCCACTGTCGTCACTGCGACCGTCTACCCGAGCGAGGTGGCCAGCCTGGTGGTCGTCACCGCCGACGTGAAGCCGGGCGTCGATCCGGGGCGCGTCGAGCAACAGATGGACACCGCGATCAACGACCTGCTGCAGCAAGGGCCCACGGCCGACGAGCTGCAGCGCGCGCGCAGCCGCATCCTCTCGCTGTTCGCCCGCAACGCCGAGCGGCTCGGCGGCTTCGGCGGCCGCTCCGACGTGCTCGCGCAGAGCCAGACGCTGTACGGATCCAGCACCGGATACCTCGATCGGCTCGAGCACGTCGGCACCGCGACGGCCGCGCAGGTTCGCGCCGCCGGCCAGAAGTGGCTGAACGCGCCGCACTACACGCTCGTCGCCACCCCGTTCCCGTCGCTGTCACCTGGCCAGACGACGCTCGATCGCACGATCCTGCCGGAGCTCGGCGATCCACCCGACGTTCAGTTCGCGCAGGTGCAGCGCGCGCGCCTTTCGAACGGCGTGAATGTCCTCCTGCTCGAGCGACACTCCTCGCCGCTCGTCAACTTGACGCTCGCCATCGACGCTGGATACGCCACCGATTCGACGGAGAAGGCGGGCGCCGCGTCGCTCGCACTCGAGTTGCTCGACGACGGTACGACGAGCCGCGACACGTTCCGCATCGCGGACGAACTCGACGCCATCGGAGCGCAGGTGACAACCGGCAGTTCGCTGGATCTCTCCTTTGTACGGCTGCGGGCGCTGCCGGCCAACCTCCGCCCGTCCCTGGCCATTTACGCCGACGTCGTCCTCAATCCGGCGTTCCCCGCGCCGATGGTGGAGCTCGCCAAGAAGCAGCGGCTGGCGCGTATCGCCCAAGAAAAGGCGACGCCGGTGAACGCCGCGGTTCGCGTGGTCCCTGCGCTCATTTACGGCTCGGCGCACGCGTACGGGAAGCCACTGTCGGGAACGGGCTTCGAGCAGACGGTGTCGGCGATCGTTCGCGACGATCTCGCCGCCTGGCATCGGGCCTGGTTCCACCCAAACAACTCGACCTTAATCGTCGCCGGTGACGTGACCATGGCGACGCTGCTGCCGGAGCTCGAGCGCGCGTTCAGCACGTGGCGGCAGGGGCAGCCGCCGGCAAAGAACGTGCCCCCGGTCGCTCCTGGCGGAGGCCGCCGCGTCTACCTGATCGATCAGCCCGGCGCTCCGCAGTCGGTGATCGTTGCGGCGCATGTCTCCGAGACCGGAGGGCAGCCGGAAGATCTTGCGATCGATACCGTCATGCGCAATTTCGGCGGCATCGCCACCTCGCGGCTGAATCGCAATCTGCGGCTCGACAAGAGTTGGAGCTACGGCACTCAAGGAGTGTTGAACGACGCGCGGGGCCAGCGCCCGTTCATCGTGCTTGCGCCGGTCCAGACGGATAAGACCAAGGAAAGCGTCCACGAAGTAATCAAGGAGCTGCGCGACATCGCCGGCGCGCGGCCAATCGCCGGCGACGAATTCGACAGCATCATGCGGATGCAGACCCTCGGGTTGCCGGGGCGCTGGGCCACCCTGGCTGCGCTCGAAACCGCGGCGATCCAGTTACTCAACTACCGCTACCCTGACGATTACTTCTCGACCTACGCACGCCGGGTTCGCACGCTCTCGGAAGGCGACCTCGCCGCAGCCGCCCGCAAGTTCATCCGCCCGGACGACGTGGTGTGGGTGGTGGTGGGTGACTTGGCGAAGGTCGAGGCGGGTATTCGCGAGCTCAATCTAGGCGAGGTTACCCGGCTCGATGCCGACGGCCGCCAGCTAGGCACGCGCTAGCTGGCGTTCAGTCGTATTGGCGCAGGCTTGAGCCTGCGCGACCTCAGAGCAGTCCGGCCCCGCGCGCCCACCGGTATTTGGCGCCGAGCACGTCCACCGGGATCTCGGTCGAATAGGGATAGGCCGGAATCTTGTGTGCGAAGAGATACTCGGACGCCTCTTCGACTTCCACATCCCCTGCCAGCGACACGACAACGGGTTTGTCGATACCCTTTCCCCGCATTTCTTCGACGATCTCGGCCAGCAGCTTCGCAAAGACCATCGGCGGCGTGACGATCGTGTGCCAGTAGCCGAGAATCAGCGAGTGGATTCGCGGTTCTTCGAGCCCGAGCCGCACGGTGTTCTGGTAGGTCTTCGGCGGCTCGCCGCCGGTAATGTCGACCGGGTTGCCCGACGCACCGAACGGCGGGATGAACTTGCGGAACGCCGTATCGAGGTCCGCCGGCATCTTCATCAACGACAGTCCGTTGTCTACCACCGCATCGGACAGCAGCACGCCTGAGCCGCCCGCGCCAGTGATGATCACGATGTTGTCGCCCTTGGGCGTCGGCAGGATGGGAAGCGCGCGCGCGAATTCGAGCATCTCGCGCAGCGAACGCGCCCGAATCACGCCCGACTGTTTCAGCACATCGTCGTAGATCTTGTCGTTGCCTGCGAGCGCGCCCGTATGTGAGCTGGCCGCGCGGGCGCCGAGGGCAGTGCGTCCGGCTTTGAGCACGACGACCGGCTTCTTCTTCGACACGCGCCTGGCCACTTCAGCGAAGGCACGGCCGTCTTTCAGGTCCTCGCAGTGCTGCACGATGATCTGCGTATGGTCATCCTGCTCGAAGAACGTCAGCAGATCGTCCTCGTCGATATCCGCTTTGTTGCCCAAACCGACGATGGCCGAGACGCCCATCTTCGCCGAGCGTGAAAAGCCGATGATGGCCATCCCGATGCCACCCGACTGCGAGGACAGCGCGGCGTTGCCCTTGACGTCGTACGCCGTGCAGAACGTTGCGCAGAGGTTGCTCCACGTGTAGTAAAAACCGTAGATGTTCGGACCCATCAGGCGGACGCCGTGCTTGCGGCCAACCTCGATGATCTCCTGCTGTCCCGCGACGTTGCCGGTCTCGGCAAACCCTGACGGAATGAGGACGGCGCCCGGAATCTTTTTCTCGCCGCACTCGGCGATTGCCCCTGCGACGAACTTTGCGGGAATCGCAAACACCGCGACATCGATGTCACCGGGAACGTCCTTGACGCTCTTGTACGCCTTGAGTCCCAGGATCTCGTCGGCGGACGGGTTGATCGGATAGATCTCGCCCTTGTAGCCGCCGTTGATCAGGTTCTTCATCACCGAGTTGCCGATCTTGCCGGCCTCTGACGAGGCGCCGATGACGGCAACCGCCTTCGGCTTCATGATGCGGTTCATGTCGCGCACGATGTCTTCGTGCTTCGGGCGATACCGCGCGGGTTTTGGTGAGAAGTCGACGACCATCCGGACGTCGGCCGCGACCGCCCCGTCCTTGGTGGCAAAGACCGGGTTCAGATCCATCTCCGCGATTTCCGGATAGTCGGAGATGAGCTCGGACACGTTCTGAATCATCTTCGCGAGCGCGTCGCGATTAACGGGATCCGCACCACGGACGCCCTTGAGAATCTGTGCCGCGGCGATGCCATCGAGCATCGACAACGCGTCTTCCTCGGTGGCCGGCGACAGGCGGAACGTGACGTCCTTGAGTACTTCGACCAGGACGCCGCCGAGACCGAAGGCGACCAGCTTGCCGAACACGGGATCGGTGACCGCGCCGACGATCACCTCCTGGCCGCCAGCGAGCATCTGCTGCACCTGGACGCCGAGAATGTTCGCGTTCGCGTTGTACTTCTTCGCGTTGGCAACGACAGAGTCGAAGCCCTTCTGGACATCCTCGGCGTTTTTCACGCCAACCAGCACGCCTCCCGCCTCGGTCTTGTGCAGAATCTCCGGCGAGACGATCTTGAGCACCACCGGAAAGCCCATGGCGGTTGCGATCGCCGCCGCGTCGACGGCCGACGTCGCCACGGCTTCCTTGGGGACGGGAATCCCATACGCTTCGCACAGGAGCTTGCCTTCCGGTGCGGTGAGCGCAGTGCGGCCTTCGGCTTTCACGGCATCCAGCACGCGTCTGACTTCGGTTCGGTTGTGGGTCATCGTTTCGATCATGGTCGTCCCCAAAGCCTCGGTTTGCGTCAGATGACTTTTTCGGCGCGCAGAGCTGCGATCTGATCGGCTCCGAAGCCGAGTTCTCCCAGGATTTCTTCCGTGTGTTCGCCGAGGAGTGGGGACCGCCTCACGTCCGCCGGACTGTCAGACATCTTGATTGGATTGCCCACCGTGAGGTACTTCCCGCGCGTCGGGTGGTCAACCTCGACGACCGTGCCGGTCTGGCGCAGCGACGGTTCGTCCGCGATCTCTTTCATGGAGAGAATCGGTCCGCACGGGATGTCGTGCTGGTTCAGGATGTCCATCGCCTCGAACTTGGTCTTCGTCTTCGTCCACTCCTCGATCCCGTCGAAGATTTCCGACAGATGCGGCAGCCGTGCCTTCGGCGTCGCGTACCGCGGATCGGTCAACCAGTCCTCACGGCCGATCACGTTGCAGATGGCGTCCCAAACTGGAGCCTGAGTGATGAAGTAGATGTACGCGTTGGGATCGGTTTCCCAGCCCTTGCACTTGAGAATCCATCCGGGCTGCCCGCCGCCAGAGGCGTTCCCCGAGCGCGGGGCGGCATCACCAAACGTGCCGTTGGGGTATTGCGGGTACTCCTCGAGGACATGCGTCCGGGCGAGCCGCTGCTGATCGCGCAGCTTCACGCGGCATAGGTTGAGCACGCCATCCTGCATCGCTGCGAGCACGCGTTGACCGCGGCCCGTGGTGTTGCGCTGATACAAGGCCGCCACGATGCCCAGCGCAAGGTGCAAACCAGTTCCGCTGTCACCGATCTGCGCACCGGTCACGAGCGGCGGGCCGTCATCGAAGCCGGTCGTCGATGCTGCGCCGCCGGCACACTGCGCGATGTTCTCGTAGACTTTGCAGTCTTCGTATGGGCCGGGGCCGAATCCTTTGACCGACGCCATAATCATGCGCGGGTTGAGCTGATTGACACGCTCCCATGAGAAACCCATGCGGTCGAGCGCGCCTGGGGCGAAGTTTTCCACGAGCACATCGCATTTCTTCACGAGCGCTTCGAGGACGGCTTTCCCCTTCGGGTTTTTGCCGTCGATCGTGATCGAGCGCTTGTTCCCATTGAGCATCGTGAAGTACAGGCTGTCCACGCCCGGAATGTCGCGCAGTTGGCCGCGTGTGACGTCGCCCTCGCCGGCGCGTTCAACCTTGATGACGTCGGCCCCCAACCATGCGAGAAGTTGCGTGCAGGTTGGCCCCGATTGAACGTGAGTGAAGTCGAGAACGCGAACACCGTCTAGTGCCTTGCCCATCTAAGAGTCCCTCTCGAATCGATCCAGCCTAGCCCGTTGTGCGGGCCCAGACGCGAATTTTGTACCCGTTGTCGCTACCCGCACAACGGGCCGGCGCGCGCGCAGCGCGCGCCAAAGAGATGCTGTGAAATAGCCAACGGCTTCGGCCGGAATATCAAAGGCGAGCCCTGGGCTATTTCTTGGGTAGTGCGCCTTGTGGATTCAATCTGCCGATGCTGCCGCTCTCGCTGCCCGCCGCCGGGTCGATGGCGGCATTGACGAGGGTCGGCCTGCCCGAGTCCATGGCCTGGTTCACCGCACGACTCAACTCGTCCGGCGTGGTCACATGAACACCGACGCCACCGAACGCTTCCATCATCTTGTCGTAGCGCGCATCTTTGACGAAGACCGTTGTCGCAGCATCCGAACCGCCGGTGGGGTTGACTTCCGTTCCCCGATAAATGCCGTTGTTGTTGAACACGACAATGCAGACCGGCAGGTTGTACCGGCAAATCGTTTCCACTTCCATGCCGGAGAACCCAAAGGCGCTGTCCCCTTCTATCGCCAGCACCGGTTTGCCCGTTTCGATGGCGGCCGCCACGGCGAAGCCCATTCCGATGCCCATGACCCCCCAGGTGCCGACGTCCAGCCGTTTGCGCGGTTGATACATGTCGATGACGCCGCGCGCCAGATCGAGGGTGTTGGCGCCTTCATTGACGAGGATGGCATCCGGGCGCTCTTTGATGACGGTGCGCAGCGCACCGAGCGCGCTATGGAAGTCCATCGGCGCTGAAGCTCTCGTCAGCTTCGACGCCATCTTGGCGATGTTCGCTTCCTTACGTGCGTTGACCTCGCCGACCCACTCAGCCGGCGGCGCTGGCCAGTGGGCGTCGATGCCGTCAAGAAGAGCCGACACGCAGGAGCCGATATCGCCCACCACCGGCGCGGCGATCTCGACGTTGCTGTCCATCTCCCTGGGTTCGATGTCGACCTGGATGAACTTTTTCGAACCAGGCTCACCCCAGGTCTTGCCCTTGCCGTGAGACAAGAGCCAATTGAGGCGGGCGCCAATCAGCATGACGACGTCGGAGTCTTTCAGCACCGTCGACCGTGCGGCACCTGCCGACTGCGGATGCGTGTCGGGCAAGAGGCCCTTGGCCATGCTCATCGGCAGGAAGGGTATGCCCGTTCTTTCCACCAGGGCGCGGATCTGATCGTCGACCTGCGCGTATGCCGCGCCCTTGCCGAGAATAATCAGCGGGCGCTTGGCACTCTTGAGGAGATTGAGCGCACGCGTGACAGCACCGGGAGCTGGAAGTTGAGCGGGTGCCGGGTCAATGACCTTGACGAGTGATCGGGCTGCAGCTTCCGAGTCGATGACCTGAGGGAACAGCTTGGCTGGCAGATCAAGATAGACACCGCCCGGACGACCGGACACAGCTGCGCGGATCGCGCGCGCCACGCCAACGCCGATGTCCGCGGCGTGCAGGATGCGGAATGCCGCCTTGCACAGCGGCTTGGCTATCGCGAGCTGGTCCATCTCTTCGTAGTCGCCCTGCTGCAAGTCGACAATCTCGCGCTCGGACGAGCCGCTGATGAGGATCATCGGAAAGCAGTTCGTCGTCGCGTTGGCGAGCGCAGTTAGACCGTTGAGGAAGCCGGGAGCAGACACCGTAAGGCAAACGCCGGGCTTCTTCGTCAGGAAACCGGCGATGGACGCAGCGTTGCCGGCGTGCTGTTCATGTCGGAACGAGATCACGCGCATGCCGGCAGCCTGTGCCAGACGGCCGAAGTCCGTGATCGGGATGCCAGGCACACCGTAGATGGTCGTGATGCCGTTCAGCGTGAGCGCCTCGATGACGAGGTGCCAACCGTCGGTCAGCTTCCGCTCGGCATCAGCGGCTTTGGCATCGGCGATCGAGGCCGCAGTTTCTAGCATGGTGTCCTCCGGTGCAGTGGCTCTTTGGTGATCAGAAATGGATACGCTATGTGGTCCACCAGTCAAAAGTCAACATGTAGCCCGCGCGTCAGGTGGACCTGCAGCTGTAGCCTACCGAGGCCACAAAATTTGATTCCTGGAGCTGCGCTGGGGTGCCGCGGTGGATGACGCCGGTGGCTTGACCGAGCCAACCCATCGCGCAGGTAGGGTGATGCGTGAGGCCCACCTTCGCTCGCCATTAGACCTCGGTGCGAGCTACGGCGGGCAACCTCCGCACACATTCATGAGCGGAGGTTGGATGGTGCTATGGAGTCCCGGATTGGCGGCAGTTGCCTCCGGCGCAGCGGTTGTTCTCCTCGCACACGTATTCCAGCAGGCCGAGGGGCTCCCAGTCGGGACGGAACGTCAGCTCGAAATCCTGCGAGAACGGCCGCGTGAAGATCTTGGAGTCGTCGATGGTGATGCGGTACTGCAGCTTGTCACCGACGCGTGTGAGATGCTCGGTGGTGCGAAGCGCATCGGTGTGCCAGCGGCTCTTTGTCGGGTCCGTGTAGTGGTAATCGTCCAGAATCCATGGCTTGAAGTTGATGGTCTCGATGATCAGCGTGTCTCCATCCCACTTGCCGACCGAATCGCCGTAGTACGAGGGCTCGATGCCGGTTCGGTGCGCGCGGCCGTCGGTCGGAATGATGCGCGCCGCACGCTGGAGTTCCGGGATGATGACGATGTGCTTGGGATTCTGCACGATCTGAATCGGGAGGATGTAGAGCATGCCTGACGGGAAGCCCGCCGGCAGACACATCGCGCGCGGCTCGTCGAGCCGCGCGTCGCCGGTGCGCGGATGGTACAGCAGGCTCTCTGCCCCAGGCTTCACCGGCGCCATCTTGTCGGCGTTGAAGATCAGGTTCCCACGCGGTCCAGTGCCCTTCACCGTGGAGGGCGGCGTATACATGCCGGAGAAATCCGGCTTGCCGTTCGCCATCCGCGGAACGTCTTGAGCGGACATGTAACGCCCACCCGTGAGGACGAGCACTGCCGCAAGCGCAGCCAGGGTCATCCATCTGCGGCTCATTTTGCGTTCTCCGTTGCCGTAAAGGCGTTCGTGCCGTCGGCGTAGATCACGCGTCGGCCGGAGGCGTTGTTCGATCCGTCTTTCGCACGCACACCCTCGGCAGTCACCTCGGCCCCGATCTTGAGCGCCTCTTTCGTGATACCTCTGCGCATCAGCGCTCCGGGCGGCGCGTTGGAGAAGCCCCAGGTGGTGATCTTGCCGGAGTCGTCCTTCACATCGACATAGAACCAGACATGCGGGTTCAGCCACTCGACTTTTGAGATCGTGCCCTTGACCTTCACCGGCTTCGTCGAGTCGAACTCCGCCGCCTCCGAATGGTGGGCGCTAACGGAGCGTCCTGCCATTGCGAGGCTGAACGCTGCGACCAGCAGAAGAAGCATACGGGTCATGAGTACCTCTTGCGCTCCGGGGAAGACCCATTATGCGACAACGACACTATAAAATGGGCGTTCTCCTTGATTCAGGCGATCGATGACGAGGTTCAGAGGAGCGGCCACATCTGCGCGAACGTCCACCTCCGCCAAGGCTACGGTGGACAAGCTGACCGTTGTACCAGCTGCCGGCACCAGGCTGTCGGCTGGTGGCGCGTTTGTCCTCAACGGCTGCTTCGTCGCCGGCTTGCTCGTGCTCAGCCAACTCTCCCTGCTGCAGCAGCGTCCCACGGTGCGCGCATCCATCGTTGCCGCAGCGCTGTTCCTCCTCGCATGGAGCGGGCTGCTGTTTGGCGTTCTGCGCCGTGGGCAGAAGGTGGCGCTCGAGATCATGCTGCGCCGCCAGCACTACTTGCAGGCCTGCCAGCAGGGCGCGGTGATCCTGTATTGGGGCTACTACTGGCGCGAGGTCTATCACGCCGCGCCACTCATTGTGGCGCAGCTCCTGTTCGCCTACGGCTTCGATAGCCTGCTCTCATGGACGCACCGGCGCAAATTCGGGCTCGGCTTCGGTCCGGTCCCCATCATTTTCAGCATCAACTTGTTCCTCTGGTTCAAGGACGACTGGTTTTACTTCCAGTTCGCGATGGTGGCGCTCGGCTTTCTCGCCAAGGAGTTCCTGCGCTGGACGCGGGACGGGGTGAACACGCACATCTTCAATCCCTCGTCATTCCCGCTGGCCGTAGCATCGGCGCTCCTGCTGCTCACGAACGCGAGCCTGACCACCTGGGGCTACGACGTGGCGACCACACAGTTCTACCCGCCACAGATGTATCTCGCGATCTTTCTCTTCGCGATGCCGGGACAGTACCTGTTTGGCGTCACGCCGATGACCATGTCGGCCGTGGTGACGACGTTCGTCTTCAGCGCGATCTACTACGCCGCGACCGGCATGTATTTCTTCTCCGACTCGCATGTGCCCATTGCCGTGTTCCTTGGTATGCACCTGCTGTTCACCGATCCGGCCACGTCGCCGCGCACCGTGCCGGGGCGCATCTTGTACGGCGTGCTCTACGGTCTCAGCACCTGCCTGCTGTACAGCGTGCTGATACGCGCGGGGATGCCGGGGTTCTACGACAAGCTGCTGCAGGTGCCGCTGCTCAACCTGTCCGTCAAGCTGCTCGACCGGCTGGCACCCGCCGTCGCCGCTTCGCGGCTATGGCGAGGCAGGCTCCATGCGGAGGGATCGGTTCTCTGGAGCAAGGGCAACCCTAACCTGGCGTACATAATCGTGTGGGTGATTGCGTTCGGCGCCATGAGCGCCTCGGGGTATCTGGGCGACAAGCATCCCGGGCAATGGTTGCCGTTCTGGCAGAAGGCGTGCGCTGCCGACGCGGGCAGCGCCTGCGACGATCTCTACTATCTCGAGGACGGCTACTGCGAGGACGGGTCCGGATGGGCGTGTAACGAGCTCGGCATTCTGCTGGCCGAGCGCTACGACAATCGCCGCCGCGCGGCAATGGTGTTCGAGCGCGCGTGCGTGCTGCGATTCTCCGCCGGCTGCGACAACACGTCCGCCATCACGCAGGGCAACATGTTCCGCCGCGACGCGCCGACGGTTGCCGACTACCGGTTCATCCTGCGCGGGAGCAAAGGCCCGTTCCCGGATCGAGAGCCCGCGCAGCTCTACGCGCGGGCGTGCGAGCAGGGTTGGCCAGGCACCTGCGGGAATCAATAGCTGGGTCCACGGCCTCTCCAACGTTCGCGCGACGCTGTTAACCGGCCAACGCCTCCGCACGTTGATTCGTCTAAACCAGCCATGACTTCTCTCTTCGGCGACATGGCGTACGCCCTCCGCACACTCCGCTCGGCGCGAGTCTTCGCCACCACGGCCGTGCTTACACTCGCACTGGGCATTGGCGGCACGACGGCGATCTTTACGCTCATGCACGCCCTGATGCTGAAGTCTCTTCCGGTGACCGATCCGTCGCGCCTCTACCGCGTCGGCGACGGCGGTAATTGCTGCGTCCAGGGCAGCCCCCAAGGTCGTTGGGGGTTCTTTTCGTTTCCGGTGTTCGAGCGGATCAAGGCCGAGACCCCGCAATTCGAGGACATCACCGCGTTTCAGACGTTCGTGGGTCGCATGAGCGTCCGGCGTCAAGGCGTGGCCGAGGCGCCGCGGCCGCTCCGGACGATGTATGCAACCGGCGGCTACTTCACGACGCTGGGCGTGGGTACCTTCAGCGGTCGTGTCTTCACCGCCGGGGACGACCGCCCGGACGCCGACCCCGTGGTGGTGATGGCATACCACGCCTGGCAAGGTCTCTACGGCGGCGACGCGTCGGTGGTGGGTTCCACGCTGATGATCGAAGGCCACGCGTTCACGGTTGCCGGGATCGCGCCACCGGGCTTCTTCGGCGAGACACTGCGCGCCGACCCGCCGGACCTCTGGCTTCCGCTGCAGCACGAACCGCTCATCTCCGGCACCGCCACCTCCCTCCTCCGCGCGCGCTCGTCCGCGTGGCTGCGTGTGATCGGACGACTGCGTGCCGACGGCTCGATCGACGGCATGGAGCCGCGGCTCACGGTGATGCTCCAGCAGTGGATGCGGGGCGACGCCGGATATCCCGCCGCCTGGATGCCGGAAATCGAGCGCAGGATGTCTGAACAGGTCATCACCGTGGTGCCTGCCGGCGCAGGCGTCGGTTTGATGAAGGAGCAGTACGGGCGCAGCCTGCGGATTCTGCTGGTGGTGTGTGCGATGGTGCTGCTCATCGCCGCCGCCAATGTTGCCAACCTGCTGCTCGCCCGCGCAGTGGCACGGCGCGGCCAGATCGCCGTGCGCCTGGCCCTCGGCGCCTCACGCAAACAGATCGTCGTCGAAGCACTGGTTGAAAGCGTACTGCTGGCCGTAGGCGGCGCGGTGGTCGGGCTCGTCGTCGCCATCGGTGCCGCTCGGCTGCTGCTCTCCCTCGCGTTCGTCGGCGCGACAACGCTGCCAATCGACATCTCGCCTTCACCGATGGTGCTGGCCTTTGCCGTTGGACTAGCATTAATCACCGGCGTGCTGTTCGGCGCCGCGCCGGCATGGTTTGCGACTCGTACCGATCCAATCGAGGCGCTGCGAGGTACCGGACGTTCGATTGGCGACGGCGCGTCGTTCACGCGCACGACACTCCTCGTAGTACAGGCCACTCTCTCGGTAGTACTCGTCGCCGGATCGACGATGCTCGGCCGCAGTCTGGGCAACCTCGAAGGTCAGGACTTCGGCTTCGAGAGCAGCGGCCGCATGCTCGTGTCTGTCGGCCGACCGTCGTCTTCCTTCGCGGGTGAGAGTCTCACGGCGCTCTATCGCAACGTGGAAGCGCGGCTCGCGGGCATCCCCGGTGTGCGAGGCGTCGGTCTCGCGCTCTACAACCCGCTCACGAACAACTGGGGCGAAGCGGTACTGGTCGCTGGAAAGCCTCGGCCCGCTCCGGGCACGGACATCGGCTCCTCGTGGGACCGCGTCAGCACTCGCTACCTCCAGGAATTGGGCGTGAAGCTCGTTCGCGGCCGCTACTTCACAGATGGCGACAACGAGCTGTCGGAAAACGTCGCGGTCGTGAACGAGGCATTCGTGCGGCGCTTCTTCACGTCCGGAGAGGATCCGATCGATCGGCGCTTCGGGCTGAACCTGCCGGAGAACGTCAACACGTTTCGTATCGTGGGAATTGTCGGTGACGCCAAGTTCGCCGGTTTTCAACTGGATCGACCGGCGCGCCCGATGTTCTTCGTGCCTCTGGCGCAAACCGTGCGCTATGCGAACCCGATGATGCAGGGCGTCGAGACCGCCTCGCACTACGTCGGCGGCATCCTGCTCGTGACCAACATGCCGCAGGGCACGCGGGAGGGGCTCGTGGCGCGCGCGCTCTCGGAGTTGGATCCCAACCTGACCGTGATCAACATCCGCACGCTCGAAGAACAGGTGGCACGGTCCTTCGACCAGCAGCGCGCCGTCGCCAGCCTTGCCGGCCTCTTCGGCGTCGTTGCGCTGGTCCTGGCCGCGATCGGCCTCTACGGCGTCACGGCGTACACCGTGGCGCGCCGCCGGAGCGAGATCGGCGTGCGCATGGCGCTCGGCGCCGATCGCCGCAACGTCATCGGCATGGTGCTGGGCGGCTCGTTCAAGCGCGTCGCACTCGGCCTCGTGCTCGGCGCGCCGCTCGCGGTGGGGGCTGGATATCTGCTGTCGGCACAGCTGTACGGCGTGTCCTTCTGGGATCCGGTGGCGTTGAGCGTGGCCGCTGCCGCGCTCGCGTTCGCCGCATTCGTTGCCTCCGTAGTGCCGGCGTCGAGGGCGGCAGCTCTGGTGCCGATGATCGCGCTACGTACCGACTAGAGCAGTTTGCAGTTCGGCGTAGCTGTCAGTCCCTGGTGCTCAAGGCGAGTCCTGCTGTCCAAAAATTCGCGTTCGAGCACAATGTGAAAACGGCTGTAGTCGTCGAGCGAGGTGATGCGAGGGCGCCACGCTATACTCGTGGTCACCTCTCGCTCTAACCACAAGGGGACTCCGGCGATGCGAACGTTCCTGGCTGCTCTGGTCGCGTGTTTCGTCGTCGCCTCGAGCGCAGTCGGCAGCGCCGACTGGGCGATGATCAATCGCATCATCGACGAGGCGTTGAATCACAGCGAAATCCCGGCCACGGCCGAATACCTGACCGACCGGATCGGCGGGC
>DASRJE010000208.1:0-72596 GCA_035649635.1 Vicinamibacterales bacterium | reverse complement strand
GGAACGCCCGTGTACGGCCGGCCGAGCGACGGCCCGGCAATCGCGTTCGACATCGGGTAGCTCGCGCTGAGTTGCGGACCCGACAGACTCTGGAACGTCGCCGACAGACTGACATCCCACCGTGGCAGCGGGTACGCCACCTGGCCTTTCACCTGTGGCTGGAATGGCGGCGTGATGTTGCAGTAGTCGTCTGTCCTCGGATCCGTCCCGAACGCGAGGCTGAGGTCGTCCTTGAGGATGCAATTGTTGACGCGTTCCCGGCCGAGGGTCACGCCACCCGACAGGATCACGTTTCGCGCGAGTCTCGCGTTGACGTCGAAGTCGAAGCCGTCGTAGACGTCATCGATCCCGCCGATGTCCGCGGAGCTG
The DNA here is from genome assembly GCA_035649635.1 of Vicinamibacterales bacterium. Lineage (GTDB taxonomy): Bacteria > Acidobacteriota > Vicinamibacteria > Vicinamibacterales > UBA2999 > Gp6-AA40. The sequence goes on along the minus strand of DASRJE010000208.1, from coordinate 72,227 downwards.
AAGATAAGGTTGTTGGGAGTGATGACGCGATTGACGTCGTAGAGCCCGCACTGCTGGTAGCCGCCACCGTTTGGCAGTCGTGAGTCGACCGGGATGGGGATGCAGTAGTGCGTGTAGTCGGCGTTGGTGACGTTCTGGTTGCGAGTCGCCGTGAGATTGCCGAACCAACGGCGAGTGTACGCCGCGTACGCGGACACGCGAGGCACGATCTCCCGCTGGATGCTCACCTGTCCCTCCCAGTTGTTCGGGCGGACGTGCCAGCCGTTGATGACGGCCGGGTCGTAGTTGGTCGTGCGCGCCGTTACTTGTCCGAATGCAGGGTTTTGGATAGCGCCACACTGTATTTGTCCTGGACGTTTGGTGTTGGCGGCCGGGTTGAACAGGTCGCAGTCGTTGTACGGGTTGTAATCGCCGTTATAGATCACCCCTGCGGGCGGTGCCCACGTCCGCGTGACGGTGTTGACGCTCGACTGCACAGGGTTGGCGGGGCGTGCGATTTCATAGGCCGCTCCAACCACGTACCGGCCTACGCTGCCCTTCAGCGCTGTCTTGCCATCACCGAACAGATCCCATACCACACCGAATCGGGGATCGACATCCTTCCAGTTCGGCACGTTCTCGACGGCGTCGAAGTGTCGCGCCGGTGTGAACGGCCCCGCCACGATGTCCTGCGGGTCGACACGCGCGTTCAGAAAGTCGAGGCGCACGCCGTAGTTGAATGTGAAGCGGTTGTAGCGCCACTGATCCTGGGCGAAGATGCCCATGTTGTAGCGCAGCGTCTCGTGAAACTGAATCGGCGTCGCGTACTGTGTCAGCGAGAACGGCTGCGTGCCACGAACGCTGAGCGACGCCGAGTTGTTGGGCTCTTGCGTGTTGTAGCGCCACGCGTGCATGAGCATGAACCCGGTTTTGATCGAATGCGAGCCGGTCACGTAGCTGGCCGACGCGCGGTAGTTCGTCTGGTCGCTGCGATTGTAGCCATAGCCCGTTGACGCTCCCCAGTTCTGCGGCATGCCGGCGGGTGCCGTGGTGTCGTTCATCGCAAACTGCGTCTCAGACACGCCTGGCCGCCGATAGCCGTGGAAGTCCTGCGGCGTAATAGTGCCGCCGGCCTCGAGCAGGAGCTTATTCGTCACCGGCGAGCTCCAGCTCCCCTGGAGAATGTACTGAGGAATGTTCTTGTATTCAGGACACGCGCTGATGGCCGTCAGATACGTCGGGACGAAACAGTTGCCGAAGTAGGTGTACTGCCAGTCGGTGTAGAGATTGAACTTGTTCTTCTGATTGGCCTGCACTGTAAAGCGCGCGACGACACTCTCGTGCCACACCGGGTTCAGGTTCTGCTCGGTCGTCGGGTGATAGAAGATGTCGGAGAAATCCGCGTCCTTGAACGAGTTGGCGACCGTGTTGTACGTGCCCCAATGCCGGAACCCGCCGTAGACCCAGAGACGATCGCGGACGATTGGTCCCCCCACATTCGGGTTGATGTCCCAGATCCGGTCGATGCGATTGCCCGTCGACAGACCCTGGGCCTTCTGCTCGTCGGACAGGTTGTCCGACTGCCATGATTCCCCGGCCCACCGGCCAAACACCGATCCCCGGAACGTATTGGATCCTTCCTTCGGGATGAAGTTGGAGTAGACCGTCGCGCGTTCGAACTCAGCGTTGTGCGAGTCGGTCTGGAACGTGATCTCCTGCGCCAGCCCGTTGTTGAGATAGTTGCCGTACATCAAGCCGCCGGTGCCACCGCCGTTGATGATCGGCATGCCCTCGACTGTCACGAGGCTGTCGCTGGCGCGGCTGCCGTGCACGACCAGGTTCATGCCGGTCTCGGGAATCGACCCGCCGACGTTCTGCCGCACGCCGGTAACTAGCACTGATGACGTCAACGCGGCAAAGCTGACGAAGTTGCGGTCCGTCGGCAACACGTCCATCACTTCACGCGAGGCGGTTGCCAGCTTACTGGTGCTCTGCGTGTCGACGATGGGCGATTCGCCCGTGACCGTAACCGTCTCTTCGATCGTTCCGACCCTCAGGTCCGTGTTGACGTTCGCCGTGAATCCCGAGGTGAGTTCGATTCCTTCGCGCTTGACTGTGCTGAACCCGGTGAGGGTGAAGGCAACGCTGTACGTGCCGGGGCGCAGATCGACGATGTTGTAGCGACCCTGACCGTCAGTGACGACAGTTCGAACCTTTTCGATGAGGGCCGGGCTGGACGCTTCAACCGTCACACCAGGCAGGACCGCGCCTGACGTGTCGCGCACGACGCCGGCGATGGAGCCGGTTTGTCCCTGGGCAAAAGCCCCGGGCGAACTGAAGATCAGTACTGCAAGAGCTAGAACGCCGACTGCTACACCGCGTCGAACCGGCATGAAATGCCCTCCTACCCTACGGACTTTGACCGTGGACCTTGGAATTCTACAGACAATCGGTCTGTATAACTCCCCGGTCCGGGCGAAGTCAACGCACCGCGGATCCCCTAAATTGGGTATGCGGCTTAAAGAGATCGATCAGTGCCGTAGGTGACGTGACGGCTCGATGTTGGGGAGGAACCACGTCAGCAGACCGATCGCAGGCAGGAACGAGCAGACCGTGAATACCGTGTCGATGCTGGTGGCATCGGCGAGCTGCCCGAGCATCGCCGCGCCAAGCCCGCCGGCGCCGAAGGCAAACCCGAAGAAGATGCCGGACACCATGCCGACCCGTCCTGGGACGAGTTCCTGCGCGAAGACGACGATGGCTGAAAACGCGGAGGCGAGGACCAGGCCGATGATGACGGTCAATACCTCGGTCCAGAACAGGTTTGCGTAAGGCAGGAGCAGCGTAAACGGCAAGGCGCCAAGGATTGAGACCCAGATCACGTATTTGCGTCCGATGCGATCGCCTACCGGCCCTCCGATGAAGGTCCCCGCGGCCGCCGCGCCCAGCAGCACAAACAGATGCAGCTGTGCGCTCTGCACGGTGACGTGGAACTTGTCGATCAAATAAAAGGTGTAGAAACTCGTCAGGCTTGCCAGGTAGACGTTCTTCGAGAAAACCAGCAGCACCAGAATGATCAGCGCCACGCGGACGCGACCCGTCGGCAGTCCCGCGCGGATCGCGGCGCCCTTCGACCGCACCAACTCGATCAGGCGATGGCGATACCAGCTGCTGACACGTATCAGGATCGCCATGGCGGTGAGCGCCGTCACACCAAACCATGCGATGCTGCGCTGCCCATAGGGAAGCACGATGTAGGCGGCCAGCAGAGGACCGGTCGAAGAGCCGATGTTGCCGCCGACCTGGAAGAGCGACTGCGCGAAGCCATGGCGTCCGCCTGATGCCAGACGCGCCACTCGAGACGACTCGGGGTGAAACACCGACGAGCCGATGCCGACCAGGGCGACCGCGAGCAGAATCGACCCATACGTCGGCGCGACCGAGAGCAGCAGCAACCCAACCAGGGTAAATGCCATGCCTGTCGGCAGCGAGTACGGCTTTGGTTTCCTGTCGGTGAAGGTTCCAACGACCGGCTGCAGCAGCGAGGCCGTGGCCTGATTGGCGAACGTGATGAGCCCGATCTGACCGAAGTCCAGGCTATAGGCGTCCTTCAGGATCGGATACACGGCCGGCAGCACCGATTGCATCAGGTCGTTGAGGCCGTGGCACACACTGATGGCGGCGAGGATGCCCAGCGCGGTTGCAGGCGCCACCGCTCGTGACGATGGGGTCTCGACTGCGGCGGCTTCAGCACGACGGGTCGCGCCCTGTGGGTCTGCCGTAGGGCGGGTCCTGTTTGGTGGACCCGCCGTTCTCGGTGTGGCTGCGTCTGTACTCAATAGAAACGGCTACCTGACAATACAACTCCAGCCGTTCTTTGAGTATAGCGGCAGTGTGAACCTACGCGCGCGGGGGAAGCAGGGCCCCGCAGGGTTTCAGCGCAGAGAACGCTGAGGGGCTGCGCTCTCCGCTACCTCTGCGTCGATCGCCGATTGTACGTCTTAGAATGGAAGGTTAATGGTGATCGCACTGTTCGCGGTGATGGTCGCCGCGCAGACTGCCTTCGTGCCGGTGACGCAAGAGGAACGCTATGTCGCCGATCTGCGCGCGCGCATCGCGCGTGGGGATGTTGAGGCGGAAGTCGCGCTCGGCAATCTCTACGAATCCGGAGACGTGTTGCCGCAAGACCCGGCGCAAGCGGCCGAATGGTATCGCCGCGCCGCCGACAAGGGGCACGCCGGCGCCCAGATGAACCTCGCGATGATGTACCTCGAGGGCCAAGGCGTACGACGGGATGTTCAGCAGGCAGTCGCATGGTACGAGCGCGCCGCCGACCGCGGCGATGTCATCGCCAAGTTGAGCCTGGGATCGATCTACGAAAATGGCGCCCCTGGCGTCGCCCGTGACACGGTCAAAGCCGCGTCGTGGTATCGAAAGGCTGCCGAGCAGGGGTTGGTGACGGCGCAGTATCGACTGGGACTGATGAATCGCGACGGGCGCGGTGTGCCGCGCAATCAGGCGCAAGCGCTGTCCTGGCTTCGCAAAGCCGCCGATCAGGGCGACGCGGACGCCCAGATCGAGTTAGGGATCCTGCTCAGTCCCGGCCACAGCCCGTCCGCCGACATCGTCGAGGCGCACACCTGGCTCAATCTGGCGGCATCGCGTTGGAAGGACGAGAGCAAGCGCATCAAGGCGAGCGCCCTCCGCGACGCGATCGAAAAAACAATGACCTCCGACCAACGAGCACAGGCGTACCGCCGCGCGACCGAATGGCAGGACGCGCATTCATGGCAGAGACAGAGCGCGGCCTCTCTATCCGGGACTCGGGACTCGGGATCCGGGACTCGGGATCCGGGACTCGGGATTCGGGAGCGTTGACTCTATGACTACGACGGCACAACGCGAAACGCTCGGCTTTCAGGCCGAGGTGAAACAACTGCTGCACCTGATGGTGCATTCGCTCTATGGCAACAAAGAGATCTTCCTTCGCGAGCTGATCTCGAACGCCTCGGACGCGGGCGACAAGCTTCGCTTCGAGGCGCTTGCCGATCCGGCGCTGTTCGAGAACGACACCGACCTGAAGATTCGCGTCGCCTACGACAAGGCCGCACGAACGATCGCCGTGTCCGACAACGGCATCGGCATGTCGCGGCAAGAAGTGATCGAGCAGATCGGCACGATTGCCAAATCGGGGACGCGCGAGTTCTTTCAGAGCCTCACGTCCGACAAGGCCAAGGACGCGCACCTCATCGGCCAGTTCGGTGTCGGCTTCTACTCCGCCTTCATCGTCGCCGACCGCGTCACGTTGACGACGAGGCGCGCCGGTCTCACTGCCGCACACGGCGTGCGCTGGGAAAGCACCGGCGAGGGCGAATACTCGGTCGAGACCGTGGAGAGAGAGGCTCGCGGGACTGAGGTCGTCCTGCATCTGCGGCCGGAGGAGGATGATCTGCTCGCCGGCTTCAAGCTGCGCGAGATCCTACGCAAGTACTCCGACCATATCACCGTCCCGATCCTGATGAAGAAGGAGCAATGGGACCAGACCGCCAAGGCGCAAGTCCTGACTGCCGAGGACGAACAGATCAACCAGGCGTCAGCGCTGTGGGCGCGGCCCAAGACAGAGATCACCGAGGAGCAGTATCACGAGTTTTACAAGCACGTCGCGCATGACTTCGAGTCGCCACTCGCGTACGTCCACGCCAAGGTGGAAGGTCGCCAGGAGTACACGCTGCTGCTCTTCCTCCCGAAGGAAGCGCCGTTCGATCTCTGGAACCGGGAGCATCGCCGCGGCATCAAGCTCTACGTGCGGCGCGTCTTCATCATGGACGATGCCGAGCAGTTGATGCCGCCGTATCTCCGGTTCGTGCGCGGCGTCATCGACTCCAACGATCTGCCGCTCAATGTGTCGCGAGAAATCCTGCAGCAATCCCGCGACGTCGAGGCGATCCGTGCAACCTCGGTCAAGCGGGTCCTCGGCCTGTTGGAAGATCTCGTCAGCAAAGAGCCCGACAAATTCGCGACGTTCTGGACGCAGTTCGGGCGTGTCCTGAAGGAGGGCGTGATCGAGGACACGGCGAACCGGGACCGCATCGCGAAGCTGCTCCGATTCTCGTCCACGCACCGGGAGACGGAAGAACAGACCGTTTCATTCGCCGACTACGTGGGACGGATGAAGGAGAAGCAGAGCGCCATCTACTTCATCACGGCCGACGGCTTTGCCGCCGCGAGGAACAGCCCGCACCTCGAGATCTTCCGCAAGCTCGGGGTCGAGGTGTTGTTGATGCACGACCGGATCGACGAGTGGGTCGTGTCGTCGCTCGCCGAGTTCGAGGGCAAGCCGCTCCAGTCGATCGCGAAAGGTGGTCTCGACCTGAGCGCCCTCGGCGACGAGGTCGCGAAGAGAGAAGAGGAACAGCAGGCCGAGGAGCACAAAGGCCTGATCGAGCGGATGCAGAAGGCCTTGAGCGATCGGGCAAGCGCCGTTCGAATGACTCACCGGCTGACGGATTCGCCGGCGTGCCTGGTAAGCGATGAGCACGGCATGAGCACGAATCTGGAGCGGATGCTGAAAGCCGCCGGTCAGAACGTTCCGACGTCGAAGCCGGTGCTCGAGATCAACCCGGGCCATCCCATCGTCCGGCGCCTGGGCGATGAGACCGACGAGAGAAAATTCGCCGACTGGAGCCAGATCCTGTTCGATCAGGCCACGCTGGCCGAGGGAGGCCAACTCGACGATCCTGCTGCCTTCGTCAAGCGTCTTAACGAATTGATGCTCACGCTCGCGGGCAGTGGGCCGTCCAGGATCTGGACTCCGTAGCTATTTTTCGCCCATCAGCTGTCGGCCTTGCGTAATTGCCGGCACGGTCGAGCGGATGATGCTCCAGCCTTCTTTGACTCGACGCGCCACGTCGGCACCCGAGCCCGCCGTGATGCCACAGGGAACTTTGTGCGACTTGCACGCGCCCAACACCTGTTGAAAAGCTGTCTCGACTTCAGGCGCGTTCGGACGAACACCCATCGAGCGGGAGAGGTCGGAGCCAGCGCCCAGGAACAAGGCGCCGACACCGGGCACCGCGGCGATCTCGTTGAGATTCTTCAAGCCCTCTTCAGACTCGATCATGACGACGGCCAGCAGATCGCCGTCGGGATTGAGCGGCCACACGTCGGCCCGCCGCTCGTACTCGGCGGCGCTGACACCCCACGCCCACGTGGCGCCGCCGGTGCCGTAACCTCGGATCCCAACCGGCTCGCGGCGCGTCTCCCCTTTCAGCGGCGGATAACGCATCGATCGCACGGCGCTGATGGCCTGCTGCCTGGTGTCGACGCCGTTGAAGATGACGCCCATCAGGCCAATATCGAGCGCCTGCTTGACCACCCAGTTGGACTCGTCGGCCTCGGGGGGGAAGCGCGCAAAAAGCGCGACGTTGGGCTGAAGATTGCCTTTGCTGAGAATCGCGGACTTGTCGATGAGGCCGGCAAGGAAGATGGCGAGCCCGGGAAAGTCGAGCGGGTTGTGCTCCATGTCGGCGTAGACGAAGTCAACCGGGGCGCGCGCCGTTTCGCGCGCGTTGACGAGGGACAGATCGCCGGAGTTAATGAGGCCGTAAACCGTTTTGCCCGCAGCCAGCTTGGCGATCACCGGATTCAGATGCACCCCGGTCTGCGCCACCGGTGCACCGGACGAGCTGAACGCCAGGGCGACAACGAGTGCGACGAGAGATCGGTTTGGCATAGGGGCGCATTGTAATCTCGGGATCCGGGATCCGGGATCCGGGATTCGGGATTCGGGATCCTTGGCGCGTCGGCTTGTCCGCCGTAGCGCGAGGCGCCAAGGTGGAAGCGCTTCGCGCGAAGGCGGGACTTGGAGAACATCATGGAAAAGGACCTCGTTTGCGGAATGCAGGTGGATCCCGCGAAAGCAGCGGCCACGAGCGAGTACAAGGGCAAGACGTATTACTTCTGCGCGAAGGTCTGCAAGACCAAGTTCGACGCGAATCCCAGTCAGTACGTGAAGTCTTGAACGGGGTACATCCATCCGCCACTCCGGTTGAGGGCGCCGTCGATCCCGTCTGCGGGATGACGATCGACCCCTCGGACGCGGTCGGGCACTTCGACTACAAGGGACAGACGTACTACTTCTGCGCCCAGAGTTGCCTGGAACGATTTCGCGAGAACCCGGAGCAGTTCCTGGATCCGGGCGTACGACCGGCTTCCCCTGTCGATTTCGAGGCTGAGTACACGTGTCCGATGCACCCGGAGGTGCGTCAGAAGGGCCCCGGCGCCTGCCCGATTTGCGGCATGGCGCTCGAGCCGGTCGATGCATCGCACGCCGGCGAGGGCCACCCGGAACTGGAGGACATGAGGCGACGCTTCCGGGTGTCTCTGGTCCTGACCGCTCCGATCCTCGCCTTCATGCTCGCGGAGATCCTGCCAGGCCGTCCGTTGGAGCGCCTGGTTCCCCACGGCCTTCGCAACTGGATCGAATTTGGACTCGCGACGCCAGTAGTGCTGTGGGGTGGTTGGCCGTTCTTCGAGCGCGGGTGGGCGTCGATCGTCAGCCGCTACCTGAACATGTTCACGCTGATCGCGATGGGTGTCGGCGCGGCATATGTCTACAGCGTCGCGGCCACGCTGGCCCCCGATCTGTTCCCCGAATCGTTTCGCATGGGAAGTGAGGTGGCCGTCTACTTCGAACCCGCTGCCGTCATCGTCGTGCTCGTACTGCTTGGCCAGGTGCTCGAGCTGCGCGCGCGCAGCCGGACGAGCGCCGCCATTCGCAACCTGCTGGGACTGGCGCCGAAGACGGCGCGTCGAATCGACGCCGCCGGCATTGAACATGACGTGCCCCTCGATGTGGTGGTCGCGGGTGATCGTTTGCGCGTCCGCCCCGGTGAACGAGTCCCGGTCGACGGTGTCGTCATCGAGGGGACGTCGAGCGTCGATGAGTCGATGGTGACGGGCGAGCCGATCCCCGTCGAGAAGACCGCGCAGTCGCCCGTCACCGGTGGCACCGTCAACGGCACCGGGACGTTCCTCATGCGAGCCGAGCGAGTTGGACGCGACACGCTGCTCGCCCAGATCGTTCGCATGGTCAATGAAGCGCAGCGATCGCGTGCGCCGATTCAGCGCCTCGCCGACACGGTGTCATCCTGGTTCGTGCCGATCGTGATCGCTGTCGCGCTGGTGACCTTCGTCGCCTGGTCGGTATATGGGCCCGAGCCGCGACTCGCCTACGCCCTCCTGAATGCCGTCGCCGTGCTGATCATCGCCTGCCCGTGCGCCCTCGGCCTGGCCACACCGATGTCCATCATGGTCGGTACCGGTCGGGGTGCCGAGGTAGGTGTTCTCATTCGCAATGCCGAGGCGCTGGAAACGATGGAGAAGGTGTCGACGATCGTGGTCGACAAAACGGGAACGCTCACGGAAGGCCAACCGAAATTGGTCACCGTGCAACCGGTCGCAGGGCTCGACGCTGGAGAACTGTTGCGACTCACGGCCAGCCTCGAACACGTCAGCGAACATCCACTCGCGGCCGCGATCGTGGCCGGCGCGCGCAACCGGAACGTCAGGCTCGCTGACGTGACGGACTTCGAGTCGATCACTGGCCGTGGCGTAGTTGGAACCGTTGATGGCAGGCGCGTCGCGATTGGGAGTGTTCGCCACCTCGAGACATTCGGTATCGATCTAGGAGCGCTGCCCAACCAAGCCGCCGATCTGCGGCGTCGCGGCCAGACCGTTGTCTTCGTTGCGATCGACGGAAGCGCCGCGGGGCTCATCGGCGTCGCCGATCCAATCAAGCCGAGCACGACGGACGCCATTCGCGCACTACATGCCGAGGGGATCACGATCGCCATGGTCACCGGCGACAACCTGACCACGGCCGAAGCTGTCGCGAAGGCCGTGGGCATCGATCGCGTCGAGGCCGACGTGCTGCCGGATCAGAAAGCGGAAGTCGTCAGACGCTTGCAGTCGCAGGGAGCACGCGTCGCAATGGCCGGCGACGGCATCAACGATGCGCCGGCTCTGGCGCAGGCCGACGTGGGTATCGCGATGGGCACCGGGACCGACGTCGCAATGGAGAGCGCGGGTGTCACGCTGGTCAAGGGCGACCTTCGCGGCATCGTCCGCGCACGGCGGCTCAGTCGCGCGACGATGGGGAACATCAGGCAGAATCTGTTTTTCGCATTCGTCTATAACGCACTGGGTGTCCCGATCGCTGCAGGCGTGCTGTATCCGGTATTCGGAGTTCTCCTCAGTCCGATGATTGCCAGCGCGGCGATGACGTTCAGCTCAGTGTCGGTCATCGCTAATGCGCTCCGTCTTCGCCGAATGAGCCTCTGAACCACCTTCGCGAGCCGACGCCTTCTTCGCGGCCGCGTATCTCAGGACGCGAACGCGCTCGACGGTCACCAACGCGCCGCCCATAATCATCTCGTCGAGGATGGGGAGCAGGCTATCGACATGCGCCTGATCGTCGACGACTTCAATCAGGACCGGCAGGTCGCTTGACAGTTCGACGAGGCTGGCCGTGTGAATCACGCTGCTCGCGCCGAATCCCGCCACGCCGTGCACAACAGTCGCCCCGGCAAAACCTTCAGCGCGCAGCCGCTCGAGGATCGCACGCGAGAGCGGGCGGCGATGCCAGGTATCAGACTCGCCAAGGAAGATGCGAACCAGAAACTGATCACCATCGAGAACGCGCATAAGGCCCTCTTTCTAGTGGCCGACGATTGCACGCGCCGTCATCAAACCGACCCAGCCCGCCAGCACGCCGCCGACCAGCGTTGCGGTGAGGTTTGCCAGTGCGGTGACGGGCGCTCCTTCCTGGACAAGCCGCATCGTCTCGTAGTTGAAACTCGAGTACGTCGTCAGGCCACCCACGAAGCCGATGGTGATCGCGGCGCGAACAGTTGGGGACCACGCCAGGGTCACGCCGATGTGCATCACCGACGCGATGATGAAACATCCGATCAGATTGACGATGAGCGTACCGTAGGGGAAAGCGCCGCCAAGGCGTTGACCCGCCCAGACGGCGACCAGATAGCGAGCGCCAGTACCAACGGCGCCGCCCAGGCAGATCCAGAGGAATCGTTCCATGTCGCGTCACCTCGAGGCGCCGCGGCATCTGGACAGACTCCCGCGACGGTCGCAGGAGTCATTGGCCGTCGTGTCTTACGACGGCGGTTGCAGGCGGACCCCACCGCCAACGAGTCGTATCTGAGTGTGACGACCCGTCCCTCTTGCTGTCAAGACACTGTGTCGAGTAAGAGTGTGCCGGGTCAGACCCTTGAATCGATTCGTCGGAGGCTGACCCCAAGCCTGATGCCGCCAATCAATCCTCTTCTCTTGTCGGATGCCCGGATTCTCGCCGCCTATCTGATCTTCGTTGGCAGCTATTTCGTATTCGCGCTCGGGAAGTTTCCGTGGATGAAGATCGATCGACCCGGCGCCGCCATCATCGGCGCCGTCCTCATGGTCGCCTTCCGCATTGTCGGGCCACAGGAGGCGCTTCAGTCAATCGACTTCGCCACCATCGTCCTGCTCTTCTCGATGATGCTGGTCGTTGCCAATCTGCGCGTCGGCGGCTTCTTCGAGCGAATCGCCGAGTGGGCGATCGAGCGGCTCCATCCCCATCACCTGCTTCCGACGGTCATCTTCACGACTGGCGTGCTCTCGGCATTTCTCGTCAACGACATCGTCTGCCTGGTCATGACGCCGTTCGTTGTGCACATGACGCAGCGGCTCAAGGTGCCGGCAGTACCGTACGTCATCGCCGTGGCCACCGCGTCAAACATCGGCAGCGTGGCGACGATCACCGGCAATCCGCAGAACATGCTGATCGGGTCGCAGTCCGGCATCACGTATCTGGAATTCATCGCGCATCTCGGCCCGGTCGCCATCGCCGGGCTGTGTCTGAACTGGCTCTTGATTCATTGGATCTACCTCCGCGGGCCGATCGATCGGGTCAGCGTCTCGGAAGCGCTGTCCGCTCCTGAATTTCAATACGAACCAATGCGGAAGAAGCCGGTGATCGTGCTCGCCATCGTGCTCAGCGGATTCCTGATCGGAATACCCGCGGCCATGATGGCGGCGATTGGCGCGGCTCTCCTGCTCATCACGCGTACGGTTGAGCCGCGGAAGGTATATGACGAAGTGGATTGGGGGCTCCTGGTATTCTTCGTCGGTCTGTTCATCATCGTCGCCGGTGCGGAGCGCGCGGGTTTGACTGCTCGCCTGCTTCAACCGTTCGCGCGGTGGGACTTGCATCAGATGGGGGTCTTCGTTCCGCTCACGGCCGCGCTTTCGAACGTGGTCAGCAACGTTCCCGCTGTCATGTTGCTGCGTACACTGGTCGTCAACTTCCCCGATCCGCATGCCGGCTGGATGACGCTGGCGCTGGCCTCGACGTTGGCGGGGAATCTGACGATCACCGGGTCCATTGCTAACATCATCGTCGTCGAGCGCGCCGCGGCTGAGGGCGTGCACGTCGGATTTCGCGAATATTTCCGCGTTGGTGTGCCGCTCACGCTGGCGACGCTGTTCGCCGGTTCAATCTGGCTTTTTGTATCCTTGTAACGAAACGCGGCTGGCCTTTCGTTGTCACCGTCTGACCCCGCACAACGCGAGATGATGGAGACGTATCGAGCTCGGCGTGTACTTCACGCCGATAGCAGCGGCAGCTCGTGGCCGGTGTTGGTCGAGACGGATGCCGGCGTCTTCTACACGAAGCTTCGTGGCGCCGCTCAGGCGCCCGCGAGTCTCGTCGCGGAGATCGTCGTGGGCGCCCTGGCCGACGCGCTCGAATTGCCGGTTCCTGCCCGCGTGCTCATCGAGATTCCACCCGACGTCGTCGTCGATGACCGGCACTGGGAGCTCGTCCAACTGCTGCGGTCGAGCACCGGCCGCAATCTCGGCTTCCAGCGCCTGCCAGATGTGCGCAGCTTTCAGCGCGACGATGTAACGAGGGTCGACGAGGAACTGGCCTCGCGGATCGTGTGGCTCGATGGCCTGATCCAAAACCGCGATCGAACGCTGAAGAACCCGAACCTGTTGTGGTCACATGGACAGTTGTGGCTGATTGATCACGGCGCGAGCCTCGGATTCCACCATGATTGGACGCTGGTTACGGAAGACTCACCGCGGACGCTCGCGTGGCAGGCTCGTGACCATGTGTTGTGCTCTCGCGCGACGCAACTAGCGCGGGTGGATGGGGCGCTCGCAGCGCGACTCGATCGACGAACCCTCGAGTCGGCGCTGGCGGCAGTGCCAGATGACTTCTTGTCGGAACAGGCGGCCGAAGGGAGGCGGCGACGCCGGGCCGCTTACGTGGCGTTCCTGTGGAAACGACTGAAAGATCCGCGGCCATTTGTAGCAGCCGATGTGACTTTGGCGGGCTAACATGCGATCGTGCGCAACAATTCATTCGTTCTGCCTCAACAGGCCGCGGCCATTCCGGTGCGAAAGAAGAGCAGCGACCTCGAGGTGTGCCTCATTCGCAGAAAAGGATCGACCAGTTGGGGCATTCCGAAAGGCTCCGTCGACCCGGGCGACACACACGAAGAGACCGCGCTCAAGGAGGCGTGGGAAGAAGCAGGGATTTCCGGCCGCCTGGTTGGTGTGTCGCTGGGAACATACGAGTACGACAAGTGGGATCTGACGTTTGAGGTTGCCGTCTATCTGATGGAAGTGCTCAAGCAGCATCCCACGTGGCAGGAGGCCGGATTCCGTGAGCGCCGGTGGACGTCGTTCAGCGAAGCTGCTGCGATGCTCGCAACGCACCCTGCTCGCGTATTTCTCGATCGCGCGAAGCGCTTGTCGTCGGATTCGCTCGGTTAGCGCACCGCAATGAGCGACACAGTCAGTCCCAACGTCAGACAAGCGGTGCCGTTCCTGGGTGTCACCAACATCGACGCCTCTCTGAGCTTCTACGCCGACGGCCTCGGATTCACGCTGAAGCAGCGGTGGACGCCCGAAGGCCGAATCCGGTGGTGCTGGCTCGAACTTGGTACCGCGGCGTTGATGCTCCAGGAGTACTGGAAAGACGGAAAGCCCGGCGGTCGTCCGGCGGGACCGCTTGGCCAGGGGGTCTCCATCTGTTTCATATGTGCCGACGCGATCGCGATCTATCACGACGCGATGACGCGAGGCCTGACACCTGCTCGCCCGTACGTCGGCAATGGATTGTGGGTCACCTCGTTCGTCGATCCGGACGGCTATCGGATCGATTTCGAAAGCCCGACGGATGTCCCCGAGGAGACTGTCTATTCGGATCGCGCATAAGGGCCGACGTGAGGGACGGTCTCAAAAGATGTCCTCGAATCACATTCACCTTCGCAGCGCCACGTTGTCTGATGCCGAAAGGATCGCTGCGCTCGTCGCGCAATTGGGTTATCAGACGACGGCAGACGATATGAATCTCCGCCTCGAGCGGCTGCTGGCACATCCGGAACACGTGTTGGTCGTCGCGGAAGTATCCGGGGACATCGTCGGACTGGTCGCCGCGCAGATCGGGCAGGGTCTCGAGATCAACGACCCTTACGCGCGGATCACGGGCCTCGTCGTCGACAGCCGTTGCCGACGGCACGGTGTTGGCAGGATCCTGATGGAGCACATGGAGAGCTGGTGCAGGGGCCGCGGGGTACACAGTGTGATCCTTACAAGCGGCAACCATCGCGTCGACGCGCACAAGTTCTACCAACGCATCGGGTATACGGCGACCGGGCAGCGATTCATCAAGCGCTTGTAAGCCCGTCCGATCCGCTCACGCCGCGGCGCTATACTGGTCTGGTGACTAGCCCGTTGTGCGAGCCCAAGCGCGAATTGTGGCCCTTGGCTAGTTGGCACACTCGAGTCACCGGTGTCGTACTGGCTGTCATCCTCGCGGGAATGCCTACCGTGTCGCTGACGTGCGCGCTCGCCTGCTCACATTCAGGCGCGATGCACGGCCACTCGGAAGGAGCGGCATCGTCAAACCACAGCCATCATGGAGCCATGGCGCATCCCGGCGCCGCAACGACGGGTACTACGATGAATGCGGCGTACCAACCGGCCTGTTGCCGTGACCTCGCCGCTCTTGCTGCGTTCGTGGCCGTCGCCCGCTTCGACGGCAAAGTGTCATCGGCGATCGCTCTCTTCGTTGACACCAGTGCTCCGACGTCGCCGCAGCGTATGTCCGCACGCGCTGATCGACACGGCGCTGCTCCACCTGGTGGCTCATTCCAGATCGTTCAGCGTCTCCCCCTCCGCATCTGATCGCGTCCTGAAGCCGGCCGCTTCTTTACGTGCGGTGGTGTCCACGAGGACATCACCGCGAGGGGTTCGATCATGGACGCACATCTCGACGCTCATTTATCTCGACGCACGTTTGTCAAAGGCCTGGCCGGAGGCGGAGTAGTCGTTGGCCTGGGACTCTGGCATGACTCCGCCTGGGCGCAGACCGAAGCAGCGCGACGCGGCGGATCGCTTTCCGGTGCAGACTTCGATCTTCGCATCGGCGAGTCACTCGTCAACTTCACCGGCGCACCGAAGGTCGCACACACGGTGAACGGTGCACTACCAGCGCCAACGTTGCGATGGAAAGAGGGCGACACCGTCACGCTGCGCGTGACCAACACGCTTCGCTCGCAGCAGGCGTCGATCCATTGGCACGGCATCGTGCTGCCGGCCAACATGGATGGTGTCCCGGGCCTGAGCTTCCACGGCATCTCGCCCGGGCAGACGTATACGTATCGATTTCACGTCCGGCAGGCCGGGACCTACTGGTACCACAGCCACTCGGCATTCCAGGAACAAATCGGCCTCTATGGCCCGCTCGTGATCGAGCCACGCGAGCCGGAGCCATTTCGCTACGACCGTGAGCACGTGGTGATGCTGTCGGACTGGACCGACGAGAGCCCCGAGCGCGTGTTCGCCAAACTCAAGAAGCAGTCCGACTACTACAACTATCACCGGCGCACCGTCGGCGACTTCTTTCGCGACGTCCGCGAACTCGGCCTCTCGCGCACGCTCGCCGATCGCAAGGCGTGGGGCGAGATGCGAATGAACGCCACCGATCTCGCCGACGTCAGCGGCGCCACCTACACGTATCTGATGAACGGCACGGCGCCGTCCGGCAACTGGACGGGACTGTTCGGTTCGGGCGAGCGCGTGCGGCTCAGAGTGATTAACGGGTCGGCGATGACGCACTTCGACGTGCGCATCCCGGGCTTGAAGATGACGGTCGTCGCAGTCGACGGCCAGTACGTGCACCCAATCACTGTCGACGAGTTCCGCATCGCCGTTGCGGAGACGATCGACGTCATCGTCGAACCGTCGGGCCAGGAGGCGTTCACGATTTTTGCGCAATCGCTCGATCGCACGGGCTATGCACGCGGCACGCTCGCGGTCACAGAAGGCCTGAGCGCGCCTGTCCCAGATTTGGATCCACGACCGCTTCTAACGATGAGCGACATGGGACATGAGGTCCGGCTGACGCCGGACACTACGTCTGACGCACACGCCGGACACAGTGCGCCGCCAACGCAGCCCGATCCGCACGCCGGGCATCACATGCCGGCGGCCGCGCAATCGCACCCCGATACGGAGGAGAGGAACCCGCTCGTCGACATGCAGGCGATGATGCCGGTATCACGCCTCGACGACCCCGGTATCGGACTCCGCAACAACGGCCGGCGCGTGTTGACCTACGCCGACCTGAGAAGCCTGTTCGACGATCCTGACGGCCGCGATCCAGGGCGCACGATCGAGCTCCATCTCACCGGGCACATGGAGCGATTCGCCTGGTCCTTCAACGGAGTCAAGTTCTCGAGCGCCGAACCCATTCGCTTCACCTACGGCGAGCGCCTGCGCATCGTCCTCGTCAACGACTCGATGATGGCGCACCCGATTCACCTGCACGGCATGTGGAGCGATGTCGAAGACGACACCGGGGCGTTCCTCGTGCGGAAACACACGGTGGACATGCCGCCCGGTACGAAGCGCAGCTATCGCGTCACCGCCGACGCACTCGGGCGCTGGGCCTACCACTGTCATCTGCTCTTCCACATGGAAGCCGGCATGATGCGCGAGGTTCGGGTAGAGGAGGGAGCAACGTGATGCGCCCCCTCATAGCGCTTCTCCTCGTTGTCTTTTGCCCGGCGCTCGCGCGCGGGCAAGAGCCGCCGCCGGTTACTGATGCCGACCGAGCGGCCGCCTTCCCGGACGTCGAGGGACATGCTGCTCACGACACGGCGGTGAACTACTTCCTCCTGTTCGACCAACTCGAGTGGCAGAGCCTCGACGGCGGGGACAGCGGCGCGTGGGACACGAAGGGCTGGGTGGGCGGCGATCGAAATCGCTTCTGGATCAGAACTGAAGGCGATGTCAGGGATGCGAGCTTTGCCGCCACACAGACGCACGTGCTTTTCGGACGCTCGATCGCGCGGTGGTGGGACATCGTCGCCGGCGTTCGTCAGGACGTGCGGCCCGGTCCGGCTCAGACATGGGCGGCTGCAGGGATTCAGGGCATCGCGCCGTACTGGTTCGACGTCCAGGCGACGGCGTACATCGGTGCAGCCGGACGCACGCACTTCCGCGTCGAGACCGAGTATGACCTGCTGCTCACCAATCGCCTGGTGCTGCAGCCGCTACTGGAAACAGAAATCTACGGCAAGGCCGATCCGGAACATCGATACGGTGCCGGACTCGCGACGCTCGACCTGGGATTGAGACTTCGCTACGAGATTCGGCGCGAGATGGCGCCATATGTCGGGCTGGTCTGGAGCCGCAAGTTCTTTCGCACAGCCGACCTCGCGGAGGCGGCCGGCGAGACGCCAGCAGGGGCGCGGCTGGCGATCGGAATCAGGACCTGGTTTTAAGATTGTCACGGTAGAGATGGGCGTCCGACTCCTTCTCAGAACTGCGCAGTGGAATCACTGCGTCTTTCAGCGTATCCTCCGCTCTGTGACATGTCAGGTTGCCTGGGTGCGACGGCTGACTGCCGGCGCATGCGCGTTTGCCTTTGCGTACGCGCTGCTCGCGAGCAGCCAGGCAGCGACGCCGGATTCGCAATCCTCGACGACTCCGCCATCAGCGCGAGCGGCGGACCAACGCGCGCTTCTCGATCAGTACTGCGTGACCTGCCACAACGATCGGCTGAAGACCGCGAACCTTTCACTTGAAAAGCTGGACCTCGCGACCGTCGGCGATCATCCCGAGTTATGGGAGAAGGTCATCCGCAAGCTTCGCGCCGGCGTCATGCCTCCCCCCGACGTCAGGCGTCCGCCGCTCGCCGAGTACGAGGGCCTCAGGGAATGGCTCGAGACGGAGATCGATCGCAAGGCGACGCCACGCGCGAATCCTGGCGCCGTCGTTCTGCATCGCCTGAACCGAACCGAATACGCGAATGCGATTCGCGACCTCCTCGGCCTCGAGATCGATGTCGCGACGTTGCTCCCGCCGGACGATTCAGCGCGCGGATTCGACAACGTCGCCGGGTCGCTTACGATCTCGCCCACACTGCTCGAGGCTTACACGACCGCGGCGACACGAGTCGCGCGTATGGCGGTCGGGTACTGGAAGACACCGACTGAAGCGACCTACCTCGCGCCCGGCGACACGTCACAGAACCATCACCTCGAAGGACTGCCCTTCGGTACCCGTGGCGGAATGCTCGTCAGGCACAACTTCCCTGCCGACGGTGAATACAAGTTCTCGATCCAGAACTTCGGCATCGGCAGCTTCATCCCGGGGGAGCGGCTCGAGCTCGTCATCGATGGCGAGCGAGCGCATTTCTTCAGGTACGAAGGAGTAGGCACGAGTCAAGGCATGGCGGGCGACGCTGGTGATGGCGTCCTGGAGGTCACCGTCCCGGTGAAGGCGGGGTCACGAATGGTGGGCGCTACTTTCGTGGCGACCAACTATCGGCCCAGCCTGGACATGATCAAGCAGTACGACCGGAAGTCGCTCGAGAACAACAGCATTCCGCAACTGCAGTACTACCCGGCGATCGGCTTCCTTCGTATCCAGGGTCCTTTCACACCTGTCCGTCCGACTGCTTCACGCAGCCTTCGCAAGGTCCTTACGTGCCATCCGGGCGTCGCGACCGACGAAACATCGTGCGCGAGGAACATCCTGACAACGCTCTCGCGTCGTGCGTATCGTCGCCCGACCGCCGCGCCGGATATCGAGCCGCTGATGGCGTTCTTTGCCGAGGGTCGGCGCGACGGCACGTTCGAAGACGGCATCGAGCTCGCGCTTCGACGGCTGCTGGCGAGCCCGCGCTTCCTCGTCCGCGCGGAGAAAGAACCGGCCAACATTCCTGCGGGCCGTGCGTATCGCATCAGCGACCTCGAGCTCGCATCTCGACTCTCGTTCTTTCTCTGGAGCAGCATCCCGGACGACGAGCTGATTACCGTTGCGAGTCAGGGACGATTGAGCAATCCGAAGACACTGGAGCAACAGGTCCGGCGCATGCTCGGCGATCCACGCTCGTCAGCCCTGGTCGAGAACTTCGCTGCTCAACTCCTCTACCTGAGAAATCTCGACGCGACCTCACCTGACGGCATCTTCTACCCTGACTGGGACGATGAGTTGCGACAGAGCTTCCGGCGGGAAACAGAGCTCTTCTTCGAGAGCATCATGCGAGAGGATCGCAGCGTTCTCGATCTTCTGACGGCCGATCACACGTTCGTCAACGAGCGCCTGGCCCGGCACTACGGCATCCCGAATGTATACGGATCACATTTCAGACGAGTCACTCTCGGGCCCGATCTCGATTACCGGCGCGGCCTGCTCGGGAAGGGAAGCTTTCTCGCCGTGACGTGGACGCAGAATTTCAGGTCCTCACCGGTGAAGCGCGGCGTGTGGGTGCTCGAGAATCTGCTCGGCACTCCTCCGCCGGAGCCGCCGCCGAATGTGCCGCCCCTCGAAGACTCATCTGGTGGCCCGGGCAAGATCCTGACGCTTCGTGAGCAGATGACGATGCATCGGAAGAACCCGCCATGCGCGGGGTGTCACAAGATCATGGACCCCATCGGGTTCGCGCTCGAGAACTTCGATGCCGACGGCAAGTGGCGCACGAAGCAGGGCGGCGAGGGCGGGACCCCCATAGACGCGTCGGTGCAACTCTTCGACGGTCAACAAGTTGATGGTCCGGTCGGGCTGCGGGAGTCGCTCATGCGTTACTCGCCGCAGTTCGTGCGGATGTTTACCGAGAAGATGATGACCTACGCGCTCGGACGAGGCGTAGAGTATTCAGATATGCCCGCGATTCGTTCGATCGTCCGCGATGTGGCGAGTGAGAACAACCGATTCTCTTCGCTCGTCCTCGGTGTCGCTCGCAGCGCACAATTTCAGATGCGGGTGAAAGAAGCGGTAGTGAGCACGCAGTAGACAGCGTAGGCCGGGTCCTAACGGAGGCAACGTAGGCCGGGTCCTGTTTTTCGGACCCGGCGGGCCAGGAGATTATCGATGTTTGTCACCAAGCGGCACCTTCCACGTCGAACGTTTCTTCGTGGTGCTGGCGTCACGCTCGCGCTTCCGCTGCTGGAGTCGATGCTTCCAGCGATGACACCTCTACGCCTGACCGCTGCGGCGCCCGTGAAGCGCTTCGTTGGCATCTGGCATCCGCACGGCGCGGCGCCAGGTTATTGGAGCCCGGTGCAGGAAGGTCGCGACTTCGACTTCTCCTTCATCACGAAACCGCTGGAGCCGTTCCGCGATCGTGTCGTGCTCATCACCGGACTCGACATGCCAGAAGCCATGGCCACCGACGAGGAACCCGGCGGCGATCACGCTCGCGGCGCTGTGCTGTTGTCTGGCGCCCGCCCGCGACGCAACGCCGTCAGCCCGTACCTCGGCGTGACGATCGATCAACTCATCGCGAATCAGTACGGACAGGACACGATCCTGTCGTCCATGCAGTTGGGCGTCGAGGACACCGGCAACTTCGGCAACTGCAATTGGGGCTATAGCTGCGCGTACACCAACTCGATCTCGTGGTCCTCGCCGACGCAGCCGCTTCCCACGCAGGTCAACCCTCGGGTCGTGTTCGAACGGCTGTTTGGCGACGGCACGAGCCCGGAAGAACGGCTCGCCGGCCGCCGGCAGAACGCGAGCATCCTCGACTCCGTGACCCGCGAGCTCACGCACTTCAAAAAGGATCTTGGCGCCGGCGATCAAACCAGGCTCGACACCTATGTGGACAACGTGCGCGAGCTCGAGCGGCGAATCCGGATTGCGATGACCAACGCAGTGAAGGAGCCCAACGGTGATGTGCCGTTCGGCCTGCCGGAGAGCAAGCACGTCCACTTCAGGCTGATGTACGACCTGATGGCGCTGGCGTTCGAGGGAGATATCACGCGCTCGGCGACGTTCATGCTCGGACGCGATCTCACGGGGACGAGCTTCCCCGAATCAGGCTTCAACGGCGGATGGCACGGCTCCTCGCATCACGGCGACAAGCCGGAGAACGTGGCCAACTACGCAAAGGTCAATCGCTACCACGTCCAGAACGTCGCGTACTTCTGCGACAAGCTGCGCAACATCCCGGACGGCGACGGCAACTTGCTCGACCATGTGCTGATTTACAAGGGCAGCAACATGGGCAACTCCCATCGCCATGCGCACGAGAAGGTGCCGGTGATTCTCGCCGGCGGCCTCGATGGCACCTTCAAGGGCAATCGACATCTGGTATTCCCGGATAACAAGCAGCGCACGTCGAACATGCTCCTGAGCCTGCTCCATCTGTACGGCGTGGCGCAGGACAAGCTCGGGACGAGCACCGGTCCGTTGCCGGGCATCGAGCCGCTGGAGATCGCATGAAGGGTGTCGTTCTCTTCGCGATCTGCGTGTACTTCACCGTGTGTTCAATGCCTATCTCGGCACAACTCGCCGGCCGCCCAACGAGGCCGCAAGTGCAACCGCCTCAGGGTGCCGTGAGGCAGGTGATCTTCAAGAACTGTGTGTCGTGCCACGGCATCGACGATTACGCGTTCTTTGCGCTGGACAACGCGGGATGGAAATCGCTCATCGAGACCAAACACAAGGATGTGAAGGTCGGGATCGCTGACGCCGACCGCGAGCTCCTCGTCGGCTGGCTCGTCACGAAATTCGGGCCCGGGACAAAACCATTTCCAAGGACGTACGTCGCGCCCGAAATCACCACGTTCTTCTCGGATGCGGAGGCGCAAGCAGTATTGAATCGGTCGTGCAGCACGGCCTGCCATACTCTCGATCGGGTTAACGACGCGCGCTTCAGCCCGGATCGCTGGCGCGTCGTCACCGTCGACATGCGGGAACGCGGCGCGAGGTTGACCGACGAAGAGCTGGAGCGGCTGGTCGAATGGCTGGGTCGAGTCAAGGGAACGAATCCGAATCAATGACTATGGACTACGGGCAACGGTCTGCGGGCCTGACACTGATCCTCGCTTTCATTGTCGCGATTCCGCAGGCGCAGACGACGCCGCAAGTGAGTCTCTCCGCGACAACGGCAAACGTGGGTCAGCCGGGTAGCCCGGTGAACATCAAACTGCTGCGTTGGTCTACCGACGAGGAGCGAGCGCCGATCGTCGCGGCGCTGAATCCACCCCCTGCTCCACCCCCGCCCGCTGCTGCACCACCCCCTGCTGCCGAAGCACCGCCGGCGGCCGCACCAGCGCCGGCAGCCCCGCCGACGGATGCGGCACCGGCCGGCGCCGAACGCGGAGGCGCGGCGCGGGGACGTGCAGGCGGACGCGGCGGCCGTGGAGGAGGCCGCGGCGGACGCGGTGACGCCGCCGCTCCGATCAGCCCGATCGCGGCGCTGACCGGCGCCATCAGCAAGGCGCCGACGATCGGCTACATCTGGACCGACGAAGTGACCGGCTACTCGATCAAGTACGCGTGGCGCGCGCCCATTCCGGCCGGCGGAGAACGCATCATCCTGGCAACCACTCGCGCCCTGGGCGCGCAGTCGCCGCAATGGAAGCCCACTGGCAGCGAGCCCGCTACCGATTACGAGTTCACCGTCATCGAGCTTCGGCTCAACGCCAAGGGACTCGGTGAAGGCAAAACGTCGCTCACGTCCAAGGTCATCATCGACAACGACGCGAAGACAATTGCTCTCGAGAACTACGCTGCGGCGCCGGTCATTCTGCAGAACGTGAAACGGTCATGAAAACACCGGGTGTGATTTTCGATCGTGATGGTTGCAAAAATCACACACGCTGTCCTTGAAGAGAGACGTCATGTCAATCCGCCACTTGATTGGGTGCCTTGCTGCGATGTCGCTCTCGGCGGTCAGCGCCAGCGCGGCTACCAGTGAGGTGGCAGACGCAGCGATGTCGCGCAACGGCCAGAGCGTTCGTTCGCTGCTGCAGAAGAAGGCCGACGTCAACGCGCCACAAGTCGACGGTACCACCGCGTTGCATTGGGCGGTACGCTACGACGACCTCGACACAGCCGATCTGCTGCTCCAATCCGGTGCCCGCGTCTCGGCCGCCAATCGTGAAGGCGTCACGCCGCTGCAGCTCGCAGCGATGAACGGCAGCGCGGCGATGATCGACAAACTGCTCAAGGCGGGCGCCAACCCGAATGCCGCGCTCACTCCTTCCGGCGACACGGCACTGATGATGGCTGCGCGGACCGGCACGCCCAATGCGATCACGGTCCTGCTCGAGGCCGGCGCGAACGTCAACGCGAAGGAATCGTGGGGTGGTACCACGGCACTGATGTGGGCCGTGTCCGAACAGCATGCTCCCGCGGTCAAGCTGCTCCTGGATCACGGCGCCGACGCCAACGCCCGATCCAACTTCGTCGCTGCTGCCAACGGACGCGGTTTCGAAGGCCGGACGCCCGCCGCTCCGAAAGCCGAACAGAAGGTCGAGGAGTTTGCCAGCGGCTGGCTGACGCCGCTGATGTTCGCGGCACGCGAAGGCGATCTCGAATCAGCAGACCTGCTCGTGCGTGCGGGCGCCGACGTCAACACCATCGCCGGCGACGGCAAGGATGCGCTTGGGCTCGCGATCTTCAACGGCAACTACGACCTCGCGGCATTCCTCATCGACAGTAAGTCGGACGTCAACCACGCCGACACGCAGGGCTTCACCCCGTTGTTCTGGGCAGTGGATCGACGCAACATGGAAACGGCGCCGAACTTCCCGTGGATGATCACCGCCGATCCGTTGCCGCTCATCAAGAAACTGCTCGATGCGGGCGCCAACCCGAACGCGCTCGTCAACAACACGCCGCGCGCCCGCATGCGCGCCGGATCGCCGCGCATCGTGTTTGCGACGGCATTGATGCGCGCCGCGTTCTCGGCCGATCTCGAGCTGGCGAAACTGCTGCTGTCGTACGGCGCGGACCCGAAGATCGTCTCCAGTGATGGCGAGACGATGATCGAGGCGGCCGCTGGATTGGGATTCATCCAGGGGTACAGCAAGGGGAAGGCGGCGGCAGAACGGCTGGAGGTCGTCAAGTTGTTCGTCGGTCTCGGGGCTGATGTGAACCAGGCCGATAACTACGGAATCACGCCGCTGATGGTGGCCGGCAACATGGGCGACACCGCCATCATTCAGTACCTCGTCGACGTCGGCGCCGACCTCGGCGCCTACGATCTGGGCAAGAAGAATGACGGCGCCTTTGGCGCGAGCGTCGAACCGCTGATGCCTGTCGACTATGCCATCGGCGTCGGCACGTTCGTGCCGAACAACGCCGTCATCATTCACGAGGACGCCGTCGCCCTGATGTTCCGCCTGATGAAAGAGAAAGGCATCACCCACACGACGTCGGAGTGTACGCTGCGTGGATTCACGTGCGCGCAGGCCAACGTCGATCCCAAGGTCGCCACGCCGGCCGAAATCGCGCGCATGAGAAAGGTCGCGATCGGGCACCAGGTGGAAGGCATCACCGGAGGCCTCGAGGCGAAGTAGTTCGCTTCGCTCGAGGTCAAAGGTCAAAAGTCAAAAGCCGTCGCCTGCGTCCTTTCTTCGATCTGGTAGCCCGGGCGGAAGAGGGTCGGGCCGGTGGACAAGAGCCGGCGTATGGACGGTTGTACGGCTGATAGACCTCGTGCGCAGTGTCAGCGGGCCGGGGCTTCGCATCTGGCGGAACGAACGGCTCGCTGCCGCCAGCCGCGGTCGCCTGACAGATCTTGACCTGTGTCTTGGTGGCGATAGGCTGCAACATGTACGAGCGGAGGCTGTAGCCTCCAAGGTCGTCAAACACACTGCACATGGGGAGCGTCGTCGTTTCGCGGTCGACAAACCAATTGCCGCGGCCACCCTGTTCGTAGGGAGCGCTGTCCACCTGTTTGACGATACGGCGATCTTCGTGGATGGTCCAGCCGGCCGCGATCTCCTGGGCACTGGCGACGTTCTCCAGGGAACACTCCGCCCACGCGGCACGGGGGAAAGCGCCCGCCGCGACCACGGCGAACTGGAGGATCATCGCTCCACGACGACAGCGCGACCATCCAACGCGTCGTCGCCTAATTCTCGACATTTCTCTATAATCCTCGTCGAATCAGCAAGGGGCGTTCGAGGCTAGCACCGTGCCGGGACCTCGTCAACACGGGAGCAGGGTGATGAAAACGAACAAGACCGTTGCAGCGGGCGTGGTCGTTGGTCTGCTCCTTGTCGCTGTGCTCGCCCGAGCCGCCGGCGACGAAAAGACGATCACTGGCGTGATCAGCAAAGTCGATCCGAAGACGCGAATCGCAACGGTGACGCCGGCCAGCGGTCCGGCAATTTTCGTGCAGTTCGCCTTCAACGCCGGTGGTCCGTGCGACGCCTGTCTTGGTTCGGGCCGCTCAGGGCCCACATTCGCCGAGACGGTAACTGAGGGCTCGACCTGGACGCTCACCTACACGTCGTCAATTCCCGAGGGCGCGGCGGCATGGTTCCCGGGAGGCACGGTCAACACGGTGTACAGGGCCGTGCCGGCGAAGCCCAAATAATCACGGTCGATCGTCGTCCTTCGCCTCCGCTTCTTCTTCCTTGCTCTTGCGGCTACACCCGCCCCTGCTGAAGGCGAACCGTAGTCTGAGACCGTGAGAATTACGCAGTCAACAGGCTGGTGAGCCCCCACACGATGAGTTGGCTGCCGTAGCCACCTGCGATATCCTCAGGCGGCGCTGAGCGCATTAACGCCGCAACCTCCAACTCCATCTGGCTCGCGGATTAGTGGACAGCCGCACGAAAGGCGAGAGCATCATGGCGAAAAAACCACTGACCCTCGGAATCATTATCGGACTCATGGTCTGGGCGGGAATCGTGAGTGGTACCCGTGCCGCGCAAACATCGAACGACGCGATCGCGATCGACAACGACGACCTGGCAGGAACGGTAACCGGGCCGTCCGGGCCCGAGGCCGGTGTCTGGGTCGTTGCCGAAACGACCGACCTGCCCACACCGTTCGCGCGGATTGTCGTCACCGACGATCGCGGACGTTATCTGGTGCCCGATCTACCCAAGGCCAGTTACCGCGTCTGGGTGCGCGGATACGGGCTGGTCGACTCCCCGAAGGTTCAGGCAACTCCGGGCAAGAGCCTTGCCCTTCGTGCCGTGAAAGCGAGTTCTCCGGCGGAGGCGGCACATTACTATCCGGCCGCACACTGGCTGGCGTTGATGGAGATGCCGGCCAAGAGCGAGTTCCCGGGCACTGGCGACAGCGGCAACGGGATCTCGCCGAACATGAAGAGCCAGGGCGATTGGATCCGCAGCGTGAAATCAGGAGGCTGCACTGCGTGTCATGCGCTCGGCACCAAGGGCACGAGGGAAATCCCGGCGGCGCTCGGTTCATTCCCCAACACCGTCGCGGCCTGGGATCGTCGCGTGAAGTCCGGGCAGGCTGGCGGGCAGATGACTGGCCAACTGAATAATTTCGGCCGCGCGCGCGTCTTGAAGATGTTCGCGGACTGGACCGATCGGGTCCGTGCCGGCGAGGTTCCACCGGCGCCGCAACGTCCGCAGGGGATCGAGCGAAACGTCGTCATCACGCAGTGGGACTGGGCCGATCCCAAGGCATACCTGCACGACGTCGTCTCGACCGACCGGAGGAATCCGCGCGTCAATCCGAATGGGCCGGTGTACGGAGCGCTTGAACTCAGTGCCGACTACGTGCCGGTGTTGAATCCGGTTACCAACACGGCGAGCCAGGTGCCGCTGACGGTAAGAGACCCCAAGACTCCCCCGACGAATCCCGCGATGCCGGAGCCGTCGCCGTACTGGGCGGACGAGGTGATCTGGACCAGCAAGAACAACGTCCACAACCCGATGCTCGATCACAAAGGACGGGTGTGGCTGACCTCGACGGTACGGCCCGCAGCGAATCCGCCTGAGTGCAAGACCGGCTCGAGCCACCCCTCTGCGAAACTCTTCCCCGTGGAAAACGCGGGCCGCCACCTAGCCGTGTACGACCCGGCGACGAAGAAGCTGACTCACATCAGCACCTGCTTCGGAACCCATCACCTGATGTTCGCCGAGGACGCGAACCACACGTTGTGGACCAGCGGCGGCGGACAGGTGATCGGATGGCTCAACACGAAGATGTTCGACGAGACGCAGGACGAGATGAAGTCGCAGGGCTGGACGGCTCTCATCAGGGACGCCAACGGAAACGGAAAACGCGACGCGTATACCGAACCGGATCAGCCGCTCGACCCGAGCAAGGATCAGCGCATAGGCGGTGCGCTCTACGCCGTGGCGCCGGCGCCTGACGGTTCGGTGTGGGGCACGCAGCTCGGGTATCCGGGAGCTCTCATCAGACTCGCGCCCGGGTCGAATCCCCCAGACACGGCGCTCGTGGAGATCTATCAACCTCCCGTCGACAAGGGATTCTCACCGCGCGGCGGTGACGTCGATCGCAACGGCGTGTACTGGGCGGCCATGGCAAGCGGCCATCTCGCGAGCTTCGATCGCCGCAAGTGCAAAGGCGCGCTGAACGGTCCGAAAGCCAGCGGTCTGCATTGTCCCGAAGGCTGGACTTTCTACACGGAGCCGGCGCCGCAGTTCAAGAACGTCACCGATTCCGGAAGCACGGAAGGGAGCTACTACACGTGGGTCGATCAGTTCGACACGCTGGGACTGGGGCGCAACGTGCCGATCAACACCGGGAACGCGACTGAAGCACTGCTGGCGTTGAAAGACGGCAAGTTCGTCACCATGCGCGTGCCGTATCCGCTTGGGTTCTACACGAAGTGGATGGACGGCCGTATCGATGATCCCAACGCCGGATGGAAGGGTCGCGGCATCTGGACGACGATATCGACCAGAACGCCGTTCCACATGGAGACGGGCAAAGGGACGACGAGCAAGGTGATGAAGTTCCAGATGCGTCCCGACCCGCTCGCGAAGTAGTCGCGTCCTGGTGTCAGGCAGTGAATCGTGAATGCGCTCCTGGTGCGCTCCTGGTGTCAGGCAGTGAATCGTGAACGCTACGACATGAATACGAGGCTGGATCTGTGACATTTCGTAGGCTGAGCCACGTACTCACTAGTCGCTGCGAACGAACAGTTGGGCGATGGCGTGCGCGCGGACGCGCGGCGTGGATTCTCACGGCCGCCGTCGCCGCGGCTCTTACGATTCCCGTGACGGTCTCCGTCCAATCCGGTCCGGCGCCATCCAGCGGCCGCGAATGGTCGACCGTCATGGGCGATCTGGGAAATCGCTACTCCACCCTGAATCAGATCAACACGCAGACTGTGTCGCGGCTCGGTGCCGTGTGGATGTCGGACCGGCTGACTCCGCCCGCGAATTCGCGATCGATGACGGTCGTGAAGAACGGCATGATGTATTTCACCGCCCCGCCCAACGTCGTGAAGATCGACGCGAGGACCGGCAAGACCGTCTGGCGCTTCACGGCCGGCGGCGGTGGTGCGCGCGGCGGCTCCGCCGCCGGTGCGCCACGGATGGGCGCACCCGACCGCGAAGGTGTTGCAATCGGCGATGGTCTTGTCTTTGTCGGGACGTCCGACGCGCGGGTCATCGCGCTCCGCGACGACACCGGCGAGCTCGTGTGGAACAAGTACGTTGGCGAGGATGCACGGGACAAAGGGCAGGGAATCGCCGGTGCGCCCGTCTACGCGGGCGGTATCGTCTCGGTCGGATTGAGCGCCGACAACGGCTGGCGCGGACAGGTCGTCGGACTCGATGGCAAGACGGGACGCGAGGTCTGGCGCTGGTTCGCGGTGCCCGCTCCCGGAGAGCCAGGCAGCGAGACATGGCCCAAGACCGCCCAGTGGAAGTTCGGCGGTGGCGCCCTCTGGCTGACGGGCGTCGCGGACGAAGAGTCCGGCCTCTTCTACTACGTCACCGGCAACGGCGTACCTCAGCTCTCCGGTGAGCATCGCGAGGGCACCAACCTCTTCATCTGCTCGATCGTTGCCCTCGACATGAAGACGGGCAAACTGAAGTGGCACTACCAGACGATCCGCCACGATATCTGGGAAGCCGACATGTCTATCTCACCCGTGTTGTACGACGCACAGGTGGGCGGCAGGACGGTGAAGGCGATCGGTGCCATTCGGCCCGATGGCTACGTGTTCACGTTCGATCGAGTCACTGGCAAACCCTTGATGAAGATCGAGGAGCGCAAGGTCCCGCAGGACCGCTTTCAGAAAACCGCCGCAACGCAGCCCTTCCCTGCCGGTGCCGAAGGCGTCCTTCCCGACTGCGATTGGTGGCGGAAGACGCAGACCATGCCGAAAGGCTTCGAGGTTGGCTGCTACTACCAGGCGGTGTCGATCGACAAGCCGAACGTGCTGATGCCGTATTACGGGATGCGCGTCGCGCCGATGTCCTACAGCCAGCAGACCGGGTACTTCTACGCCGTCGGGGAACGTTCGCTGCGCTGGCTCCGCCGAGCCGAAGATGGGTACTTCTTCAGCACCGCCTTCAGCAATCGCGTGCCCGGGATCGATCGGTTCGAGACGTTCGTGATGGCGGCAATCGATGGCGAGACGCACAAGATCGTCTGGCGCCGCGAGTTCCCGTCAGGTGCCGGCCGCCCGAGCGGTGTACTGACCACGGCCGGGGGGCTGCTGTTTCACGCTGCGCCGGACGGACACTTCAGCGCGCACGATGCCAGGACTGGCGAGATCGTGTGGCAGTTCCAGACCGGCGCTCCCGCTGGAGGACCAGCGGCGTCGTTCGAACTCGACGGCGAGCAGTTCGTCTCGCTCGTGACCAGCACGAATGTCTGGGCATTCAAGCTCGGGGGCACGATGGCACCACGACCGGGGCCGCCGGCGCCGCGCGAGCCGGAGCTCTTCACCGGCATGGTTACCGAAACGACGCAGATTGAGACCGCGGCCCTGCAACGGGACAACGCCTTCACCGGCGCGCGTTTCATGACCGACGAGTACCAGTTCAATCCGTACCGCGCAAAGATTGCGGTGGGCACGACCGTCACATGGCGCAACAACGGCACCATGATCCACTCGGCCGAGGCCGACGACGGTTCATGGTCCACGGGTCCGATCGATCCCGCCGGTGTCGCCGGCGTGAAATTCGATCGACCGGGCACCTACGTCTACACCTGCAAAGAGCATCCCTGGGCGTATGCTCAGATCATCGTCGAATAGAAGGGACGCCACCGCAGTCGGACTGCGGATCCTGGGCTGTCGTGGCGGCAGCCATCCGACTGATCCTGACGGTTTGGTGTCAGGCAGTGAATCGTGAACGCTGAATCAATCGACATCCTTGCCAAGGATGAACCACACCGCCTTGACCTGAACCTGCCGAGGCTCCGCGAGATAGTCTGAGGCATGCCGGGCGGCCACAATTCCAAGAGTGTGGAGAAGATCGCCGAACTCTGCCTGACGTCGAGGTCACCAGGACGAGGTCAACGTGTGTGTTTCCCAAGGAATTGACGCCCAGCGTCTTGGGCGTCGTGGATCTCGGAGTCGTTACGCCGCGTCCGACTCACGCGCTTCACGTTCCACGTCATCGACGGCACCCTGCTAGCCGAGGGCGAAAGTGTACAGCTGGCGGCGCGGCGCTGCGCTTGCGACGCGAGCTCATGTCGTCGTGCAGCCTTCGGTAGCTACAGCCGCTGACATCGCGATATTTCTGGCGGTGGCGCCCTCTACCGTCAGTAAGAAGTGAGCCGGGGCCCAGGCCGGACGTCTCCAGCGGGTTGGGATTTGGTTGTCACGGCCGACCGGGGTCCTGGCCGCAATAACGTTCACGATTCACCTTTCACGATTCACTGCCTGACACCGAAGAGAGCCGTCGAGGAGAGCCGTTGCCCTGCCTGTTCACGGTTCACGTTCACGATTCACTGCCTGACACCGTTTAGCGGACAATCGCGCCTTCACGATTCACTGCCTGACACCGTTTAGCGGACAATCGCGTCGTTCACGATTCACTGCCTGACACTGAGGAGAGCCGTTGCTGCGATCTCCTCGCCGTGCGGAACAGGTTCAACGAAGACACCAAGGATCCGAGTGGGCACTCGAAAGCCGCGAGCCGTTGAAGACCACCCTGGACGCGATGCGGTGAAGCGCGGCCAGTCGTCGTTTCCGCAACTGAGGCCGCACCTCACCGTGGCCAGCATCGATTCTTCACGGGCGGTGCTGCTGTCAGACGTGGAGTCGTGGCCCCTCGAGGGGCCGATCTTCCCTCGCCTGGCGCCCCTGCTCGATGGCACGCGGTCGGTGATGGACATCGTTCAGGAACTGCGAGGTTCAGCAAGCGTCGCCGAGGTACTCGCATCGCTCGCGATCCTCCATCGATCCGGTCACCTCGTCGATGGCCGTCGGCGCACGCGTGAGGGAACTCGTAACGCGGCGAACGCCGCCACAATCGATGTCCTGGACAAGCTCGGGCTCGCGCCACGTCGCAACGGCGACGTGGAGGTCGTCCTGACCGATGAGTACCTTCGTCGCGACGTCTCCGATTTCGCGAAAAAAGCCGCACGCGCCAATCGTGCCTGGCTGCCTGTCAAGCCCATGGGCACAGTCATCTGGGTGGGTCCGCTCGTGCATCCCCCGTCGACACCATGCTGGGATTGTGTGCTCGCACGAATCCGGGCCAACCGACCCGCACACACATGGCTGGAATCGTCGGGCGGACTCGCGAGCGATCCCGTCGATTTGAAGACACTTCGCATCCGGCACAATCAGCTTCGCGCCCCGTCCAACACCTTACTGCAACCGTTGACTCGGATCGGGACGATGATTGCGCTCGATCCTCGGTTGTGGCGATCCAGCGCTCACCTCGTGGTCCCGCAGCCAGGCTGTCCACGGTGCGCGCCGCCAGTAGCCAGTTCGGAAGGCGGAACGTCATTACCGGATCCGCGAATCGTACTTACGCGACGGCCGAGAGCCGCGTTCTCTGACGGTGGTTGGCGCGCGGTGCCGCCCCACAAGACGTTCAGTCGCTACAGGCATCACATCAGCAGGTGGACGGGCATCATCACGCGAATTACCCGGAGGACGACGGCATCACGCGGGTTGGAGCTGTATTCCGCCGAGCACGTGTTCCTGGCGTCGGAGACCGAGCCATTCCCAACTGGCCGTCGTCTCAGCTCGGGGAAAGGCATCGGGCGAGCCCAGGCAAGGGCCAGCGCCCTGTGCGAAGCGCTCGAACGGTATTCAGGAATCTTTCGCGGCATCGAAACACGGGTACGGACGTCGTACGACGCCCTGGGCGGACAAGCCATTCATCCCAACGCGTGCGCCGCATTCAGCGAGTTGCAGTTCGAGGAGCGCGACGCCTGGAATGCTCGTGCATTGCCGCAATGCTGGGTTCCCCGACTTCTCGACCGCCAGCAGGAAATCGACTGGACGCCTGTGTGGTCGCTCAGCCACGACACAATCCGTTACGTGCCGACGGCCTACTGCTATTTTGGCTATCGCGCACCTGAAGCGGAGCGATGCAGTCGCGCCAACTCGAACGGCTGCGCGGCCGGCAACAGCCTGGAAGAGGCCATTCTGCAGGGCTTCCTGGAGCTGGTCGAACGGGACGCGGTCGCGATCTGGTGGTACAACGAGCTTGCGAGACCCACGGTCGATCTCGCCACCTTTTCGAATCCGTTCTTTCGGCGAATGGTGCGCGATTATGCCAGGAACGGCCGCTCGCTCACCGTCCACGACCTGACGACCGATCTCGGCATACCCGTTTTCGCGGCGGTTTCCGAGGGACTCCAACGCGGAACCGGCGAACTGCTCCTCGGCTTCGGCGCGCATCTCGACGCCAGCACGGCGATCGCCCGTGCCATCACCGAGCTGAATCAATGGCGCAGCGGAGTGCACCTGGGCGTCGCGGGACCAAGTTTCAGTCACCGACGTTCGGGCCTCGGTCGGTTCCTGAGGCGCACCAGGCAGACCGCCGTTCGCGACCGGCGGAACTTTCAGGACGCCATCTACACGGACATCCGGGACGCGGTGATGGCATGTGTGACCGCCGCTCACCGGTGTGGCATGGAGACGCTCGTCCTCGATCAGACGCGAAAGGATGTTGGTCTACCGGTCGTTCGAGTGATTGTGCCGGGCCTTCGTCATTTCTGGCCTCGATTCGCACCCGGCCGGCTGTACGACGTACCGGTCGCCCTGGGGTGGCGCCGGACGTCCCGGACTGAAGGTCAGATGAACAATTTTCACATCGTCATTTGACACTCGGCGATAATCACCCTCGCGCGAGGAGGCGTCATGGCGAAAAAGTCCGCGAAGAAGGCTGCCAAGAAATCCACGAAGAGGTCAGTGAAGAAAGCCGCGAAGAAGACTGCGAAGAGAAAGGCTGCGCGCAGGACTGCGCCGGTCGGACTGGTGGCGTTCGTTCCAGACGACTCACCGGTCTCCCGGTTCTTCACCGCAGTCGAGACCAACGCGGACTTGCAGGCGAGGATTGCCGCACACAATTCCAGGATCCTCGACATCGCCAGGGAATTCGATCCGGAGTTCGTATTCACCTACGAGGAAATGGCGGACCACCTGCGAGAGCGCTGGGGCATCATGCGTGGACCGAGAGAACACTACTGCTGTTTCTGAAGTGGTTTCGGTACAGAGGAGCGCGGGGCTTCAGCCCCGGTCATAATTTCCGCCCAGGCTGAAGCCT
This sequence comes from Vicinamibacterales bacterium, assembly GCA_035649635.1. GTDB lineage: Bacteria > Acidobacteriota > Vicinamibacteria > Vicinamibacterales > UBA2999 > Gp6-AA40. The sequence goes on along the minus strand of DASRJE010000208.1, from coordinate 38,235 downwards.
GCGCGCTCCGGCGAATCGTGGAAGACGGCCGAGAATGAACTCGCCGACTGAGCCTTCGGCGTAGTAGTCCATTCCGGCCGCCTTCGCGAATAGATCGGAATCGCCCCCGCCAAGCGCGCACGCGCCAAGTCCCATCGCCGTGGCCACGAGATACATCGTCTGCATCAGCGCTCCGACCTCTTTCAGGACGAGGGAGTAAGAAATCGACGAGTACTTCCACGCGGCACGCGGGAATCGAGCAGCGATGAGAATGAGCAACTGCGGTTGCGCGGCGCGGACCGCGCGACCGGCGCTGTCGAGGAGTGACCGGACGGGAACCGTCAACGAGCTCACTCGAGAGAGCGCATGTCGCTCGGGAACGTAGTGATACAGCCCAGGTGCCAGGCCCGCACACAGCCGGACCGCTATATACAATTCCAGCGAATACACCGAGCCGCCGCTCGGGTAAACGCGCACACTGGCGGCATAACGATCGTGTGGTCGGGCGGATCTGACGGCCGCTGATCGGAAGAGAAACTCGCCAAGTTCCCGTCGTGTGATCGGTGAATCGCTGTGGTCTCTTTGCGATCGCCTCGCCTCGAGCGCGCGCGTGAGCGTCCAATCGGTGCGACGAAGTCGCGTGACGTCGGGCCTGAACAAGCGGATGCGCGTGCGGCGGTCGCGAGGTCTGAACACCGGCGGCATCGGCACGCGACCTTCGAAGGGATAGGTTGCCCCATACGGATTGTGATGCCGGCCAAGGCGCGATCGACTATGAAACAGCAGATCATGAAACTCCCAGAAGAACAGTTTTGGGGGCTCTCCTGCATCGGGTCCGTCATTTCCGGTCACGAGGAACCCGGCGCTCCAGAGCATGCCGCGAACGGCGCGGATCACAGATCGAGGCAATCCGGCTCCCGGCGTGCCGGCGCGCGAACGCGGGCGGGAACGCGAGAGTTGCCACAGCAGGAAGAGTACTCGCCAGTCATGCAGGACGATTTGTGCACGCGCGGTTGGCGATTCGAGCACCATCTGCGCACCGACGCGTCGCATGAACGCAAAGCGCGAGAGTGTGCCTTCCCGATCACCGTTCGACCCGTCGTTCCATGAATAGTCATCGGTCAACGGGATCGCGCTGACGATCGCAGCCGTGCCGTCAACGACACGCTCGATCAGCCAGCCCCGTGTGATCAACTCGGCAAGCAGCTCGTAGAACCGGCGTAACCCCGCGAGCCCGCCGTGAGCGATGGTGCGGGTCGTGAGCGCGCTGTGCGAGCTTCGTCCCAAGACGAGCCGTCGAAGTGTTTTCAGATCTTGGGCGGAGGGCCGGTCCAGCACGAGGTCGACGCCCGGGCCCAAGATACGCGTCACCGATTCGGACGTGTCGATGTGCACGCCGTCGATGAGCGCGAGCGTAGCCGGCACGGTCAGGAACTGGTGGAGAGCTGAAAGCGTTTTGTGATGTCGTCGAGCGCGTGGGCGATGTAGTCGGGGGCCTCGGCGCGGCTCTGCGCCATTCGCACGACAGACAGGGTTTCTTCGAAATTTCGACGCGATGTGCGGAGCAGGCGTTGGAAGCGCGTGTCGCCACGCAGCGGATCGAGATCCGGGTGCGTCACGAGATGGTCGTACGGCTCGATGATCCCCATCATCGCGCGGTGCGCGAATAGTTCGAGCGACAATGCCGGTGAACGCTTGGCCAGCAGCCGTGTGATTCCCGACGTCGTCAGTTCCCAGCGCGGGAACTGGTTCTCACCTCTCGCGAAACCTGCCAGCCTCTGTGTCGTCCGATCGAGCATCTCGGTGTCCCCGGTCGTGGCGGCGTCGTGATACGCCGCGACGTCCTTGAAGATTGCCGGCCATTGTGGCAGCAGCCGGCCTTTTGCGGCAAAAGGTTCGAGCCGTGCCATGATCTCCAGTGCCGGATCCGTGCGGCCGGCATCGGCAAGGATCAGGCCTTTGATGAACTGCGCAAGGAGCATGTCCGGCTCGATGTTGAGCACGACTTCGATCAGCGATAGTGCCTCGTCCCTGCGACTCAACTGATTCAGGCTGATCGCCGCAAACACTGGCGCATCGAGGACGAGAGGATCGAAGCGCGCGCCCTCACTGGCGGCGAGCAACGACAACTCGTAGGAATGCCACATGAGACATCCGGCGAGCCTCGCGTGCGCGAACGCATCGCGGCCGCCGAACGCCGCGGCCTTGAGCCCGTACTCGAACGGTTTTCGAAGCTCCGAGCGCATGGTCTCGAGCTCGCAGAGAATCGCCCACGCTTTGCTGTTCCGGCGGTCGATTTCCAGCGTCCGCTTCACCCAGGTCTCACACACAGGAACGACCTCCGATGGAGAGGCGCCGGTCACGAGCCGTGCCGTATGCAGCAATGCAAGAGCGGCAGGAGCATCGGCTCGCTCCGGCTCGAGGTCGGCGGCGCGGCGAAGCGTCGTCTCCGCGCGCTCGAAATCGGTCGGCCGGGCGAGATTTCTGAACAGGTTCAAATGGTACAAGCCCTGTTGCAGGAGCAGCTCGGCCTCGGGATTGACCACCACCGACGTCGTCGCCGGCGGCGGGTCCGTGTCCGGTTGCAACGCGCGCCGGATCCCTTCCGCCGCCGCCTTCACGATACCGGTGTATCCCTTACGCGAACCCTTGTACTCGTCGCACCATCTGAGTTTGCGAGACGCGGTGTCGACCAACTGGACAGACAGCTTGAATCGCCCACTCGAGACGTTCAGCAGGGACACGACGTACGCGGTCGCGCCGTACACGGTGGCCACCTGATCGAGATCGCCGGCGACGCGCTCGAGGTCGCCGGTCGTGGGCGGGCGCTTGGTCTCGATGCCCGGGACCTTCAGCAGATGCTTGGAGATGGCATTCGGAATAGCATCCGCAAGAAACGAGTCGGCTTCCTCAGCCAACACTCTCGTTGGCATCACCACGACGGATATCCGCCCGCTCCTCGGGTCTGTCTTCCCGCGGACACTGGTCGTGGTCTGACTGGTGGCTCCCGCCCGGACATCTATCCGGATCGCCAGTGCTTTCAGATCCCGCAACAAGGCCCCCGCGGTGTGATAGCGGTCCTCGGGATCTCGAGCCAGCAGCTTGTGCACAATGGATTGCAACTCGTCCGGCTGACGCGGTGCCACGTCGGAGAGCGCCGGCGGATCCTGGTCGAAGACGTTCGCAACCGTTTGAGCGATCGATCCGCCCTCGAAGGGGGTGAATCCGGCCGCCATTTCGAAGATCACCACGCCGAGCGAGAAGAGGTCACTGCGGGGATCGAGATTGTCCTGCCGGATGCGCTCGGGGGACATGTAGTTGACAGTCCCCACGGGCCGTCCGTCCACTGTGTGGTCCTCGACGGTCTCGTTCTCGGTCCCGACGAGCAGTTTCGCGAGACCGAAGTCGAGGACTTTGACGCCGTTCGACGTGATGAAGATGTTCCCCGGCTTGATATCACGGTGGACGATGCCCTTCTCGTGCGCCGCCTTCAGGGCCTGGGCTATCTGCGCGGCGATGTCGACCAGCTCCGCAGGCTCGACTTTTCCTTCCGCGAGGCGCGCGCGAAGCGTTCGCCCCTCGAGTTTCTCCATCGCGATGAACGGCTGCCCCTCGAACGCATCGACCTCGTGAATCGTGCAGATGTTCGGGTGATTGAGGAGCGACAGCGCAGCCGCTTCGCGCTTGAACCGGGTAAGCGCCAGCGGGTCGTTCGCGAGCTTGTCGCGCAGGAACTTGAGAGCGACTCGTCGAGGCAGACGCACATCCTGCGCCTCGTAGACGACGGCCATGCCGCCCCCACCGAGCCTGTCGGTGACGAGATAGTGAGAGACAGAGATGCCGATCATGTCGGAGGACGCCGCGTGCGCGACCGAATGAACTCAGCGCTAGCATACAACGATGCTGATTCGTCCTCTCCTTGCCTCCTTCGGGGCTGAGGTGGTGGGCTTCGATCTCGAGCGGATCACGCCGGCCGGCCGACGCCAGCTTGTGCGTGGGTTGCACGAACGCCTGCTCCTCGTTTTCAGGGATCAGATTTTGTCGTATGACGATCAAGTGGCGCTGACGAGCATCTTTGGGGAGGTGGACGAGCGGGTTCTTCCCAGGGATGCGCCGTTCAGGCTCCGGGACGATCGGCGGATTCAGGTGGTCCGGCACGACCTCGGAGCTCCTGGCGTCACCAGATCGACTGTCTTCTGGCACACCGACCAGTCATTCAAGCCAGACCCGTCGCCCGTCATCGTCCTGAAGGCGGTCGTCGTGCCGTCACCCTGCAGCGCCACGATGTTTGCGAACATGCGGGGGGCCTACGAGGCGCTGCCTCCCAAGAGAAAGGCCGTTCTCGAACCTCTTGCGGCCCGTCATTGTTTCGGCGCCTTGCTCGGAGCGTCAGGGCTCACAGCGCCGCGGGATGGGGCTACAGTCCACCCACTTGTCCGCGAACATCATGTGACCGGGCGGCGGTCGCTCTACCTGAATCAATTCAGCATCGATTCGATTGTGGGACTGCCAAAGAGGAAGGGCGTCCAGCTCCTCGCCAGTCTCTATGCGCATGCGCTGAAACCGGAATTCATTTACGCGCACGCATGGCGGCCTGGCGACGTGCTCGTGTGGGACAACCTGTCGCTCATGCACCGCGCCGAAGATACATCCGTGTCAGCACGAGTGCTTCATCGCACGCATACGCGCTGGCACGGCACGCCGGGCCGCGGCTGACTGTGACCGTATTCGCCAGGAAGTACCTACCGACATTCCACTAGAGCCTGACCAACACCGACTTGGCGGGGGCGAAGAAGTACTCGCCGCCGCGCATGTGGATGAACTCCCCAAAGTCGAATGGCACACGGGCTGCGCTGCCGCGCCCCGCGGGAAACGCGATACGAGTCTGCCCCCGCTGGCCAATCACCGCATCCTGGCCGACTCCGGCCCTGATGAAACTGGGATCATTTGCCCACCGGCCTTGAATCGTTTCGAACTGATTTGACAGAACGGCCTGGCAGCATTGGAAGAGCACACCGACACCGTTTTCGGGCCAGTGCGAACTACTTCCGTTGCGGGGCGTGGGGTCGCCATAAGTAATGCCTCTGCGAGCAATACGATGGACACCTTCGGCCCCCGGGATCCCGTTGTCGGTAGCCCCACGAGGATTGGCTTTGCGAATGTGGGAAAAGAACGGACACACGTGGCCGTGTCCGTCTGCGCCATAGTTGAAATCGTTTTCCCTTCTCCCGTTCTCCGATTGGCGCTTCGTAATGGGTGTGCCGTCCTCGAAGCGCCCCATGATCATGGCGCCTGCCACGGCCGTCGAGACGCCCAGCTTCCGTGCGAGGGCCTTCTGTCGCAGCTTGAATCGCTTGGCGTTCTGTTCGAGCTTGCGGAAGACGAAGTAGGAGCCACACTCCTCGCGGGTGCCGAGCGGGTCTTGCCTGAGCACCAGCCTCGGCCCCGCCGACGGATCCCACTGCGCTCTCGAAGTCGCGTCCGGCAGATCTTTGGCGAAAAAGATCGGCTGGCTCACGCCGTCCAGAAACCCGAAATGTTCGAAGGCACGGTCGCCGTCGCGCATGGCATGACCGAGCTCCGACGATACCGAGGCGATGCTCCCGACTTCGCCGCGAAGGTCATCGAGCTTGGCCGACACGACGGTTCTATCGCTGTGCGCGAACGTCACGAGCGCATGGATCTGTTCTCTGAACTTTGGCTCCCAGTTTTCCACCGGCGGGTCGTCCAGGCGCTCCTTGGCGCCGCGCATACCCTGGCGAAAGGTCAAATCGAAACCCGTGAGACTGTGGCCCAGGAACTTATAGCCCTCGGCACTCAGCCAGAGTCCTGTGAAGAGCTCGTTCCTTTCCCTGGCCCTGGCCTGCGCCTCCTGTTGCTGCGCGGATGTCACGCGGCGTGCCATGGTGTGCAGGAAATCCCTGACTCCGTCGATCTGTCCTGGCAGGAAGGTGAGAAAGATGCTGGCCGTCTCGTTCCGACCGTGACTTTTCAGGATATTCCCCTGGAGTTGCCGGAGTTGTTCGTCGTAGGTCTCGAGGTCCCCGTTGGTCAACGGCCGGTCAAGCAAGAAGAGTGGCGTAGGCATACTTCATCCCCTTTTCGAACGGGCGCGGACAAGGCGGTTCGCCCACGGGCTGGTTTCGGACTGACGAAACGCAGCACGTTCAGGACGGTCTGAATGACTTTGCGAGAGCGCCTACTCCCGCGTACAAACAACGACAGCCGCACTGAAATCGAACGACCGTCGCAATAGCTGGTTGGGTGCGCACAGTATTCGCCCCTCACGCGCCGCGATTCAAGTCGGCGTGCCGGGGCCGTAGGTGTATTTCATTTCTGAGACAGCAGGAACGAGTTCTTTTCCGAGTGTCGACTCGAGAGCAACAGGTGTCGGAAGTGAGCCTGAGCTGACCACGTGGTCAGCTCGGGCTGATTACGCGCTTAACGCGTGGACGTCACCCCCGTTCGCGTCGGTGGTCCGATGACACGGTTGCGGTCGGCGCCGGGCCGGGGACGGAATTTCTGCGGCCGTCCCACGTGCACGTCCGCCGTGTAAAGGCTTCCTTCACTATCGACGTGGAACTGGTGCACACCCCAGAATCCGCCGGGGAATGCGCCGAACGTGCCCCAAGCGGCAAGCAGCCGTCCATTCAGGTCGTACTTGGTGAATTTCTGCGTTTCACCCGACGCGGACCAGAGGAACTGATCGTCGGTCATCAGCAGCGAATACGGCAGCGGGACGTTGGGCCACGCGTCGAGGAACTTGCCGTTCTCGTCGAAGATCTGGATGCGGTGATTCGCGCGGTCGCTCACGTACAGGCGCCGCTGCTTGTCGGCGACGATCGCGTGCACAGTGTTCATGTAGTACGGACGCGTTTCGTTGGGCGGATTGCCGCGCATGCCCCAGGACGTGAGGTACTTGCCGTTGCGATCGAACTTCACCACGCGAGTATTGGTGTAGCCGTCGCTCACGAAGAACGTTCCGTCGGGCAGAAAAGCAACGTCAGTCGGGCGCGCAAAGTGCGTCTCATCGTTGCCCGGCATCCTGGGCGTGCCCACGGTCATCACCAGCTGCTTGCCGTCTCGTGTGAACTTGTAGATGGCGTGCGCGCCGTCATCGATCAGCCACACGTGCCGGTCCGTGTCGTAGGGACTCACCAGCACACGATGCGGTCGCACAAACAGCTTGTTGTGTTGCTCCCACGACTCGACCAACCGGCCGTTTCGGTCGACGATGTTAACGATGTGATCCCAGCGTGGATGGCGAGAGGGATCCTTCTGCGAAAGATCGAATCCGGATGCGTTCCGCGTCGGGACCACGTCACCGGGATTCTCCAGGCGCGGCAGACAGCCGCGGGCGAAGATGAAGACCCGGTCCGGGGATTCCGCCCAGATGCCTGCTGTCGATCCGATGACGAACCCCTCGCCGCACCAGTTCTGTGGCCATCCTGTCACGAGGTCGTACGATCCCGTGACGTCGCCCCCGCCTTTCTCCGTAGATTGGGCGAGGACGCCAGTCGCGAGCAGGGCGGCGACAGCCGCAGCGACGCTGATCGTTTTCATACACCCTCCTATTGACTCGCCGGTGTGTTCGAATCGGGGCAGGGCCGAAAGGCCGAGCTTTCCCGGTCACTCCTGCAGGTCCCGCTTGTTCCGCCGCGGCTGATTTCTAAACTCGTGGCGAGGCCTTGTCAACAGTGTCTTTTCGATTCGCCTTTTCGATCTGCGCTCGATTGACGTTGGTGCAAGGCGGGCGTATAAGCCAGTAACGGCAAAGCTCAGCGCATTCTTCGCTACTCCGTGCGAATCAGTTCGCTCCGTCCACTCCGTGTATTTCAGACAGAAGGAGAATGAGCCATGGAGCACATCATCAGCAGGTTGCTCGAGGAGTACGAACACGGAAAAGTGACTCGCCGTCACCTCATTCGGACCCTGGCAGCCGCCGCAGCGGCGGCGACATCAACCGCCACGACGGCACAGGCCGCGCCGGCAAACGCCCTCTCCATCAACCACGTTTCGATGCAGGTCGCCGATTATACGAAGACGCGCGACTTCTACTCGGGCCTGCTGGGAATGAAGATCTCGGACGATGACGGAAAGACACAGTGCCGCTTGACGTTCGGCGACAACATCCTCATTCCGCGCAACGCCAGCAGCCGCCCTGGCGGCAAGGTCGGCGTCGATCACATCGCCTACACACTGGCCAACTGGGATACCGATAAGTCGGTCAAGCCAGCGGTCGAAGCAGAGCTGAAGAAGCGAGGGCTGAACATTCGAGTGACTGAAGGCAGCTTCCACGTCCAGGATCCGGACGGCTTCGAAGTGCAGGTCGGGGGAAAGAAACAATGAGGCGGATGCTGTTCGCCGCTGTTGCCGTGACCGCGGCGTTCACGGCAACGGCGAGCGCGCAAAAGGCCGCGTACCCGAAACCCACCGAGCTCCCCAATCCTTATCGCCTCGTTGCGGGCTGGCCGACGCTCCCGCCCAACATGAATGGCGGCCGGTGGGGCGAGGTCATCAGGGTACACGTCCATCGCGACGGCAACGTCTGGGTCTTCCATCGCTGTTTCAACACCGTGCCCGCAGGCAGCGCCACCTGCATTGCCCGCGGCAGTGCCAATCCGCCGATTCTGGAATTCGATCCGTCTGGCAAGCTCCTGCGAAGTTTTGGCGCCGGGCTGTTCGCCTATCCTCACGGATTCACCATCGATTCCGATGGGAACTTGTGGGTGAGCGACGTCAATGACGAAGCCACCGTGCTGGGCATGTCAGCCAGGAATGCCGACGGCGTGATCATGGGCCACGAGGTGCTGAAGTTGAGCCCGAGCGGCACGGTTCTGATGATGCTCGGCAAGCAGGGCGTGCCCGGCAATGGCCCCGACACCTTCGATCGGCCGACGGGCGTCGCCATCGCGCCTGGTGGCGACATCTTCGTGACCGACGGCCACTACCCGAACAAGCACATGAGCGCCCGCGTCGTGAAGTTTTCCCGGGACGGTCGGTTCATCAAGGCCTGGGGACGCGAAGGCGCCACGCCAGGCGAGTTCTCGGACCCGCACGATATCTTCATCGGCGGGTCTGAGAATCGTGTCTACGTCGCCGACCGCAGAAACAACCGCATCCAGGTCTTCGATCAAGACGGCAAGTTCATCGCCGCCTGGACGCAGTTCGGGACGCCGAGCTCGGTCTTCGTTGGTAGGGACGACACGATTTACGTCGGCGCTGCGTTTGCCGAGGCCACAGCCAAGAAAGGAGAACTGCGTGGAATCGTCGTGGGCAGCGCTAAAGATGGCTCGCTCAAGGCCTTCATTCCCGATCCCGCGGACCTCGACAAGTTGGAACGCGGCTCATCGGCGTCGGGTATCGCCGCTGATGAGGCGGGCAACATCTACGCCGCCGACGTCGCCGCGCACAACTTACGAAAGTACGTCAGGGTGAAATAGCGTGTTGGCGAGCGCGCCGCAGCGCGGCGCGCTCCATTGGTGGTAGGGGGAGACTCCACACAGTCAGCGCTTCATGTCACCCTCGATCCGCTTGCGGATCGCGTCAGCAGACGCATTGCGGGGCATGGATGTCGTGTTGATCTCGCCACCGAGACGCTCGGACATCATCAGGGTCAGGAGCGCCTCCATGACGTTGCCCGTCATCGGCGAACCGCCATCCTTGCCATTCTGCCCGGCGATGAGGATCTTCGGCACCACGTCTACCTGCGAGGATTGGATCGCCTCGGCGAAGCGGTTCAACACCTGTTGCGTCAACTGCAGGCGCGGGCCGCCGTACGCGCGCACCTGCTCCTCGATGGCCATGGCCTGGGCCACACCGACGCGCGCCGTCCGTTCGGCATCGGCGCCGGCGATCGCCTGAATCCGTTTGGCCTCGCCTTCGCCGACGATGCGGATCTTTTCGGCTTCCGCCGTGGCCAGTGTCTGAATACGCGCGGCTTCCTGCCGGGAGCGCTCGTACTCCGCCTTACCCTGGTTCGTCTGGATGTTGATAGACAGCTCCGACTCCGTGATGAACGTCTGCTGTTTGGCTCGCGCCTCGGCCTCGCGCAGCTCCTTCTCCTTGGTCGCCGCCTTTTCCTGGCGCGTGTAAGTCTCCACCTGCTCCTCCGCGATCTGACGCGACCGCAACTGCGTCAGGATTGTTTCGATCTGGCTTCCGGGCACGCCTGCCGTCGGCGTACCAATGAGCACCTCCTGCAGCTCCAGGTTGTACTCAGCGAACTTCTCCTTCATCTGCTCGCCCGACTGCTGCTGGATCGCGCTGCGATCCTGAATCAACTGGATCAACGTGCGCGTCTGGCCGATGTTCTTGAAGTAGGCCGACACCATCGGATCGAGCGTCTGCTCGACCAGGCGCTTGATGTCGCCGAACCGCTGAATCACGAGCGGCGCCTTGCGATAGTCGATGTGCACGACCACGGAGAGCGGCAACGAGGGTTCGAACGCATCCTTCGTGATGAGCAACACTTCGGACAGATTCTCGTCGTAGCGATGCGAGCCGGTCTCTGACTTGTTCCATTTCAGGATGAAGTTCGTCGTCGGAACCATCATCACTTTGCCGGCGTAGGTGTTGAACGCATATTTGCCCGGCAGCAGCGGCTCGTTCCACACGCCGCGAGAATGTTTCTTGACGAGCTCTCCGTGCTTGTACTGATCGCCGGTGAGGTCGACACCCGCCTCACCCGTGTAGGAGACGACCACGCCGACATTGCCGACCTCGATCACCGTTTTCGGAATCATCTCGACGGTGGCAAACAACCGATTGACGTAATACGTGCCCTCAACGAGCGTCTGCAACTGACGGCCACGCAGGCCACCTGCCAGCAGGAACTTCTCCGGATCCTGAAAGTTGTTGTGATAGGTCTCCGGCGTCGCGGCAACGTCGCCAACCGTTGGCGCGATGATCTGTCCATCGGGCAGCGAAGGGCCGTCATGCACTGTCACGATGCCGATGGTGTCGGCGGCGTCCTTGATGACGACCGGCTCGAACCCTCCGCGGTCGCCGATGAGCGCCGCCATCCGTTTGAACGTGTCGGCTTCCGTCGGATCGAGGGGAAGGAAGTGTACGCGCTCGTTCGTGATCACCACGAACTGTGCCGTGTTGAACGCATACGTACCCTCGCGCAGGATCTTTCGCTGAGGACCACGCTGGCCGCCGGCACGCAGGAATGCGGCCACGTCTTGAAAGTCATTGGCCTCGACATTGTTTGCCAGCGTCTGCGTGGGCGCCAACGGCACACCATCGCGTGCAAACACGTAGCCGATCTTTCCCTGCGGAATCGTTACGAGAGGCATCTTGTGCAGGCGATACTGGAACGGCATCAACATGTGCCAGCCGCCGCGGAGCAACGCCGGCTGAAAACCGGCTTCACCGTTCAGCGCGATGATGCCGCGGCCGACCGAACCCGACGGGCTCCACAGCTTCTCCACGATGCCGACGCGGTCGTTAGGGATGTAGCGAAAAGTCAGCAGGAGTATCGTCAGAGCGAACAGCGCGAGAAGAGTCCACAGAACGAGCGAGAGCGACACGACGTTCATGACGTGATCCTTTCATTCAGGAATCAGACAGTCACACGTACGCGCGAGAGCAATCCGGACACTCTGTCCGGATGAGCGCAAATAGTTATGTCAGGCGGGTCTATTGCGGGGTGTTACTAAGCGCGACGAGATCGCGGACCGCCCGGCGCGTAATGGCGATGGAGGGCATAGTCACAATCTATTAGACGAGAGTGGGCCGTCCGCCGTTCAAAGGTGCGCAGAATGACGGCGAAGAGGCATCAAAAAGCACCAACGGGACGGGTATCTCGCTCTGTGCGAGATACCCCTTCCCCACTGACGAAGTTCACGCCTTGGCTTGTCGACTACGGCGTCTGCGACTTCACGCTTCGCACGACGACGTTGTCGACCAACACACCGCATGTGTCACCTGGTCGAACATCGGCGCACGTCGCGACAGTGTCTTGCGTGTATTCGAATCGCAATTGCATCGTGCTGCCGGCGACACCGGGAAGGCGCATGCGGACGTGTTGCAGCCCGCTTGATAATCCCGCCCACGCAGACATGTCCTCGAAATAGCTGGTGTTGCTGTTGCGGGGAAAGTGACGCGGATAGTGCTGCAGCGCGCCCGTCGTGAACTCGTCCGCGAACGCCTCCGCGAGGACGGACCTCAAGGTCCTTCCCGTGGTGAGATCCGCGAGTCGAAGGAAGAACCCGTCGTATGCCATCACGTTGAAGTTGGGATCTTCCTCGGTGTCGTAGCACACGTCGAATTCGACCGTGACGTACTGCGCGTCCCCTGGAACAACGAACGGTGGGCTGAAGAGGCGCTCGTAGCGCGCTCGTTCAGCGGGCGTCGCGCCGACGTTGTCGTTGGCGTGAAACGCCGCGTTCGAGGTGCCACAGAACGTATTTGTCGTCGTCCATGGCACGGTGACCGTCCCCGCACCATGCGCCGCGGTCCAGCCAGCGGGCAGCACGCCAGGCGCAACCGCATTGAAGTTTTCGGTCAGCAACGTCGTCGAAACCGGTGTTCCCGTGAACTGGCGGTGCAGGAGCGTCGCCGCTCCGCGGTCGGCGCTGTGGATGTCGAGACGCAGTTCGAGCGGCGTGCCGGCAACGAAAGTCGGCAGAAGGCTCAGGACGAAATCTCTCCGGTTGACCGCACTCTCCCCCGGATCGGTGTTCTCGTAGCTCGATTTGTCCTGCGTGATCACGACGCCGGGAGTCACCGTCGATAGCGTCGCCTGGATTCCGGTGACCTTCCTCGCGTTGAGCGGATTCGTGACGTAATTGCGGAGCGTCAATCGGAAGTGCGCGGATTCACCGGGATCGAGATGTCCGTTGCCGCCGCTGTCGGTGAAGGCCACGTCCTGCAGGTCCAGGGTGGTCGGCTTGATACTGTTGCCATCTTCAAGGCCCCCGGCCGGTTGATACCTGCGGAAGGCGACGTCCGGTACGGTCAGGGACGTATCAGGTTGGCCGTCGATGAAGCCGAGCGGCGGCGGTGTAGTCTGGGCGAACGCGGCAAAGAGCTCGCCGTCCTGTGCGACCGCCTGGTTGTAGTCACCGAGATTCGGCTGACTCGTGTCATTGCCCCATCCCGCGTTGAACGGCCGCTGTGTCAACGGCAACGGCGCGACCCACCGCTTGCCAGCATCGTCGGAATAGGTGTGCATCACTTCCGTGCTGTCGCCGCTCGTCCTGATGCCCTGGTCGTAATAGAAGACGTGCACTCGTCCTGTGGTCTTATCCACAGTCACCCACGGGAACCACTGTGCCCGATCGTTTCCCGGGCGGCTGTTCAGCAACAGCGGTGACGAAAACGACAGGCCCGCGTTCGTGCTGCGCTGAAACACGATATCCGCGCCGTCCTGCGAATTGTTGTTCGCGTAGACAACGTAGATATTGCCCGCGCGCGCGCCGTCGGAGTTATCAACGGCAATTGATGGTGACGTGTTGACGCGATCGTTTCCGAGCACCTGGTCCATCGTCAGGAATTCAGCGCTGAGTTCCATGGGCGTGCTCCACGTCTGCCCGTTGTTCGTGGACCGAGCAAATCCGATCGTGTTTCCGAACCCAAAGAACGTTCCGGGGAACGGAGAGCGCCGCCAGACGACGTACGCATTGCTCGACCCGGCGGCAAACGCAGGATCCGACCCCTGACCGTCGGGTATCGCAGCAGCAACGATGGCACGTGTCGACCACGTCGGCGGATTGGCCATGATGTTGTCGGAGTACGTGCTGGATATTTCCACACCGCGCGGTGCCAACGGGGTGAAGTTCGACCAGGTCATGATCACGCGCCCGGTTTCCGGGTCGACCGACATGAATTCCTTGTCGGCCGCATCGCGCGGGACTCCCGTCGCGGTGAGCTGTCCATTCGGATTCGTCGCCGACGTGACCTCAAATGGTCCCTGCCACGAGTGGCCGCAATCGACGGAGCGGTGAACACTCATCGTCTGGACGGCGGCCGTGGCCGAGAATTTCTTGACCATGATCGACGAGTAGATGAACGTGCAGCCGCCCAAGTACTCAATCTCAGGGTCTCCGAAGATCTGTGGATACCTCGTCGTTCCAATCGTATCCGTGCCAGGCGACGGTAGTTGTCCGCCCTCGACGAACGTCTGGCCGCCGTCATCCGAGTACATGAATCCTGACAGCGAGACCGGATTGGAATTGAACCCGCGGAAATCGTTGAAGCCAATGACGACGTGTTGACCGCTGGTGTCGACGGCGATGGTCACCTCAGACTGCGCTCGCGTAGGACCGTCTTCGCGAAAGCCGCCGGGGCACCGGGGATCGTTGAAACACAGCGTGTCGTCCAGCGGTCGTGGGTCGAACTCATCGACGGTACCAAACGCCAGCGCTTCCGCTCGATGACGGGCGAGCACCGCCTCGCGCCCCATCGCCGACATCCGCGAATCTTTCAAATGGTTATCGCCGTCCTGGGCCTGCCCGCCTTGCCCGATCAACGCCGCCCCAAGCACGGCAATCCCAACTGCGACGAACAGGAATTTCCACGTATGGATTGAGTTAGGACGCATACGCCACCTCCCTTATTGGGTCACGAAGCGATCAGCGGGGGACTGTCGCAAGCTCACCGATACTTCGTCGGATCGAACAGCCAGTACGCGTCGGGATTCTCCGGCGGTACGACCACCACTTCAACTTCCACGGTGACGTCATCGCACACGTCGACAACGCGTGAAGGCGCCTCGAAGCCGGTCTTGAGCACGTCCAGGCTGTACGTTCCCTGTGGCATCGCGACTGTCGCAACGCCGTTGGCGTCGGAGTAGGCGAAGTACACGCCCAGGCGCACCTGCGCGTCCTCGACTGGTGTGCCGGCATCCTTCTGCACGACCTTGACCGCAACGGAGTGCTGCGGCGGCTTCACCGTCTGGAATCCGAATCGAGCCGACGCCCCGCCATGAGGCAGCCGCAATTCTGTTGGCACGAAGGTGATCGAGCGCGAGGTCGCACCCTCCCTGGCGGGAGCCACGAGGTCGACGTCGGTCCAATAGAGCGCCCGGGTTCCGTCCCACGGTGTATCACCCAGCTTCGCGCGAGCGATGCTGACGCCCGCTTCGTCGAGGATCTGGATCTCCTTGCCACTGAGGTCGCAGCCTGAGGAGCACGTTGCCCCGACCTGAATGCGGAACGGGTGATCGATCACGATCGGCGAAGGTACGCCCCATACGGCCAGGCTGGTGTCGTGTGCCAGCGTCCTGACCGTAATCGGATGCAAGCCTTCCACGTGCACGACGCGCGCGGGCGCGCTTTCGTCGCGGTCCTTCGGGAATACGACGGTCCACGAATACTCGCCCACCTCTTCGGGTGCGATGAAGGCGAATCCCGTCGTCTCGTTGACGTTGTCAGTGAATTCGGCAAGGAGACTGCTTCCGACGACAGCACCATCGGGCGCGACGACGTCAATGACTCGTCCGCGCAGGTCACATCCGTGAGGACATGACACTTTCACTTTCAAGACAATCTCAGTGCCGGCGTCGACTTCCGAAGCGGGGGCGCGGCTCAGTGTCACCGTCGTCGGATGCGGACGCGCCTCCTCGTCCGCACGGTCGATGTGGTCGGTCATGCCTCGACAACGAAAGCGAAACGAGACCGACTTACGTTGAGCTCGCCGACGATCGTCCCGCGTGAAGTCCGGCGAGACGGCCGGAGACAAGGTCTCGTCCCAATCCATGCTGGGCGAGACCGCCCATCGATTCTCCCCCCGTATAGAGACCGGGGATGACCTTACCAAAGATATCGATCACCTGCTGATCGGTGTTAACCCTGAGGCCGGTGAGCGAATCGTGGAGGATGGGAGTCGCCCACGCCGCATAGAACGGCGGCTTCTCGACCTTGTACATCGGTTTGGGCTTCTTGAAGTCGCTGTCGACACCAGAGGTGACGAACGAGTTGTATCGTTCGACAGTCTCCTGCAGGACAGCTCCCGGCATCGGCCTCTTCTGGTACGGGTTGTTGATGTTGGCCGCCAGTTCCTTCAATGTCGCACCGGTCGCGAAGTACAAGGGATCGACATTCGGCGGCTTTGGATTCCACCGCTCGCGGACCACGGCATCGGCATCGAAGATGGCCCAGATGGGCCCGCCGCCGTTCAACTTGTTTGGATCACCGCTGTACGCCATCGCGGCGGCGATGAAGTCGTAGCCCCCATCGAGCTCGTTCCAGAACCGCTTGCCAGTCTGGTTCACGAGGATGAGGTCTTGCCAGTTCGCCACCGTGAGGCCCGTCGCGCGGGCCAGATGGAAGATCGGGCTGTCGGTTTCGATGACCAGCTGACCATAGCCCCATTGGCACCCGATGTGCACCGTCCTGGTGATCGCGGCACCACTCTCGGATGTCTGCTGCGCCGTGGCCCACAGTGAGGCTCCGATCGCCATCGACAGCACCTCCGCGTCGCCGCTCTGACGCGCGTATGGGGCGCAGGCCTGCTGGTATTCCTCGGTGAGCCGCGGATCGAACGTCCGGCGGAAGTTCACGTTGCCACAGTTTCCGCCCGTGCCGACGTAGACGCCCTTCCTCGCCCGAACGTTGATGTCCTTGCCCCCGGTGCGAGCGGTGACTCCGAGGACGCGCCCGGACAGAGGGCTCTCACGAATGATCTTCGTCATCGAATGTTTGAGCAGGATCTGCACGCCTGCTTTCCGCGCGCTTTCCTCGAGCCGTCGCACGAGGCCCGACCCGTTGCGGCCGCGATGGGGAGCCACGAGCTGACTGGGGATATGCCATTCCACCGTCTGATACGTCCGGCCGGCATTCGTCGACGCTCCGCTTCCACCTTCCTCGCGCCCGGTGAACTGCACGCCATGGGCCAGCAGGAATTCGAACGTCGCGGCGTTTTCGTCGGCGAACTTACGGACGATGTCGCGGTCGCTGTAGCGGGACGCGGGGTGATCGTGGCGTGTCCAGTCCGCGAAGATCATGTCGGCAGAGTCCGCCGTTCCGTATTTCTTCTGAAGGCTGTGGCCGCCACCGAGCTGGATGCTTCCTCCGCTCATGATGCCGCGGCCACCGATGTCGAAGTTCTCCTCGATCATGATCACGGAGGCGCCGGTATCGCTTGCCGCGCACGCGCATGCGAGCCCCGAGACGCCGGCACCGACCACCACGACATCCGCTGTCCGATCCCATTTGATGTCGGCAGCCTCGGCCTCCTGCGGGTGCAGGCCGACGGCTGCCGCAGCGGCGATGCCTGCCGTGCCGTTGGCAACTGTCGTCTTGAGGAAGCGTCTCCGGCTGACGGGATTCGGCCCTTTGGGATGACTGCTCATGGCCTTCTCCTTGGTGGTGATGACGGACTGGCCGTCTCAAGGCTTTTGCGCGAACACGATCACCTTCGCCGTCTCGGGTGCTAGCTCCTGATTCCCTGCCGGAAACTCGTTGGACTGAAGAATGAACGCCAGGATGTCCATGTACGTCTTGTCGCCGAGCGAATTCCCATTCCCCGGCGGCATCGTATCGCGTATCGTCTCAAAACGATCCTGCAGACTTTTTCCATTCCACTTGGCCCGGATGGCCGGCCCGGTGAGATCAACTGCCTCTGGGTCGGTGGCGTGAAGATCGCTTCCATGGCAGCCAGAGCAACTGGCCTGGTACGCGTCGTTCCCGCGCTTGGCCTGCTCGGCCGTGAACACGCCGCTCCAAATGGAGGGACTGGAGGCGTTTTGAGCCTCTGCCGCCACAGCAGCCAGGAACAACAACACCGCGAGCGCGGACCCTTCTTTCATTCCGGGTTCTTTCTGTGGGGACACGGCTTCCACGTCCCGCGCGAACTCTAGCACCAGCCGGGTACGAATGGCGACAACAACTCACTGGACCTAGCGCTGGCGCACGAGGCCTTCACGATGAGGGCGAAAATCCGGTGCACATCACTCCGCCCGCAACACGTTCGCTGGATCAACACGAACGGCTCGCCACGCTGGAATCAATGCGGCCAGCAACGTGACCACGAGCAGCGCCCCGCCGGCGACGACGAACGAGAACGGATCGCGCGACCGCACGCCGTACAACACCGCTTCGAGGGTGCTGCTCAACATGAGGGCGGCCACGATGCCGGCGCTCAGTCCGACGATACCGGCGACGAGCGCTCCGCGTGTCATCGTCATGATGATGCCAAGAGGCGCCGCGCCGACGGCAATGCGGATCGCGACTTCACGAAGGCGATACGCAACTGCCTGAGAGACGACGCCATACACACCGATCGCGGCGAGCAGCAGGCTTGCAACTGAAAAGCCGAAGAGAAGTCTCATCCTGAGTGCCGGCTGCCTCGTCGCGATTCCGATCGCGTCCGTCACGCGCTGCATCTCGGTGACGCGCGCCCGTGAACTCACCGAGCTGGCGGCGTCTCGGACCTCGCCCAACGTGAGAAGACGATTCGAGCGAACGTGGAGGCTGAACCCAAATCCCGCTGCCGATGGATCATCGACCGTGGCGAAAGATTGAGCAGCGGGACGATACAGGATCGGATCGGTCCGCCACTCGAGCGTGTTGTAGAACGACGACCGCACGTTGCCAACTATGCCCACGATTTCACGCCAGGGTCCGGGACCGAGCCGCACGTGCTGGCCGATCGCCGCGGCGGAGCCACCAAAGATCTGCTGGGCGGCTCGCGCATTGAAAATCACTACGGGTACTCCACCTGCTGTGTCTCTCGCGTCAAACAGGCGTCCCGCAACGAGCGGCACGTCGAGCCCAACGAAGAACCCTGTCGTCACATCCTGCGCGCTGATACGCGGAGCGTTCGGTGAATCCTCGGGACCGATGTTGACCGTCACTGGTGGACCACTATTCAACGGCGGTGACGTGCTCGCGGCAACTGCCGAAACACCCGGCATCGCGCGAAGGCGTTCGTCCAACTGACGATAGAAGGTATTGCGCTCGTCAGAGGTGTCGAACGGATCTTTCGGCAACGTGACCGATGCGACCCACAAGTTGGATGAATCGAAGCCGAGTGGCTCCTCATTGAGCCGCATGAACGTTCGCGTCAGCAGCGTCGCCGCCACGAGCACGACGATGGACATCGTCATCTGGCCGACGAGCAGCGCCGTCTGCGTGCGTTCACTCGGGCGCGTCACCGCTCCACGCTCGCCGGCGCCGAGCGCGTCATGCGGGTCGGCGGCCGAGACGCGGATGGCCGGCACCAGCCCACAGATGACGGTCGTCACCAACATCGCCGCGGCGGCCATGGCGAGCACGCGCACGTCCAATTGAACTGCGTTCGCTGGCAGTGTATTGAGCGGATTCCACGCGATGAAGAGCCTGGTGGCCATCATCGCAAGCGCAACGCCGCACACCCCGCCGATCACGGAGACGAGCAGGCTTTCAGCGAGAAACTGCCGTACGAGTCGAGCACGCCCGGAGCCGAGCGCCGCGCGGATGGCGGCCTCCCGCATGCGTCCAATTCCGCGACCCAGTGTAAGGGCGCCGACGTTCATCGCTGCAATCAGCAACAGGCAGATGACGGCCGCGGACACGGTGAGCAGCGTCGAGCGGACGGTTCGCGAGTTGTCCTCCTGCAACGAGCTGACGTTCACCACGAACTGATTGAAGTTCAGTTGATAGCCAGACTCGATACCACGCGTGATCGCGGCCACCTCCGATCGGGCGGCCTCGATAGTGACTCCCTGTTTCAGGCGCCCGATGATGGCGACTGGCCCCATGGCGCCCGGTGCGTACCGAGCGTCGCCGGCTTTGAAGGGCGTCCAGAATTCGAGCCCCTCAGGTCGATCGAGAATACGAACATCGAAGTCGCGCGGCATGACGCCGACCACTTCGTGGACGACATCGCTGAGCGTGATCGTCGTCCCCACGACCGAAGACGAGCCGCCGAACTGACGAAGCCAGAAGCCGTGGCTCAGAACAACAACGGGTGGTCCGGACACATCCGACGGCCTCAACCTGCGGCCCATGAGGGGCGGGACGCCAAACGTTTCGAAGAACTCGGGCGAGACCTCGAGCCCGAGAGCCGATCGCGCATCGGTCGGGGTCGTCACCGTGACGCCGTTGAAGAACGCCGCGGAGATCGACGTGAACGACCGGCTCTGTTCTTTCCATCCCAGGTAGGCGCGATACGGCATCCACACGGCGGGCTCTGAGGGCCGATCCGGGGTCGCTCCGAAGGCGATGATCAGCCGATCCGGCTGGGGAAAGTTCAGCGGCCTGAATAGCCAGGCATCGACGATGCTGAAAACAGTGACCGTGGCGGCAAGAGAGAGGGTCAACGTGCCCAGGACGACTGCCGCAAAGGCTGGATTCCGCCGCAGCAGTCGACCGCCATGGGCCAGATCTCTGCGGAAATCGTCGATCACGGTTCGCATGATGGACCGTTAGACGAAGAGTACCCGGTTGACGGCCGGATCCGCCCGCATTCGGACAGCCTGGGCATTTGACAGGCCCGCGCCACAGTGACACATTGACATAACGGGGTGCCTAAGAGGGGCGCCGGGGAGAGGGTCGGGAGACCGCTATGAATCGAACGCTACTCATCGCGATGTCGGTGATTATCGGCGTACTCATCTGGACGAGCCAGGCTGGCGCGCATCATGGCGATGCCGACCGTTATAACCAGGACGTTGTCACCGTTACGGGCACTGTCGTTGACGTTCAGATGGTGAACCCCCACGCGCGCATCGTCTTCGACGCCGTGGAAGGCGGCAAGACAGTTCGCTGGCAGGCCGAGCTCGGCGGGCCGCAGCAGTTGATCAAGCAATTCGGCTGGACGCCGTCGACGATCAAGGCGGGGATGAAGCTTACGTTCATCGGGCGACGCCTCAAGAGCGGAGCTCCCTATCTCAACCTGACCGAGCGCGCCAACATCGTTTCCGTGGACACGGGCAAGGAGATCTATCGCACCGCAAACTTCGGCGAAGCCGCACCGCAGGGTCCGAAGGGCACGGTCGGAAATCCATAGCGAGACTGCGCCCCGACGAGCATGCGGCTCCGTCTCGCTAGTCGCAGTATCTTCTGCCCGCGCTTCGCGCGGGGGCACGCGATGAGACGCGGAACTGGGACGCTGGTCACCCTGGCCGGGCTGGCGAGCCTGGCGATCCATCTTTACGCGCAGCCCGGTTCTTCATCGTCTTCGACGCAGGTTACGCAGACCTCTTATCTCAAGGCGTCGAATCCCGACGCGTCCGATCACTTCGGGTGCGGTGGCGTGCTTCAGGGTCATACTGGCCAGGGAGTGGCCCTGAGTGCCGACGGGATGACCCTCGCGGTCGGCGCGCCGCACGAGTCCGGAGGCGCGCCGGGCATAAACGGGAATCAACGAGATAACTCACTTTTCGATACCGGCGCCGTGTACGTCTTCACTCGCAAGGGCGAGCACTGGGTCCAACAGGCGTACGTCAAGGCGTCGAATCCACACTCGAGCGCCGAGTTCGGTCATGCCGTCGCGCTGAGTGCAGACGGAAACACGATGGTGGTGTCGGCGCACTGGGAACCCAGCAACGCGAAAGGCATCAACGGCAACCAGAAAGACGCGTCGATTCCACAGGCTGGCGCCGTGTACGTGTTCACACGACGCGGTAGCACCTGGACGCAACAGGCTTACATCAAGGCATCGAACACGGGCGAGGCCGGAACGGCCGACGCCTTCGGTGACGGTGACCAGTTCGGGTTCTCCATCGCGTTGAACGCCGATGGCAACACGCTCGCGGTTGGCGCGATCACCGAGGACAGTGCAGCGACCGGCATCAATGGCAATGAGGCTGATAACTCGAAGGCGTCGGCCGGCGCCGTGTACGTCTTCACACGCGCCGGCACGACCTGGTCGCAGGAGGCATACGTGAAGCCCTCCGACATCGATGCCGGCGACATGTTCGGGTACGCCGTGGCGTTGACAGCCGATGGCCACATGCTGGCCGTTGGCTCGTTCGATGAAGACGGTTCCTCTCGCACGATCAACGGCCCGGCTGACAATAAGAGCAATGGTTCCGGCGCGGCGTATGTCTTTACGCGATCCGGCACGACGTGGTCACAACAGGCGTACATCAAACCGTCGAACGGCGAGCCACAGGATTCCTTCGGTGTCCACGTTGCGGTCAGCGATGACGGTAGCACGCTGCTCGTGGGATCGCTGGACGAGGATTGCACCGCGACTGGCGTGAATCCGCCCGGATGCGACAACGATCAGAAGGACGACGTGTCGGTGGGTGCCGCTTATGTATTCGTGCGAAGCGGCACCATGTGGTTGCAGCAGGCATTTCTCAAAGCGTCGAATAGCGGCTATAACGACTGGTTTGGCTCGCGCCTTGCGCTGAGCGGTGATGGCAACGTCGCGGTGATCGGCGCGTCGCTCGAGGACAGCAACGCGACTGGTATCAACGGCAACCAGAAGGATGAGTCGGCCACCGAGGCCGGCGCTGCGTACCTGTTCACTCGCACCGGGACGACATGGCAGCAGCAGGCCTACATCAAGGGATCGAACACCGAGGCGTACGACGAATTCGGCAGCTCCCTCGCGATAGACCGCAGCGGCAGGACGCTGGTCATCAGCGCCAAGAGCGAAGACGGTGGCGGGCGCGGCGAGGGCGGAAAGCAGACCGACAACTCCGTCGACGAAGCCGGCGCCGTGTACGTGTTTCGCGTCGCAAGATAACGAGTCAGGTCGTACAGACCGCACTGGCAGTCCCGAACAGCAATTCGTCAGCCTGGTACGTGACGAAGTCGCTGAAGGCGTTGTCGTCCTTCACCCCGATGGGACAGTGGCCTGGGATCGACCCGGGCCGCGACGACGAGGAGCCCACTCTAGTTGTCACTACTATAGTTGGCTGACAACCTTTTCCGACGGAACCCCGTCCAATGCCACGAATGCGGACATCCGATTCCGACCCGGCGCCGGGCTCGCTCGACGCAGCTCGGGGCGGCCTCGGCGAGTTGCCGTTTCACATCTTGCTGGCGCTCGGCGATGGCCCGTCGCATGGCTACGCCATCGGCCAGCGGGTCGAGGAGGAATCGGGAGGGCGGCTGGATCCGACGACCGGCGCGCTCTACCAGGCTCTCCGGCGGCTGACCGAGGAAGGTCTGGTGACACCGGTTGCGGGGCCGGACCACGTGGATCCGAGGCGGAAGTATTTCGCCATCACACGCCTCGGGCGCCGCGCCGTGGCGCAGGAAGCGCAGCGCCTGGCCGCGCTGGTCCGCGCCGCGCGGCAGCGCGGGCTCTATCCCGGACGAGCCTGACATGCGTGTCCACCGGTGGCTCCTGCGGTTATCTCCCGAGGCACTGCGCCAGGAGTACGGCGCAGCGATGGAAGACGCGATCGCGAACCGTCTCGCTGCTGCGCGCGCCGCTGGGCGATGGCGCGCGACGAAAGTGTGGTGGCGCGAGAGCGCCGGTCTCCTGATCGTGGCGATCACGGAGCGAGGGGGTCGAGCGGCGCGCATACGGCACGCACGAGAGCGCCTGCTGAGGCCGCCGAAGGCAGGAATGATGGACACACTTGCGCAGGAACTGCGCCACGCCGCGCGACGGCTGACGCGCACGCCGATCTTCACCGCTGCGGCTGCAACGACGCTGGCGCTGGCGATTGCGGCCAACGCCGCGATCTTCACGCTGGTGTATCGCGTCGTCCTCAACCCGCTGCCGTACGCCGACTCCGGGCGGCTGATTTTTCTCGACTACGGCATCCCGGGCCGCAACGTTCCCTCGGGCGTGCCGACCATGACCTGGCAGCTCTACCACCAACTCGCGGATAACACGCGCTTGCTCGACAGCATCGCCGCATACACAGGCGGTAGCGGCACGTTGACGGGGAGCGGCACGCCAGAGCGTCTCGTGATCGCGCGTGGCACGCCGTCCCTGCTCTCGGTGTTGCGCGTGACGCCCGCGCTCGGCCGGTGGTTCACCGAACAGGAGGGCGTGCTGGGCACACCGGCGGTCGCCGTGCTGACGCATGGCTTCTGGGTGCGGCGATTCGGTGCGGATCCCGCCGTCGTCGGCCGCACCATCGTGATCGACGGCGTCCCCACCGACGTCGTCGGTGTCATGCCGGTCTCCTTCGCGTTCCCTCGGCCGCAGATCGATCTGTGGCAGCCGGCACAATCGACGCGCGCGTCGGCGTCGTTCCTGTTTTCCATCCAGGGCATCGCGCGGTTGCGTGACGATGCGACCGTCACGAGCGCACGCGCGGAGATCACGAACCTGATCGAGGATCTGGCGCGCAGGGCACCGAATCAGACGGGCATCGTGTCCACGGCACTGCCGCTCCACGAATTCTTTGTCGGCAGGATCGCCGAGGCGCTCTGGATTCTCCTCGCGGCAGTCGGCCTCCTCCTGCTCGTCGCGTGCGCGAACATCGCGAACTTATTCCTCGTGCGCTCGGAGTCGCGGCACCGCGAAGTGGCGGTGCGTCGTGCACTCGGCGCCGGGACGCAGCGGCTGGCGCGCTACTTCCTCGCCGAAAGCGTACTGCTCGGAGTGGTCGGTGGCATCGTTGGCCTGGCGCTCGCCTGGGGCGGCGTCCGCCTGCTGGTCGCATTCGGCCCCGTCAATCTGCCGCGGCTCAACGAAGTGCGTATCGACGCGGTTGTGGTGCTCTTCACGGCCGGGCTGAGCCTGCTCGCAGCCTTGGCGTTCGGCGCGATCCCGCTCCTGCGCCTCGCTCCGATCACCGCCACCTTGCACGACAGCGGCCGCGGTCAGACCGCGACGCGCGGTCAGCATCGCGCGCGCCAGATCCTGATGACAGCGCAGGTCGCACTGGCACTCGTGCTGCTGGTCGCCTCAGGCCTGACGGTGCGCAGCGTGCAGCGGCTGCGCAACTTGGATCTTGGATTCGATCCCGCGTCGACTCTCAGCTTCGGCGTCGCTCTGCCCCCGCGCGTCTACGAGACGCGCGAGCGCGCGGCGGCCACCCACCGCGCCATTCTCGACCGGCTGAACGCCCTGCCGGGAGTGGTCTCCGCTTCAGCCTCGAGCACCCTGCCGGTCAGCGGCACCAATTACGGCAACGGCCTTGTCGTCGAGAACGAGCTCGACAACCCGCAGCAACTGCAACGTCAGTTCGCGTGGTTCCGCGCAGTCGCCGGCGGGTATCTCGAAACCGCCAGCATCCGCCTGATACGCGGTCGTACGCTCACGCAAAGCGATGTCGATCGCCGCGAGCCCGTTGTGGTCATCGACGAGGCGCTCGCCGCCATGTACTTCCCCGGGCAGGACCCTATCGGCAAGCGAGTCCGATCGGCGGCACGAGTCGATCCGAAACTACCGGCGCCACCGTGGCTCGAGGTCGTTGGCCTGGTCGCCAACACGCCGACTGGTGCGCTCACGGCGCCGCCGCTGCCGCAAATGTTCATGCCGATGTCGATCGCGGGCGGGCCGGAAATCCCTTCCGAGGCGCTCATCGGGCCCAACATCACGACAATGAGCTACGTCGTCCGATCGACAACAAACCCTGAAGACCTCACCGCCGCGGCACGCGCGGCGGTGGAGGACGTCGATGCGAACCTCGCGATCGCCCAGGTGCGCACGCTGCAGGAGATCGTCGATCGCGCGGGCGACCAGATGCTGTTCACGATGGTGCTGCTCGGCATCGCCGCCGGCGTGGCGCTGCTCCTGGGCGCGATCGGCATCTACGGCGTCGTGTCGTACATCGCGGCGCAGCGCACGGGCGAGATCGGTGTTCGGCTCGCGCTCGGCGCCGAGCCTTCTGGTGTGGCGGCAATGATCCTTCGTCAGAGCGTGAGCGTGACGATGATCGGTGTCGGGCTTGGCCTGGCCGCGGCATTGGCGGGCGGCAGGGTGATCGAGGCGCTGCTGTACAACGTGAGCCCGCGCGACCCGCTCGTCATCGGCGTGGTCACGCTGCTGCTGACCGGCATCGCCGTCGTCGCATGCTGGCTGCCCGCGCGCCGCGCCGCGCGCCTCAGCCCACTCGAGGCGTTGCGCACCGATTGAAGGCACCTGGATGTCTAAGGACCTGCCTCTACGGACGACCAGTGTGGTGAGTCTGGATTGCCCGTTTGTTACGAATCGAAACGGTAGGCCGTCTCGTTCGAGGCGACGGCAAATTCACCCGACGGGCCGAACGCCACACCGATGAACCCGCAGCCCGCAACCAGCAGTTCTGGTTCGCCGTCGAGATCAGCGAGGCGATAGAGTCCGCTTCGACCAGCGAGCGCATCCACCACGTGGAGCACGCCCTCGCCGGGTGAGAACGCGAGTCCCTGCGGACGCCCGAACGTGGCCAGCACAGAGCGGACGTTGCCGTCGGATCCGATGCGGTAGACGTGATCGTACGTCGAGAGCGTGGGACCACTCGCGAAGAGCTCACCCTTCGGGCTGATCGCGAGATGGAATGCCGCGACACTGGGGGGCAACGTGGCGAATGGCTCGGCCCGATTGTCACGCACGCGGAAGATCGTGCCCGATCGGTCGCCGACGTAAAGGGATCCATCGCGATCGAACGCGAGGCCGCACGCAACACCGAGCTCAGATGCCACGAGCTCGTGCTTGCCTTCAGTCGAGACACGATAGACGGCTCCTTCGAACCGGCTCGATACATACAGCTGCCGGTCAGGGCCGATGACCATCGACGTCGCATTGACGATGCCTGAAACGAACGGCTCGCGAGTGCCCGATGGCGTGCACCGAAAGATCGATACGGGAGATTCCTGACCGCGCGATCCACTGTAGGTGACGAAGAGATTGCCATCCCGGTCGAAGACGGGGTTATCGACCTGGTGCAACCCCGTGGCCCAGGAACCACCTACCGATACGTAGGCAGTCGCACCGGGCAGGTCTTCGATGCGGATGGGCGCCGGACCCGAGTCCACGTCGGCCGGCACGGTGACAACCATGCGCGAGCTCGACGCGAAAGCGACGAGCGCACGCTGACCACCGATGGTCACTTCGGGAATCGTGTCGACCGGAAACCCCGAACCTCTGAGCGTGATTCGTCCGCCTTCAACGGCTCGGAGGGGGGTGACCGACGCGATGGTGGGTCTGGCCATCTCAAGTTCAAAGGGTACACACTTTGACCTTTGAACTTCGGACTTCGTTCTTAAGTGTCGTCGAGCTCGACGTTCCAATACAGGTAATCACGCCAGCTCTCGGGTGCGTCTCGCAACCCGACCGTGATGCGAATCGCCGGCGCCGAATCCGGCCGCCGCGGATGCCGCAGCAGCTTCAACCCCGCCTCAGCTGGCGTACGCCCTCCCTTGAGGCGATTACACCCGATGCAACAGGTGACGATGTTCTCCCAATCCTTGCGCCCGCCCTGGGCAACGGGAACGACGTGATCGAAGGTCAGGTCCGACGTCGGGAACACCTCATTGCAGTACTGACAGGTGTAGCGGTCGCGTGAGTAGATGTTGGCCCTCGAAAACGGCACATAGTCGAACCGGCGCTTGATCTTGACGAATCGAAGCAATCGGATGACCGAGGGAAGCTTGATCGTGAACTTGACGGAGTGCACCTCACGGTCGTGATGGGCGATGACCTCCACCTTGCCCTGGCACCACAGCGTAATCGCCTTCTGCCAGTCGACGACCTTCAGCGGCTCGAACGTCGCATTGAGGAGAAGCGCCTGCTGCATATCTGGAACCAATGATGCAGGAGAGCCGCGAGAGCTGTCAAGGTTCCGACACCATAAACTCTAAGCAACGAGAGAGTTACGACGATACACTGTCATTAACATGGCGATCCGGGCCGCCTGGTTCATTCCGCTACTGCTCTTCACGGCCACGCTCGTGGGCGGGTGCGCGAGCGGAGGCCGTGTGCCACGACCCCAGCCTTTCCCCGGGGCCAATGTGCCTCCGGCGTCCCCCGAGCCGGTGTCACCCGGCGAAGTTGAAAGCGCGCCTTCCGCGCTTATCGCGACGGCGCTGGCGCTTCGCGGGACCCCGTATTTGAACGGAGGGAGCGAGCCTGCACGCGGCTTCGACTGCAGCGGGTTCGTCCAGTGGGTGTTCGCGCAGCACGGCACATCGCTTCCTCGCGAAACGCGAGAACAGTACGACCAAGGCAAGCGGGTGGATCGCGATGAGGTCCACCCGGGCGATCTGGTTTTTTTCGAGACGGTGAGCCGAGGCGCCTCGCACGTCGGTATTGCGCTTGGCGCCGGCCAGTTCGTGCATGCACCGAGCTCGCGAGGCGTCGTGCGCGTCGAGAGCTACGAGAGTGAGTACTGGTCGTCGCGCTGGGTTGGGGCGCGACGCGTAAGTGATTCGGGATAGTTACGCTGCGCGGACCTTGCCCTTGCGCGCGAGCGAAGGCGCGGCGGTCTCCGCATGGAATCGCCGAATCACCAAGTCCTCATCACTGAAGTGCGTGGCCACACGAGGAAGGTCGAGCGGCTCGACCGGACAGTCGTGATTCGCTGTCTCTGGTTGCGGTCGAAGGACTTCCATGTACCGGCGCGGGTAGCAGGATCCCTTGAAGGTCGTCGCGACGACGCCGCCATACCGCGCGGTCAACCCCACGAAGTCATAGCGAAGGAATTCGAGAATCTCGGGATCGGGGCTGCTGGTCAGGTATTGCGTCACCATCTCGACCACGTCCTGAAAGAACGCCGGGCTGTGACACTTGGTCGAGGGAGTGCCGTCCGCGCGTTCGATGCGACGGATGCCGGGCTGGTGCGGATCGATGTGGTAGAGCTCGTGGATGATGGTGTCCAACTTCGCCATCCACTCGGGATGCCCACGATAGCGCGCGCGCTTGCGCGCGCTGATGCGCCGCTGATCGCAGAAGCGCGGAAGCGTGAACGACACCATGTAGTCGATCTGAGCGGTGCCCACCTGTACGACGGGCGACTTGGTGACGAACCACTCCGAGCGTCGCGTCAATGTCCCCGTCGTCTGATCACGCCAGAAGTAATAGCCGGGATCGCTGGGCGGGATACAGACGCAGTGGCAAGTGGCGTACGGTCCTTCCCGGTCGGCACGTCCGGAGCGCGCGAACACCAGGATGCGGTTCATATCCAGAAACTGCAACCTGGGCACGCGTAAGACGATGTCCGACATCAGCCGCCGGACGTGCTCGGTGTAATTGATCATCGGAGCAATCACATATTTCGGCGCTAACCGCTACGAGCTTCACTGAGCCGTGCGCATTTCTGCGCGACCCCGCGAACTTTCTGTAAATCGGCCCTCACGCCGGAGGGTCTTGCTCCACTGGAGGAGCTGGCTCCGGCTCTGCAGGGGCTTCGATTCCTTCCCCCTCCTGTGCCTCTTCCTCATCAACTGTCGTGCGAAACCGTGGCGGCGGAGCCGCGTCAGACTCTGCGTCTGACTCCAAGTCGGGCGTGGTAGCGACCGGAGGCGCAGGCCGATCCCCGCCGCTTTCCATGCGGGCAAGGATGATCTGCTGACGGCGGAGCAGGCGCCGCGTCGGTCGAGCTGGTGTCAAAAGTCGAGGATTGACGATGGCGCCCGCGAGCAGCGCCGATTGCTGCCGAGAGAGTCCGGCAGCCGGAATACCGAAGTAGGTGCGAGCCGCGGCCTCGGCACCCCACACCCGATCGCCCCACTCGATGACATTGAGATAGAGCTCGAAGATACGCGTCTTGGGCAGCGCGACTTCGAGGCGGCGCGCGATGATGAGCTCTTTGATCTTCCTGAGCGGATCGTAGGAAGGCGAGAGGTAGAGATTCTTAGCGAGCTGCTGCGTGATCGTGCTCGCGCCGCGCGGCGCCTGTCGACGCGTCAGGCTGTCCTGGACCGACTTGCGGATCTGCTCGGCATCGATGCCTTCGTGATCCCAGAAGGCGCTGTCTTCGGCAACCAGGACCGCGCGTCTCAGGTTGGGTGAGATCCGCGAATACGGCACCCACCGGTACACCAGACGCGGTTTGACTCCCTCGTCGGCGGCTTCCTGCTCGCGCAGTCTCATAAATGCCGTTGACGTCGGGTTGTTCGTGGCCAACGGTCGTACGTCGGGAAGCGTGAGATAGACGTAGGAAATGAGGCCAAAGCCAAAGGCGGCGACACTGCCCAGCACTCGCAGTGGACGACGAGGCAGGCGGGCAGGCACCACTAGCTCACCACCACGTTCGTATCCGATCGCAACAGCATTGAATTCGACCGCCGTCGAACCCGAGGGGTTCTGCCCCTGGTATCCGCGCAGGCTCCACACGCCGGGCGCCGCGCTTACGCCGTGACGAGCGCCGCCCGCAGCGACGCCGACGCCGCCGTCACACCCGCGCCTTCCGGCACGTTGTGCCCGTGCATCGCCAGCGCGCCTTCGCAGGCAGCGAGGAACTGCAAAAGCGTCTGCGGCGTCGAGCTCGCACCCATCAGCCCGACGCGCCAGATTTTGCCAGCCAGAGGCCCGAGCCCGGCGCCCACCTCGATGTTGTAGTTCGTCAACATCGTGCGGCGCACGGCGGCCTCGTCCACCCCGGCCGGCATCTTCACCGCGTTGAGCGTCCACAGGCGCTCGTACGCAGGGGGAAGCAGTGAGAGCCCCATCGCCTCGATTCCGGCCGCCAGCGCCCGATGATTGCGCTCGTGACGGGCCTGTCGCGCTGCGAGACCTTCCTCCTCGACCATCAACAAGGCTTCGCGCAGCGCGTAGATCAGCGTGCTCGACATCGTGTGGTGGTACTTACGGCCCACCCAATAGTCCTCGAGCAGCTTCAAATCGAGATAGAAACTGCGGCACGGCACGAGCCGCTCGCGCGCCGCACCGGAGACCGCGATTGGCGCCATTCCGGAGGGCGCGCCGATGCACTTCTGCGTGCACGAGTACGCGATGTCCACGCCCCAGCCCGCGAGATCGACCTCGTGCCCGCCGAGCGACGTCACCATGTCGACAATCGTGAGTGCGCCGTGCTCGCGCGCGACCGCAGCGAGTTCCTTCACCGGGTTGAGCACGCCCGTCGAGGTCTCCGCATGCACGATCCCGATGACGTCGGCGGCTTCTCTCTTCAGTTCCTCGCGGAGCCGTTGCGGATCAGCAGCGCGTCCCCACTCCACCTCGATCCGCCGCACCTTCGCACCGTATCGCTGGAACATCTGCGCGAGACGATCGCCGAAGTAGCCGGTCACGATGACGATGCCATGTGAGCCGTCGGCGATCGCATTCGCCACCGCCGCTTCCATCGCTGACGTGCCGGTACCCGATGTCGCGATCGTGAACGCCTTACTGTCGGCGCGGAACACGCGCTGCAAGGACGCGCGCACCTCGTCCAGCATCGGGACGAAATCAGGATCGAGATGACTGAGTACGGGTGCCGCCATCGCGCGCATGACGCGCGGGGTTATGAGGCTCGGGCCGGGGCCGAGCAGAATGCGTTCTGTTGACGGTAGTGGCATGGTGTCGATGGTCAGCGGGTCACGGCAGGCCGATGAGCGTTAATGAGCGGCGAGCCGCGAGACTCGCCGAGATCAGCAAGCACACCGAGTGCATCCAACTGACCACGGATCACGTCCACGATTGAAGGTGTCACTGAGTGAAGGGGCGGCCGCGGCCGTCCGGCCGCGAAGCCCAGTAAGTGTAACGCAGCTTTCAAGCCCGGTACCCCATAAGTTCCACCGATCGACATGGCGATCGGCAGCAGGCGTCGCTGCAGAGTTCGCGCCTCATCCAGCCGGCTCTGACGAACTAGCGTCAGCAGTTCGTTGCACGCATCCGGCACGAGCGCAGCCAGCGCCAGGATTGCGCCGTCGCACCCCGCGCACAGCGCATGCACGAGCGTCGTCGCCGAGCCTGCGAGCACCGTGAAATCGTCAGGCGTGCGCGACACGAACTCGGCAATCTGAGCGATGTCACTTCCCGACTCTTTGATCCCGACGATGTTCGGGTGCACGGCCAGGCGCTCGACCGCATCAGCTTGCAGGTTCACACCCGTGAACATCGTGACGTTGTAAAGCAGCAGAGGAATCGGCGAAGACTCTGCAACGTCCGTGTAGTGCCGTACAAAAACGTCCGCCGTCATCTGCGACTTGAAGAATGACGGCGTCCTGACGAGCACCGCATCGACGCCGGCCGCTGCCGCGCGCCGCGTTGCCGCGATCGTCGCTCGCGTGGATTCACGACCGGTTCCAGCGATGAGCGGGCGATCCGACGGCACATGCTCGCGAACGAGGTCGACGACGCGATCGCACTCATCGTCGTCGAGCTGAGCGGCCTCAGCATTTGAGCCGAGTACGACTAACCCCGTAAGCGACGTGCCCATCCATCTCTGCACGTTGCGAACGAGACCGGCCTCGTCGAGCGAGTCGTCAGGCTGGAAGGGCGTGACGATGGGCGTGTAGATACCGGTGAAGCGCTTCATGGTTCCAATTGTACTGGCGCGCGCCCTTGGCTCTGCGCAAGCAGGTTGACGCCGAGAACGACTGCGAAAATTCCCGCGGCCGGCGCCAGCGACCAGGGCGCGTCGCCCAGCAGCGCCACGTTCGAGGCATCCTGCAGCATCGTTCCCCAAGTCGGCACGGTGCTGGGAAATCCGAGACCGACGTACGACAGCGTCGCCTCCGCGAGCATGAACGCCGGTACGAGCAGTGATGCCTGGGTTTTCATGAAGCCAAGCGATGCCGGCAGCAAATGACGTAACAGGACACGGCTATTGCTGGCGCCAGCGGCACGGGCGGCCATCGCATACTCGCGCTCTCGCTCGACCAGTACGATCGCGCGCACGCCTCGAGCAACAATCGGCCAACCGAGCAGTGTGAAGATCGCGATGAGGAGCATGAACACGGTGGACGGTGGCAGCACAAGCGGCAACACCGCGCGAAGGACGAGGGCCACGTAGATCGCCGGCAGAACGAGGACGAACTCCGAAACGCGCGACAGAACGCCGTCGAACCGTCCGCCGACGTAGCCGGCGACTCCGCCCACCACGGCGCCGACCATCGTTGCGAGCAGCGCCGATACGAGCGAGACAGCCAGCGTCGCCCGCGCGCCATGGAGAAGTCGCGAGAACACGTCGCGGCCGTAGCCATCCGCGCCGAGGAGCAGCAGTGGCGCGCCAGCATCCGCATCGGCAGTGACGAGCGTGCCGTCCGTGAACCATCGCAGTGTCACGCGGCGTGACGACTCGACCTCGAAGCGGCGCTCCAATCGGCTGACGAGACGCAACGGATAAATGAACGGCGCGTTCACGCCATCCTGCAACACGTGCACGCGTGTCGGTGGCGCATAGAGTAGATCGTCGAATCGGCGATTGGGCGGATTAGGCGCGAGCCACGGCGCGGCGAGCGCCGCGAAGGCGATCACGAGGAGCAGCGACCACGCAGCGCGTTTCATCCGGCCTGGTCCTGCCTGACTCGTGGATCGGCCGCGGCCAGCAACAGATCTCCTGTCATGGTCCCAATCGCGAGGAACGCGGCTCCGGTCGCCGCGCACGCGGCGACCAGGTAGACGTCGCGAGCGCGCAACGCGTCGTACGTCAGTCGGCCAATGCCGGGCCACGCGGTCACGAACTCCACGATGAACGATCCCGACAGCAGGGCGCCGATCGCTAGCCCGTAGACCGCGCAGACCGGCCGCAGCGACGATGGCCAGGCATGCCGCAACAGCGCGCGCCGCGCGGGCACGCCGCGCGCGATCGCCGCCATCACGAACGGCTGGTGCACGGCTTCCGCCATCGATTGCGACTGCAGACGCTCGAAGGTTGCCGCCATCGGCAAGGAGAGCGCGAGCACAGGCAGCGGCAGATGCCATAGTACGTCGGCGATCCACGTCGACCAGCGTGGATCGCTGGCCGTTGCCGAGACCATGCCACCAGCGGGGAGCCAGCCCGTTCGCGCCGCGAGGAAGACGAATGCCAGCGAGGTAATCAGCGGAGGCAGCGACACGCACACGAGCGATGCGCCGCGAACGATCGCCGGCAACACCCCGGAGCGCGCCCCCGTGAAGATGCCGAGTGACAGCCCGACGACCGTCGCCATCAGCAGCGACAAGACCCCGAGCAGCGCCGTGTTCGCCGCGGCGCGAGCCACGAGCGGCGCGACCGGGCGGTTGTAGAGAAAGGAGTCGCCGAAGTCGAAACGGACCGCGCGCCCCACCCACAGCCACCACTGCGCCATCGGGCTTCGATCCAGATTGAAACGCGCGCGTGTGCTCTGCACCTCAACACCCGATGCAAACGGTCCGAGCTGCGCGGTCATGTCTCCGGGCGCCAGGCGCGCCAGCAGGAGCGCCGACGAGGAGGTGAGCGCGATGAGGACGATGGCAAAAAGAAGCCTGCGGGCGAGAAACCGCGCCATCAGCGAGGGCCCGTCACGCTGAGCGAGTCGGCGTTCCACAGCACGGACGGACGAACGACCGACGGCACCACGCCGCGCATGCGGCGGCTGTGCGCGTAGTACATGCGTGGCGACGCGAAGTACAGCACCGGCGCGTTGTCCGCGAAGACCTTCTCCACCTCGGCGAAGATCTCCTGCCGCCGCTTGAAGTCGATCGTCGTCGACTGGTCGTGCATCAACGTGTCGATCTGCTTCTCCCATTCGGTGGCGGGCGTCTCTTGATGCATGTTCCACAGGTGCGCTGCACCCGAGCTGAGCCAGTAATCCAGGTTGGAGGCCGGGTCGAGATCGGTCGTGGTCGGCTTGTAGTAGATCGCGTCGTAGTCGCAGGCGAGCAGCCGCATGATCATCGCCGAAAACTCGAGAGGCACGACGTCGAGCGCAATGCCCACCATCGCCGCCTGTTCGCGCAGGACCGTGCTGCCGCGCTCGTAGTACCCAATACCCTGCTGGGTGATCACCGTGAAGCGTGCTTCGGTACCCTTCTCGTCCTCGACCACGCCGTTGCCATTGCGGTCCTCGAGGCCGATGCTCTTGAGCAGCGCGCGTGCGCGTGCCTGATCGTGGGGATAGCGCGGCACGTTCGGCGAGAACCACAGACGATTGCCGGGCGTGATCGGCCCCCAGACGGGAACGGCCTCGCCGAGAAAAACAGTCTGAGCGAATCGTTCTCGATCGACCGCGTGCGAAATCGCCTGACGGAACTCGCGCTTGCTGAGAAAAGCAAACCGGGGGTCGCGCGCCTTCTTCTCCGGCTTGAGGCAGAACCAGAAGCCGTCGGGGTCCGGCCCGACCCCGAGTTCAATCATCGTCACCTTGCCTTCCTGCTCGGCGCGGCGAAGGGGGATGTAGTCGTCGGATCGAAGCTCGCCGTGCGTGAGGTCGGTCGAACCGGATTGCAGCCGCAGCAGCTCGGCGTTCTGATCGGGCACCATCTCTATGACCAGCCGATCGATGTATGGGAGTGGACCACCGTCCGGAGCCTTCCGCCAGTACCGGGGGTTCCGATCGAAGACCATCCGCTGGCCCGGCTGATAGGCCCGGAGGAGGAAAGGGCCGGTGCCGACAATATCGCCCGGATTGGTCGCTGTTCCCCAAACCTGCCCGAACGTTCCCGACGATAGTGCTCCTTCAAGCTTGTGGCGCGGCAGGATCGGCAGCATGTCCAGCAGCCGCAGACCCGGACCCGATGGGGCGGCGTAGGTCAGGACCACGGTCGCGTCATCCGGCGTCGTTGCCGCGATCGGCTGCCCGCCCACGGTCAGGTTGCTGGCAAGGATGCTCTTGACGGTCGGATTGTAGACGGCCCGAAGCGAGAACAGGACGTCGGCGGAGGTGAGCGGCGTCCCATCGGACCAGGTGACTCCCTGACGGAGGTGCAGGGTGTGGGTGAGACCGTCGGCGCTCGATTCCCAGCGTTCGGCCAGCCACGGCTCCAGCTCGAAGGTCGACCGGTTGATCCGGACGAGCGGCCCCTGCGTCAGCATTGAAACGGTATCGGACGTCTGATCACCAGCTACGAGACGATTGAACGAGCGCGGCTCCGATCGCGACGAGGCCACCACTTCCCCGCCACGTTGGTGCGTCTCATTCGCCGGCCCGGACGGACCGCTTTGCAACCGGGAGGATGAATCGGGACAGCCTCGCCACCAGACGAAGGCGACGACAAAGAGGACGCCCATCACGAGGACGCCGGGAAAGCGCGAACGACTCATCGGCACCGTTGGCCACCCCGGCCAATTTGTTGGCCGATCAAAATAATCCGTGCAAGGCACCGCATATAAGGCCGCGATTCAATCTCAACCGCAGTAATCAGCCAAGGACCTGCCCGCAGACGCATATCGGCCTCATCGGGCGCTCACCACACTCTCAGGAGAAACTCGTGCAGCGTCAGTAGCTTAACGGATTCAACGTGATCACGGGTTGAGGTTGGCATCTTCACTGCTCTAAGGGAATTCCCGTAGGAGCGAATACATGGTTGAATCCGTTCAGTTCCCCCCGACCACAGCAACATCGACATTCGAACCCAGACTGGGTCGCAGCGTCACTATCGATCAGGCAGCCGCACTCCTCGGCGTTTCGCGCCGCACCATCTACAACCGCATCCGCGACGGCCGGCTTCGGACCGTACGCACTTTAGGAGTCTCGCAGCGCGTGCTCGTCGAGTCCCTCTTGGAACTGGGGTTCAGGCCCCAGGCGTTTTCCACCTCCGCGTCGGGCGCCTCGCTAGGCGTTGCCCCCGCGATCCGACTGTAAAAACCGATCCAAAAGGCTGCCGCCATGGCTAACGTTCTCGCATCGATCTCCACCACCCTCCGACTCACCACGCTTCTCTGGGCGGGCGCGACCGTCTTCCTCCTGAGCGCCGACCCGGCGTCGGCGCAGGGAAGCCGTCATGCGCGCCTGTCGAGCGACTTGGCCGAGCGCCTCCGTGTCGGGGATCAGCGGGAGGCAAGCGTCATCATCACGGGCACCGAGGCGCAGGTCAACGAGCTGGCCGAACGCCACGGTCTGCTTATCAAGAAGCGCCTGGTCACCGGCGCCGTCGTCGATGTGCCGGCCGGGGCACTGGCGGCGCTGGCCGACGACCCATCGGCCGACCATCTCTCGAGCAACCACGCCGTCGGGGCGCAGATGGCGGTCACCAACCAGTCCATTGGCGCGGACGTGGTGCACGAGGGCGGGTGGGCCGCCGGGATCGGGCCGCTGACCGGCAAGGGGATCGGGATCGCCGTCATCGATTCGGGCGTCGCGAACCTTCCCGAACTGCGCGGCCGGATCGTGGCAAGCGTGGACTTCACGGACGACCACGGTCCCGGCGTGGACCTGAACGGGCACGGCACGCATGTGGCGGGCATCATCGCCGCCGCGGGCAGGAACCCGCACGACGAGACTTCAGGCGTGGCGCCGGGGGCCAACATCATTAGCTTGAGAGTCCTCAACGCGAGGGGCCGCGGGGTTGTGGGTGA
This sequence comes from Vicinamibacterales bacterium, assembly GCA_035649635.1. GTDB lineage: Bacteria > Acidobacteriota > Vicinamibacteria > Vicinamibacterales > UBA2999 > Gp6-AA40. The sequence goes on along the minus strand of DASRJE010000208.1, from coordinate 1,070 downwards.
CGTCATCGAGGCGATCGACTACGCGATCGCGAATAAGGACCGTTACAACATCCGAGTCATCAACATGTCGCTGGGTGGACCAGTGGCGCAAGGATGGCGTGATGACCCTTTATGTCAGGCAGTCGAACGTGCTTACCGCTCCGGCATAACGGTGGTCGCGGCGGCCGGCAACTGGGGCAAGGATGAGCTGGGACGAACTGTCTATGGCGGCATTACAACGCCCGGGATCTCACCATTTGCGATCACCGTCGGCGCGCTGAATTCCAAGGGAACCCCGTATCGGAGCGACGACGAAGTAGCGAGCTACAGTTCGAGGGGACCAACTCTATTTGATCGGCTGGTGAAGCCGGATCTGGTGGCACCAGGGAACAAAATTTTAGGGCTCGCAGCACCCGGATCAACGCTTGTTCGCGAGCATCCGGAGCTCGTCGTGTCGCAGCAGGGGGGTAACCGACTCCAGTTATCCGGGACGAGCATGGCAACCGCCGTCGTTTCAGGCACCGTCGGCTTGGTACTAAATCGGCAATCCGGCCTTTCGCCACTTTCAATACGGGGCCTGCTCCAGTTCTCCGCGGAGAGGTCAAACGACGGCCTTCTGGTAAGCGGAACTGGCCGTCTCAACGCCCTCGCGGCGTTGTCCATGCCTCGGCCTCAATTGGCACCAGCAATCCTAGGTGAGGTGCAATCCCCCAGCAAGCTGCTGTTCGCGGCGGGACCAGTCTTCCTCGACGCGACGGGCAAAAACATCCTATGGGGAAGTGGAAACAACATCCTCTGGGGCAGCGACGACAACATCCTTTGGGGCAGTGCTGAAAACATTCTATGGGGCAGCACAGACAACATCCTTTGGGGCAGCGAGAACATCCTCTGGGGCAGTGCTGAAAACATCCTCTGGGGCAGCGACAACATCCTCTGGGGCAGCGACAACATCCTCTGGGGCAGTGCGGACAACATTCTCTGGGGTAGCGACAACATCCTCTGGGGTAGCGACAACATCCTCTGGGGTAGCGACAACATCCTCTGGGGCAGCGACAACATCCTCTGGGGCAGCGACAACATCCTCTGGGGCA